>NZ_CAXTTT010000088.1:0-33716 GCF_964247315.1 uncultured Nostoc sp.
ATCATACAAATGTACTATATTTTCGCGATCGCCTGTGCCAGTTGCGTAAGTCCTGCTGAGTTTGAAACTTTATTTCCTAACATTATGACTAAAACCATTTCTTTTGGCTGAAAGTGTTGTCTAATAAGTACTATTGTTTTTTCTCTGTAGAGAGTAATTAAAAAGTGTTAAACAAGAACTAAGCAGGTCGGCGTAAATAATTATCGTTGAGATAAAGCAGTTATTGCTGGAGGCAGGGAGCAGGAGGAGAGAAGGTTTGAGTCTTGTTTACTTTTCTTTACACAGTTTAGTTTTATTGTGCCGACTTACTTACTTTATTTAGTGAAAATACCAAATCTTTACAATTATCCTCTAACTTTTTACTATTTATTTATTTATTTGCAAACAATTTGTATATTAATGAAAGCTTTTTTCTATTTAATAAATAATTGAGCAAAATGAAGTGTTTTTATATCAGAAGAAATTAGACCTATTAAAATCATTATTGTATTAAGTTAACTTAAATTAAGCCTAATTTACGTAATAACACGTATTTTAAATCCAAAATCTCTGTTTCGAGTTTTATAATTTTTTCAGTACAGCTCTTAGAAAAAATATTGTTTAGTTAACTTGACTCTATCTTTAATTCTGGGCATTTTTAATGAATTTTTCAGTATTAATACGTGATTAAATTATATATTTTTGACAACAAAGTTAAGCTTTTAGATCGCCATATTTATCAAGACTTACGCATAGATTTCCTTGGTACTGTCATCAGATTTATAGATGAATTCACTCGTGCAAAAACTGCTACGCAGCGCTTAACAGAAGTTATTGACTCTACACTTGAAACTCAAGGCGATACTAACAAACCCTTTGCAAAAATTCGTCGCGATGCTGATATTATTTGCACAAATCTCAACTTTCACTACCCTGGAAGGCTAGAGTTACTGGAAAATTTCTCTCTCACGATTCCTGGCGGTAAAGTTATTGCTCTAATTGGTACATCTGGCTGTGGTAAAAGTTCTTTTGCTAAACTGATTGCAGGATTATATACACCTAATTCTGGTAATATTCGCATTGGTATTTATAATCTACAAGACCTTGCCCTTGATTGTTTGCGACAACAAGTAGTCCTCGTTCCCCAAGAAGCTCATTTTTGGAGTCGCTCAATTGTTGAAAACTTTCGGTTAGGTTCTCCTCACGTCACCTTTGAGCAAATTGTCAACGCTTGCAAAATTGCAGAGGCAGACGATTTTATTAGTAAATTACCTGAAAAATATCAAACTGTATTAGGTGAATTTGGCTCAAATATTTCTGGTGGACAACGGCAAAGATTGGCTATAGCAAGAGCCATCATCAACGATCCACCAGTCCTGATTTTAGATGAATCAACAGCTGGACTCGATCCAGTTAGTGAAGCTCAAGTTTTGAACCAACTGTTGTTGCATCGCCAAAGCAAAACTACGATTCTGATTAGCCACCGTCCGAGAGTAATCGCCCATGCTGATTGGATTGTGCTACTAAATCAAGGCAAATTACAAATTCAGGGAACTGTGGAAGATTTGCGTGCCCAACCAGGAAACCATTTAGATTTTTTAACTCCTTAATTAAGCTGATAGACTTTATAGCATTTTTTAGGTATTTAGACCACAACTTAGACGGGGAATAGGGAGTGGTGTCAATACTGCGTAGGTTTTGCCTAAAAAATAGAAATGTGTAACAACTGTTTTAAAAGTCAAGCGTAGGCGTAGCCCGTCGTAGACATCGCTTTGTTTGTAGAGATTGCGGTGCGACAAAGTTTGAAGTACTCTAACACGACTTCGGAGTACTTCAACACGACTTTCAAGTACCTTAACACGACTTTCAAGTACCTCAACACGATTTTGAAGTACCTCAACACGACTTTCAAGTACTTCAACACGACTTTCAAGTACCTCAACACGACTTTCAAGTACTTCAACACGACTTCGAGGTAGCTGTTGCTTATATAGCAGTCCTAAATCATTCGTGAGAATTTGAGATCGTTTTAACCCCCCTGTAGTCCCCCCTTGGTAAGCTACCGTGTATACACAAGTCTCAAGTAGTTGATAAATCTCGGTTTTACCCCACCCTAACCCTCCCCTTATAAAGGGGAGGGAACAACATTTTTTCTGTTTCCCCCCAATATATCGGGGGGATTAAGGGGGGTAATTCTACTTGTGTGTACACGGTAGCCTTGGTAAGGGGGAACGGCTCAGACATTGAGATCAAAAGTGCGATGCCTGTGGGCTAAGGAACGAAACCCAGCATTTTGCTTGGTTTCTTGGGTAACGCTTACGCTCAACCCAACCTACGAATATTTTTAACCGAGCAGTATTGATATCCATCCTTGCTGTGAGTAAGTCGATTTAACCGTGGGGTAATAATTAATAATTACGTAAATGTACTGAGTGCAGTTTTCGGCGGAATCATCAATTTGGAATCATATTGACTTACACTTCAGATCCCCGATTTATTAGAGAAATCGGGGATCTTATTGTTTGAGAACAATTGAAGTTTGCTATAGACGAGGCAAGTCTCAAGCATTACTTTGATTAACTCAAAGCTAAACTTAAACAAATTACTATTTATCTTAAAGTTTTGGCAGATAATTTCAGACAACGATCTAGCTCTTTTTGATTGTTTTCAATCAATAAAAGTCATCAATCTTTCTTTTCAAGAAAATAGTAAATATACTGTTGCAATTATATCAGTAAGCTGAAAGTTCTAACTATTGCAACTATCAGCCAAAATGCTATATGTCTTTTTTATTTCTAAAGGATGAATTAGATATCACAATTTATTAAAACAGGGCTATTTGTCAGGAAAATGAGATATTTGTACTGAGGGATTCATAAAAACTTATTTAATAAAATCTTTTGTATATATATGTTTGTCATTAAGAAGTATTAAGAAATCCTTATTAAAGAATATTGCAATAGCTTGATTTAATTGCTAACGTGTGTATGACAGCGATGCTGATGAACGCTCGGATCTAGGAGAAATAAAATCTATGAGCTATACCCATTCAGCCAAGTGTGTTAGGCTTTGACGGGTTCAAAACGAGAAATTTCTGCCTCATATAGACAAGTATGAGGGATTGCAGATTAACCAAGAAATATCTCGTTGCTAAAGGCTTAGTTTCAGTTTGATTTCAATTGCGATTGATTATTTGTCTTACCTTGTGCCGACAAGCAAGTAGCTCTTGCTTGTGTGTATCGGCAATAACGAAGAGTTTGGTAAGACTTAAATTTTAGAGGATAAAACCAATGGAGATTCAAGGTAAAGTTGCCTTAATTACAGGGGCTTCGCGTGGAATTGGACGAGCGATCGCCCTCGAATTAGCGCAACAAGGCATCAAACGGATGATATTGATAGCACGCGATCGCCGCAAGTTATTGGAGGTAGCCAACGAAATCGAGGCTATGGGTACAGAAGCTGCGATCGTGGCCTTAGATTTGACGCAGACAATAGAAGTAAATATCGCTGTTGCCCAACTATGGCGCAATTACGGACAGATTCACCTGCTAGTTAATTGTGCGGGAGTCGCATATCAAAGTTCGTTTTTGCAATCTAAAATGCCTCAAGTTCAAGAAGAACTCTCTGTGAACTTGTTAGGAATGTACAACCTCACTAGTTTGATTGCTCGACGCATGGCCAGCCAAAGACAAGGGACAATTGTCAATGTATCGAGCCTGATGGGGAAAGTGGCTGCACCAACGATGGCGACATACTCAGCAACCAAGTTTGCCATCTTAGGATTTACCCAAGCCTTGCGCCAAGAACTAGCTGAACACAATATCCGCGTCATTGCATTACTGCCTTCCCTGACAGACACAGACATGGTGCGCGACTTAAAATTATTTCGCTGGGTGATCCCCATGACTCCCCAGCAAGTGGCTAAAGCACTCGTCACCGGAATGCAGACTGATTCATCAGAAATCTTAGTCGGATGGCAAAGTCATTTAGCCGTGTTGTGTCAACGCCTTGCCCCTTGGTTGTTAGAGCTAATTTTACGAATAGCAACACCACCAGCACCAAGAAGACAACAGCTGATTGAAAAACTTACCCCTTCGCGTAGCGTCTCGTAGAGAAGGCGAGACGCCGAGAGTGATCGCTTCAGTAGTGCTGAGTGCTGAGTGCTGAGTGCCCAGTAGTACCCCATAGTTAAAACTAGGGGATTGAAACAAGGACATATCCTAAGCACAGCCCCCCGCAGGCATTCCTATCTTTGCTTTTAGGGGCACGACTCCCCTATATGCTGAGTGCAATTAATTTTACTTTTTACTCTAAGCCGAGTTACTCGGCACTCAGCACTGTTTTGGTGACTCAGCACTCCTGAACAAACTTGTCCGAAATCTTCAGTCCTTTGGCTTTACCCTTGTGCAAAAAAGTAACGCTCACAGTGCCAAGAAATGCTAATAAGCTGAAAGTAGAAGTAGATTCAGGAACAGATTTGGAATTCTCTATTTTAATAACTTGCCCTTGTCCTGGGCGATCGCCTCGGTTTGTCACGTAAATAGCATCATCAGCACCAATAGTCAAAGCAGTAGGAGACTCTAATCCATTGTCACTAAGAATAGTTGTGCGAGTCCCATCGCTCGCTATTTTAATTACAGAACCATCTACATTACCTTTCCAGAGTGACTGATTAGCGTACTGCAAAGCATATAAATTACCCTGACTATCAAAAGCTAAGTCAGTAAGTTGGGTAAAGCCATCGGTATAAACTGTTGGTTGACCATCAGCACCAACTCGGTAGATTTTTGCTTCACCTTCTGGAAAAGGAAAACCAGTTAATTGACTAATGTAATAAGCGCCATCTGGCCCTTTGACGATATTTGTGGGTACTGCTTGGATTTCAAATGGCGATGACGATGCGCCAGAGGGGAAAATTGGATTAGTTAATGTCTGCCGGGGAATTGTGGCGATCGCCTTTAAATTACTTCCATCAGTCCCTACGCTGAGTAACTCATTAGCACCAGTATCAACAGCAACAATCTTATTTCCATCTAAAAGAAGAGAGAAGGGATTGCTAATTAGATCGCCTCGATCGGGATTATTTGCAAGTTCATAATTAGCTAAATCAGCAACACTAGTCCAGGAATTTGTATTAAAATTAGCAGTGATGATTTTTCCTAAATCAGTGTTACCTAATGTGGCTCGAAATGTGGGATCAGAAGCATACCCAACTGCAATATAAGGCTTGCCACTGGCATCAAATTTTATATCATGAGGCCCAGCAGTATCAGTACCATCTGGTAATGCCAAAGAAGGAAGTCCTGTAAGTATACGCTTTTGTGTACCATTTCCAATCTTTGTCACTGCACCAGTTGTGCCATAACATAAAGATTGACCTGCCGCACTCGGTGAAGGAACACAAGCTCCATTTCCGCCTGTTCCTGCTTCCGTGACGTAGAGGCTACCGTCAGGGCCAAAAGTTAGACCCCGTGGACTATTAAGATCGTCGGCAATTACCGAAAATGATGCCGCTTCTGCTGATTTTATTCCTGAAAAAGCAGCAATACAAACACTCAAAAATGTAATTCCAAATTGTTTTAGTTTCATTAGACCCCTCCTCAAGTTAAATTTGCGTAAAGATAGAATAGAAAATTTTATCTTGATAAATCCTAATATTTACTGTGTATAGTTTTTGCGGATTTTACAGCATAATAAATTGTGCAAAATCATGATTTTTATGTTGAATGAAGACATATAGTCAACCTTTAAAATCCTTATACAGACTGAGTTATAAATTTCCGTACAAGTCTATTTGTTGCAAGATTAGCTAATTAAAGAAGTTTGAGAACTTTTTAATTGGTTAAGACTTATACCAATTTTCTAAAAGAAGACAACAGATTCAAACCCAGAAACTTAGATGAAATCTGAATTTGTTAATTTCGAGTTGTATCATACCATTTCTAAAAATCTTTGCAACATAATGAATCGGCTGTAAAGGCGTACATTTGTACGGCTCTGGCAACAAATAAAATAGAATTGCTGTATATTTTCCAACATTTCTTATATAGGTGGGATATCTAAACTGTTGAATTACACAGATATTGCGGGACTATAAGGCGATCGCAGTTTGCATCAATAGATAAAGTTGTAGATCAGAAATTGCTGTGCGATCGCATAATTAGACATACCTTGTTTCGGAGCAATCAGAAATGCTTTTCTTCCCCACAACCCTAACTCCTTTGCCCGAAATCATTGATGGCTTGCCGAATATTTCTGGTTGGGAAACAGAGGTTATCTCTGTAGTTAACCACGATCAACCAGTATTTTTACCAACAACGAATATCCGTTTAGAAAACGTAAATGCTGTGTTTGCGATCGCCTTACACATGCACCAGCCAACTATACCAGCTGGGAATGGCGGTACACTCATCAGCAATCTGCAATATATGTTTGAACATCCCCATGAAGGGGATAACCACAATGCAGATCCCTTTGCCTATTGTTACAGCCGCATGGGTGACATGATCCCCGAACTTGTAAATCAAGGTTGCAATCCCCGTGTGATGTTGGATTACTCTGGTAATCTTCTGTGGGGACTGCGGCAAATGGGACGTGATGATGTTCTTGATAATCTTAAACGCATCACTTGCGATCGCACCTACCAACCTTATGTAGAGTGGCTGGGTACAATGTGGAGCCATGCAGTTATTCCTTCCACACCCATAGCAGATATTAAATTACAGATAGTTGCATGGCAACATCACTTTGCCGCAATTTTTGGCTGGGAAGCACTAGCGCGAGTCAAAGGATTTTCGCCCCCAGAAATGCACCTACCAAATCACCCTGATGCTCTCTTTGAATTTGTGAAAGCGCTGAAAGAATGTGGATATCGCT
The DNA here is from genome assembly GCF_964247315.1 of uncultured Nostoc sp. Classification (GTDB taxonomy): domain Bacteria; phylum Cyanobacteriota; class Cyanobacteriia; order Cyanobacteriales; family Nostocaceae; genus Nostoc. The sequence goes on from NZ_CAXTTT010000088.1 coordinate 6,856, forward strand.
GGCTACTGGTTCAAGAACATTCTGTAGAAACTCTTACTGGTCAATCTCTCACTCATAAACATTTACCACATCGTCTAATTGCCCGGAATTCTCAAGGCGAAACAATTAGCATCACAGCTTTAATTAAAACCCAAGGTTCCGATACGAAATTAGTTGCTCAGATGCAGCCTTATTACGAAGCTAAAACATTATCTAAACAACAAATTGGCAGTGTATTTGTATCACCAATAGTTAGCCAAATTGGTGATGGTGAAAATGGCGGCGTAATGATGAATGAATTTCCTAGCGCTTTTAAACAAGCTTGGTGGGATATGGTAAATAATGGGGGAGGAAAATCAGGTGTAGTTGGGATGTGTGGTACAGAATATTTAGAATTAATCGAAGCTGCTGGATGCAAACCTGAAGATTATCCAACTTGTCAGCCAATAGGACAACATCAAATTTGGGAGCGAGTTTCACCAGATAATATTCAACCGCAAGCTGTAGAGAATGCCATTCAAGAATTAAAGCAAACAAACTCTAATTTTCATCTGGATGGAGCCTCATGGACAAATCATATCAGTTGGGTAAAAGGATATGAAAATGTGTTGTCTCCCATGTATCAATTAAGCAGTTTATTTCATCAAAAAATTGACCCATTACTGCAAACTGACTCAGCAGAACCGTTTACTAGACAATCTCAATACCGTAACGTTCTTCTACATAACCTTTTGCTGCAAACTAGTTGTTTTCGTTATTGGGGACAAGGCGCTTGGACTGATTACGCGCGGGAGATTTATCAAAGTGGCGAAAGTTTGCTAAAAACGATATTTTAATAATAAACAACTCAGGTGAGGGAATAAAACAGCCCTGCTTTTTAAGGGTGGGGCTGAGAGTATATTGCAGGGTAAAATATCACTAAAATCAAGTATATTAGCTTCTAAGTAGGCAGTATAAATGAAAAATCTTTATGAGATTTTAGAAATAATTAGACCTAGACCAGCAATGTATTTAGGACAGCGTTCCTTAACTGCGTTAGGAGGCTTTATTGGTGGCTATTCTTTTGCTCTGGGCGAAAATGGGATCTTTTATGGAGAAGAGATACCTCCTTTTACACAGTTCAACGACTGGGTAGCTCGATATTATAAATGGTACGAATCAACAGCAGGATGGAAAAATATCATTCTCCGAGAAGTTGGAGACGAAGCAAAAGCATGTGATGTATTCTTTGAACTCTTTGAATTATTTAAGCAACGGTTTCCTGTACTCAAGTATCGTGTTTTCTTAAATCCAAACCATAAATCTACTGGAGCTATATATCGACGTATAGGACTCCGATTTGATTTCTGAAAACATACTGAGACTGAAAAGCTCGTTTTTTCAGGGTTTTATCTGAAATCTTGTTCAAAAATTAGATATGAGTCCTATACAGCAGATTACAACTTGGTGAGGTACACAAAGATTTGTCTGTTACCCAGGTATAAAGCGTGTTTTACTCCTGAATTCTGAATTCTGCTGCATCTTATTACACCAAAGGTAACAATATTTCAAATTTTGTACCTATACCAATTTGTGAATGAAAATTCAATTTACCACCATGTCTCACAGTGATAATTCGATAACTTACTGCTAAACCAGTATTTTTCCCATTCTTTGTTTCCAGAGAAAAAGACTCCATAATTTGCTGTTGTAATTCTTCAGACATTCCAGAGCCATTGTCAGCAATGCGAATTAAAACCCAGCGAGAATCTGGTGCATCTGGGTTACTTGCTTCTTGTGATATAACTTCTGTGTTAATCTCAATTCGGAGTTTTTGAACAGTCTTTGTCTCTTCTAAATTTAACTGTTGTCGCACTGCTTCATTGAGTAAAGTATCCACAACTTCGCTTAAAATATTCATCAAAACCTGGTTTAATTGCCCCATAAAGCAATAAAGTGGGGGTAGTTGACCATAGTATTTGACGATTTCAATTTCTCCTTGAAGACGGCTATTAATTAGTAAAATTATACTATCTATACAAGCGTGTAAGTCTACTGGTTTGGGATAAAGTTCATCAATATGACAGAAGTTTTGCAAGCTAGTAACGAGTTTTTTTAATCTTTCCGCTCCCGTCCGAATACTAGCAAGCGATCGCGACAAATCTTTTTCTAAAAAATCAAATTCAATTTCTTCTTTAATCTGATTAATTGCCGGAGAAACTGATGATAACTCTTGCTCGTAAGCCGCTATGAGTTTAAGTAAATCTTGACTGTAGTTTGAAACATAAATTATATTACCCCAAATAAAACCCACTGGGTCTAAAATTTCGTGGGCTACGCCGTCTACCAAACGCCCCAAGTTTGCCATCTTATCATTTTGAATCATTTGGGCTTGACTGCGTTCGTACCGGATCAAATTGTCGATTCCCCGAATTTGCCAAGAAATAATATTTAATTCTTGGACATCTAACAATCTATAAGCGCCAGATTCCGTTTGTATGACAATTGGTTCTGCTAATAATTCTGGCGATCGCTTTAAGCTAAGTTGCATTGTTGTTAAAATCGATGTTGTATCAGCAACTAGCAACATCGGTGTCCGCACGTAGCTGTAGAGAACAGCTAATGGTTGCTGAACAAATAACTCTTGTCCGAATGGACGAATCAAAAATTCCAGTAGTCGCCGCCGCGAAATCATCCCAATGAACTGTCCCTCTTCTACCAAAATTACTCCTGGTAGCAAGGGGTATTTCTCCAAAAAACTAGCCACTTCCATACCAGTGTGGCTGATTTCCACCGAGAAGTTATACATTGGTAGTTCTTGGAGGGTTGAATCTAAACTAAGATCGCGATCGCTACCCTCAGACAAAAATGGTGGTGAGATTTGGCAACTAAATTCTTCTGGCACTAGACACCCTGATTTTTTTCAAAGACAGGTAAAGAATAAGTTAATATTTTACATTCTGCCACCCTCAAAATCCGGTTTTAGTTTAGGTATCTAATAAAACTAGTGGTCTATCAAGCTAAAAATCTTTCTCAGGCGACTGGAAGTAATTGGCGTGCAATTTATAATCTAGGTGGAGAATATTGAGAAAGCGATCGCAAGCTAAACTAAAAATAACCTTTACCAAGAGTGCAAAGGTAGTGTTATGACCTCTGTAACCAATCCACCCGATGCTCTCACTCCTTTCCCCTTCCCCGATCATACCCAGCTTCCTGAGTCCGATGGTACTTTTGTGAAAAACTGGCAAGAGCATCCCCAAAGCATTCTACTAACTGACTCAATTACACCCGTCCTCAAGCAATTAAATCCTGAAGGTGAATACTGTATAGGGCAGGACTTAGGCATTTACTGGCGCTTGACCGATCCCCCTGAAAAAGGCGCAGAAGCACCAGATTGGTTTTATGTACCGAATGTACCGTTTTTGCTCAATGGACAAACGCGACGTTCTTATGTGTTGTGGAGAGAGTTTATTGCCCCGTTGATTGTCTTAGAATTTGTCTCTGGGGACGGTAGTGAAGAACGGGATAAAACTCCTTTGAAGGGTAAATTTTGGATTTATGAGCAAGTCATTCGTCCTGCCTTCTACGGCATTTATGAAGCGAGTAAAGCCAGCCTAGAAGTTTATCATCTAATTGAAGGACAGTATCAGGTTTTACCAGCAAATGACCGAGGACATTATCCTATAGTTTCTTTGGGTGTTGAATTAGGTTTATGGCTAGGAGTTTATCAGAATGTGGAATTACCCTGGCTGCGTTGGTGGGATTTACAAGGTAATTTGTTGTTGAATGGCGATGAAAGAGCCGAACAGGAATCCCGAAGAGCCGAACAGGAATCCCAAAGAGCCGATCGCCTAGCTGCCCAATTGCGATCGCTCGGCGTTGAACCAGAAACTTAATATCGTACTACAAATTACGAATTACGAATTACGAATTAAAAAAGGGCTGGTGTAAAAGAGTCATCTGTGGCTTAATTTGTTTAGACACAAATTTTTACTGCTAGCAGGGTAATCACGATGACAAATAGACCTCCTTCCGAACCGGAGTCATCTCAAAAAACTGCCCTTGGCTTTGATGAATTTATAGCCATTCTGGTTGCCTTCGCCACTATCGGATCGATTCTTTTTTGGTCATTGTCTCGCAGGGATTCTAGTTGGAACTTAAACGGGCTGCTGTTGCCTTCTTCCACTCCATCTCCTAGTGTTCGACCAAATCCAGTATTGCCCTCTCCTACTGCCAAGGTAAAACCTTATACAGTCCCCAACAACGTTTTGCCCTCTTCTCTACCTGAAGCTGTTGTTGAACCCACAACACGTTCGTTCCCAACTAACGGCGCAACTCCTTACCGCGCAATGTTACCATCTATTCTGGTAATCCCAACTCAATCCCCACAAACACAAACACCTGTATCCTCTCCCACACAACTTGAGTCATCAATTAAATCATCAGCGTTGCCTTTAGTAACTCCGGCAAAACCAAAATCAATCATTCCGCCGCCAATTGCATTTAACGATGTGCCCAATAACTTTTGGAGTCGGCGTTTTATAGACGTTCTTTCTGCCCGTGGGATTCTCAAAGGGTTTCCTGATTATTCTTTTAGACCAAATCAGCCTGTAAACCGCGCCGAATTTGCTGCCATACTAGAAAAAGCTTTTGACCAAGAACCGTCTAAGACTGCGATCGCATTTCAAGATGTACCAACAAAATTCTGGGCAAGTCCAGCAATTGACCAAGCCATCAGTGCCGGATTTCTCAAAGGCTACCCGAAAAAAACCTTCAAACCACAACAAAATATTTCACGAGTGCAAGTTTTAGTTGCCCTTGTTAGTGGATTGAATTTGAAAGCACCCACTTCCCCAAATCAGATTATCAGTGTCTATAAAGATGCTAAAGATATTCCACCTTATGCTATCGGCAAAATAGCCGCTGCTACAACCAATGGTTTGGTAGTTAACTATCCAAATCCCCAAGTCCTCGATCCCAACAAAGTAGCTAGTCGGGCACAAGTGGCGGCGATGATTCATCAAGCTTTAGTCAAACGGGGCAAACTGGCGGCAATTACATCTCCTAATATAGTGCGTAGGCCTACCCCACCGCAGGCATTGCCCAAAATATCTCCAGAACTTCCCCAGACTCCAAAACCGAACCCAAAAGTGAAATTGCCCACCGCAGGTTCGCTTCAATAATAATTATTAATGACGCTCATGTTCGCGCAGCGTGTCGAAGACAGACGCTAAAAGTGTAGCTTACTTCTCTGAAAGAGTACGCGGACTCGCTACCGCTACGCTAACGTAATTCGTAATTCAACGAAGGGTCAGAAGGAGCGAGTTCTATACGAAATGTTAATGAACTTGTAAGTAACTTTGAGAGAAGTCTGAACGCCGAATTCCGGCGTCCAGACTTCAGGGATTTGGAATTAAAGCGTACTTCTACACAGAGCAAGCTACGCGTAGCACGATGCCCTGAGCTTTTAGATATTAAGCTTCTGGAATTTGTTTACCGACAACTTGTGATTTAAGAGTGGTGATTTCACTAGTTAACTCTTTCCTGGTTGAGGCTTTGAGTAAATAGCGGTAAATAAACCAGGCAGAGTAACCAATACCGATCAACTCAAAAGTAGGTGCTACCAAGGGGATATCATTCAAAGCATCTAATATTGCCAAGAGTACTTTAACCCCAACAATCGATCCTACAATTAAACCAACTGTTACCAGGGGTTGCTTATATTGATTAAAGAAGCTTCCCAGATAATCTGGTAATGTTGCTAAAAAGGTAGAAATTTGCTCCCCGTATTTTAGCCATTCGTCTTGAGACTGTGCTGGAGGCTGGAGTTTAGTGATGGTTCCCGTTTGGCTGTTAATCTCTGCCACTGTAGTATCTTTGGATGCGGTTTCGGTAAATTCTTGTTCTGGCATTTTCACTCCTAGAAATTTGACAGTTGAGTTTTTCTAATCTGGATAATTACAACCAAAGGGTTATTGATTAGTTAATGCACTTGTGCATCAGTTTAATTAAGTGAAGGGCACAAAAGGGTTTTAGTGTCCTATAACCATAATTGACCCGTACTATCTACTGCATCAACTACAAGGTAGACAGTCAGTAGGAGGATAAAACTCAGAAGGCAGCAGAATATATTATAATCAACTTCCTGAGTTCTATTTTTGAAATCAACTGGGATCCTCAGGTTGTGATTATCCCATTCCATGTCATTTGCTCATAATCGTACTAAATATTAAGTACAAATCATGCAAAAATCAGTCTACCTCTAATTTATATAAGCCTAGAAGCCGATTTTATCTGATATTAAAGCTATCTTAAGCCGCGTTCGTCAATTAAGGTATTCGTATTGATTTTAATACGTAATAAAAATTTTTGTGTGTTAATATTGACTAGACTTTTAACCTGATTTATGATATGTACGCCTGAAATGAGGGAGAAATAATCAATGCTGCCTTTTGAGTGCTGAGTCATGAGTGCTGTTAGCGGATAGCTATGGTTTAGCCCGTGCTGAGTTGGAAATCTCGCTTCTTTACTCAGGACTGGGAACTCGGAATTTGGAACTGTTTTGCCCCATGCCCCATCCCCAACAAGTATCAAACCTTTTGTTTTTTTCCTGATTGTATTAATTTTATAGAGAAGCAGTAAGGTAGAGTAGTGGCGTCGGCGATCGCAAGAACTCATTGCTTGCTATCAACCGCATATTGAAGAAAGTAGTGTGGTAAAGAGAAGACGCTCTCAGGCGCGTCTTTAGTGCAGAAAACTATATCGTTGCTCCTAAAAAAAAGTGAATTCTGTTAAATCTAGTAATTATACTTAGTTGTTTATTATAAAATTTACTTATATAAGCTAAGGTGATGCTAATTATCTAGCAAGCAATGATTTGCTCTTGCGATAAAAGAAGATAATGTAGATGTTAATGACTAAATTAAGGTATTTTGACAATCTAGACTAATTTGATTATTTTTGCGGGAAGGCAAGGAGGTTTGAGAAATGCCTTCCTCAAAAGCCAACCCCTATCTACAGCAGTTCAGAAAGCAAAAAAGTGTCAGCCGAAGAGCCATCGACAGACGAACTCCCAACTATAGAATTTCCTTCGCGAGGGAAACTCAAAGCTAGTTCTTGGCGTATCCATCAAAAAATTGGCTATGGGTACTTTGTAGCGATCGGAATTGGCTTTTTTGGCTCACTGACTGGGTTAGTGATTGCTAATTACTACCGGGGAAGGGAAGTTAGACAATTCAATCAAGCTTATGAACAAGGACAACTACTGAGTAATTATAAAGATGCAGTAGTAGGGGCGCAATTACATAGTTCTAACCTAGTTGCTGTATTAGAAAATTCACAACAACTGCAAAGTAAAAAAGCTGATTTTCTGAAGAATGTTGAAAAAGCCAAGCAACTAGAGTCAAAAATTGGCGGATTTATCGATAGTAAACCTAAAAGACTAGCAGCAACAAGTTCGACTTTACAGACTTTATTAATAGATTATAAGACTAATTTAAAAGCTTACGTTGACCAAATCGAGGTCGTCTTAAAGAAAATTGACTCTCAAAAAGTACAGCCTCAACAGATTTCCTCTGCCCGATCGCAGTTATTAACAATAATGCGTGGTGAAACAGCCATGCGGCTAGACCAGCTTTCTCAAAGCTTGACTAACATCCTGCAAACTGCTGAAGATCAGGAGCAAGAAAGGCAAAAAGCCGTTGAGCAGGCAAGAATAGTTGAGCGATTCATCGTGATCGTGAGTATGCTGGTTTCGGTAGCGATCGCAGCTATTGTCGCTTGGCGTACTAGTCGGGCGATCGCTGAACCAGTCATCACTGTCACCCAAGTAGCTGAACAAGTTGCAAGGAAACATAATTTCGACTTACGAGCGCCCGTCACCACTGAAGATGAAATTGGCCTACTCGCCAAATCTCTAAATCGTCTAATTGAGCGAGTATCTGAGCGAACAAAAGAACTACAACAAGCTAAAGAATTAGCCGAAGCTGCTAGCAAAGCAAAAAGCGTATTTTTGGCCAATGTCAGCCACGAATTACGCACACCATTAAATGCTGTCATTGGCTTAAGCCAACTACTAGAAGACGACGCTACCGATCTTGGTTTATCGGCAGATTTCATCACAGATTTAGAAACAATTAACGCTGCTGGTAAGCATCTACTGCACTTGATTAACGAAATCCTCGACTTGTCAAAAATTGAAGCGGGGAAAATGACCCTATATCCTGAGACATTTGAGATTGCAACGCTGATTCATAACGTTGTCCTCACAGTCAAACCAGCTATAGAAAAAAATGCCAATGTTTTAGAAGTAAATTTTGATGAGCAACTTGGCACCATGTACGCCGATCAAACTAGGATGCGGCAGGTGTTGTTAAACTTACTCAGCAACGCCAGTAAATTTACTACAAACGGCAAGGTGATGCTGACAGTCAACAGAGAAAAGGATGAATTTCGACCGGAGGCTCCTTTGGGCAGCATTATTTTCACCGTTACCGACACAGGTATCGGTATGTCTAACCGTCAACAGCAGCAGTTATTTCAACCTTTTACACAAGGTGATACTTCAACTACGAAAAAGTATGGAGGTACGGGACTGGGGTTGGCAATTAGCCGCCACTTTTGCCAGATGATGGGTGGTGAAATTATTGTCAAAAGTCAACCAGGAATTGGCTCTACTTTCACTATTCGTCTGCCAATGACTGTGCAGGATTAAATAACTCGTAATTCGTAATTAAGCTTTATAATGGGGATTTTAATCCCAGTACAAAACTTGTCGCTTGTTAGAAGCGAGGGACTTAAACCCTTCAAAAATGTTAAAGGAGTGAGGGCATTGGGTATTGGGGAAAACAGTTCTGTTGGCTATAGCGGGGCGTTTAGCACGTTCTGAGTAAAGAAGTGAGATTCCCCACTCAGAACTTTAGATGGCGAATTAAGTAATAATAGTCACCCTACCTGTATCCAAGTCGTAACGACCCCCGACAATTTTCAATTTGCCTGACTCCACCTGCTTAGTTAAAAGTTGCGATCGCTTCAATCGTTCGATTTGATATTGCACATTTGCAACCACGGCATTTTCAACCGCGTCACCCAGCTGACTCTTGACCTTTTCCACTGCTGGCTTAATTGCCTTCACAAAAGTACTAATATCACCGAGTAACGATTCGTTTTGTACAGCTGCGGTTACAGCCCCGCAACGTTCATGCCCCATCACCATCAATAGCGGAGAGGCTAACAAGACAACCGCATATTCAATACTACCGATCGCTTCATGTGTAGCAATATTTCCGGCAATCCGAACATCAAAAATGTCCCCAATGCCTTGATCGAAAACAATTTCTGCGGGTACTCGTGAATCCGCACAACTAAGAATAGTTGCAAATGGATGTTGAGCTTGAGCAACTTCCTGCAACCGCAGCGCAGATTGATCGGGGTATTGGGGATGATGCTGAATAAATCGCTGATTTCCCTCTATCAGCTTTTGTAAGGCTGCATCGGGACTGAGGGATTCAGGGGAAGTTGAGGGGATTTCGGTAGCTTTAGCCTGTTCTACCTGCCAGAGTAAATCGCTAGCAGATAGCATCATCCCAAACGCCCCAGTCATTCCTAACTTCAAAAAATCACGACGTTCCATGAAATGCTTCATTGAATTTATCACTCTCTTACATCGACGCAACACATCTGACAGAGCGAATCTCCATCACATCGGAAACGTAGCAAGTACCACCGAATTTATTAAGGAGTGGTTTGATATTTTCGACAACAGGCTTGAGTTCTTCTGGCATACAAAACGCGAGGATATAAACATTATCAAGCATGGTCATGTCTAAATCTTCTGTCGTTCCTCGTAATCCTTTACCAGCAACATTTCGGATTACGGCATGGTTATGTACACCAGACTTGTCTAAATTATCTAAAATTTTGGCAAGCTCAAAGGAGTTGGCGATAATTTCTATCTTTTTAACTATGTGCATATTCTTACCTCCAAAATAGGTTAATTCCGTAGAGATATAACGGAATTCCCACAATAATATTGAACGGAAATGTCACCGCTAAAGCGGTCGAAACATACAGGCTGGGATTTGCTTCTGGAACAGTCATCCGCATAGCCGCTGGGACAGCGATGTAAGAAGCACTGGCACACAATACAGCGAATAAGAGCGAATCTCCGCGAGGCATACCGATCAATTTGGCGATCACCAACCCAATGCCTGCATTGAGTATTGGAATTAGTATGGCAAATAAGATCAAGAAAACTCCGGTTTTTTGCAAGTCTTTAATTCTTCTTGCAGCGACCAATCCCATGTCCAGTAAAAAGAAGGTGAGAACACCATAAAATAACCCTTGAGTAAAGGGTTCTAATACGTGCCAACCGCGTTCTCCTGTCAAGACACCTATTAATAGACTACCGACTAATAGAAAAACTGAACTATTAAGAAATGCTTCTTGCAAAACTTCCGGCCACGAAAAGTCCCGCTTTCCATCGGCGGTGAATATATTTACCAAAATTAGACCAACTATAATAGCTGGAGATTCCATCAGGGCAAGGGCTGCTACCATGTAACCATCAAAAGTAATGCCAAGCTCAGTTAAAAAAGCGCTAGCCGTGATGAAGGTGACGGCACTGATAGAGCCATAAGTTGCAGCGATCGCGGCCGCATCGTAAGTATCCAATTTCAATTTCAGGATAAAAAAGGTGTAAATTGGAACAAGGCAAGCCATCATCATTGCTGCCGCGAGTGTTAGAATTACTTCCTGAGTGATGCCACTTTTGATTAGTTCTACCCCTCCTTTAAAACCAATCGCAAGCAGCAGATACAACGAAAAGAGTTTGGGCATTGGTGCGGGAATTTCTAGATCAGACTTGACAAAAACAGCAGTCATGCCTAAAAAGAAAAACAGGATTGGCGGATTTAAAATGTTGGATACAATTAAGCTGATATCCATATCCACCCTTCCTTGTATTGGTTAAACCTGAAATTAAAGAAATTTTTCATCTTTCAAAATTTAACGGTTGAATCATGATGTATCGTGTATTGCTACCCTATGTCAATTGGGTACGCAAGGAGTGAATAATCCTATTGGTGACAATACTTATTGGTTAGGTATTAAACAGCGACGATCGCAGAAAAAGTTAGAGTTTGTCCAGCATTTTTTGATGTTGGATTCCCCGTCGCTGATCTTACGACAGAAAGTGTCAGAAGAACTGACGATCGACCTATATAGCGTATAAAAAATTAACGTATTGTATGGGCAATTTATGAATTGCCTTGACACAAATTCTGTAGTTTTGGAAATTTTTGGCGTAAATCTTGTAAAGATAATGCTTGCTCAAATTGTGCTCGATTAGCAATAATCTAGGCTGAATCGTCAGGACAGTATAAAATTTTCAGGAATACAATCAATCATGCAATCAACAAAGATTAAGCTGTACGATTTAGCAGGGGCTGAGGACGATCGCCGTTTTAGTCCTAACTGCTGGCGCGTGCGGCTGGCTCTACTCCATAAGGGATTGCCCTTTGAAACTGTACCTTGGCGTTTTACTGAAAAAGAAACTATTGCCTTCTCAGGACAGGGTAAGGTGCCAGTAATAGTTGATCGCGAGCAACAAGTTGTTTACGATTCCTGGGCGATCGCTCAGTATCTGGAGGAGAATTACCCTAAGTACCCATCACTATTTGGTGGAGAAGTTGGAAAATCGTTATCCAGATTTACTACTGATTGGGTAGAAGCAATACTCAATCCTGAAATCGTGCGATTAATTATGACAGATATTTATTCGCACCTACACGAAAAGGACAAAGACTATTTTCGCCAAACACGCGAAAAGGTTTTTGGTGCAACATTGGAGGTAATCTCTGCCGATCGGGAACAACGAGTTGTCACCTTTCGTAATAGCTTAACCCCACTGCGTCGAACTCTCCAGCACCAAAGCTTCCTAGCTGGACAAACACCAGCTTGGGCAGATTATGTGGTGTTTAGCTCTTTTCAGTGGGCGCGTAGCGTTAGCCCATTTCCCTTACTTCTAGCAGACGATCCCATTTTTAGCTGGCGCGATCGAATGCTTGATACTTTTGATGGCGAAGCTCGTAAGGTCTTAGCTTATGAGTAACATTCTGGTTAAGAATATTGCCAATCTTTGTTGACCAAGTTTCGTTAGGATATTGTAACCTGGGCAATAGCAACTCTCTATTGATGTGACGCCAGGCGACGCCGAATAGCCCGTCGTAGACATCGCTTTTTCACATCCATGACAACAACTATCGACTTTCTCAGTCACCTTAACCCCAGCCAACGTCAAGCTGTCGAACATTACTGCGGCCCGTTGCTAGTTGTTGCTGGCGCAGGTTCCGGTAAAACACGAGCGCTGACTTATCGGATTGCGAATTTGATTTTGAAACACCGCGTTGATCCAGAAAATATCCTGGCGGTTACTTTTACCAACAAAGCCGCACGAGAGATGAAAGACCGTATTCAACGTCTGTTTGCGGAACAACTGGCAATGAAACAACACGGTAAGCGTTTTGATTTGTTGACAGAATACCAACAAACGCAATTGCGATCGCAAGTTTACAAAGACACGATCAAAGACTTATGGTGTGGCACTTTCCACAGTCTATTTTCTCGCATTCTCCGCTTTGATATTGAAAAATACGTAGACGAAAAAGGACGCAAGTGGAATCGCAATTTCTCTATTTTTGATGAATCAGATGTTATAAGTCTAATCAAAGAAATCGTTAATAAAGAGCTAAATTTAGACGATAAGAAGTTTGACGCCCGCTCTGTTCGTTACGCTATTAGTAACGCTAAAAACCAAGGTTTATCACCCCAAGAATTTGAGCGAGATCAACCCAATTATCGCGGACGAGTAATTGCCCAAGTTTACAATTTATATCAAGATAAATTAGCACAAAACAACGCTCTCGACTTTGACGATCTAATTCTCGTACCTACGAGATTATTTCAACAAAATGAGCAAGTATTGGGTTACTGGCATCGCAAGTTTCGCCATATTCTCGTAGATGAATATCAAGATACTAACCGGACTCAGTATCAACTTATTCATTTATTAGTAACTAATGGCGAAACCAGAAAGAGCGAATGGGAATGGCAAAATCGCTCAGTTTTCGTTGTCGGTGATGCAGACCAATCTATTTATAGCTTTCGGATGGCAGATTTCACCATCTTGCTAGGATTTCAGGAAGACTTTGGCGATGGTTTGGTAGATGATGACACCCGAACGATGGTTAAGCTGGAAGAAAATTATCGTTCTTGTGAAAACATTCTGCAAGCTGCTAATGAACTGATTGAAAATAACACCCAACGGATTGATAAAGTCCTGAAAGCGACGCGGGGGCCGGGTGAGCAAATTTCTTGTCACAAAGCCGATGAAGAACTTGCAGAAGCGACATTTGTGATTAATCAAATTCGCTCTTTAGAACAGCAAAATCCAGAATTGAACTGGGGTAGTTTTGCCATACTTTATCGGACAAACGCCCAATCTCGTCCCTTTGAAGAGTTGTTGGTGAAATATCAAATTCCTTACACAGTTGTGGGGGGAATGAAGTTTTACGATCGCAAAGAAATTAAAGATGTCGTTGCTTATTTAAGAGCGATAAATAACCCAGCTGATACAGTCAGTTTATTACGAGTTATTAATACTCCCCGGCGGGGAATTGGTAAAACCACAATTGATGCTTTGGTAAATGCCTCTCAGCAATTAGGGACAACTTTGTGGGAAATACTCAGCGATGAAACATCAGTTAATACATTAGCTGGACGGGCGACAAAAGCTGTAAATAGCTTTGCCGAAATGATTAGCCGTTGGCAAGGACAAGTCGCTACGCTTCCGGTAACTGAGGTTTTGCAAGGAATATTGGAAGATTCTGGTTACGTTCAAGACTTGATGAATCAAGGCACAGATGAAGCTACAGATCGGGTACAAAACGTCCAGGAACTTTATAACGCTGCACTGCAATTTCAAGAAGAAAACGAAGAGGTTTCCCTACGAGACTTTCTGAGTAGTGCCGCTCTCAGTTCCGATTTAGATAACTTAAAAGAAGGGCAAACAGCCGTTTCTTTGATGACTTTGCACGCTTCCAAAGGTTTAGAATTTCCTGTAGTATTTTTAGTGGGATTAGAACAAGGGCTATTTCCTGGCTACCGTTCCCTAAGCGATCCCGCATCTTTGGAAGAAGAACGCCGCTTATGTTATGTAGGAATTACTCGCGCTCAAGAAAGGTTATATTTATCACACGCCCGTGAACGCCGTTTGTATGGTTCTCGTGAACCTGCTGTGCGATCGCAATTTCTTGACGAATTACCAGAAGAATTATTAACTACTCAACGCCTGAGTCGTCAAACTTATACTAAAAGTGCCTCTACTCCGAATGGAAAACAAGATACAAAGCAGAATTGGCAAGTAGGCGATCAAGTATTACACAAAACTTTTGGACTTGGTGAAATCACTCATGTCTTCGGAACGGGTAGTAAGATGTCTGTAGCTATTAAATTTGCTAGTTTAGGACAAAAAATTGTTGACCCCAGAGTAGCGCAGTTGCAACGAGTAGAGTAAGAGGTTATAAACAGACCAAATAGACTTTGATGGTGCGTTGCTACAGAACAAGCTGTGTTAACTACAGAAGAAGCATTTGTAACTCCAGAACATGCTGTAGTAACTAAAACTTGTTCATTTGTAACTCCAGAACGTGCTGGATTAACTAAAACTTGTTCATTAATAAGTTAGGAGGAAGTTTTATTAACTAAAATTCCTATTTTACTTATCATTTTTGGACTTGTTATAATTAATCATTAAATTTATTCAATTCAACTTTAATTTTACTTATCTTAAAACGAGTTATTTGTAACTAAAACACCAACATTTATAAGTTGAGCTTAGGTTGTATTAACTCTAGCTTTAAGGTTTTACCCTACCCTAACCCTCCCCTTTCTAAGGCTACGGTGTACACACAAGTCGAAGTAAACTACTAGGGGAAGAGATTTGAGGGTGCAAGAGAGAGTGGAAGAAAATCAAGATTTAGGAGTGGTCAAAGCCTTACGAAAACCAGTCTCCAAGCTCGATTTATCCCCTTTTCCCGCACCCTCTTGATAAAAGTGCAATTACCTTACCCTCTCACAAATGGCTACTGCCATTGCTTGAGCCAGCGACGCCGAAGGTGTTCGCTGGAGCGCGTGGTTAAGTACGTTTGTCGAACTAGGGATTTGTGAATTAGTCCTCGAAAAACTTCCAGTGATAGCTTGCCCCGTCTCGTGTGACCCGGCCGACAGATGAGGCGGGGAAGTGGCTGCTGAAAAAGAGTGCGCCGTTTTCTGCGGCATAGTCCAGCAGCCTGCGGCGCGAAGCCCGCGCCGCGTTGGGAAACTCGCAAAACATCGAGACTAATTCCGGGTGAGACATCTCCAGTGGATGATGCACGATGTCCCCACCAAAAATCGCCTGCTCGCCTTGTGAGGAGACCGCAATCGCAGCGTGGTCGATGCTGTGCCCCGGTGCCGAAAGGAATCTGATTCCCTCCAGCACCTCGCCTTCATCGACGGTGATCTGCCGCAGACGGCCCGTCGGTTCAATCGGAGCTAGGCTGTCTTGGAAGACTCCATCTATAGGTGTTCGGATCGGTTCGCCCAACCCCGCCTCGGTTCGTGCGGACTGAATCGCTGCGTCGTCCTTGGCCGCAAGCGCCGCGACGTAGCGCCACTCCAGCCCAGAGCAGAGAATGGTGGCATTCGGAAAAGTAGGCGTCCAGCAGTCGTCCACCAATCGCGTGTTCCAACCTACATGATCGGCGTGCAGATGGGTAAGCAGAACATAGTCGATCTCTTCAGGCCGCGCCCCTGCGGCGAGGAGCCGCGCGAGGTAAGGCGTGCGCAGATGATCCAAAGCCTTCAGCTTTGGCCTATTTTTGTCATTGCCGCCACAGGTATCGATAAGGATTGTTTTGCCGCCGCCGCGCAGGAGCCAGCTATGCACACTGAGCTTCACCTTTCCCGTATGACGATCATAGGTGCGCGAATCCATCGCTGCTGGAGCTTTGGCGAGCGTGTCCGGTTCAATCTCCGGCAGGAGCTGCGTCAGCGCGAAATCATCCAAGTCGAGTTCCCACACTTTGACCGCAGTCAGGTTTCCTATTCTGTATTCACGATTTTCCATAGTTTAACGTGAGTTCAACGGAACTAAAAAATGGCAGGAGGTAGTGCAGGCAAGTCTTTTGGGTAAATATTAATAGATGGTTTTTTCGATAAATAAGTATAAGCTGTCAAACCTGTCATCAAATTAACCAAAAAGTTAAATGCACTACGATGCCCTTGAATGTTCTATTTGACCGGAGGCGGAGCGTCTCCGGCTCCACACATATTTTTGAGATGGTCAAGGACAACAAGACTTAATTATACGTCAACTAAATCGTCATCTGGGTGAGATTGATGTATCGTTGATTGAACGAGTCAGAGGATTATCTCTTGAGCAATTGGAGGGGTTAGGAGAGGCGTTATTAGATTTTTCCGTTGTAGCGGTTCTAGTGATACGCATTCCACAATAGCAACAGATATATCCCTGTTCCTTCAGTAAAGCATCATGTACGACAGGTTTTTCTGGTGTTTGAAAATTATCATCCCAGCTAGGTTTCCAATCATCATTTTCCAGAGCCTTCCAATTGGTAAATTTTTCTGGTTCCTGGTTCTTTTTGATG
Source organism: uncultured Nostoc sp. (assembly GCF_964247315.1). GTDB lineage: Bacteria > Cyanobacteriota > Cyanobacteriia > Cyanobacteriales > Nostocaceae > Nostoc. The sequence goes on from NZ_CAXTTT010000088.1 coordinate 23,517, forward strand.
TGCTTCATCGGTTGAGAATTTCCTTCCACCGAATAAGTACATCCGCTTTAACAAACTCTGGCTCATCTGCTCCAATTTCATTAGCCAATTGTTGACGTAATTGCCTAGCACCTTCAATATTTCCAGCATCAATTAGTCGAAAAAGCTCTAAAAGACTTTCCTTAATTTCCTGCGGACGTTCTGGAACACCCATGAGGTCTTCTAAAATACGATTGCTGTCTTTCCCAAAGGAACTTTCTGGTTTTTTAGCAACAACACCTTCGTTTGTTTTTTCTAAAATGTAAATTCCTTCCGGCTTAACTTGGCTAATTACTTGAGGTGAATGGGTAGTGACAATAAATTGGCAATTGGGGAATGTTCTTGTCAAAGCCGGAATAATTTTTCGTTGCCATTTTGGGTGTAAGTGTAACTCAATTTCATCAATTAAAACAACACCACTACCTTGGAGTGGATCTGATAAACTAGGGTTAGCGATCGCTAATCATCTTGCTAAATCTCCCACCATTGCCAGCAAGCATTTCTGCCCATCAGAAAGCTGATTAACTATGAGTTCCTTATTTTGTTTTCTGACAGTCATTCGTAGAGGAGAACGACGAACACGTAAGTTATAAAAATCAGGAATTAACGAATATATAGCTTTTCGTACTGCTTCTAGCTGTTTATCTCTGTGAGCAGGGTTATCTCGCCGTTCTTCGTTCTCCAAATCTTCCCGTTATTTAAACCATTGAAATAAGTGACCAAAATTAACACTTATTCCTGTTAATGCCTTGTCATAGGCATATAAATATAATTGAGCTAAATCTTCCTTGATTTTTAAAAGAATATCAAAAACTGCTCGATATTTCATCAAACTCCAACGTCAAATCGCCGATTCCACGGAAGGATTGTATTTTCAGGCGCTTGACTTTCATAGTTTTAACAACGCTGAACGTAATTTAATACAGCTAAGAAATTGGTAAGAAAAAACAGCTAATCAAAAGCAGACTTGACATAAGAAACTGCAAAAGGTGTGATTTTTTCGACGAGATTATTAATCACTCCTTGTTCATATTCAGTCCAAATTCTAGGATGACCAAAAATGCATGGTTGTAAAATTCCCCAGAGTTGACCATTCTGGCGGATATGAGCATGAATAAGGGCGCGATGTCCAAAATTCTTCTGCTCATATTCCCGATTTAAAACTTGAGAATCAGCTGTTTCTACATCTTCTACAAAGATTGAAGGTTCAGCACGTAGCGCAGCGGCAAACATCGGATCTTCATCTACTAAAGTTGGCGATTGTGCTGCCCATTCTTCATTATAAACAGTAGGTACATCTGGAGTACGAATCCAACAAAAGGCAACTCTACCAAGGTTATTCTGTGGATTGTGCAGGTATAGAAAACATCTATCAGACTGTAAAAAATCGCCTACAGCTGGTAACAGTGCAGAAAATATAGCCTCTAGTGTTTGAGATGATTCTACAATATTGGCGATCGCAGAAGGAAGTTCTTGCCCAGTCATACAACTAAACTGATTTTAATTGAATAATCCCTTTATCAAAAATGCGATTATTAGTAGCGATCGCACTTATTTCTATTCTATCTTTATACACTTCATAAGAGGCAAAACTTAAGTCACTGGTAGAATATCCTGTCCACTCAGAACGCCCTACAGGACGATTACCTGCACCTGCACCACAAATTAAGTAAGTTGTACCATCAATAGCACGAGTGCGTTCATAATTATGTTCGTGGCCATTGATGTAAAGTTGAACGCCGTATTTTTGAAATAGGGGAGTAAAAGTTTTAATGAAATCTGGATTATTCCCATACTGACCTGATGAATAAATCGGATGATGACCAAACACTACTTTCCAAGGAGCATTGCTAAGACTTAATTCTTTTTCTAACCAAGATAGCTGGTTTTTCCAATCAGCATTACCGTTAGTATCTAAAGCGAAAAATTGTACAGTTCCCCGGCGAAATGTATAGTAACGTCCCTTCATATTAAAGCCAGCATACTTGACTTGTGGATCGCCATTGGCAGTACGAATATCGTGATTACCTAAACAAGCCTGAAATTTCACACCTTGCTTGAGCAAACCTTGATAGGGACGCTCAAAAACTGCATTAATTTTCTCAATTTCGCCGTTATTGTAAATGTTGTCTCCAGCTAAAACGACTAAATCATAAGGATTTTTCTGATGATATGCATTCATCGCTCCAGCTACAGCATACTGTCCTTTAGCCCCAGTTCCTGTATCTGCTACAGACACAAAACGTAATAACAAGTCTTTTTTGGCTGGGTTGGCGGCTATAGCTGTTGTTGAATCGCTAATATCAGCACTTTGATGATTTTGACGAAACGTCCAGCCTAAAAATCCTGCACCAATGGCGCTGAGGCTACTTAAAAATAAAAATTGACGGCGTTTCAGGTTCATAATTCACTAAATTTAATAAATAGTCAGTTTAACTGAAAGAATGTACATTAAACAATTCGTAGTTCGTAATACTCGCCAAGGCGTGAGAAGCAAGCTACGTAATTCGTAATTATGTTTTGTAACGAGGATTTAACCCCGACTAACATACAAGTCGTCTATAGAAACGGGGGTATGAACTTCTATTCAATTACGAATTACGAATTAGTAATTACGAATTATGATCAAGTGATACATTAAGGCAAAAGAAGGCAGCACCAGTAATAATGTACGTTGTTTGTCTTTGATTCGCTGCTTTTGGTGAAAGTTCCATGTCACAAGACAATCAGTCAAAACCGACGGATGAGCAGATAACTCAACCTCCCCAAAAACCTTACCAGAGAGTTCAGCCATTTTGGAAGGCTAAAATTATCCAGCTTCTCCAAGGGACGATTGGGGTTTTAGAAGTAACGGTGGAAAAACTGGAGACACCACCCCCACCTGGTACTGAGGAAAAACCTGGTTTTTTTCAGCAGCTTCAGTTGTGGTGGGGTGGATTGTTAAGGACAATCCGCTTGTTTTTACCATCAAATTTGTCAACAAAGTTATCAGATACAGCTTTGACGGGAATTGTTACTGGAATTGCTGTAATTCTCGTTTGGACAACTACGACTATTTTTACTGGTAAACCTACGGAAGTAGCAACTGTTCCTCCAGTTGAAGAGGTTCCCATACCAACACCAACGGTAACTACTCCACCGGAATCAGTCGCACCAGAACCACAGCCGCCAGAGGAAATTACGCCGCCGCCCGAAGTACAAACTACGCCACCAACGCCGGAACCAGAACCAATCCCGACACCAACGCCAATCCCGACACCAACGCCGACACCAATCATAGAATTGACACCTGAACAAGCCTTGATTGCGGCTATTGAAAATCAGGTAGTTGAAATTAGCGATCGCATTGCCTCTGGTCTGATAAAGTCAATTCAAGCCAACTTCCGCACTAGCAATCTAACTGTCCTTATTAGTGACGATTGGTACACTCTCAAAGAATCTCAGCAGGATAAGCTAGCTGCTGAGATATTACAACGCTCTCAAGAACTTGATTTTACTCATTTAGAAATTATCGACTCCCAAAATAGGCTAATAGCTCGTAACCCGGTTGTTGGGACTGAGATAGTAATTTTTAAACGGCAAACAGCAAGTTAAAATAATTCGTAATACTTGCCAAAGGTGAGAAGCAAGCTACGTAATCCGTAATTCATAATTTAGACGTTTAACTTTAAGTATTTATGTTAGACAACGTTTCGCTATTACTCAAAGCTTGTGAAAACTTAAACATCAGCTATGAAATTATTCATCCTTCTGAAAACTTAATTAAAATTAAATTAAATAATAAACTGCATTATTTTTGTAACTATACCACTCCGTTAATTAATCAAGCAGTAGCACAGCTTATAAAGGACAAAGAATACACTTACCATGTTTTAAATAAAAACGTTAAACTTCCTCGGACAGTAGGTTTTCTTTCTCCTTTTTGTGACATTCAATATAAGATTTACTTAAAATTCCCAACTATTCAAGATATTGTATTAGAAATCAAAAAAAAATTTGAAACTCCAGTAATTGTTAAAAGGAATTCTGGTTCGAGCGGACATAACGTCTTTTTATGCCATAATCAAGATGAAATTGAAACTGCTTTAAAAGAGATTTTCAATATAAATCATAAGTATGATTATGTAGCTCTTGCTCAAGAATTAATTTCTATAAAATCTGAATATAGAGCAATTTTCTTAAATAAAGAGTTAGTTTTGCTCTATGAAAAAGATATAACTGATGCAAAATTTGCGGGTAACCTTAGTCCTCTGCACTGGGATGGTGCGAAAGCAAAGTATATCAACGATCCACAAATATTGTCAGATATTGCTAATTTTGCTAAACCAGTTTTTGAAGAATTAGACCTTGATTATGGTGGTTTAGATATCGTATTAGACCGAGATAACAAATATTGGTTAATTGAAATTAATTCTCACCCAAATTTTAGCATTTTTACTAGAGACAATGGAGAGAAGCATGTGTTGAAAATTTTTGAAAAAATGCTAATTAGCCTAGCCTCAAAATAAAAAATTCACTACTTTGATTAGCTAACATATCGGTTTGCACTTGAGTACAATACAGACCTAACTTCCAATCCTAACCCTTGTAGCGTTGGAGAATAAGACTCAAAGGCTCCAAATTCCAAACTCCTAACTCCTAACTCACCACTCTCATTGCCTGAGTTGGTATCCATACAGTAAAAATAGAGCCAATACTTACAGTTGATTCTACTTCAATTCGACCTCGATGAAGTTCTACAAGTTGTTTAGTTAAAGCTAATCCAATTCCAGTGCCTTCGTAGCGGCGGCGATAGGGTGTATCAAGTTGCTGAAATTTCTCAAACAGTAATGGTAATTGTTCTTCAGGAATGCCAATCCCGGTATCTTCAACTTGAAAAATAGCAGTATTATCTTCTACCCAAAGACGTAAGATAACGCTGCCACTTTCAGGGGTGAATTTAATCGCATTAGTTAACAGATTCCAGAGAATTTGTTCTACTCGTTCGGCATCGCCGATAAAGCGATCGCACCTGGGATTGATTTGCAAATCAAGTATGAGATTAATTTGTTCGCTTGTTGCTTTTTTTTGCAGTGATTCTATAGCATTTTCGGCAACATTCACCAAAGAAAATTCCGAAATGTTTAAAGCTGTCTTACCAGCCTCGATTTGCGATAAATCGAGGATGTCATTAATCATTTCTAATAAATGTTCTCCACTATCGTGGATTTTTTGCAGATAACCCCGTTGTCGTTGACTCAATTCACCCAAAGGCCAGCGTAATAACGTCGAAGACATCCCAATAACATAAGTTAAAGGCGTGAGCAATTCATGACTGATAGTAGCGAGAAACTCACTTTTGATCCGGCTAGCAGCTTCAGCAGCCAGGAGAGCATCACGCAGAGCCATTGTGCGCTCAATAACTCGTTGTTCGAGATTTTGTTTTTCTTGGGTGAGCGTTTGCATTAACTCAGCTTGGTGAATAGCGATCGCTAATTGTTCTGCGATCGCAACCAGCAAGTTTTTTTCGCTATCATTCCACTCGTGAGGGCGATCGCACTGATGAGCAATCAGCAATCCCCACAGATTCTCCTCAAACATAATCGGTGCAGCCAACTTAGCCCTAACTTGGCATTCCCTTAAAAAATTCAACAAACACTCTTCCAGAGCATAAGTTTTTTCGACATCATCCACAGCTAAAGTAAAGCCTTGGCGATACTTCTCCCAACACTGAGAGGTGCGGATAAAGCAATTTTTTTCCGTGTAATTCAACACCGATGTAATAGCATCTGTAGCACGGGATTCATAGACAATATAACCTCCATTCTTTTGGCAGTCTTTTAGTAGAGGTTGATTATTAACTGATACAAAAGGCGAGTGTTTACCGTTGTTATCGTGTATAGAAAAATAGATTTCAACAGATTCCCTAACTGATAGTTCCATATCTGTTGGTAGTGCCGTTTCATTGAGGGGAATAATGTCAGAATCGTATTGTTGAGCCTTAACTTGGGAACCTGCAAATTTATAGATTACTAATCTGTCTAATTCTAGAAACTCACGCACCTGTGTAATTGCCGTTGCCATAATCACGGGCAAATCCAGGCTTTTGCGGATCTGCGTTGTTACCTGATTTAATAGCCGCTCTTGGGAAATCTGTTTTTTTAAAGCATCTTCTACTGGCTGACAGATATAAACTGCCGGCCCAATTGGGCTTGGATCTGCTATTATTTCTTGGTTTGGCTGAGTTAGGAGATATTCTAATAACAACAGCGAGAATTGACTTTGGAGCGTAGCATCATTAGGTCTAATAATTTGTCGATAGCGTTCGAGATTTTGGTGAGTATAAGAATCGCACTCAAACAAGTCTCTCAATTTGTAGATAAAAGAAGCGATCGCCTCCAAATTAAACGTCAACTGAGCATTGAGTGCTAAGTGAGTGCTGTTAGCGGTAGCGGGGCGTTTAGCCCGTGCTGAGTGCTGAGTGCTGAGTAGGGAATTAGGAGTGCTGAATGCTGAGTAAATTTCTTGCTCCTCTGCTCCTCTGCTCCCCTGCTCCCCTGCTTCCCTGCTCCCCTGCTCCTCCTCAAAGTTTCCTACCAAGAGTGCACTAAACTGCTCAGAAACCACTAGCGTAAACCTTTGCTTTTGCCACTCCACAGGTATGCAAATCCGCACCAGCACAGCTTCTGTTAGTACCAGAGCGGCACTTTCCACCCTTTGAGCCATCTGTTCTAACAACTCCCCAAGCTGATTAAATACAACAATAGGCAAGGTTCGAGAAAAGCTCAAATCAGGAGAACTAAGCATTTTCAATCATTTTGGTGAGAGAGGGCTAAATCCGGGGAAAAAAGTTTGTTTTGATTATTTACTAACCAACAATTTTAAAACGGTAAGACAGGATTATGCATCGTATAAGTAGCACATCGGGTGGATGGAATCAGTCAGAGGGTTTAATTTTTTTAGAACAAACTCCAGCGCCTTTCGTATTGATTACGGCTGCTGATACCGACATTCAAACCTTGGCAGCTGCGGTTACAAAGTTACCTGTAAGCTTTCCGGCATTAAGAGTCGCCAACCTTTTGCAGTTGCAGCAACAATTAAGTATAGATACTTACGGAGAACAAGTTTTAGAACATGCCCAAGTAATTATTTTGCGCCTGTTAGGAGGACGCTCCTACTGGGGTTATGGCTTAGAAGTAGTGCAAGAAATTGTACAACGTAATGGTAGAACCCTTATTGTAATGCCAGGGGATGACGCTTTTGATCCCGATTTAATTTCCCAGTCTACCGTGCCCTTGGGTATTGTGAACCAGGTATGGCAGTATTTTAGCGAAGGCGGCGTAGAAAATTTCGTTAATGCTCTGCAATTTATCTCTGACAGTTGCTTGTTAAGTGCATACAATCCCCTGCCACCGCGGCCAATTGGGCGTGTGGGATTGTATGAGTGGGGAGTGGGAGAGCAGGGGAGCAAGAAATTTACTCAGCACGGGCTAAACGCCCCGCTACCGCTAACAGCACTCAATGCCCCATGCCCCATGCCCAAAATCGGCATCCTTTTCTACCGCGCTCATTATTTAGCGGGAAACACTAAAGTAATTGATGCTTTATGCGAAGCTTTGGTACAGAAAAATTTACAACCAGTGCCAGTATTTGTTTCTTCATTGCGCGAACCAGATGTACAAGTTGAGTTGAGTGAATTTTTCCAACCTAAAGAAGCTGAATCAATCGCTGTGCTGCTAAATACCACCAGTTTTTCTCTAGCACGCTTGGAAAGCGAAACACCCCAAACCGACCTATGGCAAAAATTAGATGTGCCTGTGTTGCAGGTAATCCTTAGTGGCGGATCAATTGAGCAGTGGGAGTCACAATTTCAAGGGCTTTCTCCCCGCGATATTGGGATGAATGTGGCGCTACCAGAAGTAGATGGGCGGATTATTACTCGTGCTGTGTCTTTTAAAGCATTGCAAACTCGTAATCCTGATTTAGAGACAGATGTGGTAATTTATGAACCAGTGAGCGATCGCATCGAATTCGTTGCTAAACTAGCAGCAAATTGGGCGCGTCTACGTTCTAAACCACCCCAAGAACGGCGAATTGCCCTAATTTTGGCAAACTACCCCAACCGCAATGGCCGCCTCGCCAATGGTGTGGGACTGGACACCCCAGCTAGTTGTGTAGAAATCCTGCAAGCTTTACATCAGGCTGGGTATGAAGTAGAAAATCCACCTGCTCAAGGAGACGAGTTGATTCAACGGCTGACAGATGGTGTAACTAACGATCCGGAAGGTAGAGAATGGCTTCCGGTACACCAAAGTGTTTCTTGGGAAGAATATCAAGAATATTTCGCTTCATTACCGCCAGCAGTGCAGCAGGGTATTAGTGAAAGGTGGGGAAATTTAGAGCAAGGGAGCAATCAAGAATTATTCCCCCTTGCCCCTCTGTCCCCTTCCCTCTCTGCCTCTATCACCGTTCCCGGAATTCAACTCGGCAACATTTTCGTGGGAATTCAGCCAGCAAGGGGTTATGATAATGACCCCAGTTTGAATTATCATGCGCCGGATTTAGAACCAACTCATGCTTATTTAGCTTTCTACTATTGGGTCAGAGAAACTTTTGGTGCTGATGCTGTAGTTCATGTGGGAAAACACGGAAATCTAGAATGGCTACCGGGTAAAAGTGTGGCTTTGTCCAGTAACTGTTATCCAGAAGTGGCTTTTGGCGCACTTCCCCACCTGTACCCGTTTATTGTCAATGACCCTGGTGAAGGTTCCCAAGCCAAACGTCGCGCTCAAGCGGTAATTATAGATCACTTAACGCCGCCGATGACTCGTGCGGAACTTTACGGTTCTTTGCAACAGTTAGAAAATTTAATTGATGAGTATTATGAAGCAGACAGTTTAGATCCTTCGCGTTTGCCAGTGATTCGCGATCGCATCCACGAACTGGTAATCAAAGAAAATCTCCATCTAGATTTAGGAATCCAAAATGAAACAGAAATTTTTAATTCTGAATCTTTAATTTTGAATTCTATCGGTGGCTATCTTTGTGAATTAAAAGAAGCCCAAATCCGCGATGGGTTGCACATTTTTGGGCAATGTCCCCAAGGACGGCAATTAAGGGATTTAATAGTAGCGATCGCTCGCATACCCAATCGCCATTCTTCAGGTATTACCCGTGCCATAGCTGAAGATTGGGGTTTAGACTTCGACCCTCTTACAGCAGATTTGTCAATGACTAGTGGTGAATACTCAATAGTCAATGGCACACAATGCCGCACCATCGGCGATATCGTCGAAGTCTTAGAAGAACACGCCGCCCTCCTAGTAGAACAACTAATATCTTGTACAGACGCGATGAATCGCGTCTCCCCCCCCAGCACAGACGCGATGAATCGCGTCTCTACATGGATACGCGATCGCCTACTTCCCGCTTTACAAAAAACTCCCGAAGAAATCACCCATTTATTACACGGACTCGATGGCGGATATGTCCCCAGCGCTCCATCTGGCGCACCCACCCGCGGCCGCCCAGAAGTTCTCCCAACAGGGAAAAACTTTTATTCTGTCGATATTCGCGCCATTCCCACAGAGACAGCTTGGGATATCGGCAGAAAAGCCGCTGAAACCCTCGTAGAATATTACACTCAAGAGCATGGTGAATATCCCAAAACATTAGGTTTATCAATGTGGGGCACAGCCACCATGAGAACTGGCGGTGATGATATAGCTGAAGCTTTGGCTTTACTTGGAGTTCAACCTGTATGGGATGGTGCAGCACGGCGAGTAGTGGATTTTGAAATTTTGCCCCTAGCGATTTTGGGGCGTCCTCGTGTAGATGTCACCTTGCGAATTTCGGGATTCTTCCGCGATGCTTTTCCCAACTTAATTGACTTATTCGATCAAGCAGTGTCAGCAGTAGCAGACTTGGATGAACCGCCAGAACAAAATCCCCTAGCGGATGCAGTTCGCCAAGAAACTGATTTGTGGACAAGCCAAGGATTAACTTTAGAAGCAGCCGTGGTGCGATCGCGTTATCGCATCTTTGGTTCTCGTCCAGGTGCTTACGGCGCCGGACTCCAAGGTTTAATCGAATCGCAAAACTGGACAGATGACGAAGATTTAGCCCGCGCCTACATTAACTGGAGTTCTTACGCCTATTCTTCGGGAAACTTGGCAGGGGAGCAGGGGAGCAGGGGAGCAGAGG
>NZ_CAXTTT010000089.1:0-22062 GCF_964247315.1 uncultured Nostoc sp.
CCATGAAGTTCACGCTGTCGGTTAAATCCTTCCAAGTGCCAGCCACACCGCGCACTTCTGCTTGCACGCCAAGTTTCCCTTCGCTTCCCACCTCACGCGCAACCCTTGTTACTTCTGATGCAAAGGAATTTAATTGATCCACCATTGTGTTAATGGTGTTTTTGAGTTCTAAAATTTCACCTTTGACATCAACAGTGATTTTCTTGGATAAATCGCCTGTTGCAACCGCCGTAGTAACTTCGGCAATGTTCCGCACCTGTGCCGTTAAACTTCCCGCCATGAAGTTTACGCTGTCTGTCAAGTCTTTCCAAGTGCCAGCCACACCGCGCACATCCGCTTGCACACCCAATTTACCTTCACTGCCAACCTCACGCGCAACCCTTGTTACTTCCGATGCAAAAGAACTGAGTTGATCCACCATGATATTGATGGTATTCTTGAGTTCGAGAATTTCACCTCTAACATCGACGGTGATTTTTTTAGATAAATCGCCATTTGCGATCGCAGTCGCAACTTCGGCAATATTTCGCACCTGTCCGGTGAGATTACCCGCCATTAAATTAACGTTATCAGTTAAATCTTTCCAAGTTCCCGCTACTCCCCGGACTTCTGCTTGTACGCCTAACTTCCCTTCAGTCCCTACTTCACGCGCAACTCTTGTTACTTCGGATGCAAAGGAATTAAGTTGATCCACCATTGTGTTGATGGTGTTTTTCAACTCCAGAATTTCGCCTTTGACATCCACAGTAATTTTCTTAGATAAGTCGCCATTCGCTACAGCCGTTGTCACTTCGGCAATATTCCGTACTTGTGCCGTCAAGCTTCCCGCCATAAAATTCACACTATCAGTCAGGTCTTTCCACGTCCCCGCTACCCCACGAACTTCTGCTTGACCGCCTAATTTTCCTTCTGCACCCACCTCACGGGCAACTCTTGTTACTTCCGATGCAAAGGAATTCAGTTGATCCACCATGATGTTGACGGTGTTTTTCAACTCCAGAATTTCGCCTTTCACATTCACAGTGATTTTTTTCGATAAGTCACCATTTGCGATCGCAGTAGCAACTTCAGCAATGTTGCGAACTTGTCCAGTGAGATTACCCGCCATCAAGTTAACGTTATCAGTCAAATCTTTCCAAGTGCCAGCCACACCCTGCACTTCGGCTTGAACGCCCAATTTACCCTCAGTTCCTACTTCACGGGCAACCCGCGTTACTTCCGATGCAAAAGAACCAAGCCGATCTACCATCGTGTTGACGATATTAGCAGTTTGGAGAAACTCACCTTGCAGAGGTCTGCCATCAATTTCTGTGGCGATCGTTTGCGATAAGTCACCATTGGCAACTGACCGAATTACACGAGTAGTTTCAGCTGTTGGTTGAACTAAATCTGTAATTAGAGTATTGACAGAAGTAACACAATCTGACCAAGAACCCCGAACATCTCCGAGAGAGGCGCGATCGGCAATTTTGCCTTCTTTGCCGACAACATTACCAATTCGCTGTAGTTCTGCCGCCATCCGCTCATTTTGATCGATAATATCATTGAGCGTATCAGCTATTTTACCCGCTACACCAGTATGGTCTATGGGCATCCGAGCAGAGAAGTCACCCTGTTTAACAGCATTCAGCGTTCTTAGTAGCTGATTTAAATCTAGATTATCGCTGTCTCTAGTTAACTGTTCGGTTGCCATAGCCTTATCTCTAAATAATTTCCTAAGTTTTCGTATTTAAAAAAGGTTTTCTCAAAGCAGAAAGTTGATTTTAACTCTCATTAGTGTTTTTAAGTTTTCTGGTACACGCCATAGCAACAAATCTTTGGTAATTTGATTAGCTTGGAGTACGTAGTTATTTAACTGTAGAATGTCCCTGGTAGTTACTGATACTGAGGTTTGCACCAGTAAGACGTACTCATTTTAATGATAATGGGGGAAATTAAAATTTTTCAACGGGCAAGGCAAGAGGGCTCGGTTAGGAAATGCCTCAATCTGCACGTGGTGATGCGCCCCAAGCTGTCAAAGGCATAAAATTAATGGGTGAAGCGATCGCGATTAAATAAAGATTATAATTGATGCCTTATTGTGCGCCGACTTGACTCATTACAATCTCAATTAAAATATTCTCTAAGTCGCTACTCAATAATTTCGTCATATTGATTAGTGTCGTCTTCGGGTAATTCTTTAATCTCCACCAATACATGCGCCAAAGTTTTTTCATCTAGCCATTGATGACGTTCTTTGGTATAGTCTCCTTTACCCGGACTGAAATATTGAATAAACCGAATAGTATCAGCAACTCCCAGAGAATTGATTAAGGCATCGTAGCCCTGTTTAATAATTTCATTTTGGGTTTTCATCATTACTTTCCTCGGCTTGTATTACTTCAGCCAGCCATTGAACGGGATTATTAATCAATACGTTAATTAATTGAGAGTTTTTTTGAGCTTTTTTGAAGAGTCTGTCATCTGTTGTGAGAAATACATCAGCCTGACTTCTTTCCGCGCTGGCAATGTAGGTGGCATCATAGCTGGAGAATCCTAATTTTTGAAGTTCAGCGGCTCTGTGTTCAATGAAGGTGCTATTAATAACTTTAATTTTAGCAATATCGAGTAATTTTTTGACGTTTTGTAGTCTTTCTAAATCAGGTGTTTGGTTTAATTCGGCGATTAAAGCACTGCTGTTGATAAGTTTCCAAGTCGCTGATTGACATTGACTTAGAATTGTCATAACTGCCTGTGCTTCTAAATAAATACGGGATTGCGTCTGGTCATCAAAGGGACGATTCAAACAACAAGCATCAAGATATATTTTATATTGTTTGCTCATGCTGTTTACTCATCTGAATCATATTTAAGTCGGGTTGACTCCGTGAGTAATTTCTACATCATGCCTTGTTTGAGGGCTTTATAATCCAATACGCTTGGCTTTGTGAAAAATTGCTTTGTTGAGTTAAGCAAAGCGCAACCCAATAAAGCCCCGGAAATGTTGGGTTTTGCCTTCCGCCCTCTCGAAGAAACAAACAGCCGTTCTCTTCCAAATGGCGAATCAATTCACGTCTTTTCACTATAATTTGACAGTAATCTGTTCACGGAGGACATCTTTACCGGAGAGTTGCTGCTCTGCGAGTTCCCAATTTGAGATTAGAATCAACTCTATCGCTTCCCGTAGGCTTTCTCTAGCTTCTTCCAGAGTTCTCTCTTGGACATTTGCACCAGATAACTCTTGAACGTAGCCGATATACCAGTCATCTAACTTTTCGTATACAGCAGTAAAATAACTTTCCATAATTATTAATCGTTAATCTCTTTGTTTTAAGTTTAATTTATATATTGACTTTTTGAATGAGTGTTGACAGCGTATTAAAATCTGAATACTATAGTAGGTGAATTTGTAATTAAATTACATATATATATTGCTAAGTACTAATTAGCAAACTATTAATCATTCTAGAGCATTACAACGTAAAATATTAAGCTTAAAATACTTGAGACTTGTATCAAGTTTTATGCTGAGGAAATTATTAGAGCATTAAAAGCAACTAGAGGGAAATCAAACGATTTTGATGAGATTGCAGAAAGGCAACGCATACTTAGCTATAACGCCCAATTGCTGGTTAAAGTAATACGACTCTACCTATAATAAATACAATAAAATGAAAAAATCCTCGTCTTGAGTTGGCAGCCTAGATAGCTGGTAATCCAAAAGCTTGCTTATAACTGATTGATTCAATATTAACAAGGCTATGTGAATCAGATATCGCAGATGCACAGGCGAATCATGATTTTCAGCAAAACGGTAATATGACTCATACTGAAGCTGAAGACTGGCAAATGCCAGAGTTCTAGTTTAATTATCTCAAGACACAATAACCTTAATAGCAGTTCTTGATTTTAACAGTAATGCGTTAATAAGTTTTAACGCATCTACTTTCTAAACCGTCACACCCTCTAATTCCTCATCTGTCAACTCATACAACTGACGCAACTTATCCAACTTATCATCATCAGCTTCCCAGAAACCCCGCCCATGCGCCTCCAACATTCTCCCTAAAATATTACGAAAAGCTTCAGGATTTGCTTTGCGTAATTTATCTGCCATCTCTGCATCTAACGCATAAGTATCAGCCGCTTGATCGTAAACCCAATCATCGGTAAAATCGGCAGTACCACCCCAACCAATCAACGCCGTCATCCGTTGGGAAATTTCAAACGCACCACCAGAACCTTGATTCGCCATTGCTTGCGCCCATTTGGGATTTACCAACTTAGTACGGTACTCCATTCGCAGCAAATCATCTAAATTGCGCGGTGTAGTATCTTTGGAGAAACTTTCCACAAAACTGGTTGTAACCTTCTTCCCGCCTTGTTTTTCTGCTGCCTTTTTCAAACCGCCCGTATTGGCGTAATATTCTTGAATATCAGTTAAACCATATTCTACCGAATCAATTTCTTGAACAATGCGATCGCTAGTTTTTAACAACGTATTCAACACTTCCGGTCTAGCTTGACCTTTATCTTCTCTTCCGTAGCTGAATACATTGCGACTTTGCCAAGTATTGCCTAACTCCTCACCAGATTCCCAGTTACCATCAACCACCCTATCGTTCACCAAAGAACCAAAATCACCCGCCGGATTAGAAAACAATCTCGCCGATGCATTTTCCACCCCTTGGGCTTTTAAAGCTAAAGCGTGTCTCTTAATAAAATTCTGATCTTCCGATTCATCAGCATCAGCCGCCCGTTGAAATAAATCATCCAACAATTCGATAATATTTACAAAACTATCCCGGAAAATCCCAGACAAATTGCCCAACACATCAATGCGCGGATGTCCAACCTCCGCCAAAGGCTTCAATTCATAACGAACAACTCTACCAGTTCCTTCCTTAACAGGTTCAGCCCCCACCAATTCCAACAGAATTCCTAAAGATTCACCCTTAGTTTTAATCGCATCCAATCCCCAAAGCATCACCGCCACAGTTTCAGGATATTTACCATATTCATCCAAATGCTGAGCGATAATTTTTTGAGCAATTTCCCGTCCCCGTTCATACGCCGCAGGTGAAGGCATCCGATAAGGATCTAAAGCATGAATATTCCTCCCAGTCGGTAACACACCAGCACCATCCCGCAACAAATCACCACCAGGCGCAGGCGGAATATATTCCCCATTCAATCCCCTTAACAAATTCGTTAACTCATCCGTAGATTGCATCAACAAATCCCTTATTAGTTTTTCCTCTTCTTCTCTTTCTTCGTTTATTCCTTCCTCCTCCCCAAAATATGCCTCCAAATAAGAAGCCAATTCCTCTTCATTCGGTGCTTCCCCCAACGTATGCAACCCAGAAGAAAACAACCGATTTTCTAAAACTTGTAAATATTCATATAATTCCACCAAATAATTATCAAAAGCATGACTGCTAAACATCTGCACATTTTCAGGAGTAAACGCAATTCCCAACCGTTTAGCATCTTCAAAGGGACAATCTGCATCTAAACCAGAGTCCACAATTTTTTTACAAATCCCTTCCTTCAAAACATAATTCTTTTGTGGATCTTCACGATACTCCGAAATCAAATCACGCAACGCCACCAATTCCTTATACAAACCTGCACGACCATAAGGTGGTACATTATGAGAAATTAATACACCATAACCGCGACGTTTTGCCAACATCGACTCAGAGGGATTATTCGCCGCATATATATATAGATTAGGCAAATTTCCTAACAAAATATCCGACCAAGAATAACCAGTATTACCCAACGGAGAACCAGGCAACCATTCCACCGTTCCATGCATTCCAAAATGAACTAAAGCATCAGCTTGAAACTCATTTTGCAACCATTTATAATAAGCAGCATATTGCGGATGGGGCGTTAAATCTCGTTCAAACATTAAGCGCATGGGATCACCTTGTATCCCCAAAGGTGGTTGTACACCTATCCACACATTGCCTAATTGCACACCGCCAATTTGGAATTCATCGCCATAAGTTTTAATTCCAGTTCCCGTGAGAGATTTCCATTGTTTTTCGATGCGGGAGGTTTGCAGATATCCCAGCCATTTTTCTAGGGTGCGGGTGCTAACGGACGCGGGGATATTTTTTGTATTGTCAAAAGTTTCATCTGCTTCTTTCACCCAACGAATCAATTCTTCCCCATCTTCCGGTAAATCTCCGACGGTGTAACCTTGTTCTTTGAGTGCATGGAGAAACTTCAGTAGACTACGCGGCACATTTAATAATGCAGCTGTGCCTACAGCACCATAACCAGGCGGAAACCCATATAAAATGATCGCAATCTTGCGTTCTGATGCAGGTTTTTGCCGCAAAGCCACCCAAGTTTTTACCCTACCAATTAATCGTTCCACCCGTTCGGGAACCAGATAAATATTTTCACCTACCAAACCACCAAGGGGAACAGTATCAATAGCCCCATCCAATTCTGGTAATGCGTACAACACCACACTTTGCAATCCGCCGATACCTTGGCGCGTCCACGAGGAAATATCTTGAATTAATAATGGTGCGGCAACAATATAAGGTACATTCTTGGCAGTGAGGATGCGCTTTGCTACTTCTATCTGACGGCCAGCTTCCATTGAACCAGCCGGGCCACCCACCAAAGGAAAGCCAATTGTCGAAACGATCGCATCTACTTTTACTGCTTCACTTGATAGTGAGGAAGTTTCTATATTACCTAGTTGTCGTTGCTGAATTTCATAGTCGGTTGTCATTAAATCTCGTACCGCCACGTGTCCTTCTACGCCGTTGATGAAAATGGGCAAAGGAGTTAACCCGGCTGTTTCAAAACTGCGAATTAGTTGGGGAATATAAGGTTGTTTGGTGATGACGTGTTTGCGGTAGAGGAGAATTCCGATAACTGGGGAGACGCGATTAGGGGAGACGCGATTAGGGGAGACGCGATTAGGGGAGACGCGATTAGGGGAGACGCGATGAATCGCGTCTCTACAATAGGTTTGATACCATTCTAAATATTCGCGGGGCGATTCAAAAAACCCTGGATAGTCGGGATGGAGTAATCCGATGTTGGGGGTTTCGACTAGCGGGGGAATGTCGCCAATTTTTAAACCTAAGTATTTTTCTGCCAGTGTCCAGAATAATGAAGCGACGTTTTCTGAACCGCCAGCATTCCAGTAACCATAGATAATTAACCAGTTGCGTAAGTCTTGGACTTTTTGCACTGGGACATATTTCAGTAGTTTAGGGCCAATTTTTAAGAAGCTGATGTAACCAGCAAGTTTGTCTTCTTCGCGTCCATTGCTAAATTTGTCGAGGATGAATTTAACTGGTTTGGGCATTCCTTTGGGTTTGTCGCCAATGGCAAAGTCACCCAACTTGGTTAAACTCATCAATTCCAAGGCTGACTCAAAGACTAGACGGATGGGAATTTGGGAAATGCGATCGCGTAACCACACAACCTGGTCATAATCAAATAGTAGGCTACCGAAAAACACATCAGCGCCATCAAGTGCTGTTTCTACCTCAGTGCGTTTGTTGGTAAGATCGCGATCGCTAAATACCCAAATATCCAACTCAGGACAGCGAGAGTTAGCCAAAAAGGCTGCTTTTCTGTACAAGTCAGCGTTGAATGATTCAAACCCAGCAATCAAGACGATGCGTTTCATGCCTGTAAGCTACGAAATATTTCTTTACTTAAATTTTAAACGTGCTTTCAGGCTGATTGTTAAATATCTACCCACAGAATATCTATCCACAGATTCCGGTCAGTAGTTCCTTGAAGGGGTTAGGACTTCACTATCACCACTACCTTTAGGATATTTTGATTTCAAAAAAGTTGTGATGTGTTGAGTCAAATTAAGTGCATCATTAAACTCTTTTGACTGCTGTAGCGCTTCGTATAGCAAACGAATTTCTTGGACTGACAAGTTTGTGAATGTACGCAACTCGGTAATATCTAATCTCCGATTAAACTCATTAGCAGTATGCCGCCATTGATGTAAAAGCGAAAACAACTCTCTATCTTGGCGTTCTGCAAAGACATCAGATGCGATCGCGGTTTCCGTCACTGATATAATTAATCGCGGAAAGACTATTGGTCGTCCCGGCTTATGCGAGTTGGGATTGAAGCGGCTATCAGATAGAATTACCTCATTCGATCTGCACTCATTCAATAAGGCACGCAGAAATTCTATCCTCTTTTCGTTAGCTGATGCCCATCTTTCGCCAAAAATCCCGGTAATTGTTGCTAATAATCCCAAACCTGTCAGTAGTGACTCAAAACTTCCTCCCTGAGTCCACCAGACGGCAGCTAGAATAAATCCCAGAAGTAGAGGGAAAAACGTGATAAAGGTCACTAAGTTTTTCATACTCATCTCACATCTTACCGTTTAGACCATATATCATTCGCTACAGAAGAATTATTGTTAATTCCTGAAAAGTTAGGGGCAAGTAAGATTAAATCCATACCAAATCCATTTTTTAAACGTGGTTCTAATACTGTGTGTAGCCTATCGACAAGCACCAGATTACTGTCTGATATAGTTCGATCGATGCCATTAGAAGTATATTTCCGAGTTAGATATAAACGAATCGTATCTTGGTCTTCAAAATTTATTACCGATCGGTCAGGTAACATGACCTCAATTTTATTTCCAGTTAGGTTACGATAGAGGATTTTTATTAAAATTCCTCTATCAGCTTCTACAGTACCTTCAAAAAACACGCTATTTAAGTCGATATGTAAATCAGTATTTTGCAGCAATGCACTAGTGACAAACTCTTTAAACGATCTAGTTTTTGCATATTCTTTCGCCGCATTTTGTGCTGATTCTTCGCTTAATTCCTCAGTGATCGCTACTTCTAAGAGCAGCCTATCTTCACGTCGCATTAGTTTAGAAATAGTTCGCAAAAGTTCTGTGTCTTGTTGAAAATTAGCTAATGTGTTTCCCAATAGCGAAAATAGCACAGGACTGTTATTGATAACTCTATCTAGTAGTTTTCGTAACTCGTCAACATTTCTCTCAATTGAGAAGTCAACTTGAATTGGCAACACATGGCTACCTTGCAATTGCGATCCTCTCGTTGCCCGTTGTACACCTAACCTTAACATCTCCGAACTCATATCAACTGGAAAGTAGAGGAGATCGGGATTTGCGTTAAACAATAAACTTAAAATGTGTTGGTCTTTTTCACCCGTGCCTACGCCTAAACTTACATAATGATATTTTTGATCTTTGATATTATTAGCATTAATTTGATGCCATCGATATCTAAAAGATTCTATACTCTCTTTCATCACGAGATAGAATCGATCGTTACAGGCATGATCCCAGGCGATCGTTGGGCCTATTCCCCAGTAAGAAAAACCTGACAAAATCTCTTTTCCATCGCCTGTTGCAGAAAATTCTCCTCTCAATTCCTGCGTGAGTTCTGCAAGTTTGCTAGATTGATCTTCCCCTATAAAGCAGAGAGTCCACCCTAAGCCGGGTTCATTAATGGAATTCTCCAGTAGCTTCACAAAATTTAAAGATCCCATGTTGAGCCTCGTTTCTTGAGCAGTTTATTTGATAAATCTCGCACAGGTGTCTAGAAGCGATCGCGTATTCATTAATACTGTAAAGCATTATGTGTTAAGCTGCTCAGGGTTAACAAGAAGCCAAGGTTAGAGTCTGTCAAGGGTTTACGACCTTATAAACCCAGCTTCACATCAGGGAGCGCGTTCGGTTTTGAGATTTGGGCATCTAACTAAGTACTTTTGTCATGGCTTTCCACTTTTACAAAGCGTTATTATCTAAAGAGTGGAGGCAATTACTAGATTTCAATTTATTGCGAAATTTTACTGTTTAGTCTCGATATTGATAATTTATAATAGTTGTGTTTTTGGTGACAATCTAGCTTTTAATTAGTGGATTTTACCAAATAAAATTTGCTGTTCAGGTTTGCAGAAAAACTTATTTGGTCTAATAGCGTAGTAATGCTGAAAATAATGCAGCCATTGCTAAAAAGTATTTAAATAAAGCTAGTAACCAAACTTTGTCTATATAATTATAAGAGTTTTGAACTAGTGGAAAAACAAGTAAATTGAGGATTAAATAATGAAATTCGGAATTGATAGCGGGCATAATTGTCCACCAGACACAGGAGCTAGAGGAATCAAAGTTGAGGATAATTTAACTCTAGATGTAGGTAATAGAGTTATAGCCAAGTTAAGAGCTTTAGGAAATGAAGTCGTAGTATGTAGACCAAGTAGTGCTAGTACAGTACGTGACTCCCTCTCAAAAAGATGTTCTACAGCTAATGGAAGTAAAGTAGATATTTACGTCTCGATTCATTTTAACTCCTTTAACGGGCAAGCTAATGGCACAGAAGTATTTGCAACTAGCGATACAGGTAGAAAAATCGCTAAACCTGTATTAGATGAAATCGTCAAGTTAGGATTTTTTAATCGTGGTGTTAAGAGTGGTTCCCACTTGTTTGTTCTAAAAAATACGGATATGCCTGCGATTCTTGTAGAAGGTTGCTTTGTCGATTCGCAAAAAGATATGAATCTTTTTAATCCTGAAGCAATGGCTAATGCAATTGTCAAAGGCTTAACTGGTAAAGTGGCAAGTGTTCCTGTTAACCCTGTACCAGATGAAGAAGATAATGTAGATACCACGATTCTCAGACTGCAAAAAGCCTTAAATCAACTAAAAATAACTGATAAAAATGGTAAGGCGTTAATGGAAGATGGCTTCACAGGGGCTAACACCAAATCTGCTGTAGAAAAATTTCAGACTATTGTTGGGGTTCAGTCAACTGGAATTGCTGACTCAGCTACATGGAATGCCATAAATCAAATTTTGGCAAAACGAATACTTAGACCAAACCATGCTGGTAATGCAGTTGTCAGATACTTGCAATACCGTTTAGGTGTTGATAATGATGGTGTCTACGGCCCGCAAACAGAGGTTGTAGTTAAGAACTTTCAAAAGCAAAATGGTTTAGATGCTGATGGAATTATCGGGCCTGCTAGTTGGCAGAAATTAATTGGTTAGGCTGATAAGGACTAGAGACTAGAAACTGGGGTAGTAGTAGTGCTGAGTAAAGAAGTTGGGAATCTGACTTCTTTACTCAGAACTGAAAACGGGCTAAACGCCGCGCTACTGCTAACAGAAATGTTTTGCCTAATCAATATAGTTAATTAATGTTTGTGCCCCTAACCCCACACCGATTCCGACAATACCAGCACCCGCAAGTATGGGAGTTGGATCGATACTTAATATATTCATAATATATGAACATAAAACTGAATTAATTTAACAGTTGTATATGAAAATCTATTGAGATCGTCAAGGTATCTCTACACAATAGATGATTATTATTTCATATAATCACAACTTGTCAAGCAATTAACATTTTATTCAGGCGTTAACTTTTTGTGTTGCCTTCACTGACTCTAAGCGATGCTGATAGATGATTACCTCTTCATCTATCCAATCGAGAAAAAGTTCTTGTGGAAAAGTTATTCCAGCGACAGCTAGCTGTGAAAGAGATTTACTAGCATCATCAGGGAGAAACGATCAACCTTTCGACGAAAGCTGGTAAGCGGGACAAAGTTGAAGTTGACATAGAGCATTTCTCTGGTTTTGACTGCAATAATTGCGCATAGATAGTGGGTTTATGTGTCTTTGCGTCCGCGTATATCTTCGTATTTACATCTTTCTAGCGATTTGCAGCTTATTTAGTATCAGCATTCTCACAATCCATCTGCACCACACAATTTCTTCCTTGTGCTTTTGCCTGGTAGAGTCCTTGGTCAGCAGCAGCAATTAAGATTGCAGGAGATAATTGGCTATGAGGATTGATAGTTGCCACACCAAGACTTAGGGTAATGAATTCACTGACCTGAGAATGGGGATGAGGCATTTGTAATGCACTAACATTGATCTGAATATCTTTTGCAACTGTAATAGCCCCTTCAATATCAGTATTCGGTAAAATGACTGCAAACTCTTCTCCGCCATAACGAGCAACTAAATCAGCGGGGTGTTTAACTGTCTGAGAGATTGCCTTAGCAACCTGTCTAAGTGCATCATCTCCTGCCAGATGCCCATGCGTATCGTTGTAAAGCTTAAAGTAATCGACATCACACAAAATTAAAGATAGCGAACCTTGCTCTCGTGCCAACCATTGCCACTGCGTGTTTAACGTGTCATCAAAGCAGCGTCGATTTGCCACTTGGGTTAGACCATCCGAACAGGCAAAGCGCTGTAATTCTTGGTTTGCTTGTTGTAATTGGTGGTAAAGTTCTGATTGCTGAATAGCGATCGCTGCTTGACCTGCTAACTGGTTAAACAAGTTAATTTCCGATTGCTGCCATTGTCTGGGATGACGGCATTGGTGAGCAATCAATAGTCCCCACAAACGCCCTTGCTGCAAAATGGGCACGACAAGGTTTGCCCGGATTTGCAGACTTCTGAGGAGGTCAACATGACACGGTGATAAACCCGCATTTTCAATGTCTTTGATCGCTCTGCTGTTACCTTGTTGATAGTAAGCTGCACGCGTGGATTTAAAGCAGGTATCCATGACGTGAAATCCCAAAATCGACATACACCCTTCTGTTAAGGATTCTACAGCGACTAACCCACTCCAGTCTGGCTTAAACTGATACATCACCACTCGGTCTACCTCAAACAGTTGTCGCACTTCGGCTACCGTGGTTTGCAAAATCTCGTCTAACTCCAAGGATTGGCGAATGCGTTGCGTCACAGATGCGACAATTCGCTCAGGCTCGCTTTGGTGTTGGACAACACGCTGTTCAACCTGCTGAGAATGTGTCGATGCTACAGTTAACGCAATCTGCTCAAAGTAAGGGGTTGTAGTGACAGGCACTGCACTGGGTTTACCAATCAAATAGCCTTGAGCAAAATTTGCACCTCGTTCTCGCAGCCAGTGCAGCTCTTCAATGCATTCAATTCCTTCAGCAACAGTCTGGATGTTTAACTTTTGAGTAATCTCTAGAAGCTTCTCGGTAATCAAAGCTTTGTAAAGGTCTTGATGCACATCTCGAATTAACTCCATATCCAACTTGATAAAGTCTGGACGTAACTGATGCAGCAAGTTTAGGCTGGAATAGCCAGAACCAAGGTCATCAAGAGCGACTAAAAACCCAGCATCCCGGTAGTATTTAAGCACTGTCTTCAGGTGGGTTAAATCTTGAGGATTGTCTGATTCTACAACTTCAAAAACAACGCGATCGTGGGAAATTCCGGCAGTATCAATTGCCTCTACGGTACTACGTAGGCAAAAAGCTGGGTCATAAAGTGACGTTGGTGCAAAATTGATGAAGATGTGCCCACTCACTTGATAGCGGCTGAATTGAGTGATTGTGCTGAGGCGAGCAACTTGGTCGAGTTGTGGTAGGAGTCCGGCTTCGGTTGCTAACTCCACAATTGGTGTTGGTAACACTAAATTGCCTTCTTTATCCAGTCCCCGCAAAAGCGATTCATATCCAAAAATCTGCGATGTATCGTTAATTGAGACAATTGGTTGGAAGTAACTGGTGAATCGTTCCGTTGCTAGCATTTCAACCAGCCAGTCGGATTGGTTCAACTTAATGAAGCGTTGTAATGAGGCTATGTCACTAAAATCATGGAGTTGAGGTTGGAAAGTGCCTTGAATGAAAAGGACTTGCGTTTCTTTTAATTCTCTTGGTGCAAGTAGTTTAGCTAGGTTACGGGCAATTTCTAGGGACTGTCCGGGTCTACACTCCAAACTCAAACCTGGTCGCTCCTGCATCAGTTCATAATTAAGGGCAAACTGTTGTAGGTAGGAGGTGACTTTTTTCAGGGTATGTGGAACGGGGAACCAGAGAAAGAGCCTACCTGCTTCCTTAGTCCGGCAGTGTGCAACATTACGACAAGCACAGGTTTTGGAGATAGGACATATTTGGCTCATAGCTAAGTAATTTGCTCAATCCGATTTATTCTATTATTCCCACTCTTTTTACTGTAAAAGATAAACTACACTTCAAATACATGAAGATTTGATGAGTTAAGTAAAATGAATAATTTAGCTGAGTAAGGAACTTAGCAAGATATACTAAAATTTATCCTAAAACTCCAAGTACTTGTCGATATATTGTGTGCAATAAAGCAACAAAATAAAGAGTTGGCTCAACAATTTAAGTTACGAAACAAAAGCAACATTAGCCAGATTAGAAACAACTATTAACGAAATTAATGTAGAGTGAATATGCTTGTTTTAAGAAGAAATCTATCCTCAAAAACAACACAATTTTTGAAAAAAGTTAATAATATATCTTTTATTACAAAGGATATTTGAAGTTGCAAAATCTTGTATAGCAAGGGACTATCCCTTGCTATACAGATCAAAAAAAAAGCAATTAAAATGCAATACGCTTTACGCAATTTATACACTGCAACTGAACACTCAGACATTCCCACTTCTACCAATTAGAGTTGCAATTGCCTTGACTAACTCATCTGGTTCGACGGGTTTGGAGAGATGCTTTTGAAAACCTGATTCAAGTGCTTGTTGCTGATTGATTTCTCCGGCATAAGCAGTTAAAGCGATCGCTGGAATTTGTTTAGCTTGGTTTGCCTGCAATCCTTTAACTTGGCGCATCAACATATAGCCATCTGTCTCTGGCATCCCAATATCACTAAGGAGCATATCTAGTTCTGACTCTGCCAAAACTTGCAGTGCTTCTTTTGCTGATGTCACTGCTGTCACCATTGCTCCAGCCTGTTCTAGTACAAATGTGTGGAAGTCACGGGTATCATCGTCATCATCTACAACTAAGATTTGGATGCCTGCAAGGATTTCAGTCCCAGGAGAAGGATTTAATGCAGCAATATCTATGTGTTGTTTTGGGGTTAAATCTTTTTTAATTAGCGGTAGCTTGACTCTAAAAGTAGCTCCTTGCTCTTCACCTAAACTTTCTGCCCAAATCGTGCCGCCATGTAATTCTACCAAATGACGAACAATTGCTAACCCTAACCCCAAGCCACCAAATTTTCGGGTTATTGTACTATCAGCCTGACGAAAATATTCAAACACATAAGGCAGAAAGTCAGGGCTGATTCCCTTACCTGTGTCACTAACGGTAATCTGAGCTTGAGTGTCAACGCGCCGTAATTGAATATTAATTTTTCCTCCTTCAGGAGTGAATTTAACGGCATTCGATAAGAGATTCCAGATAACTTGTTGTAAACGACTGGAATCACCCAAAACTTCTCCAAAAGAAGCATCTAGTATCGTTTGAATTTGAATATTTTTAGCTTCTGCTGCCAAACGCACTGTTTCCAATCCCCCCTCAATCACAAATATTAGGTTGACAGGCAACATCTTCAGGTTGAGCTTACCTTGTAAGATCCGAGAGACATCGAGCAAATCTTCAATTAGTTGAGCTTGTAATTTAGCATTCCGCTCGATAGTTGCGATCGCTTTCTTCAGCGCTGTTGGTTCAAACTCACGAGTCTGCAAGAGTCTCGCCCAACCAAGAATCGGATTGAGAGGCGATCGCAATTCATGGGAAAGCACCGCCAAAAACTCATCTTTAATCCGGTTGGCTTTTTCAGCTTCAGTTCTAGCAGCTTGCTCAAGTTCCAAGAGGCGATCGCGTTCGGCTTCTGCGACTTTGCGTTCGGTAATGTCAATTACTGAGCCGATGTAACCTTTAAACTGACCGTCCACCCCAAACCACGGATTAGCCGCATCGATGCAAGAGCGATATTTGCCATCTTTGCGCCGCAAGCGGTACTCCAAACGGAAGGCCGAGTAACTTTTATTAGCTTCCAGAAAAACATTCCTGGTGTCATTGCTGTCCTCTGGATGCACAGCATTTAACCAGCCAAATCCCAAACCCATTTCCTCGCTCTGACCTGTAAAATCGTACCAGCTTTGACTGAGATAAGTGCAGTAACCATTGGTGTCTGTTACCCAAACCATGAAGGGGGCATTGTCAGCCATGTTGCGGAACTTTTCTTCGCTTTCTTGAAGTTCTTTTTCTGCTTGTTTGCGATCGCTGATGTCTGTAACAAAAATGCTTACTCCTTCTGCAAAGGGGTAGATGCGATTCTCAAACCAGCGCTGCCAAGCTGGATAAAAGTATTCAAATTGAACAACGGTGTGTTGTGCAATCGCCCGACGAACCTCAGTATCAAACTCGCTGTTAACTACATCTGGAAACACTTCCCAAACAATCTTACCTAGCAACTCTTCCTTAGGGATGCCAACAACTTCTGCTACCCGTTCATTAACAAAGGTATAACGCCAATCTCGATCCAACACAAAGAACTGGTCTTGAATGCCAGCGATGACAGTCTCTAGGTGTGCTTTGGCGACCTCAGCTTCAATTCGCAACCCTTGCTCGCGTTCCATTGCCTCTTGGCGGAGACGAGCCATTTTTAGGGCTGCCTCTACCCGCGCCAACAATTCACGGGCAGAGAAAGGTTTAATCAGATAATCATCGGCTCCCGCTTCTAACCCTTCCACCCGTGCCTCTTCCCCCGCCCGTGCCGACAACAGAATAATTGGAACTTTTTGCGTCTGCGGATCGGCTCGTAATGCTTGCAGCAGTCCAAAGCCATCTAATCCAGGCATCATAACATCTGTCAGTACCAAATCTGGGACACGTCCACGAGCAGAATCTAAAGCAGCTAAACCGTCCGGCACTGATTCCACTTCATACTGCTGACTTAATAGCCGGTTGACATAATCGCGCATATCTGCGTTGTCATCAGCTAAGAGAATCCGAGCAGAGGGTGCAGAGGGGCACAGAGGCAGAAGGGAAAATACTTGCTTCTCCCCTGCTCCCCTGCTCCCCTGCTCCCCTGCTCCTTGTGGTAGCCACCGCATGGCTTCTTCTAGATAAGGTGTTGCCCCTAATGCGGTTGAAGCTAAAGTTCGCGAGGCACTAATCCGGTCTGGAGGCAAATGAGCATATCCTGTTGGAATTGACACAGTAAAGCAACTGCCTACTCCGAGAAGACTGGTAACATCAACTCTTCCACCATGCATTTGCACCAATTCTTGCACCAGTGACAATCCAATTCCCGACCCTTCAAAAGTGCGTCCTTGCGCTCCTTTGACGCGGTGGAATCGTTCAAAAAGGTGGGGGATTTCTGCTGCTGGGATACCGATGCCTGTGTCTTGAACTGCAAACTCAATATGGTCATTTGACCACTGCAAACTAACCGTAATTTCTCCAACCATTGTGAACTTGAAGGCATTCGAGAGCAGATTAAGAACAATCTTTTCCCACATCTCTCGATCTACATATACTGGTTCTGGCAGGGAAGGACAATTAACTAATAACTGCATCTCTGCCCGTTCTATCGCTGAACGAAATACACTAGCTAGTTCTGCGGTGAAGGTGGCCAGGTTGGTGGGTTCATAAGATGCTTCAACCCTTCCGGCTTCAATGCGTGAAAAATCTAGTAAGCTGTTGACCAGTTTCAGCAACCGAAGTCCGTTGCGTTGCACCATTTCTAGCTGATCTCGTTCTTTGGCTGGAAGCAGAGTAGCACAAGTGGTTAAGGTGTCCTCTAATGGCCCCAACATCAGAGTAAGTGGGGTACGGAACTCGTGGCTGACGTTGCTGAAAAAGACGGTTTTCGCGCGATCGATTTCTGCTAAGGCTTCAGCGCGTTTGCGTTCTTCCTCGTAAGCTTGGGCGTTAGCGATGCTGGCTGCAATTTGAGCCGCAACTAAATCAATAAATCCTTGATAATTGTCGTCGAATAGCCTGAAGGGGTTCAAACCAGCGATTAATATACCAGCTTTTCCGGTTTGCCCGGATGGGGCGATGGGTACTGCGATCGCTTGATGGGGCGATCGCTGCCAAACACCACAGGGTAGACTACTAAAAGACACTTCCAAATCGGAAATCAGTTTGGCTTGATGCGTTCTGATAACTTCCGCAAAGGGCCAAACCCCATCAGCATCGAGAGCCACTGTTTCTGGAACTGCTACATGATTTTGCCCAATGCCGCAGGTTCCAGCCAGAAAAACTTTCTGCTGATCTGGATCGACCAGATAAATCATGGCGAAAGGGAGATCGTAAGGGTTGCTCTCCAGACAACTCGCACTCAGCGTACAGGCTTGATCGAATGTCCGCGCGTCTGCTGTCCTCGCCGCTAGTTCGCGCAAAAGTGCCAACTGACGCTCACTGATAATCCGCTGCGTGTCCTCTATGTTGGCGCAGATGATCCCACCTGTGTCGCCCTGGTCATTAGGAACTGGGCTATATGAAAAAGTATAATAGGTTTCCTCTGGGTAGCCGTTGCGCTCCATAATTAGCAGCAGGGCTTCGTCGTAAGTGCCCTCATTTTTCAGCATCGCTGATTCGGCTCGAGGCCCAACCTGATCCCATATTTCCCGCCACACGTATGAAGCTGGTTGCCCAAGTGCTTCTGGATGTTTGCCGCCAACAATAGGCTTGTAGGCGTCATTGTAAAGGTTAATCAGTTCCTCGCCCCACCAAACAAACATGGGTTGACGACAAGTTAGCATAATCCGCACGGCAGTCTTCAAACTCTGTGGCCACTGCTGTGTTGGCCCAAGGGACGTTTTTGACCAATCGTATTCTCGCATCCTCGCACCCATTTCACCTCCACCGATAAGGAAATTTACGTCGGCGTTGCTTGCTAACGTTGACTCGTTCTTCATTAATTCCTCTCGATTGGTCATGTGTTGGTTACAGGCTACATCGGTGGTTGTCTGTTAGGAAAAATCCTCTATAAATTAGACCTTTACGTTTCTAAACATTCATTTTAGAGGATATTCAAAGGCATATACAGCGTGAGATCCCAATGCTGTGACTTTTCAAAGCATTGAAATTGCCTTTTCGGGGCAAGTTTCTATTTTTGCTATTTTTATTGTCTCCTTTATATCATCGATATTTCAAGCTACCAAGGGCGATTCTGATTAGACTATTTTCTGGAAGTCACTACCCACAAGTGTTTGGTACGCTGTAGGTCAAAATAATTCGTAATTCGTAATTATTTGGTCAAGCAAACGGGTTTTAATGGGTCGCGCTATAATTCCCCTCCTTATGAAACTTTGAAGGAAGGAAATTATAGCATTCTAAGTATTTAAATCGTTTCTGTAAACATACTGGTTCGGGCAAACTCTTCTTCTTCAGGGGTGAAGAGTGGAGGTTTATCTACAAGGCTAGGTTCAAAGTAGTATGTTTCTTGCAGAAACTGTCCGCTAATGACAGCTTCCTCTAAATCTTTGATGTGATTCTGTGCAACTATACACGCTTCCTTGAGATTGTTTGTATCGCCCTTCTCTAGCAGCTTTGGGAATTCTGTTTTTACCCCTGTCAGCCGTGCCAATGGCTTGAGAATTCCATAGATGTTGTAGATGCGAGCAGTTTCTATGCTGGTGTATTTGAGTGCATTGGCTCTTGCTAACTCAGAGTCAAGGCTGGGCCAAAAACGGGTGGTGTAGAACGCTTTCTCATCTTTGTGATACCATTCTTCCGATCGCGCAATGGAGGAGGAAACGGTGTTATGCAGTTTCCAGAAAAATAACCGCAAGGAGGAACCATCTACGACGGTGGATAATTTTGCCTCTAGTGACACCTCAAAGTCAGTCAGGTTGGGATCGCGCCCAAGCACCAGGTATTCTACAGGATACATATCCACTTCCTTATTTTGGACAACGTACATATTCAGGTGGTGGCGGCAGTAAGGACAGGGATACATTGTGGCAAACAGTTGGAAGAAATCTTTGAAGATTGTTACTGCGGCTTTTTGCTGTACATCGGTTTTGGTAGACACAATCTCAGCTGTAGTATGGAAAAAGCGCCACACTGCCGGGCCAATGTAGTAGGGAAAGCTGACTCGCATTTGGGAATCCTTCACCTCAGTCCGATCGAGATAGACATCAATGAATGCTACATACTGCGATAGCGCACCTGATTCTCGCCCGAACTCTAGGCGTTCGCGGCGTTTCTGCACTCCATTCAGGTAATGATGGGTTAACCGCCATGCTTGTTTGAGTATCAATTTCTGTTTGGGAGTGCAATCGGGAAAATTTTCGGCAACATCCGCCCCGTAGCGGTTAAATTCTCCTGAGTTTTTTGTACGCTGATACCATTCATCCAAAGCCGTCTCGTCGGGTACGGTGTTACTTTGGATATCTGCTGTGGTAGAAACGCTAAACGCTGCCAACAACTTCGGCATAAAGTCCTCATACCAGTATGCTACTGGCATGATTGCACCATCTATTTCCTCGGTTGCTTGCGAGAGGATGACGCGGTTCCACTTGTTCAAATAGTCTTTTGGATTTGCCTGAGATTTAGTTGGTGGTGGAGCCATTTCTTCGTTCAGTTCTATTCCCCTGAGACGATTGAGTTCGTTAATGGCCAGCACACCTTCGACGATATCACCCAAACTGAGACTTTTCTTTTTGATCGTAATTGCAAACTCGACTCCAGCAGCAAACTTTTCTTTGACATTGGCGAATTTACTCCGCGCCTCTAAAATTGCTTGCTGCTCTGCCAACATTTCTGGTGTCTTTGCCACTGTTTGCCAGTTTTTGATGCGCTCCTGCAATCGGGCATATTCATTGGCAACCGATTTAACCACTGCATCTAAGACGGGGTAGCAATCCTCAGATACTATATTTAATGCTTTATACAGTGCGATCGCTTGTTTGACAAACTCCACAAAATCAGTAATTCTATATGGCAAGTTTTTCACTCGCAAGTGAGTTTCGTGATTTGCGGAGAAACTCTCACGAAAACTGCGGTAGGCTGCTCCTTGAATTAAACGAAACAGACCAATCTGCATTTGTAAGGGAGACGTACCGCTTTTTTTCTGATTCGGTGAGTTTGGGTGTTGTACTAACTGTTCTCTTAATTGTGCTAACTCTGGAGTTGTTGCTTCTTGTATCGGTTGGGTAGTAGCTGCTGCTGTCTGATTGGAAGTAGCAACTGTCTTGAGCGAACTATTAAGGGAAATCGGTGAGTCTTGATAGCCCGTTTTGCTCTCTGACTCTTCCGGTACTAGCTGACAGAATTCATCAAATTCAATTGAGCCATCGCCATCATGATCTACTTCCTGCAACATCTCATTCAACTCAGCGTCTGTCAGCCCAAACTGACTCATGACTGTCCGCAACTCGACGGCAGTAATTTGACCGCTACCGTCCTCATCAAAGGCGCTGAAAGCTAACTTCAGGCGGCTTTGGCGATCGCCTACTTTTGCGATCATTAGCGTTTTAAATTCTTTAAAGTCGATAGTGCCTGATAAGTCAACGTCAATCTCCTTGATCAAGTCACGCAGCCCCGCTTCCGTAGGATTTTGCCCTAGCGATCGCATTACCTCCCCCAGTTCCTCGGTTGAGATCGCTCCGTTGCCGTCTACGTCTAATACCTTGAAAGCTTGCCACAATTTTTCTATTTCTTGTTCATCAATCATGGTTTTGTTCCAATACTATATATGTCACTAATAAATTTATTACCATGTTTTCTAACAGCTATTTCAATGCTGCGTAGTTATATTTAAGTAAAGAACAAGTATCAGAAACAGCTGAAATTCGTTTCAAAGATATTTATAGTTGCCTTGTAAATTTGTCAGCTGCTTATTGTTGCAATAAATACAGCTTTACGGGTTTAATTGCAAATGCTCCTAGATAAACTAAGTAAGTCAGCGAGAATAAATCAAACTATATTAAGTAATATAAAAAATTTGAAGATTATTTTATGGTATGTGTTTCAGCCCTCATTTGTTCGCGTAGCATCTCGAAAAGAGGATTAAAATCATCACTACAAACCTTTAATTATTTACGCTGCTATACTTATCAAAAGTTTTCTATCTCCCCTTATAAAACTCCTTTGCCTTATTTCCAGTGTTGGAAATAGGGCAAATTTCTATTTTGCTGAACACTCCATGCATGATCCCATTGACAAAAATTAGGTCTATCGACAAATTTCAAAGGTTCATCCACAAAGCTCAAACCTTCATCCACAAAGCTCAAAGGTTCATCCACAAAGCTCAAACCTTCATCCACAAAGCTCAAAGGTTCATCCACAAAGCTCAAACGGTCATCCACAAAG
>NZ_CAXTTT010000089.1:22162-33699 GCF_964247315.1 uncultured Nostoc sp.
TTCATCCACAAAGCTCAAAGGTTCATCCACAAAGCTCAAACGGTCATCCACAAAGCTCAGAGGTTTATCCTAGAGCATAATTTACTAGATGTAAAAGTCCGATACCCTATTGGGCATAACCACAGCCAACAACAAATATCTCTGTGTCTAATGTCCCATACCCCATGCCCAATTCCCAGTCCCTTGTATTTGCGATCGCAAACTAACTTAACCTAAATATATCCCTTTAGCAGAGGTAAATTCAAAGGCTATGTTCGATATTTAAGTAAATAGTAAGTATCAAGAAGAACAAAACTCAGTTTTAACCCTAGTTGCGATCGCCTTGGAAATTTGTCATTTGCTTATTCTTACAACAAATCTGGCTTTACAGGATTGATCGCAAATGCCCCTAGATAAAGTATCAAAAGTTTTCTGTCTTTACTTATAAAAGCTCCTTTGCCTCATTTCAGCTATTAGAAATGAGGCATTTCCTATGTTGCTATACACCCAGGCGTAATTTTGACATCGGGAATAGAGGCAAAGTATTAGTGCTGAAATATATCTAGCCTATCTTAGTACTATTTATTGCAAGTTAAGTTACATTTACGAACTTGCGCTTTCAATTTAATGTAAGGCGAATTCTTTGCAACCTTTGAGAAAGGCTCTACTTTTAAGATAACTAGCTTTTCTCCTTTTTTAAGTTTAACGATTGTTTTTCCAGATAAAGATTTTTCCTTTATTAGATTGACTTCATGTTTAACAGTTACGATTGTTCCTGGTGATGGAATGACAGGAGGCTCAATACTAGGAAATTGTTTAGGATTTGATGGTTGAAGAACTAGTTTTTGTCCAATAGATAAACTACCTGAGGTTTTATTAACCATACCTATCCATATCCAGCCAGTAGGATTTACTATTTTTGTTGAATTTAAAGTTGGTTTAGGTGCTAATAAAGGAATCTCTAATATATTAAGCTTTTGATAAATGAAGCTTATAAATGTACCACCTACTACAAAGAAAATAACTAGTCTCACAGGAATGTTGCTGACTCTATTCCTGCGACGAGATCTTGATGGTCTAAACAAGTAAGAAAAGGTTCCCGTTCCCACAGATATAAAAGTTTTTTGGACAAACTTTGCAACATCTATTATGATTGCCCGAAGCGAACGCAGAACTTTTTTAATAAGGAAT
This sequence comes from uncultured Nostoc sp., assembly GCF_964247315.1. Classification (GTDB taxonomy): domain Bacteria; phylum Cyanobacteriota; class Cyanobacteriia; order Cyanobacteriales; family Nostocaceae; genus Nostoc. Next base: position 23,333 of record NZ_CAXTTT010000089.1, read on the forward strand.
GTAGAATCAGTAAGTTCCTCGGCTACTTCTCGAACACCTGTAGCAATATTTGCAAAAGCTTTATCATAGGGTTTCCATTCAGTTATAGGTCTTCCACCCTTGGGTAAAACTTTGACTTTGGGGAATCTGTCTTTCCAATGATTATCGACTGGACTAAGCAGAATAGTAATAACACGAGATGTTTTAGCACTATGCTGTTCCATAGCTTGTTTCGCCAAAACATTCCAGTGGTAATTTGAAGCAATAAATTCTGAACTAATTAGCAATAAAATTATATCAGCCCTCTTGAAATTTGTATCAATCTCACTTTTCCAATCCTTTCCTGGGCTGATCATTGTTCTATCCCAGGTAGTACTTACGCCCTCCCACTTCAAAGGACTGAGGTGATTCTCGAGTTTTTGCCGCATTTCTTTATCTTGAGCAGAGTCAGAGCAGCAATAAACAATTCTGACAACTTTATTAGCAGCAGGCATTGACCTTAGCACCCATTAATATGAAATAATTATTGTTTTTTTTTCATAGCATTTTTTATTTAAATTTATGATAATTTACTCAGTCCTAATTATCAATTTTCAACAGTGAATTTCTATGAACTTACTGCTAGTTCTTTCGCTACTATTCGGATACCTTGAGCAACACTTAAAAATGCAGCATCACGATTTCCCCATTTTTTCACAGCTCTACCGCCTTCAGGCAGAGCTTGAAGTCTGCCAAACGGTGCGCTTTCCCAATCAACAAAGTCGAGAATTATAGGGATAACTCTGGCTTCTTTGGCTTCATACCGTTCCATTGCCCGTTTTACCTCGACATCCCAGCAATAATCTGAAGCGATAAAATTTGCACTTACAAGCAGCAAAATTATCTGAGATGAATTTAAGTGGGTGTCTATCTCATTCTGCCATTCTTTTCCTGCTCCAATTTTGCGATCGTGCCATTCTGTAATCACTCCTTGCCGCCTTAAAAGAGTGAGGTGCTTTTCTAGTTTGTCGCGAAGTTTTTCATCTTCATGAGCATAAGAATAAAACACTTCAATAGCTTGATCAGGTTGCAATGACATAAGTTGCTTTATGACTCGAATCTCTGAAAGTAGGTTTAAATCTTTATGAAAGTTGTCTGCTAAAACTTGCAGCTTTTATTTGAAGGTAGAAGGCGTCACAAGATTGATTTGAATTTACAGAATAGTTCTTTATAAGACTCTACCATATAGCACTACTAAAGTAATAACACTTGTTCATCTATTCAAACTCTTTACCGACACTATTTTATCAGCTTCATCTACTGTTATTTGCGCCAGCCCAAACTGTTCAATAACCGCTGCATTTGTCGTCAAATGCCTACTCACTTCAGCCACTCGATACTGACTTTCTTGTGAAGCTAAAGCAGCTGGCAATAATAACTGATCTGCTAAATGTTCATCCACTGCTGCGCCTGTGTAATGAAACTCAAGCAGTTGTTGACAAGCAATCTCTGCAACTGTTTCTGCCGACAACCGCAAACGCCCAAATCCACCAAATCCAGTTAAGCTATTCTGATACTCAGCAGTGAGGAAAATACCCGCCCCAGGTGCTACACCTCTTTCTCGCAAGGTCTGTATAGTAACCTTTAAATGGGCTAACCGTAACAAATTCTCGGCACGATTTGCCATCCGTTGCGGAATATGAGAAGGTAATTCCGTCACCACTGCTAGTCCCCGCACCTGTTGTAAATTGCCCCGTTCCAACAAGTCGATCCCACCGAGTTTACCACCGCCATGCACCTGTAACTCTACCTCTCCCCCACCTTGGGGATACCACCCCCAAGCGCCTAACTTGACTTGGGCTTCTACACCCATGCGTTGCAGTATGGGCAGATAAACTTGCTCAATGTACGTCGCTGTCGGGCTAAAGTTCACATGAGTTCCACCCTTTAGTGTCACCAGGGAATTGCCAGATGCTAGCGCCAAAGGTAAGAGAATTGTTTGAAGAACTAGAGCGATCGCACCCGCAGAACCACCTTGTTGTGCTTTACTAACATCAAAGGTATAAATTCCAGCTTGCACAGCACTACCTGGGATGAATTCCAGCAGCATTGAACCCAAAGCATCACCCCGTAGTTGGGCATTACAAATTCTCGCCGCAGCCCGAACTGCTGTTAAGTGTTGTGCTGCTAATCCTGGCTTTTTGCGTCCAGCGCGAATGCCTGTAATTCGTATGGGTTCACCGGTGATGGCGGCTAGACTTAAGGAAGTACGAAGAACTTGTCCGCCTCCCTCTCCGTAGGAACCGTCAATTTCAATCATGGGCGATTATTGGAAGGTTGGATTTTGGGTTATCCCCACGGCTGTTAAAATCAAACCACAAATTATAAACGCCCAGCAACTAGCTTTTTGGAGGTAGGTTACACAAATATACAGAAAAATTTCTGATATGTGTTTCTGTAGTTTGCTAATTTTGAATTTGGAATTGAATAACCTTGCTTTTACCAGGATTCATCAACCCATAAGGATCGACTATTTCTTTAAATTTTAACTGCTCAGGATCGAGAACTTTTCTGCCGCTATCTTCAATAATATACGTATGAGGATTGGCAATACTCACACCCTGTTCTTCGTGATAGCGGATAATTTCATTGAGGCGTTCTTCTGTGGTGTAGCGCACAAGTTGCAATGCACCAGGAACTACGACACCATTCACCCGAAAAAATTCTAAATGCATCATTACCTCATCGCCGAAGTAATGATACATCTGCTCTACTATTTGTAAACTGCGATTGCGAGGAAACATACTTTGTAAGTAGGTAATTGCAGTATCTACACTCCGGGCAAGTAAGGTAGTGTGGTTCCAGCTAAATTCTGCTAAATGTGTACCTTTGGCTGCTTCCTCGGCTGGTTTTTTATATGTAATTTGTCCGCCGTATTCCTGCACCAAAGCCGGTAAAAATTCCCAACTCTGTTCAGAAATTATCAAAAAGACTGAGTGAGTCCCTTCAGGAATATACTCTTGTAGGGCGTGAAAATATTGGGAAATTGGGGATGCAAAGACAGAAATCAACTTCTTAATCATGCCATCAGCATTACCAATTGCCTGACCAAACTTTGCTGCTGTGATAAAGTCGTCAAAGGTGACAATGACTTCTGCCCAAGGATAAGCTGGCCCTAAAGGAATTTCGACTTCAGTAATGATGCCATTAATTCCCCAAGCATGATTTACCTTTTGGACATCATCGCCGCGTAATGCGATCGCACGCGGTTCGTCTTCTACAGTTACCACTCGCAGTGCTAAGATATTACCGCGATCGGCTAATAACCCATATTGGATCGAGCCAATACCGCCACTTCCCCCAGCAATAAATCCGCCAATTGTCGCTGTGCGGTACGTAGAGGGTGCCATACGGATTTCCCAGCTGATTTCTCGTGTTTTTTTATCCAAAGCCGCCAACTTCACCCCAGCTTCTACCCGTGCCACTCCCGGTTTTACCCAAAGAATCTCTTGCAACTGCGTCATATCTAAAATTACACCACCGTGCAACGGTACACATTGCCCATAATTCCCAGTTCCCGCACCTCGCACAGTTACAGGTATACGATGTTTTGCACAGGCGGCTGCAACTTTTAAAACCTCTGCTTCATTAGCAGGACGCACTACAATATCCCCAACTTTTCCCTCAAGTTTCGACACTAACACAGGACTAAAAGTGTGATAATCCTGGGATAATTTTGCGACTTGAATAGAGTCAGTAATAGTTTCTATACCTTCTAGAGAATTAATCAGAGCATCTAATTTTGTCGTCATAACTTATTCCTTTTTTTAACGCAGAGGAACGCAAAGAATTAACTCCTCTGCGAACCTTTGCGCTTCCCTCAGCGCCCCTCTGCGTTTTAAAATCTTAACTCTCATGTTTCACAGCAGTTTCATGCCACTTACTTAATAGTCAGATAAAGCACTCAAGCTGAGAAAAATCAATACTTAGTTTCCTGTGTCTGTGCGTCGATAATTACACTCCAGTCATCGTTTTTCACAGCAGCTTCAAGTTGACGCTGACGTTCGGCTTCACTCGCATCTATTGTTTCTGACTCTTTAGAAAGGGTTGTATCAGCCATTGCTTTCCGCAGTTTTAGCTTTTTCTCCTCGTAGGCTTGAAGTTGGGCTTCTGACATTACCGCCTTAGTCGCTTCACCCACCGTACTAGCCCACATTCCGCAATCAGTTGCATTACCAGGTGGCATACTTTCGAGTTCTGCTATCCACGCATCTCGCAAATCTTCCATTTCTTGACGTTTGGGAAACTTGAATGCTTGCACGCGTACAAAAGCACACTTTTGCTTACCATTTTGGCGAAGATGGCTGTTTAGGGAAAGCAACACATTCCGAGAATAGCTAATATACTGCGTATGACGTTCTGCATCTAATACTGCGTAAACTCCGGCAATTTTAGCGTTCTGAGCAGCTACACTCCAAGCTTCAATATCAATGATTTCAGTACCATTGTTTGCCAGTTCAGGAGTTATACTCACTTCAATGGCAGCGTGTTCGTTGTCAGAACTATACAAAAAATCATGCAGTCCACGGTGGTTTATGGGGACATTTTGATGTTCAATTGGCGGATTGTGCTGAGTTTCCATTGCAGTTGATCTCCGAGTTATTAATTAGTGATTTTCTACGACGAGCTTCTCTACCAGAGGCTACGCCAATACTTACACAAGCAAATATATGCCCTTAAAATATTGAAGCTTAAATCTACTCACATCTCCAAATCCTTGTTCTGAAAAAGCAAAAACAATTATTAAACTTCTTATGAATCAATTGATACCTAAAAATTGGATGTTCATCAAACAGCGGCTTACCCCTTATTTATTTTTACTACCCGCCTTAGTTCTTTTAGGCTTAACTGTCTTTTGGCCTGCACTGCAAGCGTTTTACCTCAGCTTTACTAACTATGAAGACATTGCCCAGCCGCCACAATGGATAGGTTTCGCCAACTTTCTTAAACTTTGGAAGGATGCAGTTTTTTGGAAAACCTTGGAAAACACTTTTTTATATCTTATAGGTGTAGTACCAATTTTAGTAATTGCTCCCTTAGTACTGGCAATTTTGGTAAATCAGAAACTGCGGGGAATGAATTGGTTTAGAGCAGCGTACTACACTCCAGTGGTAATTTCAATGGTGGTTGCGGGAATAGCTTGGAAATGGCTGTATGCAGAAAATGGATTACTCAATCAGTTATTTAAAGCTTTAGGTCTTTTTCCAGAAGGTATTCCTTGGCTAACTAGCCCAGCAAAAATTTTTGGCATTGTACCAATTTCTCTTGCCAGCGTCATGGCTGTCACTGTGTGGAAAGGATTAGGCTACTACATGGTGATTTATTTAGCGGGGTTACAATCAATTCCCGCTGATATATATGAAGCCGCAGCAATTGATGGTTCTGATGGTATCAGCAAACATTGGGATATTACCATACCTTTAATGAAGCCATATCTAGCATTAGTGGCGGTAATTTCGGCTATTTCTGCGACCAAAGTATTTGAAGAAGTCTACATTATGACTCAAGGAGGCCCGCTCAGTAGCTCAAAAACAATTGTTTATTATTTATATGAGCAAGCCTTCAACAATTTGGAAATTAGCTATGCTTGCACGATTGGGCTAGTGCTATTTTTAATAATTTTAGGATTGTCAATTTTACGATTAGCTATTAATCAGCAAGGTGATGATATCACAATTTAATATTGCCTTAATTAAATATATTAAATTTAGAAAAATCATCTTCTCTCAGCCCCGATAGTCTGAAAATATTCAAATATCGAGAGTGCATGAAAACAGACACGATTTTTTACACCCTATTCCAAACTCTTCCAGGTGTGTTATTTGAACTTTTGGAACAATCGCAAGCCTTAGCGTTACACTACCAATTTACCTCAGTAGAAATCAAAGAACTAGCACGTCGTATCGATGGCTTATTCTTACCCAAACCTGAATTTCCAGAAGATACAATCTATTTTGTTGAGGTACAGTTTCAGCGCGATGATGATATTTACTGGCGAATAATTACAGAAGCTTTCCTCTATATCAATCAATATAAACCTCAACGTCGCTGGCAAGCAGTATTACTTTTTGCTCAACGTAGTCTCGATCCAGGTATACCATTCATTTATCAAACATCATTAGCTCCACAGCAAATTCGTATAATTTATTTAGACGAATTAGATAATGTACCATCATCTTCAATTGGGCTAGGCGTAATTAAGTTAGTAGTTGCAACAGAAGATCGAGCCGTAGAGCAAGCGAAAAACTTAATAAAACAAGTACAACAAACGGATGAAGCTAACCGTAGCAATCTTTTAGAATTAGTAGAGAGAATGCTTATCTACAAATTTGTAAACAAAAGTCAGCAGGAGTTAGAAGCGATGTTTGGATTAACCGATTGGAGACAAACTAAATTTTACCAGGAAGTAAAGGAAGAAACAAAGCAAGAAGTAAAAAAAGAGGTTCGCGAAGAAACAAAGCTGGAGACTATACCTCGTCTACTTAAGTTGGGTTTAAGTATAGAGCAAATTGCTGAAGCATTAGAATTGGATGTTAAACAGGTAAGACAAGCTATTGAGAAGCAAGGAGAAGAGAGAACAGAAAGTAATTCGTAATTTAAGAGATTTCTTTAAAACCGCGTTTGATATTCCACTACTGCACGACTGTCATCAGTTAAGTTAGTGGAAGCACGCACACGATATTCATTGTTTATCCGGTAATTAATACCCCATTGGAAAGGATCGTTTGTTGTCAAAATTTTGATACTGGAAACGGATATTTTGGAAGAAATGTCAACCCCAGCCTCTGCTGCTAATTCCAAAGTTGAATTGCTTCTTCCAGCTTCAGGATTCTCAGAAATAACGGTAGGAAATATCCGCAGTTCACTTAAGCCAAAGGTACTTCCAATCTGGTTAAAAGCTGACTGAAAATTGTTAAATACAGCCGAACCTGCGATGTTAATCAGACCTAAAGTACTGTCTGCACGTCCTTGGGTGTCTACAAATCCACCTCCTAAAAGAGCAACAATTTCAGTTTGACTACGTGACGGACTACTTGTTAATTCTAAATTTTCATTCAATTTGCTAGCTAAACCGTTGATAGTGGCTTCGACTCGAACACTCTCTAATGCTGATAAACCTGTGGAATTTACCCGCCCAAAGTCATTACTTTGAATGACATCCAGTACTTTGGCAAATAGCCGAATATCTAAGTTGGGGTCGCGGGGTTGAGAAGGACTAAAAGTCGCAGTGTGTTTATAGCCACGAGCAAGGTTAAATTGAGTAGTAAATAAATTTACTCCTCCTTTTTCTAACTGGATAGTACCACTGGGTATAGGCTGATTGATTGAGCCGTTAACTATGAGATTACCAGTGGCGCGGAAGTTGAGAATAGGGGCACGGGTAATTTGGACGTTTTTACCTAGTTCCAAATCCAAATTATTAAATCTGGCGTTAGTATTTCCCGTCCCATTTCCAATTTTAGATTTGCTCTGCTTATTGGCTTTTGTCGGTGATACGCCAATACTACCATTTTCAGATGTCGTGGCGTTGGTAGATTCTGCCAACAATACTTTACCATCAAATAAATTTACTCTACCGCCAATTATGGGGTTAAGAGCAGAACCAGTAATCTGCAAATTGCCACTAGCGCCTCCCTGGTAAAGTCCTTTAAGATTCAACGCTAGCTGATCGAGATTAACAGTCAAGGGATTTTTGATAGTTACGTTCTCATTGTTGAAAATGGGAATTTCTCCAGCAGCTTCTACCGTCCCACGGCTAAATCTACCTTGAAGATTTTCTACTAAGATACTGTCAAAATTAAACAGTACTCTACCTGTGACACCTCTCAGCTTACGTGGCAAAGCCTGGGCTGAAAAAGTAGCATCATTAATAGTAGCAATTCCATCTACTTGGGGTTTTTGTAATGTTCCCCGCACTTTCAGGTCTACTTCTCCTTTACCTTTCTCAAATACCACTTGATTAGTCAATGCGTTTAACAGTGCCAATCCCTCGTTTTCCAACTTCATATCTAAACTGATTTGATCGCTGTCTGGTGCGACGGAGGCAAAAGGCAATTTATAAGGGATGCTGCCAGTAATATCAACGGGTTTTGGCCCAGCAACCGCTACAGTACTACCAAAGTTTAAGCGTCCGTTGGCATAACTGAAACTTGCGATCGCTGACTCTATTTTCTTCTGATTTAGTATTCCTTCTGTGATTTGCAATTCCCCTCTAGCTTGGGGATTAGCAATACTACCTGCTAAAGCTGCTGTAGCGTTAAGATTACCCGTGATTCCAACTGGCAGTTTGACAACATTATTTAATAGTTTTACTGGAAAATTATTCACCCGCAGCTGACCAGATTGTTCATCACCGCCAACGTTTCCTGTAAAGGCAATCAGCCTATTTTGAGACTGAATTCGTAAAGGTCGCAAACTCAAAACACCGTTTTCAAAGTTACCTTCGGCAATCACTTTATCGGCAGTATAAAAACGATTTCGTTCTTCCTTTTTACCCCAGGCAAAGTTTTGTCCATTCAAATTAAAATCTACTGATAATCCATTGGCTTTAGTTGTATTTACAGCCACTTCCCCATTGAAAGTCCCCTTTAAGTCTGCCAAATCTGGTATGGGAGTGGAATTAAGTCGCTGTTCTTCCTGTTCTGCCACTAAAGCTTCAATTTCAGAAAACCGTTGGATTTGGGTGAATAAGGGTTCGTTTGGCGTTCCTTGGGGGTTGGTAGTCAGATCCGCTGCTGTGCCGTAGATTTCTGCTGAACCACCTGGCAAATTTTGTAAATCAAATATCTTTGCTACAGCTAGAACATCTTGGATTTCACCCTGGTTGACGTTCAGTTTACCTTGTAGTTGAGGGCCTTTAGCGCTTTGAGCAAAAGTACCGACAAGGGCGTAGCGACTTTTCCCCTTGACAAATTCGCTACTTGCGAGTGTGGCTTTACCGTCACCGTAGCGGAATTGAGCGGCTAAACGATCGCCTTTAATTCGGCCAATTTGGGGATTCGCGATCGCTAAATTCCCCGTTGCTGCCAATGTCTGCTGATTAAACAACAAATCTCCAGTTAACAACCCAGCTATCTTACCAGCACCCAGTCGAGTAATTGGTGGCGGAGTCAAATTCAATATTTGTAAGGGGAAATTTGCAACTTTCAGCGCCCAATCATTCCCTTGAACATTACCTGTGGCTGATGCTTGCTGCCATTTGATTAAGAAAGATTTCGGGCGATTATTAGCATCTAAATTGAAGGATAGGCGATCGCTATTACCCGCCAAGTTCAAACTCAAACCGCGTCCCTGTGCGGAATCAATGTTTCCAGTTAACAACGGCTCAAAAGCAATATCTTGAACAACTAAGTCTCGTAAATTAATTTGCCCTACTACATTTGGCAAGGGCAGTTTACCAGTGATTTGACCATTAAAATCTACTCTTCCAGCCACAGCAACCTGATTAGGAAGATTAATCGGTAACTGTTTTAAGTTGTAATTCTGCGCCTGAACGTTGAGATTTAGGGCAGTAATTTCCGGTATCCCTGCCTTTGTTGCATTGGCTAATATGTTACCAGTGACACTTAAACCGGGAGCCGTTGCTCGCTCAATAGTCAGTCTTTCACCACTCCAAGCGATCGCAGCCGTCAGAGGTCGCTCAAGACCAGGGATACCTTGAGATAATTGCACCTGTCCAGCAGCACGCACATCAGCTAATTTGGACGATCCGAGCGTACCGGCTAATTGTAACTGACCGCCAAACTGACCCCGTAATTGCTGATTTAACCGATTTAATTCCACACCAGCAGTATCGACTACAGCTTGATAGCGCCCATTAGCTACTTGGATATTAGAAGTTGTAATATTTCCACCTGCAATATCTAGCCGTCCCTGACCGTTAGCTTGGATAGTTTGTGGTTGGAAGGATTCAACAGAACCAGCCACCTTTGCTTGACCAGTTAACGTCCCTCGTAACTGCGGTGGTACTGCTGCTAACTGCTGTAAAGGTACATTAGTTGCCTGAACTTGCGCCTGATATACACCATTACCCACTTGGATATTAGAGGCTGTAATAGTTCCACCTGCAACATTTACCCGCGCCTGACCGTTGGCTTGAATAGTTTGCGGTTGGAAAGAATCAACAGAACCTGCCACATTTACTTGACCAGTTAATGTCCCTCGAAATTGCGGTGGTACTGCTGCTAACTGCCGCACAGGTACATTGTTAGCCTGAACTTGCGCCTGGTATACACCATTACCCACTTGGATATTAGAGGCTGTAATAGTCCCACTCCCAACATTTATCCGCGCTTGACCGTTGGCTTGAATAGTTTGCGGTTTAAAAGAATCAACAGAACCCGCTACAT
>NZ_CAXTTT010000090.1:0-33217 GCF_964247315.1 uncultured Nostoc sp.
TCTCACATCAAGTTATGTAAATTGATTTTTTACTGCTTGTGAGAAATCCGGGTTAACACCACAACAAAAGCAGTTTAACCAAGCACAGTCCCAACGACGTAAAATGAGTAGCTAAAGTTATAAAGAATTAAAATCTTACTTTAGACAAGTTTATATAAACAATATAGCTATATCTCTTGGCTAGGTAGTGTTTATACTTGGGAGAGAGGGTTTTTCACCCAACTGTTAGCTATTCTATGTTTATGAAAACAAACAACATTGTATGGGTGTTATGCCGCAGTGGCCCATTATCAGACATCGAAGGAGAGCGACCGCAGATGTTTGAACAGTGTAAATAAATCAAAACCGTTGACGGTGTGGAGTTTTTGTCGCTTCCTCCACTTCATTATCACCAAGGGAAGGTTAAATTCTTTATCAGAGCGGTCTGAGGTGATAAACGTCTTGTGTTTTTTACATCACAACTTAAATTTTAGGACTTCAATCTCTTTAGTTCAAAATGAATTAAGGAGATTGAAGTGTGATGACTAGTGCAGCTATCTGTTAACTGGTGTTTGTGTATCAAAATATTCACGCCAACGACTAATCTGACCATTCCTGAAATCTACAACAATTACGTCATCAGCTTTATTACGACGACCTGTCGCCTTTTCTGTATCTTCGTAGTGCCACTCTACTGCTGCCTGATTTTCTCCAATGATAATTCGCTGGATGTCTATTTTGATATCTGAATACTGTTGTTTAAAATGGATAACTTCTTCTCGAATTCTTTCTTGCCCACGCCAGCATTGACCAGGCACGATTAGTTCTCCATCAACCGTAAACAATTGTGCAAGAGCATCGACATCTTGAGCAACCCATGCATCTTTAGCTTTTTCTATTAATATCTGGATATCTTGTTGGTTCATAGACTGACTGGCAAATAAAGGTGTGCTAAAAGTTAAGCTAACAAATATAGTTCCTAACACTAGCGATTGAGATAACCAAAGCATCTAGATTTTTTACCCTCTAAAGTATCAAGCTATAGACCATTAGTAATATTTAACCAGAAGTTGTTTTGATTGCGATCGCTCTTGCAAAAAGTCATGTTTTCATTGGATGCAGAATGTCTGTAGCGTTGATGTTTATTCTACAGCCAAAACTGGCGATCGTACTCCATTATCTCCTGGCAGCGATCGCACCCCACACAGCACTACACTAGAAAGTAAGATGCTCAAAATAGCCTATGAACGCCACGACAACCACTCTACCTTCTACACTCAAATTGAAAATTGACTTGACTGATGAGCAATTTTTCCAGATGTGTCAGAAAAACCGCGATTATCGATTTGAGCGTACAGCATCAGGGGAATTATTAATTATGCCACCTACAGGTAGTGATACTGGCAACCGTAACTTTGATATGGTTGTTGAATTAGGAATCTGGAATAAACAGACTAAATTAGGCAAAGGTTTTGACTCTTCAACTGGTTTCACCCTACCCAATGGTGCAGAACGTTCTCCTGATGTTTCTTGGGTGAAAATTGAGCGATGGAATGCTTTAACCCCAGAACAACAAGAAAAATTTGCCCCTATTTGTCCTGATTTTGTAGTAGAGTTGCATTCTCGTACTGATTCCTTGAAAGAATTGCAAGAGAAAATGCAGGAGTATATCGAAAATGGTACTCAATTAGGCTGGTTAATTGACCGGAAAAACAAGCGAGTAGAAATTTATTGTCCAGGTAAAGATGTAGAGGTATTAGATAATCCTGCTAGTTTATCAGGAGAAAATGTACTACCTGGATTTGTGTTGGATTTACAGCAGATTATGTAGCTTTATGATTAGGATAAATATAGCGCATTTCAAAGCGACTTTGTTCCCAAAGTGGTATTAAAGCCTGTTTAGCAGCATTTAACTGAGCTTGTGAAAAAGATATTTTACCATTTTCTATAATCCAAAGAAATATCCGAGTAATTAAGTCTGCCTTTAAACTATTCTCATATTTACTATTATTTATTCTTGTTACTTGCCGATCTAAGCAATCTATAGCATATTTAAAAGTCAAGTTTTTCCAATCTGTGGAATTGCTATAGTTTTCTTCTGGCGTATCTTTCCACTCAACTCTCCGCAAATTTCCAAAAATATAGTCTATGCCTGTTATGGAAGAATCTGTATTACGCACTAAATTTGTATAAGCTTGGTAATATGGTTTCAATAACGAAGCTGCAATCTTGGCTACATATATATGTAGCCAAGATTGTATGTCGTGAAGATAAGGAACTAAATCTGTAACATTATCAATTTCTTTAATCGGCACACGTTCACTTCTACAATTTATTATTTTTGCTAGCAATTCAGCTTCAGATAATTGAGATTTTTCTGAGTAGTAATTAATAACTTTGGGAATATATTTATCTAATAACCACTGTTTGGTATATCTAGCTGTCCAAGTTCCTCGTACTCCAATATTTTGCTGCCATAAGCTAAACTTAGCTGTTTTAAGAGATTGTAAGTTAACATCATTTAACTCGTAAATGATGTTAGTTTTCTTACTAAATAACAAAGATAAATCCCTGTCAAATTTAGGGAAGATAAATGCATGATCGCGAATTCCTCGACTGACTCGAATAGATATATCTTCTCTATGAAATAGATGCCATTCTGACTTGCCTTTAGTATAATCAAATTCTTTCGCAAACTGCTGCATTAATTCCCATAATTCTTGGCTTACAGAAAAAAGGATAAAACCGCGAACTTCTGAGAACTTTACAAATTCAAAATCCCATGTTTCTAGAGCATTCTCAAATTCAATAATTAAATTTTGATATTCTTGACAAATTTCATCAACACACAAACACAAGTCTGTTGCTTCTATTTTTGATAAAACGACTGTTATTTGACCCAAGTTTACTGTAAAATTATTTTTATTTATCTGTTTTAAAAAACGACGACAACCCCAATTCGGTTGAGTGTGTAATCCAGTCATTAACTGACCTAAAATATCTTGATGATTTAAGTTAATTTTTAGACCTTTAAAAAGAATACTGCTGAATTCTATTTGACAATTACCTTCTCCAAAAGCTTTGGGTAAATTACAGGCGATCGCTACTTTTGGTTTCACAACAACTAAGTGATAGCCTGATCGCCTTATGAAAGGCTCAAAATCGCATTTTTCTAAAATATCCTGTAAATCTCGATTGCGTATGATTAATTTTTCTATTAAGTTATATTTAGTATATGTCAAAATACTGGCTGTATTTTTATTGATGTTTTTAACTAAATCAAAATTGAGTTTATTATAAAACTTTGAGGCGACAACATGATTTTTTAAGGTATCTATATTTAGATCAAATACTAATTCTTCTCGATTGGAATGCAAACGTTGAAAAACTTTGATTTCATATCCATTAGTGACAATAAAAAATAGTGTTTTAAAATGATTACTATAAAATTTAGCTTGCTCAATAGCCTCATTTAACTTAGTTTTTTGCGGTTCTATCGCTTCCACAAAAATCAGTGATGTATTTGTATTTTGTTTATTAACATCATCTGTTGCAAAATAAATCTGAGCAATTTCTGGTTTTTTGGCGTAGGTTGCTGATTGATATGTTTTTAAAGAGTATTCACGATGACATATCTCTGGATAGCAGAGGTAGTGGAACATTGGCAAAATAAACTTTTCTTTTACATCATCTTCATTTCGTAAAACACGATGGTCAAAACCTTGTATCCATGTAATGAATTTTTTAATTGACTCTGGAATAGTCATCAGATAATCTACCTGCTTGTATAAATTTGCTATGCCTTATTTTGTTCGTGTAATTAGCAATTTATCAAGTCAGTTTAGATTATGTCGTGATTGTAGATACTAGAATGGAAACATTCGGCTTAAACTTGACGTTGCCAAAACCTATACTAATAAAAGTTACTGCCGTTAGAATTAAACATCTGGTGAAAATCAGGTAGGCAAAATTATTTAATTGTGTATAACAATAATTTTGGGCAACGCATAATAGATTGCTGGAGATGTCTATTAGACAATAAGGAGTTAGGAGTCAGAATATAGAATTTTCCTGACTCTTTGAACTTCTGATGCCCAATATATCTATTTATTCTCTTTGGGTAGCGATCGCTAATTTAGCTCCTGCAACCTGACGTACCCGATCCATCACCGCCACTACCCGGCCATAATCAACTTTTTCATCAGCATTAATAATCACTAATACTTCTGGGTTAGAACCAACTAAAGTCCGTACTTGCGCTGTTAAATCATCAACTGCAATTGGTTTACGGTTCAGGCTTACCTGTTCTTTTTCATCTACCGTAATAGTAATTTTAGTAGGAACTTGCTGTTGTTTAGCTGTGGCGGCCTTCGGTAAATTTACTGGCAAACCTTCTGAACGTGTTAAAAACAGAGTTGACATAATGAAAAATGTCAAAATTGCAAAAATCACGTCATTCACACTAATAATAGTCATTAGACAAGAAAGAGCTTACAGTTAAGAGCCAGAATATAGAGTTTCCGTTAATTCTGGCTGCTAGTGTTGTTAAAATGGTTGGTAAATTTGAAGCAAGCGATTTTAATCGATGGAAAGATGTTAGCCTGGGTCAAAACATCTTGAAGTATTGAGATAAACAGTATTTATACTTGTTATCTTTGGGTAGCGATCGCCAACCTTGCTCCCTTCACCTGACGTACTTGATCCATTATCCCCACTATCTCACCGTGCAAAACTTTTTGATCGGCATTAATAATCACCAATGTATCTGCGTTAGAACCAACTAAAGTCCGCACTCGTGCTGCTAAATCATTTACTGCTATTGGATCGCGGTTTAGACTTACCTGACCTTTTTCATCTACCGTGATGGTAACTTTAGTGGGAATTTGCTGTTCCTTCGCCGTGGCTGCCTTCGGTAGATTTACTGGCAACCCTTCCGACCGTGTTAAAAACAGCGTTGACATAATAAAAAATGTCAAAAGGGCAAACATTACATCAATCAGAGGTACTACATTTATAAATGGTGCTAAATCTGGTTCATTATCATCTAGATCCATAAGACTTCTCCTGTTGTTCGTGGCGATTGAGTTGGTCATAGCGATCGAGGAACAGTATTTCTAGCTGTCCGCCATACTCTTGAATCATTGTTATCTGTCGCTGGTATAGTCCCCGGAAGATGCTGGCTCCTAAAAGCACAAAGATAGCCACAATCAATCCTGAGGCGGTAGCAACTAAAGCTTCACTAATACCAGCAGTGACTGCACCAGTTTTAGTAGCTCCGACATCACCAACATTCAGTCCAGCAAATGAACGAATTAATCCTAAAATTGTGCCGAGAAGTCCCAACAGAGGCGCTAAACCGATAATGGTATCAAATACAGGTTGAAATCGCTTGAGCATAGGTATTTCTGCTTGCGCCTCGCTTTTCAAAGCCAAACGAAATTTTTCTGGAGTCGGTCTTTCTAGCTGTAGTCCAGCCAGAAAAATACGTGCTATAGGTAAATCTACATTTTTTTGCAGCTTATCCACAGCACTAACGACATTATCAAGTCGATAAAGATTTAAAACCTCTCGCACCACTCGGTTTTGACGCTTACCAATCTGTATCCAAAACTTCGCCCGCTCAATCATCAGTGCCCCTGCCAACACCGAAAACACCAGCAGGGGCAACATGACCACACCGCCTGCTTCAAACAAATTTTGAATTCCCATGTAGTGCCTCTAAACGTCATCAACAATACAAAATCAGACTACCAGAATCAAGCTAAAAAAAATGAAACTTTTTCTCAATAGAGTTTAAGATATAATGATACTTTTTTCAAAGAGACTTATCATTATTTTTATTTAATCTTTTTTATTTTTACATAAATTAATTTAATCAATACATTACACAAAAATTAATTTTATCTATAAATCGTCATAATCAACAGTATTTTTCAAAGATATTTTGATTATTAAATATGCTGTTTATAACACTGCCCAAAATAATTTTAGTTTTTTACTTGATATTTGCAACCATGCATTCTAATATGACTAAATTAGTGAGAATAGGTAGCAATAGCTATGAGCTTTTCCGGCACTACTGTCGAGCAACGTTCCAAAGAAGTTGAGGCTCTCAAGTCTTTTCTGACTTACAGTCTAATAGGTTCACTGGCGCTGCATATCGGCGTACTGTCCTCAGGCATAGGTAATTATTTGACGAGAGTGCCCACGGGAGAAGAAGAACCAATAGAGGTGGCGATCATAGATTCTCCGACTGCAGAACCAGAAAAACCACTTGAAAAAATTACAGAAGAACCCAAAAAAGAACCAGAAATTGTTCAAAAACAGCCTAGAGAAATTCCACCAGTACAAAAACCAGTACAAGAATTGATTGAAAGACCAAAAATTCAGCCAGCTGAACAACAACCAAAACAAACTACTCGAATTCAGCCAGTTGAACAACAACCAAAACAAACTACTCAAAACCCACAACCAACAAATAGGGAAATTGCTCCCAAGCCAGAAGCCCCTGTGAAAACTGTTGCTCCTCAGAGCGGTGGTGGCGGCGGTGGCGGCGGCGGTGGTAGTCCAGTTCTGACAGATAACTCTGGTAGCTCTGGCTCAGGTGTTGCTTTAAGTACAGGTAGAGGTACAGGAATTGGCTCTGGCTCTGGCAGTGGTACAGGTTCAGGAATTGGTTCTGGCTCTGGCAGTGGTACAGGTTCAGGAATTGGTTCTGGCTCTGGTAGTGGTACAGGTTCAGGAATTGGCTCTGGCTCTGGCAGTGGTATAGGTAATGGAGTAGGAAACCGTCCGACAGTAGCAACAGCGCCAACAGCGCCAACACCTCCAAAAATTAACAGTTCAGGTAATAGTAATGGTAAGGTAGCTTGCCACAAATGTGATTTTAAGTATCCAGCGTCATTACGAGGGCAAAAAGTTGAAGGCAGCCCACGGGTAGAAGTTGATTTAGATGAACAAGGTAATGCCACTAATGTGCGTCTTACTCGCTCCAGTGGGAACTCCACTTTGGATGAAGACACCATGAGACAAGCGCGTGAAGTCAAAGTAAGTGGTGGCAGAAAAAAAGTGACAATTATCCCTAACTACGTCCTAGATGGTTCTCGCCGTCAGCAAGAAGTCCGAGAACGCGAAAGAAAAAGACAAGAACGGGACAGAAACGAACAGGTAGCAGCATCATCCAACTCTAATTCAACAGAGGGAACTTCAAGACGCAGGCGACGAGAGTTGACACCACCATCTAATGAAGCTACAGCCACAATACCAGCAGAATCTCGATTGAATCAACGGCCGCAACCTCAAAGACGAGAAACTATTACCGCAGGCTCATCATCTGAAGCGAGAATAAATCGCACTCAAGGAAGTGCCAGAGATTCTCTACGCCGTATCCGGCGTGAACGAGCAGCTACCGATTCATCACAACAGCCACAAGCAACCACAAATCGGCGGCGGCGAGGAGAAAACACTAGCCAGAACAAGTTGCGCGAGTCTTTGCGCCGTTTACGCCCACAACCTCAATCCCAACCAGCTGCACCGCCTGCTGCTCCCAGTCAGCAGTAGAGCGACAAAACTTACTAGAATCATACTTTGATTAGCGATGATCGCCGCCTCCTGTTTTAGGAGGCGGTTGTTTTTTAGATAGAAATGGCTTCATTAACCATTGCCCATCTAGCATGAGGAAGAGGGGTTAGGAGTGCCGTAATTTTATGATGGGCGATTAGATCGGCTGGCGATCGCTTGATTTGCCAGTCAATAGTAGTGGAAGTAAATAATTCTGCACTTTCCCCTACCAACTTTTCTGATGAGGGCCATGTAAATCGCTGCGTCTAAAGAATGATAGTAGTGTTTGCCGATCGCCAATTATATGCTGAGATATATAGTCAATGGCTAACTTTCAATTTGCTCATCTGCACTTTACGCTAGGCGTCAGATTCACTGATTTCAATAAAACTTCTACATAAACACACACTGATGCGGTTTGATTTGCTTGAATAGCTATATTGATATGACATTGATCCGACGGCAATTCACAATTCCTGATTATGGCAAGTAAATTCATTGATGTTAGGGAATATACTGTCAGGGCGCACAAAAGACAGATTCATACTCGTGTTTTCCAGTTTGTCTGTAAAGAGTGTAACGATCTGACAAAGCGCGAGACTTTCGGCCCTCGACCTTTATATTGTGAGAGATGTCGCCCTCCCCAACCGCCTAAGAAATCCCAGCCAGCATCTCACAAAGCAAAACCCAGAGCAATGTCTTATAAAAGTGATATCGATTTAAATTGATTAAAACCCTATGACTCAAAATGGACAATTAGAACCGCCTCCAGAAACCTTTTTCTCACCACTATTGGAATTACGAGACTATTATGCTCGCCTGACAGAAGAGTATGAACGCCTCTTTGTGCAGGCGCGATCGCAGCTCGATCATGTAGAAGCGTTGTTGTCTAACTGGTCTTTTTCTGATGCCAACAAGCAGATATCAAGATTAACGACGGCTGATGAAACCTCAAATCTTTCTCCAGAAGGTTCTCTGCGGTTTTTATCACCCCTTGATGACATTGAGGAAATCAACTTGGTGGAGTCTTTAGAGTCAGTACAAAAAGACTCAGATCGAGTTGAGATAAATAATTCCTTTTCTGCTGCTGTTGATACAAAAGAAAGTCAATCTCTAACGACATCAACAGATCCAAAGACCGCCCCAGAGAACAACGATAGTTCAATGAAGGTAGTGGAAATTCCGATGCTACCTCAGTATCAGCACGCTATCTCGCGAATGGAAGCCATAAAACAGCTATTGCAAGAACAGATAGGTACTGTTTGTCATATCGATTTTATCGTGCGATCGCTCTATGGAGAGTTAGATTCCCATCTATTCAAAGTAGTTAAAGGTAGGGTGCAATCTTCCCTCACCCAAGGCAGAGAAAGGAATTACTGGGTAACTATTCCCGATGAGCCAGGTTGTTATACTTTGGATTTAAGTTTGGTAGCTCCAAGTAATCGTAATGGTGCTTCTAGGAGTACCAAAAACAAAAATAAGAAACCTTTCGTTTTGCCGACAAAAACAGTACCGATGCTCAAAGCCTTTGAGGGTCAATTCTTAATTGATGCCCTCACCTCTCTATTGGAAGAAAATCCAGGTAAAGTTTTCAGCGTTGCTGAAGTGATCGCCGGAATTTATGGAGAACTAGATTCTCAGCAAATTAGAGAGATCAAAAATAAGGTGCTGAATGAACTATCTAGAGGCTATCGGACAGGTAGATTCGCTAGGGTTCCTAATCAAATCGGCTTCTATACTTGGGATTCAAATCTGATATTGAAGGGGAGTTCTCGTTAAATTGGGGATTGGGCATGGGGCATGGGGCATTGGACATTATTATACTGCACCTCTGCCTTTCCCCGCTCCCCGCCTATCCCAAAAACAGCTTGTATGCCGGATTCTTATTCTCATCCCAATAGCGATAGCCCAGACGATCGAGAAAAGCTTGCCAATCTTTCATCTCGTAGGGGGGAACCTGGATACCAACAACGATTCGCCCGTAGTCTGCCCCGTTGTTGCGGTAGTGAAAAAGACTAATATTCCAGTCGGGACTCATGGAAGTAACAAACTTCATCAATGCGCCGGGACGTTCGGGAAACTCAAAACGGTAGAGCAATTCATTGTTAGCTAGGGGAGAGTGTCCACCCACCATGTGCCGCAGATGTAGTTTAGTTAGCTCGTCGTCCGTTAAATCAAGGGTTTCAAATCCATGAGCTTCAAAGGTTTCTAGCATTTTGACAGCATCGGCACGGTTTTGAATTTGCACGCCGACAAAAATATGGGCTGTTTTTTCGTCAGCAATGCGATAATTAAACTCGGTCAGATTACGGTTGCCAATACATTCACAAAACTGGCGAATACTTCCCCGTTGCTCTGGAATTGTGACTGCAAAAATTGCTTCGCGGCGTTCGCCCAACTCTGCGCGTTCTGCTACAAAGCGGAGGCGATCGAAATTCATGTTTGCACCACAGGCGACAGCTATTAAGGTTTGTCCCTCGATTTGTTCTCGTTCGGCGTAGGCTTTGGCAGCTGCAATCGCTAATGCACCAGCTGGTTCTAAAATGGATCGCGTATCCTCAAATACGTCTTTAATCGCAGCACAAGTATCATCTGTACCCACCAAAATAATTTCATCTACATACTGCTGACATAAACGGAAGGTTTCTTCACCTACTTCCCGCACCGCCACGCCATCAGCAAATAACCCTACTTGGGACAAGCGCACCCGATGTCCGGCTTTGAGTGATTGAGACATGGCATCAGCATCAACTGGTTCAACACCAATAATCTTGATTTCGGGACGCAACCGTTTTACATAAGCCCCAATCCCAGAAATTAATCCGCCGCCGCCAATTGCCGCAAAAATTGCATGGATGGGTTGCTGATATTGTCGTAAAATTTCCATCCCGATTGTTCCCTGTCCAGCAATTACATGGGGATCGTCAAAGGGATGAATAAAAGTCAATCCTTTTTTTACTTCTAATTCACGCGCATAGCTATAAGCATCATCATAAGTGTTTCCATATAACACCACTGCTCCGCCCCTCATTCTCACCGCATCTACCTTCACTTGAGGTGTGGTTACTGGCATGACGATAATCGCTCTAGTTCCCAACCGTTGGGCTGCAAGGGCGACTCCCTGAGCATGGTTCCCCGCAGACGCGGCAATTACACCCTGCGCCAATATATCTGCTGGCAGTTGCACCATTTTGTTATAAGCACCCCGCAGTTTAAAGGAAAATACTGACTGCATATCCTCACGTTTCAGCAGGAGTTGATTATTCAGCCGCGCAGACAAATTTGGAGCAGACTCCAGTGGTGTTTCCTGGGCAACATCATATACACGGGCAGTTAGGATTTGGATGAGGTAGTCGCAAAACATGGGCGTGAAGCTGTTAGCAAATGCTGGATGGAAGTTAATTTTACGTTACAAGCGATCGCACTGCTTTTATTGAATTGTTCATCTCTGGAAATTTTGATTGAATAAAATTTAAAAATTACTAATTAATATTCTTTGAAAAGAAATAAATTCAGTTATGGAAATTTTTTGAGCGCTGCAAATTTTATGCGATCGCTGGTAGGTTGATTTGAAACGAGTGTTGCCAACTATTCGAGTATTTAGATCGACAGATTAAGTATAGTGTTACTTAAGAACATAACTTCTCCATTTATGTTAAAGTATGCGTGGAAGATGAAATTCGGCTGTACAGTTTGTTTTTATATATACTTGTATTACAGACCTCTCCGGATCTAAATCTCTACATCCTCTGATTCTGGAGACATTCTATGTCAATTTACGTCGGTAATCTATCTTATGAGGTTAAAGAAGATGACCTCCGGCAAGTCTTTGCAGAATACGGAACTGTAAAAAATGTTCAATTACCTATCGACCGAGAAACAGGTCGGATGAGAGGTTTCGGCTTTGTGGAATTAGAATCAGATGCACAAGAGCAAGCGGCGATTGATGCCCTTGATAACGCTGAATGGATGGGTCGAAGCTTAAAAGTTAATAAAGCCAAGCCCAAAACAGATGGCGGTTCCTCTGGTGGTAGACGAGGAAGCTATGGTGGTGGTGGTGGTGGCCGTTATTAAAGACTAAAACCAAAAATTTAACTCTAAGGTTTTAAGGGCAGACTCCTTGTCTGCCTTTTTTGTGCTTCGGTTAAACGAAGAAAGGTAGAGAGAAAAATTATTTTCTACAACCTCGTGCCTCCGACCTCCGACTTCCTGCCTCCTGCCCCCTACCCCCTGCCTTTCTTTGATGAATGATTTCGGACTGCTATATATGCCTGATAATTAATAAGGCAATCTACAAATAGCTAAAGATGCAGACTCTCCAAAAACTCTCACTCCCAAGCATGGGCTGCGGCACTTGGGCTTGGGGCAACCAACTGCTTTGGGGATATGACGAAAGTATGGATGAGCAGTTGCAAGCCGTCTTTAACCTTTGTGTAAGCAACGGTGTAACTTTATTTGATACAGGTGATTCTTACGGAACTGGGAGATTGAATGGTCGCAGTGAGTCACTTTTGGGACGATTCAACCGAGAATATCTAGGTTCAGGCAAAGAAAATATTTGTATTGCCACTAAGCTTGCTGCTTACCCGTGGAGATGGACGCGTCAATCAATGGTAAAGGCTTGCCAGTCATCTGCCCAACGCCTGGGAAAAAATGTTGACTTGGTACAGATGCATTGGTCAACAGCAAACTATGCTCCTTGGCAAGAAGAAGGACTTTTAGATGGTCTTGCCGATTTGTATGAGCAAAGACTGGTCAAGGGAGTGGGATTATCCAATTATGGGCCGAAACGGCTTCAGCGAGTGCAGAAAAAATTCGCCCAACGAGGTGTTCCGATTACAACTCTGCAAGTTCAATATTCTCTGTTGTCTACATATCCTGTGACTCAACTCCAGCTCAAAGACGTTTGTGATGAGTTGGACATTAAATTGATTGCTTACAGCCCTCTAGCTTTGGGACTACTGACAGGAAAATACTCTGAGCAAGGCCCTTTGCCTAAAGGCATTCGAGGTCTGTTATTTAAGCAAATGTTATCAGGAATGCGTAGAGGCAAAGCGGCTTCTGCTGGCAAATCGCTTTTGGAATGTTTGCGAGAGATGGCACAGTTCAGAAACAAAACTATGTCACAGGTAGCAATTAATTGGTGCATCTGTAAAGGAACTATTCCCATCCCCGGAGCAAAGAGCGTGGAACAAGCGAGGGAGAATCTTGGGGCGTTGGGTTGGCAATTAGACGCTGGTGAGATTGCAGAGTTGGATAAGGCGGCGGCGAATACAGACAAAAAAATGGTACAAAATATCTTTCAAACCAAGTGATTCAAGGTCGCTGAATTAGAATATAAATCATTGCAAACAGGTATTTTGACCACGATTGATATGGGAATGGTGCAGTTCAATTATTTGAAAAGCGCTGTCAAATCAAGACTTTTGTTAGGAGTCTAATGATGATATTATGCAGTTTGGGTATTATTATTAGAGACTTCATCTGTACTAGCTTTTAAGCGATTGACTAAGCTTTTGTGGACGCGTAGGCGTAGCCCGCCGCAGGCATCGCTTTTGCGAACACCACCCGCCATTTCATATTCCTGGCTGTCTTTGCCGTACTTAAAGGCAACTCCCAGAAGCATTTTTTTCAGTCAGCTCGCTCAAACTTTTTTCCAACTCTTTCATCTCATTTGTGTAAGAGTCAATCATAGCTAGAGTAGTATTATAAGTATCTATTTTGCTACGGTACTGCTGAATTATTTGTTTAATATTTTGCAAGTTCCGACCATCCCCAAAATCCATGCTAGGATCGATTGCTTTGAGTCCGGCGATTCTCAATTCAGCTTTTTCTAGAACGCGATATGTATGCTTTTGCCGAGGCATAATTATCTTCTTTTTATGTGTTCTAGAGCTAGCTTGCCTTACTAAAGCCTAATTTTGGTTGGGTAAAATCCACATATATTAGTATCGAGTGTAACGATAGACTCCGCAAATCAACTAAAAATATGATGTTTGTAACGAAAATCATCGTGGTGGTAACTAAATTCGTTATTTTAGTAACAAATTCGTAACATTGTAACGAAAATAATCATGTTTGTAACAAAAATCGTCGTGGTGGTAACTAAACTCGTTATTTTAGTAACTTAAGAGGATGTTTTAAAAGTTCTTTGGTCGGTAGCAAAACGTTTTAGATCCCCCTAAATCCCCCTTTTTAAGGGGGACTTTGATTCCGGTTCCCCCCTTTTTAAGGGGGGCTAAGGGGGATATAAAAGTGCCTAAAATTACAACTGACCACTTTTAAAACATCCTCTAAAGCGCGATGTTAGTGGCAATGTTAGTAACGGCAACTGGTTTCAATTCCAAACACCTAGATATCACAGGCAATTAATTGAGCAAGTAATGCTGAACTCTGCAAAATCTGTAACACTGAGTTAAATCTAGGGTTTTTTAACTTAGCTGCGGAATTTAGAACAAAAGCGCTGTGTTAATAAGTAAATAAAATACACATAGTCAAGGCAGGATTATGATACTTGAAACTGCGGCGATCGCTGTTCAATCAATACTGTGCTAGCTTAAGAAAAATACTGCAAAACTCAATCAGTATGACCAGTGCGATCGCTTAAACAAATCCCACAAATCATCCATCCTTTTAAGTGTCTATCTCAGATACATTCAAACCTGTTAACCTCGCTACCTGTTCTATTGTCATCCCAGATTCAAGTAAGTTGCGTGCAGTTTGTAATAACTGCAATTCTGCCTTGTCTGCCCTTTGGCGTTCTTGTTCTGTCCTTTGGCTTTCTTGTTCTGCCTTTTGACATTCCTTTTCTTCAGGAGTTGGCAGCAATTCCCCTGCCAAATTTGCCCAGCGTAACCAAGTAGCATTAATACCTTTATAATTTCCCTGCCACAACTGCAATGCTAACCCTAAAGATTGACTCACTAACTGATTTTGAGCATTGATTGCAATAGGTTGATAAGCTCCTTTTTCAATAGAGAAACCAGCCAAATCATTAGGGTTAAAAGGGTCATACCAGAAATATTCTGGCACACGCATTTGATTTTGATAAATCAGCTTTTTCTCATTTTTGTCTGCTTGGGCTGTGCTATCAGAAAGCAACTCAATAACTACATCTGGTGCTTTCTCCTCTTCCCAAACCACCCAACTGCGACGTTCTGCTTTGGGGACTCCCAGCACAGCAAAAAAGTCTGGCCCTTTAAAGTCTTTGTTTCGCACCTGGGCCAGACTGTAGTAAACAAACATATTACCGCCGATAAACCCATCCTCTCGTTCTTCCAACCAAGGTATCAGAGCATCGATCAGCAAATCCATCTGGGCTTTGTGTCGCGGGCTTTCCATCGGGATACCGTCATCGTCTGGTAATTCTGCTTGGGTGGGTGGGAGTTGAATATCTGGTGCAGCTAGGGTAGTTTCTGACATAGCTTTTCACCTTTTGGGTAAGCGTGACGGGTATTTTTATGTTAAGCGATCGCAGAAATTTCAGTTAATTTGCTTTCGACAGTTTTTCAATTTGCCCAGTAAAGTATGCTTCTTCATGTTTGAGTTGTTGCGCCAGTTTTAACCCTTGTTGAAAAGCTGTTAATGCTTGAGGAAATTCTTTGCGTTCTAGATACAATTGCCCAATTTGGTCATAAGCTTGCATCATGCCGTAAAAGTTGGCAGCTTGCGCCTGTATCTGCACCAAAATTTCGCTAGCCTGCAAAGCCTCCTGTGTTTGTCCTTGCGAACGATACAACGCAATTAACTTCTGCAAAGCATCACCAGCACGAACGTACTCCTTTAATTGCCAAGCAGTGGTATAAGCCTCTTGATAATTTTTAAAAGCTTCTAGCAGTAAGTTAGGATCTTTCTTGGCTAGAGATTCGTAATCTGAAGCGATCGCTAGCTTTAATTCTAGTATTTCTCTAAGCTTATTTTCGTTGCCATAAATTTCTGCTAGTTTGTTAAGTACACTCAATGACTGCTGCGGTTGGTTTGTCTGCTCGTAAATATAAGCCAGCTGTTGCAGATATGTTACCTCGTTTACGCGATCGCCAACAGATGTAGCTAAATTCAACAATTCCTCATAGATTGGCGCAGCTTTGCGATAATCAAACCAACTCAAATGCAGTTCTCCAATTGTTTTGAGGGTTTCTAATAACGCTATTTGATCTTGTTGTTGTCGCACTACTAGCAAAACTTGGTCATAAGCTTCTATAGCCAGTTTAGACGATCGCACATTTTTGTAAGCTTCACCCAGCGATCGCCACAATTCTAAATCGATTGGGGTAGTTTTTTTCTGAGATTGGGCTTGCTTTTGAATTGCTTGCAATCGTTGCGTAATATATTGTACTTCTTGTGCATCGTTTTGCTTCCAAGCGATCGCCCCAACTCGTGATAATGCTTGCACCTCTACTAATGAACCTAAAAAGCGCCGCAAACGCAATTCTCGGTTCCAAATTTCAAACGCCGCAATCGGTTCCCCTGCTTGCAGTTTCGCCGCCGCTTCTTGATTTAACGCATCTAATGCTGGTTCTAACTTTTGCCGTTCTTGGGGAGTTAACGGTTGTTTATCCTTGGGCGAACGTGGTGACAGTGGATCGGGTGTGGTAATCTCTAAAGGGCTGGGAGGAAATTTATCGGGTGGTTTCGGCGGTTTACTCTCTGCCAGTGCGAAGGAATTGCTAAAGAGTATAGTGGCAGTAGCGATCGCAATTAAGTGCCTGAGCATGGGTACTTTACTTTACCTTGAGTGAATTGCATGAGATAATGAGCGATTATCCCCATGCCCTATTATTGACTAACTATTCTCCAGCTTTTCTCCAGCTTTACAAGAAAAGCCTACCTGAAAGCTATGTGGCTTCAGCACACAGATAAAAGGCAGTGTGCGAATTTTGCCATAAATGCCTAACGATCTCTAGTTGTTAGGTACAAGATGTCAGCAGTTTAACTTGTACTAAAGCAACTTAATTTTCTCCAGTTAGAGGATTTATCGTAGATATATTTTAAAAATTGCGATCGCAGCTAGGATTTTTGAGTCAGGGGAGTGTCAAAATAATTCTAGATAATATTTAAGTAACTAGTCGATCGTTTTCTAATGACTCATTCTACTGATATCGCCACTTTAGCGCGCTGGATGGCAGCTGACTTTAGCAATCAAGAACAAGCTTTTGAAAATCCGCCTTTTTATGCTCATATCCGCGTCTGTATCCGTCCCCTCCCTTTAGAGTTGTTCTCAGGGGTAAGTTTGTTTCTCGAACAAGCTTATGATTTTGCGCTCAATCAACCCTACCGGATGCGGGTAATGAAGTTGATTCCGGCAGAAAACCATATTGCGATTGAACACTACACCGTTAAACAAGAAGAAAAATTTTACGGTGCATCTCGTGAACCCGAACGCCTCAAAGAGTTGTCTCTTGACCAATTAGAAAAAATGTCAGGTTGCAACATGGTTGTAGAATGGACAGGAAAAAGCTTCAAAGGCAGAGTTGAACCTGGTAAAGGCTGCATAGTGTTTCGCGACGGCAAAAATACTTATCTAGATAACGAATTTGAGATTGACGCTAAAGAATTTTTCAGCCTCGATCGGGGAAGGGATTTAGACACCGATGAACGTCTTTGGGGTTCTATCGCCGGCCCATTTCACTTTCTCCGTTGGGGTAGTTTTGCCGATGAAGTAAAGGTGTAACAAGTGAGGAGTGAGGAGTTACAACTTTCTTTAATTAGCTAAGAGTTGTTTGTACTGTGGTCAACCTGCAATCGAAATTTTCTAGCGATCGCTCGAAGACTACCAAAAACATCCAGTTAACCTACTATCTCTACCTCAGAATCCTATGCTATCATGGTTTAACTAGCTTCCTATGGCTACTAAATGCCTACTAAGACACCTTAGCAACATTAAAGTAGTTCAGGGAATCTTGCTGTGGCGGCATAGCCAAGTGGTAAGGCAGAGGTCTGCAAAACCTCCACCCCCGGTTCAAATCCGGGTGCCGCCTTGAAAGAAATATAAGCATTACAGGGCTTTAAAGCCCTTTATTTAATGGGAGTTAAAGGCTTGTTTTCAAAGCCTTCAGAGATTTTTGGGGTTATTTCGGGTGGTTTGGGTGAAGAACTGGGGTAAAAGGTAAGATAGAGGTGTTTACCACAATAGGTATTTCTGGGGTAAAACTGGGGTAAAGTCGAAGGATAAAGGTCTTTACCCCAGTTAATTAACCTTATGGAATCTCAAAAATCTCAAAGTATTGCCCGTCGGGGTTCAGTGCAGATTAAGAACTCTAACGGCAGTCTCCAATTAGTTTTATTCTCATCCTATTGTTACGCCGACGGGAGAGCTAAAAACCAAGCGTTTCTACCTTTCGACAAGGCACTACGATACACCTTTAGGAAGACATCAAGCATCGACTTTAGCGGCAACAATCCAGAGGGATATTGACTATGGAGAGTTTGATGCCAGTTTAGCTAAGTACAAACCAGCAGCTTCATTAAGCACCGTTAGCCCAATTACGCCAATTAGTCCTTCAGCTACCCCCCAATATGACTTGGGAGAATTATGGGAAAAATACGCTGAGTTTAAAAAACCACAGGTTAGTCCTTCTACTTATGCGGTTGACTACCGCAAGTATCGCAATCACATTGCTAAGTTACCAACTAAAACTTTAGATGATGCGATCGCAATTCGAGACTATTTACTTGCCAATCTCAGTGCTAATGCCGCCAAAGGTACTTTGACAAATATAAATGCTTGCTGTGATTGGGCACTTAAGAGTCAGCTAATTGAATCAAATCCCTTCCAAAGTATGGCAAAAGATATTCAGATACCGAAGTCAGAATCAGCAGAATATGAAATTAATCCCTTTACTAAGGAAGAACGGGATAGCATAATTCAAGCATTTGAGGAGAGCAAACTCTATAGCTACTATGCTCCTTTAGTAAAATTATTATTTTTTACAGGGTGCAGACCATCAGAAGCGATCGCTCTACAATGGAAGCATATCAGTGATAAATACATTACCTTTGAGCAAGCAATTACCATCAGTACTAAAGGGTTAGCTCTCAAAGATGGATTAAAAACCCAAAGCCAAAGACGTTTTCCGATTAATCATCAACACTGTAAAATTTTAGACTCTATCAAACCTGAGAACTGTAAACTAGATGATTTTATCTTTAGAAGCAAGAAAGGCGGCATAGTAGACTTTGGAGATTTTCTCAACCATGCTTGGAAAGGTTACAAAAATCACCGTGGTACATATATAGATGGAATCGTAACTCAACTTGTAAAACAGGGTGTAGTCAGCGAATATCGCAAACCTTACCAATGCAGACACACTTTTATTACTCTTTGCCTGGAAGCTGATATTGATGCGAAGGATGTAGGAAGGTGGGTTGGCAACTCTCCAGAAATTATTTACAAGCATTACGCTGGTAATAAACGTAACCTACAGGTGCCAGAGTTATAAATTTGTTGAATTAAAAGATAGGCGATCGCTTCAGCATCGTTAGCAGCAGACACAAGATGTTTGGCTTTACTTGTTGGAGTATCCTTCAGAAAAGGATACTGATTAATTCCCACTACCAGCGCGTCTCGATTCATTACCTTGAAGCATACTGTGTTCAGTATATATTTTTGTTTAGAGTATAATCATATTTTACCATTAAGTAATTTTAATTAAAAGTAGCCTAAGTTAGCTTTTTTTCATTTCTGGCGGTATCCGCTTCCGGATTGATAGTCATTGCTTCCTTTTTTTGCCAAAGAGATCGCTTTTGCGAATGATGATTTAATACAGTTGAGTTAAGGAGAATCATCGGTTGGGTTGTAGCAAGATCCTGAAGGGTATGAAGCTAAACCCAACAAATCTGGTAATAAGTATAATCTACCATTCTCCCTATTCGTGCAACAACGCCTATCGTTAAACAAATTTGGAGTTGATTCGCAAAGATACTCCATCTTCCGATAAATCTAATTTTAGTGGTTGAGGATTATTTTTTAATTGCTCATTGCCATCTATCCATAAAGCGAACCAAAAATATTGATTCATTACCTGCTTTAAAGCGTTGATTCTTTGTTGTGTCGGTGGATGGCTGCTAATTTCTGTGTAGTCTGAAGGTAAACGCAAAAACAGGTTCAAGACTCGCAAACCTCCATTTATATCATAACCAGCCTTAATCATATACGTGTAACCAATTTCATCGGCTTGAAATTCATGCTGGCGACTTAATGCTTGCATGGTTCTCTCAAACTCTTGTTTTTTCTGGATAATAATTCGTTGTTTGATGACATCTTTTGTAGCGGGTGATATGGGAGTTTTCGATTTTCTCCGTTCTTGTACAATCCAATTGTTATATTCTGCTTCTGCATCTTGGAGTAATTTTTCTTGTAAACTAGCTTCTGCTTCTTCTTGCTGTGCAGAATGGCGTTGTGTATGGTGGGCTAATTCATGACTGATAATAAAAGCTAAAGCTGCATCATCACCGTGTATTTGGTCTAACAAGCCTTTATAAATTACGATTTTGTTTAACTCATCTGCGTAGGCATTGATATCATATTCATCAGTGATTTGTAAGCGCCAGGGATGATCGTCAAGTCCATTAGCACGAATCACTCTTTCCGCTACACTGTAAACCCATTGTAAATTAGTCTTTTTAGGTTGTACTCGTGGAAGATAAGTTGAAGCATTTGTAGTAGTTGAAAGTGATGGTAATGGACTTATTGCTTGCGCGAAACCTGGTGTATTGAGGTTTAGTAAAACGCTACTGCTAAAACCTAATGTAGTGAAAAAGATGCTGCGAATGTATGAGGATTTCATAATCGTAAACGCCTATTTTCTTTGTTTGAATACCTTTGATTATGTTTACGAGCAAACAATGGTGTATTTACGCATTTGAAATTTTTATATTGAGATGTTTTTTACTAAAAAAGCAGGCAAAATGCCCGCACTACAAGTTTGAATGAAAAATATTCAACACAACAATTATCTAAATAATTACTTTTGCTGCTACAAAATTTTAAAAGCATTAAAAAATCTACTAGCGTCACCAACAGCAGGGTTCTCAACAAAGAGTACATATATGCGTTGATCAGCTAAAAATACTCTAAGTTTGGTAATTTTTTCCCCTTCTTGATATGTATATTCCTTGCCGGGATAACGACCTAATGAGATATTGCGAGTTTCCAGTATTTTTTGAGACTTATCTTGAAACTCGCTGACAAATGCAGTCAATAATTCGTTTGGCTCGACTTGGCTGATATCCATCCGATACTGTCCGTAAAAAATCCCATATTTACTTTCATCGGTTTCTGCTAGTTGCGCCTCCATAAGTATATATTCATTATCTAATTTCATTGTCATGACACCTGGTTCAACGGGTAAGATACCAGAGAAATTCCAGGTACTAGAGGAAACATTTTTCCATCCAGAAATGGTATTGGCTTGTGCTAATACTAGTTGCAATTGGGATTGATTAGTTTGGGTTTTTGATAAGTTAATGGCTTGTGCTTTGGGAAGGCAAGCTACAGTTCCTAATATCAGAATTACCAATGTAAAATTCAATGATTTCATGATTATGTATCTCCTATGAATATTGTCGAGGTATTGTTGAGGTCAGTTATATTGTTTGAACCCCTTCATAGGAAGATACGAATTTATTTACGTGCAATTACGCAGTTGGTAAAAGATTTTTTTGATTTTGTCGATAAATAATGTAATGCTTTTGTAGTGTGTGTAACGGCTACAATAAATTATTAAGCGCGACGAAATAAATCGATATTGCCGTAACGCACCACTCAAAGGCTTTGGTGCGTTACGGACTTCTTCCTAACACACTGGAGTTTAGATTTTTTCAGAAATCACACCGGATTACTTATATATAGGTATTCTCAAATCAATGGTTAACTCGACCAATCTTCTATATTCAGTCCAGGAACTTTCTCAAAATATCGCAAATTTCTGGTTAAGAGGATTCCTTTATTCGCAAGAACTATTAAAGCGATACATAAATCTTTAGTTCCAATACGAATACGTTGTGTTCTGAAGATTTGATAAATGCTTTGAGATTTTTCATCATCCTGAAGAACATTAAATTAAGATAGTAGTATGACTGTTTCAACTAATTGTTGATAAGCATTTGATTGCAAAAGTTCCTCTTTTGCTTCAGCAACTTGAACCAAATAACCTTTATTCTTATGAAATTGAAGATTTTGAATTCGATTTTAAGAATTTGCGTGAGTTGGTTAGGTTGTGATTGTTATTAGGGCGGGTTAGTATGAGAAGCGTTTACTCAAAGAGCAGAAGATGCCTGAAAATGCCAAACTAGAGGTAGAGATTTGTTGAAATTATTTTGGGTTAGGCTATGGGCATTTATGAAATACTTAAAGCTTATCGGGAAGAAATTTTGAGAATTGCGGCTTTGTACGGAGCGTATAAAGTAAATTGTGAATTTTATTCTTAACGCTTGATATCGTCACACAAATGCCTATCTTCTGCGCTAACATCGGAGTTATTTTGTAGATAATCGTGTAGCCAGTCGCAACCTTTTTTTAATAAATCATCAAGGTCAAAATTCCATAAGATTATTTTGCCATCATCACCAGCAGAGGCTAGGGTTTTGCTATCGGGGCTAAAACTGATGCCTCTAATTGCACCGCTATGACCTTTAATCGCTTGCAGTTGCCTTCCGTCCTTGCTCCAAAGTTTGATAGTTCCATCGTCATCACCAGAGACAATAGTGCTACCGTCAGGACTGAATATTTTTTCCTGTAATTCAGTATTTTCAGCAAATATTTCATCGTTCTTCTCATCTTTTTTGATTTCTGTACAATTTTTGTCAATTTTTGTATTTTTGCTTTTAGCTCTTTGATTATTACGAAATATGTTGATCTTTGTACCATCAGGATTAAAACAGATACTAGTAACATCATTTCCTATCTTGAAAGTATTTATTTTTTTGCCTTGCAAACTCCAAACTTCAATGGCATTATATTCAATCCGTTCACGCAAAACAGCGAATGTTTTGCCATTTTGATTAAAAATGACATTATGGAACGAATAAGATTCACCGAAACCAGTAAGAATATCAGGAATAGATAGCAATTTTTTTCCATCAATACTCCAAATGATGATCCTTCCATTTCTACTAGTGGAGGCTATGATTTTACCATCAGGGCTAAAAGATATTACTTGTTCATAGATGCCATCCAATATGTTATCAGTAGTAGACTTTGAAACTTGGAAAATTTGTTTTTCTTTTGAATATGTACTCCAAATTTTAATTCCATCTTTACTAGCAGATATTATACTTTTATTATCCGGACTAAAACTAATACTATTAATTGAACTATGATGACCTTTGAAAGTTTGTAATAATTTTCCGTTTCTATCCCAAAGGGTTATTATTCCCCTAGCATCACCAGAAACAATAATCTTACTATCAGGGCTAAAACTTACTACAGCACGAGAATTGTTATTGCTGATTGTTTTTAATTTACCACTGTCTAAATTAAATAAGTTAATTGTACCATCTTCAGCACCAGAAGCAAGAAAGTGACCATCATGGCTAAAACTTATACTTGTAGGATGATAACAATCAAGAGGAGTAAAAGAAATACAAGTACGATGAACTGTTTGATACTTGCTGTAAGATTTTAGAATATGCTTTTGTGTTCCCTTTACATTTCTAAGTTCGATTAGATCTTGTCCAATTAGGAATGCAATAAATTTTCCATCAGAACTGAATTGTATTTCTGATACACCACTATTTAATTTCAAAGTTTGTAAATCTTTGCCATCTATACTCCTAATTTTGACGAATCCTTCATCATTAACAGAGACAATCATCTTACTATCAGGACTAAACTCTATATCTGGAGTAGAATAATTGCTATTCATCTTTACTTTAAATGTTTGTATTTCATTACCATCTAATCTCAGAATTTTGACTATTGCTTCATTATCAACAAAAGCAATCATTTTACTATCGGGACTAAATCTTATATTTGGAACCAAATAATCGTTATTTCTTTTTATCTTGAAGATTTGCAGTTGCTTACCATCTAAATTCCAAAGTTTTATTGTTCCATCTTCATCAGCAGATAAAATTGTTTTACCATCAGGACTAAGAATAACTGTTTTCCCTTTGATGTAAAGTAGTTCTCTGCCCTCTTCAGACCAAAGTTGGATTGCTTGATAATCGTACAATTTCTGGGAAGGTACATTAAAAGAGGCTATAGTTTTATTACTTGAAGTAAAAATTGCTTGAGTGACAAACTGTTTCGGATTTTGAAAGCGGTTAAGCTCCCTTACTCCATAAACAACCTGTCTTACTGCGGCTACAGTTCGGATTTTCGTATCCGAATGTACATCCAATGATTGCCGTAGTTTTTTACCTGTTTTTAGAGCTTCTATCAATGCTTCAATATCCGAATTAGATGCTAAAAGAGCTTCCATAGATAAACTATTGTTGTTAAATTGAGCATTTATTGCTCGAATTTGTGCCTCTTGCCACTGCCACCACCCAAAACCAGTCAGAAACAACACCAAAATCAAACCACCTGCTAAACCACCAATAATACTCCGTCGCAACCTTTCCCTCTGCTTCCTCTCCCTCTCCCGCAACGCCACACCCTTCTCAATAAACCGTCGCTGCGCTTTACTAACTTCCCCACGCCGTTGCTGCAACCAATCCTCCGCCACCGCCAAAGTTGCACCCCGCAACAAAGCCCCATCATCTCTATTACTATCCACCCATTGCTGCAATGCCACCATCAACCCTTGTTGCCAAATGCGAAACTTGCGGTTCTCCTGCATCCATCCCCGCAACCGTCCCCAATGGCGAATCAACGCCTCATGGACGACTTCCACCGTTTCCTCATTGGTAGACTCATTGCGGTTCGTCACCACCAACCGCTTATCCGCCAAGTGCGTCACCAAATCCCAATTATCTCCCCCCACTTCCTCACTCGTCGCCAACTTCCGGGTATCTTCCGTTCCTTCCCCCGGTTGCACCAACTGAATAAATACCCGTTGCGCTTTTTCCCGTTCCGACTCACTCAACTCTGCATAAACCACATCAGCGTAATTAGCCAGCGCTTTCTCCACACCGCCAATATTTTTATACGCTTGATGCGTCAACCTCCCAGAATGCTGTTGCTTCCACAACTGAGTCAGGGTAAACTCCAGCAACGGCAAACGCCCATCACCATCTTGAATATCATTAATTATGGTGTTGCTTAAACCCTGCTCAAACTCAAAGCCCAATTGAGTTGCAGGACGTGTAATGGCTGACTCCAACTCCTGACGACTCATCCGCACAACAGGTTCTAGTTGATACTCCTGCAACGCCCTGCCAAAAGGTTCGTAATCATCAAGCGCCCTACTTAAAAAATCTGCCCGCAAGGTTAGCACCAGCGTAAAAAACGGTGCATTTTTTACCGCTTGCAGCAAACTATCTAAGAAAGTTTTGCGTGATTCAGATTCCGTACAAAGGGTATAAATTTCTTCAAATTGGTCTGCTATCAACAGCACTCGCGTCACTTGTTCCCCAAGGCGATCGCCATCAGTTAAGTCTGTGATAAAATTTTGCAGCGTGGAGCGATCGCCCTTCAAATTCACATCAAGTTCCAATTCTACCAAACGTCGCTCATCTTCCGGTAAATTTAACGCCGAAACTAACGCTACAGCCAAAGATTCAAAAGGATTTTTCCCCGGACGAAACGCTATAATCAACCAATTATTAACAGTATCCCTACGCAACTGAGGAATTAAACCAGCAAACACCAGCGATGACTTCCCGCTTCCCGAAGCACCAATAACGGCAACTAAAGGTCTATTATTAACAGCAGCAACTAATCCAGAAGTCGCCCTATCTCTACCAAAAAAATACTTCGCCTTTTCTTCTGTAAATTTCTCTAAACCTTGGTAAGGACAGAAAGAAATTATCCCTAAACTTTGCCAAGTCGGTGGAGTTTCTGTCTGATTTTGGACAATTACAGGAAGCCAACTTGCACAAGGAAATTCTGACTCAAGTTTTTTTAACTCCAACCGCGCATTTTTCACAGAAATATATAGAGACTTCCCACTAGTAAATTGTTGTAGGAAATACTTTAAAAACTTCTGCGCTACTTCATCAGGTACTGGTTCCCGCATGACAATCACTTGGGGGATATTCAATTGTTCTAATTCATAAGCAATTCCTAAACCATCGCAGGAATTAAAAAACGCTATTTGCAATCGTCTTTTAATCGCTACTTGCAAAGCATCTCTTAATTCTGCCATCGTCAAACTATTGCTGTCATTTAAATAAATCCTTCCCTGCATTCCTTGAGTTTGGGAATGTCCAGAGAAAAACAATATATCCCACCCCAGATTATCTTGTAGGTAATGATTTAATTCCTCACGAGATGGGTTATCGATTAAAATAATTTCGGCATCATTGCCACAGAAACTTTGCAAATATTGTTTATCTTGGTGTATATTAATTCCGGTGCGATCGCCTAAAATAATTAAAATCCTAATCTTTTCTCTGTAAGGTCTTTCCCTACGTTCAGCATTAGG
Source organism: uncultured Nostoc sp. (assembly GCF_964247315.1). GTDB lineage: Bacteria > Cyanobacteriota > Cyanobacteriia > Cyanobacteriales > Nostocaceae > Nostoc. Next base: position 26,067 of record NZ_CAXTTT010000090.1, read on the forward strand.
CGAACTTAAAGCCACTTCTACCAATGGTAACTCAGTTAAAATCTCCCATAAATGCCAGGGAAGCTGACGTAATTCATGGCAAGAAGTTGTAATAATTATTCTAATTTCATCTGGGGAATTTAGTTCTTTGAGAGTATTAGTAATAAAAGTAAAAGATGGTGCATTCAGCCATTGATTAAAACTAGCAACTAAGTTAATAGATTCTCTTGTACATTCTTGCTTTAAACACCCCAGATTACCTCTACTACTCCCCTCAGATTTAATCCTAAATTGACTATCTAGACTGCAATATATTTTGTGCCAGTTATTTAATATTTGAGGAATACTAATATTTTCTAGTAAATTAGTTGTGGTGGTTAGATAAGCGCGTTGTCTTTCATTTGCTATTTCTAAATTGACTTGAAACCCTGATTCAAAATTGCCATCAAATTTAAGAATAACCAGCTTTTTCATAGGTGACGCAATCTAATTTATTGAATTATTAAAAATATATGTAGGGTGTGTTAAGACGAATGTCCGTAACGCACCAAAAAGACATATTTAGGCGCGTTAATAACGCACCCTACAAAATCATACAACAAAATCCTGAGTCACTTTCGACTCATCTAAAATTATCTCAACACAAAATTCCTCATTTAACTCTGCACTTAATTTAATATCCACCCAATTATCATGCTGTCGAGAAATAACGGAATCTACTTCTTGACCATTTTCATCACTAACAACTAATTTTAATTCTGGAGGTAAAGAAACACTTTTTTCTGGGTCGGGTTGAACTTGTACGATAATATCAATTTCGCCCTGATTTTGATGTTTCTCATCTGCTATCTCTTTATTTTTAGGATTTAACTTGACAATCAAAACCACAGACTCGCCATTTAAATGCAAACCTATATCAATTTTTTTGCACTTTGTCACGCTAAAATTTCTAGCGAATCTAAAACTCAGTTCTCGTGGGTTAAAGATTTCTTCCAGGTTTAACCAACCTTCTGTAAATACTCCTTTCATCCATTCTCGAATATTGACTTTTGCAGTTACTTCTTTTGCTGTTAAATAATCGACCAAATCATCAACAGGTTGTAATTGACTTAAATGTATCTTTGCTAGTTGTTGAGTAGTGAAGCCTAAAATCTTTGCTGACCTCAAAGCATGATTAAACTGCACTGCGACATAAGCAGTTCTATCTGTTCTTACTTCGGTGGGAATTTCCAAATATTCCGCATCTGGTAACACCGGACGACATTCGATTTTGCCAATATTTTTTATTTCCAAATCAGCCAAATCAATTAAACTTAACATCCACGTATTACTATTATCTGCATTTGACCAATTAGTTTCAAAACCCATGCAATCAAGATAATAATTGACCGCATACACAGCTAAAGTATTGAGATAGATTTTTTTTCCATCCTCAGTATTTGATATTCTTTGTCTTCGTTGATTCGCCTTTTCATGAGCTTTGCTACTCAGAGGAATTGTGAAAGATGTTTGTTTGTGGTTAAAGTTCATGATTTTCATTGGATATGGTTGTGCAAGTGTGATTGTTTGTGAGTTGGTAGTTCAATCAATTAACAATTTACTGTAGGTATCTACGAAAATAATCGAGGATTTTACGCTTTTTGGCACTGCGTTGATATAGTTCGGAAAGTCTGGGAATAGGATGACCTAATTGTTTTGATATCTCTTCCCAAGTTTTTTCATCAAATCGCATCAATATCACTTTCTGTAAATTGGCATTTTTATCTTCACAAATGTAATTATTTTGCAAAATCCCCTCTGGGTCATTTTGGATGAAATCTCTGACTACTGAAACTTCAATTTCATCATTATTAATCGGAATACTTTTATCTTGGCGCTCCTTTGCTAATTCAAATATTTTTTTATAAACTCTGGATAATTCTTCACTAATAGGTTTATCCAAGTCATTTTTACAATCATCTAATTCATCAAGGGATAATATTTTGGACTGTTGATTTTTGTACTGTCTTTTAATATCATGAAATCGCCAATAAAATAATTGATTTACCCAAGCCATAACGGGATGTTCTGGACGATAATCTTCAATTTTCTTGCAAATTTCGAGATAGATGTTTGCTTCCGCTTCGCTATAAATATCTTCAAAATTAGGCAAATGTCGCCATTGGGAAAACCTTGTTAACTTCCTCGAATTTTGAATTTTGGCAATCAATTGATTTAATATTTTCCGTCGTTCTGCACTTTTTGCAGGATGCTGCTGCGCTGCGTAGACTAGCTGACGCAACTGCAAGTCTAATTCATCACCTATCGACATCTCCTGCTGCACCTCGAAAGTTTGGTATTTTGTTGTCATCATAGATACATAAATACTGTAGGGGTAAATGGTCATTTGATTTGTGGAAATCGCGATCGCAAAGCAAATCATGGCGTTAGCGTCAGCTTTCCGCAGGAATCGCAACCAACCGAGATAAACGGTAAAATATACCGTACATGGACTTTTATCGACACATGGTGTATTCCTCCCCAACCTCTTTAAACCCTTCTACGAACAAGCTGGGGAGTTTTTACGCAAATTTTGAGAAAATGTTTGAATATTACTTTTATAGTATGAGGTTACAGAGTTACGAGCGATCGCCAAGTGAGCCGTAGGTATCGCTTGCACATCTTTAGACGTTACTGCCAAACTAACCCCTAAGTTAAAATGGGAGTTAAAGCGAATATTGTGTATTATCTACCTTTAACCAGCCTAATTTTTAGTGTAATGAACTCCTATGGCAAAAGATAGATTTCATAATATTGTCAGAAATGCTTTAGAAAAAGATGGCTGGAAAATTACGGCTGATCCTTATGAAATCAATGTGGATGATGTAGATTTTGAGATTGATTTAGCCGCCGAGGAACTTTTAGGAGCAGAGCGAGAAGGACAAAAAATAGCGGTAGAAATTAAAAGTTTTATTAGTCCATCGAATGTTTCAGAATTTCACACAGCCTTGGGACAGTTTTTAAACTATCGGGATGCATTAGATAAAATTGAACCAGAACGCCGACTTTATTTAGCTGTTCGCGTTCCGATTTATGAAACTTTTTTTCAACGTAAATTTATTGCATCGGCGGTTGAAAAGTATCAATTACGATTGATGATTTACGATGTAGAAGAGGAGGTTATTAGTCAATGGCTGTAGAACAATATCGGCAATATATTAAATATCTGCTTTCGGAGCGACAAAAACGAGCTTCGATGTCACGCAATTACGAAGAGTATGAAGTGCAAACAATTTTTGACGAACAGCAAGACCACTATCAATTACTTTATGTCGGTTGGCGGGGAAATAAACGGGATTTTGGCTGTATTTTACATCTCGATATTAAAAATGGGAAAATATGGATTCAACACGATGGTACCGAAGTTGGAATTGCCAATCGATTAGTTGAGATGGGAGTACCCAAACAAGATATTATTTTAGCATTTCACGAACCTTATGTGCGTCAGTTTACTGAGTTTGGAATATGATAAATATTATAAATCGCGCTCATTTATCTGTAGTTGCATTTGATTCCTTAATGTTTATTTTCTGGACTGACATTGGGGTTAGTTTTGATATAGTCGTGTAGGTGATTGTAGTTCCCCATACCCCCTCATCAGCCACTAATTGTACTGCGATCATATTTTGTAATAGGTGCTCGCAATTTCAAACCCCTAAAATATGGAGGTAGTATTGAGTCTGCTATCTCATCTCAATGTTAGGTTAGCAGTGATTTAAATTTTGTAGCATTCACGCACCAGTATCATAGATACTCTCTTGTCCAGAGTAATTCTCATAAATGTGCTGATAAACTTCCTGACACTTCTGTTCATACAGTTCAGCAGAATAACTCTGAGGTAATCTATCCAAATTATCCTTAATCGCCACTTCTACCGATGCTCTGGTTTGCTGTCTATTCTTCCAATCCAAAACTAGTTTCTCTTTTTTGAGAGTTTTCAGTAATTCTCTTGCAAGTTGTTTGACTTCTTGTTCTTCTTGCTTAGTCAGTTTAATTTCTGGTTTAGTCAGTAAGTCAAAAATTGCTAGTTCTTCTTCAATCAGATTTTGCGCGATCGCTCTTTTATCTTCAACACCCAATTCTTGAGCAAAGTTAATCAAATCATTGAAGAATATCTGCACATTGCGTGAGTCAGCATTGTGTTCTGCTATCATCTGCTGGAATTTATCCAGGTAGTCGATGCGAGTTTTATTTAACCTCACCATCTGCTGGAGTTTTTGCGCGATCGCTGTTTTGAGTTTTTCTGTCTCTGTTCTCTGGTAGTCAGTACTAGCAAATTTATTTTTTAACGCTACAAAGTCGATTTGGCTTAAGTCGATGCGTTGACTGTGGGATTCTTGAATGACAAACTCTCCAGCAGTGATGGACAGATCCAACAGTTCCTCCACTTGTTCCATCACTTCGGACACATCAACTTCTGGTACTTCTGCCAGAATTTGGTCTTTGATTGCCTGCAAATGAGCATTAATAGCGGTAAACTCCTTGGCAGCAGGATCTGGGAGGATAGCTTTGTAGAGTTTGTTAGCGTTACCTGCTAGGGAAAGATAAGTTTTTTTGGCATGATCATTAATAATGATGCATTCCACTGCATCTGCCCAAAATTTAGTGCGTGCAAAACCTTGTGCTGACTCCAGTACAGCAAAATCAATGCCTTTTTGCGTACAGAATGTTGTGGTTTGGGCGATCGCTTCTCTCAATTGTGCCACTAAAGCTGTTTTTGCTTTAACTGGGGTATCTTCTTCTTTAATCCCACCACCAGATGCGGAACCATAAATGGTTAGTGCTTTCTGTAAATCTCGGAAGACACCAATGTAATCAACAATTAAACCATTGACTTTACCTGGGAAGACACGATTTGCTCTGGCAATGGTTTGCATGAGACTATGGTTCTTCATGGGTTTGTCTAAGTAAATGGTGGAACAACTGGGGACATCAAATCCAGTCATCCACATAGCGCAGACAAAGATGATGCGTAGGGGATGAGATGGATCTTTGAATTTTTCATCCAGTGGGGGAGATTCACTCACTAACCTTTGACGGTGAGGCGTAATGTCTAATTCTTTTTTCTGAAATGCTTCTACTTCGTTTTGAGACTGAGATATGACCACTGCCATATCTGTTTCTGACATATATTTAATTGTGACTGATAATTTTTTTTGTTCAAATTCGCTTAAATTAGATTCAGCAAGTTGATTTTTAAACTGCTGGAGGTGTTGTTGCCAGTGGTACTGGACTTTGTTGTACATTTTGACAGCAGTAAATCTGTCAATGCTGACAATCATTGCTTTACCCTGGTATCCTCTACCCAGCAAGTGGGTGACAATATCTTGAGCAATTTTCTCTAATCGGTCATCTCTGGTAATTAATTGATATTCTCTGGCACATTGTCTTTCTAATTTCTTCTCTTCTTCCTCATCCATTGTTGCTGATTCGATGATTTCTGCTATATCTTCATTGAGGGCATCATTGGTAAGTTGCAATTCGGGAATTCTGTTTTCATAGTAGAGGGGAACTGTAGCGCTATCTTCTATTGATTGCCGGAAGTTATAAATGCTGATGTAATCACCAAAGGTTTTTTTGGTTTCTTGCTCTCCTAACATTAAAGGTGTACCAGTGAAACCAATGAATGCTGCATGGGGTAAAGCATTTCTCATGTTGAGAGCGAATGTGTCATACTGACTGCGGTGTGCTTCATCGGCAATGACGATAATATCTGACCTATCAGAAATTTGGGGATAGGTTCCGCCTTTTTCGGTGCGGAATTTTTGAATCATCGTGAAAATGTGGCGATGATCTTCATCCAGAAGTTGTTTGAGGTGTTCTGCACTTTTAGCGCGGACATTTTTTTCGATTTCTGTCACTGCACCAGCATAGGCAAAGTTTTTGTAGATTTGTTCGTCTAAGTCTTCTCTGTCGGTGATTATCACAAATGTCCAGTTACCATAGAGTTTTCGCACCACTTTTTGGGAGAAGAAGACCATTGAATAACTTTTACCGCTACCTTGGGTATGCCAAAATACTCCTAATCTGCCTTGATTGGATTTAATTTCCTGTACTGCGGTAACTGCTTGGTTAACTCCTAAATATTGATGATTTTTCGCAACGATTTTTACTAAACTGCCTTTAGCAGCGTAAAAGAAGATGAAATTTTCAACTAGATCCAGTAACTTGGTTGGTTCACAAGTACCTCTAATTATCGTGTCTAGAGAAATTATCCCTTCTTCTCCTTCAGAATTTATCTTCTTCCACTCCGAGTAATGTTCCCATTTGGCAGTTAAGCTACTAATGCGACTTTTTTTACCATTGGAGAGGATGATAAATGCGTTGTACCAGAACAGTTGGGGGATAGTTTGCTTGTAATCTGTAAGATTGTTTTTATAGGCAAGTTCTAAGCGTTGGTGATGTGCCTTTAATTCAATGAATACTAAGGGTAAACCATTGACAAACCCTATTAAGTCTGTTCTTCTGGTGTAAATCTCTCCTGTCACCCAAAATTGAGATGCGAGAAAAAAATTATTATTTTCTGGGTGATTCCAGTCAATGACTTTGACTGTTTCTGCTTGGTCTTCACCAGCATCATTTTTAAAACTGACTTTCACCCCATCCTTGAGGAGTTGATAAATTTCTGCATTCGCATTAGGTAAACTTAACGTGCTTCGGTCACGAGTTAGTTCTTCAATGGCAAGTTGGATAGCTTCTGTGGGTAAGTTAGGGTTTAAGTTTTGTAAAGCTGACTGCAATTTGGGAATTAAAACTACCTCATCCCTTGTTTCTCTCCCCAGTGTGCCGTTTGTACTAAAGGTTTCATGGTAACAGTTGGCTGTTTGCCATTGCAGTTGAGAGAATAGGTCAATGGTGGAGTTTTCTAGCGCTGCTTCTGAGTCTGGGTGAGGTGGACGCATAGGTATGGAGTATCGATTTACTCCATTTTTAACTCAAAAGTTCGGCGTTGGGGATTGATGGGGTAATTTTCTCACGCACAGTCACAAAGCCTCAACCCAATCTACACAGCTTGATCGCGGTGGGACAAAGTTTGAAGTACTCCAACACGACTTTTAAGTACCTCAACACGATGTTGAAGTACCTCAACACGATGTTGAAGTACCTCAACACGATGTTGAAGTACCTCAACA
>NZ_CAXTTT010000091.1:0-33152 GCF_964247315.1 uncultured Nostoc sp.
GGGTTAGGGTGGGGTAAAAAATATTTGATACATCAATCATGACTTTTCAAACATTTTCTAAGAAACTCTGGATGACAATCGGGTTGTAATACGTTGTATTTTTGATCGGCAACGGTTACTCAGTCAAACCAAAGTTGTAAAGAAATTTGAAGTTTAGCAAAAAACTTTTAAAAATCTCTAGACTCTCTAGTCGGCTGGAGAGTCTAGGATAAATTTAAGGCGACTCTCAATCAGAAATTTCTGATGTGTGAGGGATACGTCTCAGTCATCCAGCTCGATCTGGCTAAGTTGTTCATTTTATCCCGTAAATCTATGACTCTCCAACTCACAGTTCCTAACATGGCTTGTTCTGCTTGTGCAAGCACCATCACCAAAACACTTCAGGCAGTCGATGCTAATGCTAGTGTTCAGGCCGATCCAACAACCAAGCTTGTCAGTGTAGAAACTCAGGCATCAGAAACAACAATTAAGGAAGCGTTAGCTGCTGCGGGTTATCCAGTTGCTTAAAGAAAGGGGATTGGGGACTGGGGACTGGGTACTGGGGACTAGGGACTGAAATTATTCTCAATACCCAATCCTTAATCCTTAATCCCCAATATCTAATCCCCAATCCCTAATCCCTAATTCCCAATCCCCAACATGGATACTCTCACACTCAAACTTCGAGGCATGAGTTGCGCTGCTTGCGCCAACAATATCGAAAAGGCAATTCGCTCTGTTTCTGGGGTGATTGACTGCAATGTTAACTTTGGAGCAGAACAAGCTACCATCAAATATGATCGCTCTCTAGCGAATTTAGAGAAAATCCAAGCTGCGATCGCTGCTGCGGGATACTCTTCTAACTCACTTCAGGAAGAATTGCTCTTTGAAGAAGATGATGCTGAAAAAGCGAGTAGGCAAGCATTACAACGCCAACTCTCTCTCAAAGTAGCGGTGGGAGGTGTAATCAGCACTTTCCTACTTTTAGGAGCGTTGCCCATGATGACTAGGCTAAATTTACCCTTAATTCCAAGTTTTCTTCAGAATCCTTGGGTGCAGTTAGTGCTGACAACACCCGTAATCTTTTGGTGTGGTGGATCTTTTTACCGGAATGGCTGGAAATCCCTCAAGCGCCATACGGCGACGATGGACACGTTAATTGCTTTGGGTACAAGTGCAGCCTATCTATATTCTTTGTTTGTCACTGTTTTCCCAAAATTTTTTATTGCTCAGGGCTTGATACCTCATCTTTATTATGAAGTTGCCGCCATTGTCATCACCTTAATTTTACTGGGACGGTTGCTGGAAAATCGCGCTAGGGGACAAACTTCTGAAGCCATCCGCAAACTAATTGGACTGCAAGCCAGAGATGCCAGAGTCATTCGTAATGGAATAGAAATTGATGTTCCCATCACCGAAGTCAGAATCAATGATGTGATTTTGGTGCGTCCTGGTGAAAAGATTCCGGTAGATGGGGAAGTGATTGCAGGCGCTTCGACAGTAGATGAAGCGATGGTGACGGGTGAAAGTTTGGCAGTCAAAAAGCAGCTAGGAGATGAGGTGATTGGGGCGACGATTAACGGTGCAGGTGCATTTCAGTTTCGGGTGACACGAATCGGAAATGATACTTTTTTGGCTCAAATTGTCAAACTGGTGCAACAAGCACAAGGTTCTAAAGCACCTATTCAGCGCTTGGCAGATCGAGTGACAGGATGGTTTGTACCAGCTGTGATTGCCGTTGCGATCGCTACTTTCGTGATTTGGTTTAATTTCACTGGCAACCTTACCCTAGCAACAATGACAACGGTAGGTGTACTGATTATTGCTTGTCCCTGTGCTTTGGGTTTAGCTACCCCCACATCTGTAATGGTAGGGACAGGTAAAGGTGCAGAAAATGGCATCTTGATTAAAGGTGCTGACAGCTTAGAACAAGCACACAAAATTCAAACCATTGTCCTAGATAAAACTGGCACTTTGACTCAAGGGAAACCTACGGTTACAGACTTTGCAACTGTCAACGGCACAGCTAATGGTAATGAAATCAAGCTTTTACAGTTAGCAGCAACGGTTGAACGCAATTCGGAGCATCCTTTAGCTGAAGCGGTTGTAAAATACGCCCAGTCTCAAGAAGTGACTTTAATAGATGCAAAGAACTTCACAGCTAATGCAGGTAGTGGTGTGCAAGCAGTTGTTGCAAATCAGCTTGTGCAAATTGGTACACAACGCTGGTTAACAGAACTTGGAATTAACACCATAACTCTCCAGCAGTATAAAGATGCCTGGGAAGCAGCTGGTAAAACAGTCATTTTGATTGCTGTAGATGGCAAACTACAAGGAGTAATGGGTATTGCCGATGCCCTAAAACCTTCATCAATAGCAGTGGTGAAAGCTTTACAGAAGTTAGGTTTAGAAGTAGTAATGCTTACCGGAGATAATCGTAAAACTGCTGATGCGATCGCTCTACAAGTTGGCATCCAGCGAATCTTTGCTGAAGTGCGTCCAGATCAGAAGGCGGCGATTATTCAAGCTTTGCAAAGAGAGCAGAGGAGCAGAGGAGCAAGGGGAGAGAATTCTCGTAAATTCTCACTCAAAACTCAGCACTCAATTGTCGCAATGGTAGGTGATGGGATAAATGATGCGCCAGCCTTAGCACAGGCTGATGTGGGAATTGCCATTGGTACGGGAACAGATGTAGCGATCGCAGCTAGCGATATCACCCTAATTTCTGGAGATTTGCAAGGAATTGTGACAGCAATTCAACTTAGTCGCGCTACCATCAACAATATTAAGCAAAATCTCTTCTTTGCCTTTATTTATAACGTCATAGGTATTCCTATTGCGGCGGGAATTTTGTTCCCCATCTTTGGTTGGTTACTCAATCCAATTATCGCCGGTGCTGCAATGGCTCTTTCTTCGCTTTCTGTTGTTAGCAATGCCCTCAGATTGCGTAACTTTCAACCAAAAATTAGCTCATAATTTTAGGGTAATTTAGGAAATGTTCAGTCAAAAAACGCTTTGGGGAAGCCTGATAGCTTTAGTGCTTCTCACTGGAGCATCAGGTGTAACATTAGCAGAAATGCCAGCCCATTCATCAGAGCAAACCAGCCAATTTCAACGCCTTGAGCAACCTTTAAGCTTGAAAATTGGTGTTGCGATCGCAGGTTTGGCTTTAATTGGACTAGAGTTGTGGTGGTTTATTCTCTATAAAAGTTCTGATTCCTGATTAGTGTCAGTGCTGAGAGGTGTTTTGAATAATCGGACAAATTGTCTTCTCATGATGCTCGCTGATATTCTTCCAGCCTGAAAGTAATCCTTTTATTTCAGAGCGCAAAGTTAATAGCTGATCGATTTGGCGATCTATCTGTAAGACCTTCTCTTCAAGTTTTTCTTTGATTTCACCACAGGGAGTTTGCCCTTGGTCATAAACCTGAAGAATATTACCAATCTCTTCTAGGCTAAGACCAAGATTTTGTGCCCTTTTAATGAATGCTAAACGAGTTAGCACATCCAATGAAAACTGGCGAAAGCCTCCTTCTGTTCGTTTTAATGAATTGATTAAACCTAAACTCTCGTAATAACGAATTGTCCTGATGGGTATTCCAGTTAAATCTGTTACTTGACCAATTAAAAGTAGTTTTTTATCTTGAGTTAACATAGTAGATTTCCCAACTCTTGTAATTATTATTACATATTTTGCTAAATATCAAGTCATTTGGGAGTCAAACCAAATATTAGCATCAGTGTTGGAACTTTTTATCTAATTAGAGATTTTACTAAGTTGTAAATTTTCAAATATCTATTGTAAATGGATATTTGGGATTTAGCTGATATTAAATTGACATAATTTTGACATTTTTAATAATATTTTTCAATATTTTACCTGATGATTTTTATCCATTTGTTAGGTAGCTGTTTCTCATGGTACTGAAAGTAACTGTTTTTTTGAAGTTTTCATGTTACTTCTAGATTAACTGCTTCACTTCAAGTGAAACCATAAAAATGAATCTCAACTCGCAGACTTTTAGCTCAATCCGTAAACCTAAAATTTTCAATAATCCAGAGCGTTTTATTGAGGGATGGTATTGGGTAATACCTTCTCAAAATCTGCGGGTGCGTGAAGTAAAACCTGTCACGATTTTGGGTAGAGAATTAGTAATTTACCGTGGTAAAGATAAAAGAGTAGTTACCTTAGATGCCTACTGTCCACACATGGGCGCTCACCTTGCTGAAGGGAAAGTTGAGGGTAATGCACTACGTTGTTTTTTCCACCACTGGAAGTTTGATGCTGAGGGAATGTGTATTGATATCCCATGTTTAGATGTGCCGCCTTCCGTAAAGTTACAAACTTGGCCCACTGCTGAAAAATATGGGATGATTTGGATTTGGACTGGAGAAATACCACAACAACCTCTACCATTTGTTCCAGAGTTGGAACAGAAAGAGTGTGATGTCGCTATTCATTCCCACTTCTTGCTGAACTGTCACCCCAATGTGGTGATGATTAATGCGATTGATGCTCAACATCTCAATACAGTTCATCAATTGCCACTAGAAATTATTTTTGAAAGACACGAACTAAACGAGAATGCGATTATCTTCAGTAATACTACACCCATCAAAGACAATTTCTTTTTAATTAAGCTCATCCGTCTTTTCTACAAAAATGTCATAACTTACAGTATTTGCTATTGGTACGGTAGCATTGGCATTGTGACAATTGGCCCTGATTTCTTACATATTCACATGATGGTTGCAGTTCGCCTACACGAAGGGGGAAAAACTGAAGGGCAAGTTCTGTTGATGACTAAAAAACGTAAAGGAATTTTTGGTTGGTTATGCAATCGATCTGTGCTATGGCTGACTAAGATTGCAGCTAAGTACTTTCTCATGGGTGACATCAAGATTCTTCAAACGATTCAGTTTGATTTGAAAACTCCCATTAAAGCAGATTACTCAATTATGCAGTTTATTAACCATGTTGAAAAACAGCAATCCCTAATGTGGGAGACTTGGCAAGAAATGCGATCGCGCGATGTGGAGAGCAAGCCCAAGCGTGAGAGATGGGAAGATACAATGAGTAATGACTAACATCATGTCTATTATGACCAGAAATTCGTTAGACTGCTTGGCCAATTAAATGCACGCGATATCATAACTATTGTCAACAATCTTTGCAACATATAAATCATTTGTAGGGGCGTTATAGATGTACGCCTCTACCAATGTATATTTAGCAGATATTTTGCAAAATGGTATAACAATTAATAAAAGTTAAAAGTTCAACAAAGTTACTTTTAACTTTTAATCGATTTTTACTGAACTAGCAGATAAATAAAAAGAAGTGGCAAAGCCACTTCCTAATTCCCAGGTAGAACCTAAGTTATGAGTATAACGATTACAAAAATTTGAAATAGTATAAACAAACACCAATTAACTGAATATCTCTATTCTCCTTATTTCTAGGTGAGTAAATCCTGATTTTCATGCACTAAATAACTGTATATTTACATAATTCTTATGATTGCAATCCAGACTCAATTTTATCCAGTTCATCGCTAAGATGTGCCAAGTTTTGTCTCTTCATCAAGAAGTTGCTGTTCTAATTGAAACTTAACTGCCGTACCAGCCTCAATTGCTACAGCTTTCTTCTTCTGCTTAAACTTTTCACTGCGGATGTCAAATTCTGCCTGAAGTGCGTCTAGTTTTTGTTGCGATCGCACTGTAAAAATGCCATTATTTACACAGATTTAGGATATTGGTTACAAGGTAATTTTTATGAAAACCAATGAGCAACCAGCAAGAGCAAGACAATATTAATTTTTTAATTCAACAACTACACACAAGTCAGGATAACTCAGTTCTCAAACAGGTTGCTGAACGTTTGGGGTTTTTGGGTGCTGGTAATGCAGATGTAATTAATGCCTTAATTGACCTAGTATGCACCACACAAGATGAACCTACGTGCTGGGTAGGAATTCAAAGCTTAGGTAAAATTGGTACTGATAACAATGATGTTATTCAAACACTAATTAAGCAACTCAGTACTGTTCAGCCACCTACCTGTAGGGTAATAGCACAGAACCTAGCGAAAATTGCTGTTTGTAACGAACAGGCAATTACGACTCTGGCTAATCTAGCACGTAGCACCTCTGATGAAGTAACTCACGGAGCCATTGCTTATATCTTGGGGTACATCGGTAAAGATAACCAAGATGCAATTAAAACTTTGATTTATTTAATACACAATAGTTCATATGATTATGTTCGCAAAACTTCTGCTAAGAGCTTAAAACGCATTGAGGATACTAGTCAAGATACTATCAATGCCTTAGTTGAAACTGCGAGGACTGCACAAGAATATCGTACTCGCTGTACAGCATTATCAATTTTAGAACAAATTGCAGTGGGGAATACTAATGCAATCAATAAATTAACAGAAATGTTCTTATCTGGTAATTATGAGCCTATTATAAACTATAAAAAACATTATAGTCAAGGATTAATTGCTCGTACTATCGCAAAAATTGATTATGAAACTATAATTAGGTTGGCAGAAAACAACCGCAGCCAAGAATTTATTTTCATATTAGCGGAGAGTTTAGGTTATGTTAATGTTGGAAAATTAGACGCAATTAATGCATTAATTAAACTATTATATCTGCCTCAGTATGAAATAGCTATATCAGCAATTGTTTACAGCTTAGAAAAGATTGCTATTGGTAATGCAGATGTAATTACAGTTTTAATTGAAGTACTTCCAAGAATAGATACTTTAATACGTCCTGCGGTTATTACAGGTTTAAGTACGATTGGTGCCAATAACCAGATTGTTCTGCGTACTTTAATTGATTTAGCTTATAATGTTCAGGATTTAGAAGAATGCCGCGCTATAGCTAAAGCCTTCGGAAAAATGACAGTTACTAGTTCAGAGGCTGTTGATGCTTTAACTTATTTAATGCGTATTTGTGATGACCATCATTTTTGGTACTTTGCAACTGAAACTCTCCAAAAAATAGGTATTGGTAATAATAATGCTATTGCCACATTAATTGAACTACTGCCAACACTTAAAAATGTTGATTATTGGGATGCCGTTAAGACGTTAGCAGAAATTGGAGTGGGAAATTCCGCTGCAATTGCTGCTCTTACAGAAACCCTTTCTACCTGCCAAGATGATAATTATCGGCATTTTTTGACTGGTTTATTAGAAAAAATGAGAGAAAATCAATCCTAATAACTAATCAATCTCAGAATGTTTTAAGTTCTTGAATATCATATCTCTGTAATTTTAATTATTTCCCATTTGACTACTATTCAGATATTCCAATTTCTTGAATATCCCAATCTATCAAATAAATTCTGGGTCGTTTAATATTTCCTCCATCATTTTACCAAATGAGCGATAACGCTGTGCGCCAAATGAAGCAGTTGAAAAGCTACAAAACCAAGCTTCCCATTCACCATCTATTGCAACGATCTGAGGATTTAGTAAAAATATCACACCCATATCTTCACTGCTTATTTCCAATGCTGTTTGTAAATACTCTGGTCGGGATATATTATCATATTGCTTATCGCCATAAACAAAATACTCTTCGTCTGTTAATGGTGATTCAGACCAAGTTTCGATTAATTCATCTACCCAATCTTGATGGTCAAGAGCATACCATACAATATCTTCAGTTCCACAAAATTCTAGACTATATTCTGATATAGGACGCAACCCATTAGAAGCTTTCAGAAACTCCCGGTAAGAAGGTGGAAAAGTTACATTTAAACGAGCTTCGGTAGCAACTATTTCCTCCTCAGTTGCACCAGAATAACTTAAGTAGCCAGATTTGCGAACTTCTGGGGATAAACATTCTTCATCATAATCTTCAAGAAATATTTCTATTCGCTTTTGGCTCCATTCTCTAATACGGTTTTTCCAGTGAGTTTTTTTCATTATTTGTAATACTTTTAGAAAGCTAAACTGATGTTTAACATACAACTACTCACTTGAATTCAATACAACAATTATTTCTGCAAGCCTAATTACCAAAGGTTTCCAGTGGGGATTGCTGGAAGAAAAAGTACTATCCCCAGACACCAATTGGTAGTCATTGGGGAATTTTTCAGAAGCATTAGGAGCCGTATCTACTCGTAAAATAAGTTTGCCTTGATAACGGGATAATTTACTACTATCCAACAAAATCGTGCCCCCGTAATCCCACGCCAATCCATAAAGTTTAAAATCACCTAATTTTTTACGTAACTCGCTCAAAGGGGTTCCCACTCCAATACCTTCGCGGGTTTTCCAAGCTGAACCCAAGTTACGCACATCTAGAGGTTTGGTACGAGTATTATCACTCCAAACTACTAAGAGCGATCGCCCCTGATTTAGATTTAACTGAGTAGCTGCAAAACTACCTATTCCTTCAGCACCAGAGATAGTTTTATCAACGAGATGGGATGCACCAAACAGTTTGACTAAATCCTGCTTGGTAGTTGTGCGTGTTATCGGATCCACTCGTTCCCCAGGAACAATTAAGGTATCTTTTAAGGGTTGCAATTTAGCAACAGTAATTGGGTGATTGATTTTTTGGGGTAGTGCAAAGGCTTGGTTGGCTGAATAGTTTAGCAGTAAAGCTAGAGTAGCTGTAGCAATGCTTTTGATTAATGAATTCATAGGTTTTACTATGGTTAGCAGAATATGAGTGAGAAGTACTCATAGTTTAACTACTACAATTTCCCAATTACAGATTCCCAATTTTCAAAAAATTTTATTTCATCGCTCTAGTTGCGTTTAAAATTGCCAGCATTGCTACTCCAACATCAGCAAATACAGCTTCCCACATTGTCGCTATCCCTAAAATACCTAATCCAATAAATACACCTTTAATTGCTAACGCAAACCCAATATTTTGCCAAACAATTTTGCGAGTTTTTCTGGCGATTTGGATTGCTTCTGCTACTTTGGATGGTGCATCTGTGACGATTACAATATCCGCAGTTTCGATCGCTGCATCTGAGCCTAACCCACCCATTGCTATACCAACATCTGCTCTAGCAATCACTGGTGCATCATTAATGCCATCCCCAACAAAGGCAACTTTATTATGCTTACCAACGGTGCTGAGTAACTTCTCAATGGCATTAACTTTTTCTTCAGGTAATAACTCTGCTTCGTAGGTATCTATGGCAAGCTGTTGGGCAATTCGAGAAGCGATCGCTTGATTATCTCCTGTCAACATTACTGTTCTCTCTACACCCATTCGTTTGAGTGCTTGAATAGCAAGTCTCGCATCTTCTTTGAGTTCATCAGCTATGACAATATAGCCAGCGTAAATATTATCCACTGCTAGATGAATAACTGTTCCTTCTAACTGGCAATTATCGTGAGAAATCTTCTCTCTATGCAATAGGCGATCGCTTCCCGCTATTACTACTCTATTTTCAACCTTGGCTTTAATTCCATAGCCTGCTATTTCTTCATAATCTCTAATCTCAAATTCATCGATTTTTCCACCATAAGCCTTGCAGATAGATTGAGCGATGGGATGATTTGAGTGCGATTCTACTTTAGCAGCTAATCGCAGCAGTTCTTGTTCATTCCAGCCATTTAATGGTACTATTTCTACTACTTTGAATACCCCTTTCGTTAACGTTCCAGTTTTATCAAAAACAACTGTACTAACTGCATTTAAAGTATCTAAAAAAGTAGAGCCTTTAACCAAAATACCACGTTTAGCTGCACCTCCCACACCTCCAAAGTAACCTAATGGAATACTGATAACGAGTCCACACGGACAGGAGATAACTAGTAAAATCAGGGCACGATAAACCCATTCCGAAGAAGTTGCACCCGAAATGAATAAAGGAGGTAATATTGCAACTGCTAGAGATGTAAAAACTACGATTGGTGTATAATATCGGGCAAATTTAGTAATAAACTTTTCTGTTGCTGCTTTTTTACTTTTGGCATTTTGCACCAAGTCTAAAATTTTGGCAATGGAAGATTCATCAAATAGTTTTGTGACTCTAATGACGAGCGCACCTATTTTATTAATCGTCCCAGCAAAAACTGTTTCTCCAATTCTTACCGTTCGCGGTACAGATTCTCCAGTTAATGCA
This sequence comes from uncultured Nostoc sp., assembly GCF_964247315.1. GTDB lineage: Bacteria > Cyanobacteriota > Cyanobacteriia > Cyanobacteriales > Nostocaceae > Nostoc. The sequence continues at coordinate 10,093 of NZ_CAXTTT010000091.1, forward strand.
GATGTATCAACTTGCGAATTACCATCTATAATTTCGCCATCTAAGGGAATCTTTTCTCCAGGCTTTACAACGATAATATCCCCAATCTTTACTGTTTCTGGCGATACTTTTTTCAGTTCTCCCTCTATTTGGATATTTGCATAGTCCGGGCGGATTTCCAATAATGATTTGATCGAATTCCGGGAGCGACTGATGGCAATATCTTGAAACAATTCTCCAATTTTGTAAAATAACATGACTCCGACCGCTTCGGGTAATTTATGAATTGCGATCGCCCCTAATGTTGCTACTGTCATTAAAAACGTTTCATCAAATACTCTACCTCTGACTATATTGCGCCCAGCAGTTTTTAAAACACTCCATCCACTTAATAAATAAGCAGGAATAAAAAGCAGATATTCACCTATTGAGTAGAAAGTATTGTGTAATTGATTTTCAAAAATTACACCAGGCGCATATAAACTTAAAATTGCGACCAAAGGCAATACCTCATTTTTTAGATTGAACTCTCCCCCGTGTTCGTGATTGTGGTCATGGTTATGATTCTCATCATGATTGTGATTATGAACATGGTTATGATTCTCGTGATGGTCATGTCCACAGCTGCAACCATCTGAAGATTCTAAATGTACTTTCTGCTTCATTTTTTCTATGTAGGCTAGTAAATTAATTGAGATATGAGCCTTTTTTTAAATGTAATGAAAAAAAAAAGTTTTTACAAGTTGATATTTTAAGAACGAGAATCTATCTCAAATTTACTGCTAAATATATACACTATATTTTGATTAAAATTAAGATTTATAATCTTGTAAAGATAGCTATGGCGGCTTTCAATCGTATAGAATTATGTAAGATATACCTTTTGTTCGTAGTGAGCGATTTATCACTCTGTATAAGAATTTAAAGGGTTAGAGCCGCTAATTACGAGCTTTAATTTAATTAAGCTCTTATACTTACATCAAGCAAATAATAACTGTCTTGGGAATATACAGCGGATTGAAATTTGCTGAATTACATAACGTTGTGTCTAAAAGCTAGACATCAAGCCTGTTTGATCGCTGAATTATAGATGTAGTAAAAAATTTCCCAGCAAACTGGTAGTAGAGATGGAACTTTCTTGGGTAATAAACATCTATCTAGCTATTCTCAGGGAAATTCACTTGAAGTTTGAAAGTTAATCGAATACCCTAAGCTAATAGACAATTTTCTCAAGGAAATCTATGAACAAAAAAATTCTTCTGAATTTGCTTTCCACTTCCTCAATCTTTGTGTCGATGATGTCTACGCTGGTGACATTTCATCCTGCCCATGCTAGTGGTAGCATTACACAGAGATTACTGCACACACAAGACGGTCGTACCTGTATCACTAACCCACATGGTGGACAAGATTTTGTGTGCATTCGAGATTCAGAGAGAAAACGCCCGTATACCTCTAAAAGTTCCTCAACTATTGTCACATCAGTATCAAATCGGAATGTTGCCATGTTGAACTTTACTGAAGAGGAAAGTGACGCTGCAATTAGGGTATTTGGCTGCGACTGTCCATTATGTATAAATTCTTTGCGTCAGTTGCAGGGTACTGGAAACTTAGTGTACTAAGATTGAATAGCGCTGATAGCGACTATAACTTTTGTTAGATACACGTGATTAATTACGTATAAAAAGATATACGAAACCAAAAAAGCATTTTTAACTACGTACCACTACTATGTATTTGGCCAAATGTAAATTGATTGTTGGGGTGGTTTGTAGTACTACTTCAAACCCCTCAAAAGTCTACCTTTACCTGTTCTCGAAGATTTGAGCGAAGCACTGTTAGATTTTACTAGTATTGCTGATGTGCAGGCTTGGCTAGAAGCGCGACGATCAAATAGCTCCAAGGCAAGTCATAGTACAGCAGGGCGTAAATAAACCACCTATTCCAAACAGCCAGAAAGCTCAAAATTAAAGCATGAGTGACTTTTGACTTTTGACTTCCGCCTTGCAGTACTAGTCCTTTCAAAGATTGCAAAACGTTGTTCAGCCGATTGCCAACAGGAGAGTGAGTTAAAACTCCCAACTAATGGAGCCGATGATTGTGAAGGGCGCACCTCTTTCAAGACCTAAGGTGTAACCATAGGAGGAGCTAAAATAGTCCGTATTAAATAGATTACTAATATTGATCGCAGCATTAAAACCATCTCTACGGTAGTAAATCGCCGCATCGGTACGCAAGTAATCGGGTAGTTCAAACGAGTTATTCACATCTCCTGTCCGCGTGCCCACATAAAAAAGCCCTAGACCAAATCCCAAACCCTTGAGATTGCCCTTCTGGATCTGATATGTTGTCCAAAGGCTAGCTTGATTTTCCGGCGTACCCTGCAATTTATTGCCTACACCAATGGTATTATCCTCGGTAACTTCTGCATTGGTATAGGCATAAGAAGCGATCACCTTCCACCCTGGTAGAATCTCACCCGCGATATCCAACTCAATTCCTTGACTCCTTTGCTCCCCTACCTGAATGGAATAACCAAGCCTACCTCTTTCCGGATCAGGATCGGTTGTTAGAATATTCGTCTTGGTAATCTGATAGGCGGCTAACGTTGCCGAAAGTCTGCCCTCTAGAAAGTCAGCTTTAATGCCTGATTCATATTGTGTTCCTTTGGTTGGCTCAAAAGCTGCACCATCAGGGTTTAATCCAAAGTCAGGGACGAAAGATTTACTGTAGCTGGTGTAGAGAGAAACAGAGTTACTGGGCTGATACACCAACCCAATTCGCGGACTAAAAGCACTTCTACTCTCTGCTGACTGATCTGTAACCCAATCTAAGCGCCCACCAATTAATAGCTTCAGCTTATCTAAAATACTGATTTGATCTTGAAGGTAAGCACCGTAAGATTGGCTAGTGCTATTAAAACCATAATCTGGATGGAGTGAGGGTTTTGGAACATTGTAGTCTGGGTTGAAGATATTTAGATTAGGAAGAGGAGAATCGGAAATAAAAGCCTCAAAAGTCTGAACATTGCGATTAAAATCAAAACCCACTAAAAGTTGGTGCGAAATCGATCCCGTCTTAAATTTTCCAAGCAAGTCGATCTGTCCAAAATAGTTATCTATTGAGTATCCACGTCTTGAAGCGCTAATACCTACTAGCAAACTATCATCGACTAGATTTTCTCCTCCAGCAAATGCGTCTCTAGTTCTAGTAGTAGCTACCGCAAAATTGTTACGAATCTGCCAGTTGTCGCTCAACTTTTGATTCAGGGTGTAGCCAAATTTTTGAGTCTTGGCATCAATAAAAGTCAAATCAGGATAGCCGAGAAAGACACTTCTAGGGAGGAAGCTACCATCACTGAAAAACCAACTGCCAGACTCATTAGGATATCCATTATAGTTAGTGTATTCATAGTATAGATTCAGTTCTGTTCTATCCCCCAATTTGAGAGTGATTGAGGGTGCGATCGTGGTTATATTTGTTTTGACAAAATCTTGAAACCCCTCCGAACTTTGATAGCTTGCAATAAAGCGATAGAGTACAGTTTTATCGGCATTCAATGGGCCAGAGAAATCGATGCTGGGTTGATAAAATCCAAAATTCCCTGCCTCAAATCCGAGCTTGTAATAAGGTTCACTCAAAGGTTGTTTGGTGATAACGTTGACGATTCCACCCGGTTCTACGGCTCCGAATAGAACTGAGGCAGGGCCTTTGAGAACTTCTACTTGTTCGATCGTCCCAACGCCTGTCAGCGTAAAGCTTTCACTTGCATCTCGATAGCCATTGCGGAAATTTCCGCTTTGATTAAATCCTCTAATGACTCTGTCTCCTGAAGGCGCACCGAAGTTGCTTCCGCCACTAACAATGCCACTGACTGTTTCCACTGCCTGATTTACACTTCTCACATTGCGATCTTCCAGCACCTGTCGCGGCACCACCTGAATCGATTGGGGAATATCGCGCAGGGGTGTGTCGGTTTTAGTGGCAGTTGACGAATCTGGTACGTTATATGTATCTTGCTCCCCCGTCACCACCAACTCAATCGGCTCATCCTGCTGTGCTGATGGTTCTTCTGGCGGTGTCTCGCTTGCTGGCTTTTGTTGATCTTGAGGTGTTTGGGGTTGCTGGGGTGGCTGTGTCGCTGTTGCAGCAGATGCTACGGCAAAAACCAGCCCTGCATTATCATCAAATAACTCAACCGTAGGCAAAGCTTTCTCACCCACCACCGTCACTCGCACAGTATTTGCATCAATGTTTGTGACTGTTATTTCAATAATTCCCGTAAGAGGTTTTTCCGAGCGGAAGGTGAAACCCTCGCCCGATGGCAAACTCAATTGGGTGTTAGGAATATCGGTAATAAAATTATTACTAGCACTGCGGTTTATGAGTTGTAATTTTTCCCCTTGAGTAGTTTGTAAAATTACCTCCACACCTTTTTCTGTAGGGTTTGCTTTCACCCCTGTTATTTGTGTAATTGTTGGCGCGGGTGTAGTTTGTGGTGTGGGTAACTGCACTAGCAATTGTTGAGCGCTGGTGATGGAGGTTTCTAAGTCGCTCAGTTGCCAGATTTTTTGATACCCCGGCTTTGTCAGGCGATCGCCCAGTGCAGAAGAATCTATTTGTTGAAGTAAACTATCAATAGCTTTTTGAGACAATTTATCTCTATTCTCAAGTTTCGTTTCTGCCCAAGCAGGTAGAGTTACCAAAGTGCTGATAATTCCGACCACACTTGCTGCTAGCAATAGATAGATATTGGGCTGCCAACTTTTCATACCGCTCCCCACACCGTTTTGATTAAAAACCTTATTGCATATATTTATGAATTGCAATATTGGCTGAGTATAGAGAAGCGATCGCGGGTGAGTCTATATCCAAAACGGCATTACAGTCGCAAAACAGCATTAGGAATCGGAAATATTCTTTTTACCTGACAAACATTCACTGGGTGTAATGCCGAACTTGCGTTTGAAGGCGATCGCAAAGTGTCCCTGTTGGGCATAACCCACTAAATTGGCAACCTGAGTCACAGTTAACTTACCAGAGCGTAGTAGTTGCTCTGCTTGTTCCATACGTTTACTGGTAAGATAACCAAACACCGTTGTGCCAAAGAGTTCTCTAAATCCATTACCAAGAGTGCGATCGCTCACTCCCACAAGTTGCGCCAATTCTGGTATCAATGGCGGATTCTCCAGACGGGAAAGCAAGATATCCCTAGCGTGATGAATACGGACAATGGTTTGAGCTTTTAGTCGTGGGTATGGTTGCAGTCCATGCGACTGTGCCAGAATGGGAGCTAACTGCAATGCCATTAATTCTTGGATCTTTCCCTGCAAATACATCCGCTTTATCATCCCTTGGTAGGGACAGTTAACGATTTGCTGTGCTACTCCTTGAATAGCGGTTGTAATTTCCGGGTAAATTAATGTCTGCCAATCATTACCCTTTATGAGAAACTTCAACTGGGGGGAAATATCTCCATCCTCTGTGGGGAAAAAGGTTCTGAGTAAATCAGGTGTCATCTCGATATCAACACTTGTGTACTGACCTTTTGGAGTCGCCACTAACATTGTTCGTTGCACACCGCTACCAGAAATGAGTGTGTATCCTTCCCCAACCTGTCCTCCGTATTCGTCTAGACTTTTGCCTGAAAGGGTAACTTTAAATTGCACGGGATGATCCCATTCAGTAATTTTTCTTAGCAAGTCATGGTGAAATTCTATGTCTGTAATACAAAGCGAGAGATTGGGATGCACTTTAATCTCTTGCTCATATCCTTTACCCTCCCAACTAGGCACTTGATAAATAAACTCATCTGGCTCTGGGTTTTGCAGCTTGTTCATTTCAGCTTCTGCCTCCTCCTTGCGGCGCTGTCATGGTAAGTGGTAGAGATTAATTAAAGCAAAACTTATTGAGATTAATTATTACCTGTTTCTTAAACTCATACAAGTTGAACTACTGACCTTTATTAAGACAAGGGTAGGGGGAGACAAGTACTAAATATCATGTCCGCATAATTAGTTATGATTCCCATAGTTATTACACCCCACACGCCAGATGCTCCACTTGGGGAGGTTCCAAGACCGCACTGGCTCCCCTTAATCCCCTCCCCGCAAGCTCTTAGGGAAGACGAATTATTTTAAATACTCTCTGTGCGTTCCCGTGTAAAAGCGTAAGAGCGTCCTGTTTATTCAACCACCTCATTCACAGGGAATCTATCAATCAACTGCATCGCCCGATAGGCATTACGCTGAAAAGAGTCTGGCAGATGGGGAACGTGAGGTATCTGTGATAACAAATCCAACGTCCGCCGCAAAATTCTCACGACATCGCCTTCATCCAAGGTGGTATTTTCGCAGAGTTCTATCCACTCCATTCCTAACGCCCATTGTTCCACTATGGCAATTAACTCAAATTCCAACCATATAGGCAGCGCTACGTTATACCGCCGTTGTAGTTGGAACATTTGGCGGCGAATTCCCCGCAATTTTGCTAAGGCTTCTGCCACTTCATTACTAAGGTCAAAGTTAACCTTGCTATCTGGACGGGGCGTTTCCATCACTAAAGCCGCTGCTGCTGCTGCTAAATGATGCGGATCTAAGTTATCCAATTCGCCACTAGCGAATACTAAACCCAGCCACAATTCATTCTCGCCTCGAATGGCGGCAGCGATTCGCCCTAATTGTGTGGGAACTAAGTTATCTAAAGCGCCAAAGTGTTGCAAAATTGCAATTAAATTCAGAAACTCTTCCCAATGACGTTGTGACTGTTGCTCTACTTGTCCTTGTAACTGTTCGAGTTCGGCTTCTAGTTCGACATAGCGGGCGCGGCGCTTGAAAAGCGTTGCAGCATTGCCTGATTGATGTAGGGGATGAGCATCTAATTGCTCTTGGATGGCGGTAACACGACTGAGTTGTTCTGCTACTTCTGGTGCCAGATGCAAAGATTCTACTGGATTGGGAATACCTACAGCGATCGCAAAGCTTTCTTCGTTACCACGGCGCGATTGTCCTGGCTTCAAAGGCATCTCTGGCGGTGGTAGTACATCAGGTGGCACTTCAATTCGTGGCAGTTCGGCATACAAATCAACTACATCCCCTGTGGTTGCCACATACCACCGATTATCATGCCCCAAGCATACCAAGTAAGGAGCTTGACCAGAACCAGGCGATTTTCCTACTAAAACTGCGGTTACAGGTGAAGACACTGTGATATTTTTGCCCTTGAGACTTAACAGAGTTCCTGACACTGCAAAGCCCAACATCATCACCAATTCCTCTTGTCGGTCTGAGAGTGCTTGCTCTTGCAGAGTTTTCAATATCTGGCGTTCCACCTTCAGGCGTTGCCGCAATTTCTCATAAATAGCTAGTTCATTTTCATCAACTGCGGCGATTTGCTCATGAAGTTGAGCTAATTGGGTTTGCAATTCGGCAATCTCATCGTATTCTGGTCTTAAATGCAAGGTAGCCATGTACTGCCCAAAACTGCGCTCTATCAGTTCCCTGGTTTGCTCTAGGCTATGGGTTTGCAGCAAGTTGAGTACCATGCCGTAACTGGGCGTAAACTGGCTTACTAGAGGGTCTGGCTTGGATGTTCCCAAATACGCGGCTTCTTTAGCTCCTTCAAAAGGAGTTTGGACTGTCACCACATGGCCTTGTTTATCCATCCCCCGGCGGCCTGCTCGTCCAGCCATTTGCAAAAATTCGGAAGCGTTCAACAGGCGGTGTCCAGTATCGGTACGCTTGGAAAGGGTAGAAATTACTGTTGTCCGGGCGGGCATATTAATTCCCGCTGCTAGTGTCTCAGTGGCAAATACTACTTTAATCAGCCCTTGCTGAAATAGTTCTTCTACCAGTGCTTTCCAAGCAGGTAAAATCCCAGCGTGGTGGGCAGCAATTCCCCGATACAGGGGAGCAATTTGTCCAGAACGCCCTGCTTCGGGATTGCGGGCTAAAAAGTCATCAATCTGTTGCCGCAAAATCTGGGACTCTTCATTATTTACCAGCCATAAATCACCGACTTCCGCCACTGCTTTATCACATCCCCGGCGGCTAAAGATAAAGTAAATTGCTGGGAGCATATCGCGTTGCTCTAACTGGCTCAAGGTATAAATTATGCCTGGAGCTTCAGGTCTGCCATTTCTCCCCCGATCTCTTTCTCCCCCTTTCCCCTTTTTCTTCTGAAGCCGGGGATTGATTTTGGTTTTGCTATCATTGAGCAAGGGAAATAACCCTTTAGGATTGCAAAAGTGAAATTCTAAGGGGACTGGGCGAAAATCGGAGTAAATCAGGTCTGTTGGGCCGTGAACGCGATTTAGCCAATCAGTAAGTTGATCGCTATTGGCAACCGTTGCTGAGAGGGCTGCCAGTTGCACTTCACGGGGACAATAGATGATTGATTCTTCCCAAACAGTACCGCGCTGGCGATCGTTCATGTAGTGACATTCATCAAGTATCACCGCTTCAACGTCTACTAATGAGATGCCGATTTGCCCAATCGGTGTGCCATAGAGCATATTTCGGAAAATTTCTGTGGTCATTACCAAAATCGGTGCATCTCTGTGAATGGAAGCATCTCCAGTTAACAGTCCGACTCGATCAAACCCGAATTTTTCTCGAAAGTCACGTAATTTTTGATTCGACAGCGCCTTCAGGGGAGTAGTATAAAATACACGTTTTCCTCGCGCTAGGGCGCGATAAATGGCGTATTCCCCGACTAATGTTTTGCCCGAACCTGTGGGGGCACATACGACTACGGAGCGTCCAGCGTTCAGGGACGCGATCGCTTCTTTTTGAAACTGATCCAGTTCAAAGGGAAATATAGACCCTAAGTCAAGTTCTGGAGACGGTGCAGGATAATTCACTCAATCACATTTGCAACCAGATTGTTTACTATACTAACGAGTCTTTTGTCAACTTCGTTAATAGTCATTTGTCATTGGTCATTAGTCATTAGTTTTTCACAAAGAATAAAGGACAAATAACAAAGGACTCTTAATTATTTTCCCAGCTCTTGCGATCGCTCTGTGGCAGCTTTGACTGCTTCAATTAAAGCGGAACGAAATCCTGCCTGTTCTAGCTTGACAATCCCCGCAATGGTTGTACCACCGGGACTAGTAACACGATCTTTGAGTTCTGCTGGGTGCATTTTGGTTTCCTGCAAGAGTTTTGCTGTTCCCAATACGGTTTGCAAGGCTAGTTGATTGGCAATTACTCTAGGCAAACCTGCGGCTACTCCGCCATCTGCAAGTGCTTCTACCATGAGCGCCACGTAAGCGGGGCCGCTACCAGATAGCCCTGTGATTGCATCCATCAACGCTTCCGACACTTCCACAACTTCACCCACAGCAGAAAAAACTTGCTGTGCTATTTGGTGATGCTTGGCATTGGTATATGCACCTAAACAAATCGCGGTAACTCCTGCTCCCACAGTCGCCGGGGTATTGGGCATTGCTCTAATCACTGGCAATTGCACAAATGCAGCTTCTAGCTGACTTAAGGGTACACCCGCCAAAATGGAAATGATCAGCGGTGAGTGTTCTCTATTAAGAATATCAATATGTGCTAATTCTTGAGCGATCGCACTAAATACCTGCGGTTTCACTGCCAAAAATAGAACTTCTTTTGCTTCAGTGAAAACCTGGCTATTATCTGTCGTCACAGCAATACCGTATTGCTGTTTTAAAAAATCTAGGCGTGAAGATAGCGGTTCGCTAACTATGACTTCTGATGATTGATAAATTCCACGCGCGATAAGGCGGGATAAGAGCGCTTCTCCCATTACCCCACCACCAATTAAGCCAAATTTTATAGTCATTGATCGTTAATCATTAGTCATTAGTCGTTTGTCATTTGTCACTACGATTAAAACCCAGGACAAATGACAAAGGACTAACTACTAATTTAACTTTATTGTGCCATCCGGTTAGTTTCGTTGCCCCAGGTTTGATTTGGAGTAGCTGTAGGACGAGATGGACGTGCTGGTGGTTGTGGTACTTCATGAAGAACGCCACCTTGGGTGCTAACTTGGACACAGCTTGGCGTAAACAAAAAGATGCTCTCACCAATGCGCTCTTGATGTCCATCTAGTGCGTAAGTACCACCTGCAACAAAATCTACTGCTCGTTGAGCTTGATCTGGATCCATGATTGTCAGATTTAATACCACTGACTTGCGTTCTCGCAACGCTTGAATTGCCTGGGGCATTTCTTCAAAGGTGCGTGGTTCGAGTACTAAAACTTCTGAAATTCCGTTAATTGCTCCTGGCATACCAATCACATTCCCCATTGGCTTTGAACCTGCTGTCATATCATCTCCCATTGTAGGCACTGGTTCCCGCCAGCGTCGATTTTGAGCGGCTGTACTCTCTTGCGGTGCTGGTTGAGGATTTTCTTGCTGATACAGATTTTGGTAATTATTATCTGTTTCTGGTTCTTCTTCGTAATACTCGTATTCTACTTGCTCATTTAGACCCACAAAGTCTCTGAGTTTGGAAAATATGTTGTTCATGGTGCGTGTACTCTCCTGATGCGAATTGCCTGCATTGACTTGGCTGAGAATTGATTGAGCTAGGAGCGATGCCTACGGCGGTAAACTACGCGACATCGGTGGATACTTCAGCAACTTTATTGCTAGTTGTAGCCCATATTACGAGTTTTGGCGATGAACTGACACTTATTGGAAAGGTCTGTGCATCGCCTAAACATAATAATGAGTCAAGATTATATCCTAAGGTTTATCCGAAGGAAAGTCCTTGATACTCCATTTCCTCTTGGCGATTGCTCTTGTCAATACTATATCCTTTGTTTCGGATTGCACCAGTCTGTTACAAAATTCTTGTCATCAAATCCTTAGCTTCTATTAATACTTAAGAGCAAGGCTGATGATTAATCAGCTAAGAGCGATCGCCAAATAATATGGTTCCTAATCGTACCATCGTTGCGCCTGCTTGCACTGCCAGTTCGTAGTCGCCTGACATACCCATAGATAGGTGCTGCATTTTAATCTGCGACCAGTTTTGCTCCTGGATTTCTTTAGCTAGCTCACGATTGAGATTAAACACACTGAGAATTTCGGAATCATTTAATCCTGAAGGCGGAATTGTCATCAAACCTTGAATTTGTAAATTTTTGTATTGATTGAGTGTGGGTAAATCAGTCAAAAGTTCAGGTACACTCCAACCAGACTTGTTGGGATCGGGGAGAATTTTCACTTGCAGGCAAACCTGGGGACTCACTCCTAGCTGTTGCGCCAATTGGTCTAAGCGCTGTGCCAGCTTCAAATTATCCACGGAGTGAATCCAAGGGAAATGCTCGATGGCTTTTTTGGCTTTATTGCTTTGCAAATGTCCAATAAAGTGCCAGGTAATATCCGGTAAGTCTTGCAACTCGGCTTGTTTGCTGGCAGCTTCTTGGATACGACTTTCCCCAAAATCACGAATTCCTGCATTGTATGCAGACCGAATGGCCTGGGCAGAAACTTGCTTGCTAACAGCAATCAATTTGACTGAAGTTGGCAGGGAGGAACGAATAGTAACAATACGTTCGGAAATCGAACTGTTCATTGGAAGGTGCGCTGGAAAACACTCTGAAGCTGATCGTACTCCTGAGATTGCCCACTGCGCCGCAGGGTACGTAAGCGATTTTCCAACATCATTCTAGCCTCAGTACGTCCTAGAGACTGGAATTTAACACCTTTAACGTCATTTGCCACCAAAAAAAATAAGCGCTGGGCATAAAGTGTGGTGAACAAATCCTGGTTCTCATCAACCATACAGATTTTGTAGAGTAAACCCCAAGTTGGATGGTTTATGTAAGTTTCTGCGTTTTCTGGATTCATTTAAGAGTCAAGGTGTAGTCAAGGTGGAAGTATATATATCTTTTCGCAGTGAATTTTAAACATTCAGACGATAATACCAACATTCGTCAGAATATTTGCTTAAAATGCGAAACTGCGGTTACGAAGACCTCGATCTAGTTCCTAATGGGCAGATGAAGCTAGTGGTAGTGAAGCGCAATGGTACAACAGAAGTCGCACAGCGTAAATTCAAAAAGTAGAGGCTGGTGGACAAATATCACCATCTGCTTTGGTGATTTCGATTTATCAATCTGTAGGGACAAGGCACAAAATAGCGCCGATCTTCTTGTTGAAAGTTCGATATGAGAAGGAAAAACACCCTTTGAAGTTCCCAACGGCAACGGCGAATTTTTCAACTTCTTTCTATACTGCCACAACTGTCGCTGAATGGCACAAAATCCTAATTGGGGAGTGGAGAGTGGGGATTGAGTACAGGAAAGAAAACTATCTTTTATTAGACTTTTTGCAAAAGTCCCTGACACCGAATATGGCAAGCTCTTAGGAAAAAAAGTGTAGCTTTAGGGGAGTGGGTTTTTATTTTTGATTTATGCAAAAGGTCTATTGATTATCTAGCATTTTCAGTGGTGTAATTTGTGCCTGAGCTTTGTGCAGAGATTCATCGGGGAATCTATAAAAAATATTAAGATTAGTCTGTAGTGTTTGCGTAAGGCTAGTTCAGACCAAAAATCTACGCTAAACAGTAGGGGATCAATTTTATGGCTGGGTAGCTGTTCAATTTCCCATTCTGACTCCTGAATTCTGCTGTATTATCTATTACCATTTTTTCGGTGCAAAATTATGCCTGAGTTCCTATAGCTAGTCGTATTCCCCAGAATAAGATTAAAGTTGCGATCGCCAGCCAGTCACGTCCTTTTAATCGTAAATCGTGCCACTGGACTCGATGCTCGTTAGGACTGGTAAAACCCCGCACCATCATTGCATTCGCCATTTGATCGGCTCGTAAGAGCAGATTTTCCAAGAGTCTCTCTGCAACTGTCATCCAAACCTTGAATGCTCCTTTTAATCCTAGCTTTTTCCAATTAATTGCTCTTGTCATCACGGAGCGAAATAAGTTTTGCACTTCTTCTAAAACTAGGGGAATAAAGCGTAAGGACAAGGTTAAAGTTAAAGCAATTTCTGTAACGGGCAATTTAAAGCGGCGCAAGGGTTGCATTAAGCTTTCTATGCCAGATGTGATTTCTTCTGGTGCGGTTGTCAGTAGATACAGGTTGGTGCTATAAATCACAGTAAAGATAAGTGTACTCAGGCGTACTGCCAAACTCAAGGAGTAGCGAGTCACTTTAACCGGGCCTTTGTGAAATAGCACGTAGCTGTATTTTTTTTTCTCAACTGCTGGCTCTTGAACAAGATTATTGGAGTTTGCTTGCTGGGTTAATATCTGTTCATTAGCTGGCAAACGTGACTGATAATCTACACCCAGTCCATCAGGACTGATGGCTGCGATCGCTAGCACAAAAAACGATAGCATTAATAGCCAACCCATTTGCTGCTGCCATACTCGGCGGGGAATTTTCGCAATCAAGGTGGCAATAATTAATACTAGTACCAGTAGCACCCGCCAATTGTTGTTGGCTAAAACATAGCTTGTTAAAAAGCTCATCAACCAGGCGAACTTGACTCGCGGATCGATTTTATGCAGCCAAGTTTGGGGTTGTTCTAAATAAAGTCCAAGTGGCAGCGATCGCAATAAATCCATTTTAGAGTTAGGAGTGAGGAATGAGGGGTAGAGACGCGATTAATCGCGTCTCTACAGTTAGGAGTTTTGACTTGAACTCATAACTTTTACCTTGTGCCGCTATCAAACTTAAGTCGATAGGGTTCTATAATTAGCAATTTTGACTTTAACTCATAACTCTTGTACAGACGCGATTAATCACGTCTGTACTCCTAACTTATTTTGACGCGAGTTGCTCTATTAACATTACCAATTTCGGCATCACGGACTTTTTTGCTTCGCCACAGTAAAATAATTGGTGTGCCTTTAAATCCTAGCTGTTGGCGGAATTGGCGTTCAATGTAGCGGCGGTAGTTGTCGTTGAAGCGTTTGGAGTCGTTGACAAATAGAGCGATCGTTGGTGGTTGGCTACTTACCTGTGTACCATAATAAATCTTGCCCTGACGCCCACCACGAGATGCTGGCGGTGAATGCCAACTTACAGCGTCTGTTAAGACTTCGTTAATAACTGATGTGCTGACACGGCGTTTGTGTGATTCAGCCGCCGTTTTCACCAATTCCAGAATCTTTTCTACCCGTTGTCCTGACAAAGCACTTACAAAAATTGTTTCTGCCCATTCGGTAAAATGTAACCGTGATTGCAGAGTTTTTTCGTAGTCGTAGATTGTGTAAGAGTCTTTTTCGACAGCATCCCACTTATTAACGACGATGATGCAAGCTCGACCTTCTTCGATAATTCGCCCAGCTAATTTTTGGTCTTGCTCGGTGACTCCATCTACGGCATCTATGACTAATAAAACCACGTCAGCGCGACGAATCGCTTTGAAAGCCCGGTTAATACTAAAAAATTCTGTGCCGTATTCGATGTGTTTCTTTTTGCGAATGCCGGCAGTGTCAATCAATCGGTAGGTTTGTCCGGCTCGTTCAATGACGGTATCAATAGCATCGCGGGTTGTACCAGAAATGGGGCTGACAATTGCCCTTTCTTCCCCGACAAAAGAATTGAGTAAGCTCGATTTGCCCACATTTGGACGTCCCACAATTGCTACTTTAATTTCATTAGTTTCTGGGATGTCTTCAATAGCAGGAATGTGATTAACTAATTCGTCGAGTAACTCTCCTGTACCACTGCCATGAATCGCGGAGATGGGGTAAGGTTCGCCCAATCCCAATTCCCAAAATTCGGCAGCTTGCATTAAGCCTTGTTCTGGTGATTCACATTTATTTACAGCTAGTAGCACAGGTACGCGTTGTTGGCGCATCCATTCGGCGATTTCTAAATCTGCCGATGTCGGGCCTGTTTGACCATCGACGACAAAAATAGCGCCACACGCTTCTGCAAGGGCTGTCATTGCCTGTTGGCGAATCAGTGGTAAAAATTCGGTATCATCATTAAAAACTAAACCACCAGTGTCTACCACTAAAAATTCGCGACCATTCCAGAAAGCTGGTAGATAAGTGCGATCGCGTGTCACTCCCGGTTCATCATGGACAATCGCCGTTTGTTCCCCGGCGAGTCGATTAACCAGGGTGGATTTGCCCACATTTGGGCGTCCGATAATTGCAACGATTGGCAGTGCCATAAAACCAGGGTAAGTGAGAGGTGTAGTATATCACGTCCTTACATTTTACTCACTTTAAACTTGAAGTTTTAATAATTTCCCAATCATTTTAAAGCGATCGCTATACTTCGGGCAAAACTGCTTTTTTGGCGCTCTGCTTCGCGCCTTTGCAACAGACATTTTGACGCCACTTGCTTCAACGGGGAAAATACACACGCGGGTGTCTTTGCCTTGGTGCAAGACAAAAAATGTTATCCGAAAAGTACCGTGGGGGTACTTTTTAAATTTAATTGGACATTTTATACTCCTGATAAAGGTTTTGGTGAATGTCCTAAAACTTAGATATCCGGTTATCTTGTGCATAAAATTAAAGACTTTCAACCAATATAAAAGTGGGGAAATAAACCAAAATCTCAATCATTATTATCTGAGCAGTTTAAAAATCATAGGTTTAGGAAATACGAATAACCATGACTCGTAACTTATATGCTTTGCTTATTGGTATTGACAATTATCCTGATTTAAATAATCGACTTCAAGGTTGTGTAAACGACATTACAGCGGTAGAAGAGTATCTTAACGAACGATTCGATCAAAAAGAATACCAATTACATTTACAAACGCTTAAGGATGACCAGGCAACCCGTCAGGCAGTCATTAATAGCTTTCGCAAGCATCTTAGTAAAGCTGGACAAGATGATATAGTTTTGTTTTATTACAGTGGTCACGGTTCTCAGGAGTTGGCACCAAAAGAATTTTGGCACTTAGAACCCGACCATCTTGATGAAACCCTAGTATGTTATGACAGTCGTACTAAAGGCGGCTGGGATTTGGCAGATAAAGAATTAGCAAAACTCATTGCCGAAGTAGCAGAAAAAGACCCGCACATTACCATTATTATGGATTGCTGCCACTCTGGTTCCGGCACCAAAGACCCATTGCAAGAGAGAGGAATACGTCGCTTACCTACAGATAAACGAGAACGCCCACTGGATAGTTTTATTTTTTCGGTGGCTGACTTAACGCAACTTTTAGATTCCCGTGACCCGGAAAAACACCCTTCTGGCTGGAAGATACCGAAAGGTCGTCATGTACTTTTAGCAGCTTGTCGAGACTACGAAACCGCGAAGGAATACTACGGGGGTGACAAACATCGGGGTAGTTTCTCTTATTTTTTGATGGATACACTTGCTAAAGCCACTGGCAAATTGACTTATCGAGATTTGTTTGGGCGGACAAATGCGATCATCCGCAGTAAAATTACAGCCCAGTCTCCTCAGTTGGAAGTGAATAATCCTGATGATGAAAACAAATTTTTCCTTGATGGAGCGATCGCAGAACGTTACCCCTACTTTATTGTTAAAAATGACCCAAACTATGGCTGGGTAATTGATGGTGATGCTGTCTGCGGAGTGCAACCACCCAAAGATGGGGAAACCACTTTACTAGCACTGTTTTCCTTTGATGCCAATATCCAAGACCTGCGTGACCCAGCAAAGTCTGTGGGTACAGCAAAAGTGACTAGTGTACTAGCAACGCAGAGTCAGGTAGATATCAAAGATGTGTCAAACCTCACTGCTGATGATACTTCTTTTAAAGCAGTTATTACCAGCCTACCGCTACCACCTTTAGGCGTTCACATTGAGGGAGATGAAGTTGGTGTAACTCTTGCACGCCAAGCACTAGCAACAGCTGGACTTGATGGTAAAGCTTCACCCTATGTACGCGAAAAGAAAGAAGTTGGTAAAGCCGAGTTTCGCCTACTTTGTCGTCATCAACAGTATTTAATTGCTCGACCTACAGATGACCGACCTTTAGTAGCTCAAATTGATGGCTATAGTCCAGATAATGCAAAACAGGCAATTGAACGTTTGGAACATATTTCCCGTTGGACAACAATTGCGGAACTCTCAAATCCAGCAACTAATATTAGAGCCAATGATGTAGAGATGAAACTCATCTTTGAAAATGAAGAATCATCTCAATTGCAGCAGATGCGTTTGCAGTACGCGTATAGGGATGGTAAGTGGCAAAATCCAGAATTTAAACTGAAACTCACCAATAAAAGTCAAAACCCACTTTATTTTGGCTTAGTCAACCTTTCAGACAGTTTCGCTATTAACGCCCCATTTTTTGAAGCAGGTAGCATTAGGCTACAACCAGGAGAATCAGCACTGGCTCTAGACGGCGAAAACTTGATACTCGAAGTCCCAGACGAGTTGTGGTTACAGGGAATTACTGAGTACAAAGACATAATTAAATTGATTGTCAGTAACGAGGAATTTGATGCTAGATTGCTGATTCAGGATAAACTTGATGCTCCTCGTCTACCTGTCACAAGAGATTTAGAATCTGCAAATCAAAGTAGCCTTGAGCGTTTGATGAATCGAACTCAAAATCGTGAAATCAAAGCCAAAAGTGCAGCAAAGTATGACGATTGGTATGCACAGGAAATTACCATTACCACTGTACGTCCCTTAGACTCTACCCCAGTTTCTCAGACAGAACAAAAATTATTAGGATCGGGGGTGAAATTACAGGTGCATCCTAGCTTGGTGGCAAATGCTCGCCTAACTACCACACCGCAAGTCAGCCGAGATTTAGGAAATCAAATTTTGCCCCCCATCCTGCGGGAAGATGCAGAAATTACTCAACCTTTCCAATTTACTAGCAGTCGAGGTACTGACCCTGGATTAAGTGTATTGGAATTAAACGAGATTCAAGATTACACAGTTGTCACCCCAGATGCACCTTTGAAGTTATTAGTAGATGCACCGTTAGCAGACAATGAATATCTTCTTGCTGTTGGCTATGATGGAGAATTTTTCTTGCCTTTAGGTCGCGGTAAAACAACTCAAGATAGGAAAATAGAAATTGAGATAGAACGATTAACACCTCCAGTTAGTCAGGGAGAACGTAGCCTGCAAGGGTCTATTCGCATCTTCTTTGGAAAAGTAATCAGTCGCCATTTTGGACGTGAATTTAAGTATCCTATTTTAGCAGTGGCTGAGGTGGGAGATGATCATAAAGTAACTTATAAACGCGATGTGATTGATGTTCAGCAGCGAGTAGCAAAAGCACAAAGAATAGCCCTCTATATACACGGTATTATTGGCGATACTGAAAGTTTAATTAGTAGCATTAATCAACCAGTATTGCAACCAGATGGGCAAAAGCTTTCTATCAGCAAACTTTACGACGTAGTTCTTACCTTTGACTACGAAAACCTGAATACTTCAATTAAAGAGAATGCTGAAAATTTGAAACGGCGACTAACAGAAGTGGGTTTAGGAGCAACCCACGGTAAAGAACTGCACATTATTGCTCATTCAATGGGAGGTTTAGTTTCCCGTTGGTTTATTGAGCAAGAAGGAGGTAATAAAGTTGTCCAACATTTAATTATGTTAGGTACACCAAACGCCGGTTCTCCTTGGCCAGTTGTTGAAGATTGGGCAAAACTCACTTTGGGTATTGGACTCAACAGACTTTCTACAGTTGCTTGGCCTGTAACAGTGCTGACAGGTTTGATGGGAATTCTGGAAAAAAATATTAGAGTAGCTCTAGCTGAGTTAAACCCAAATTCTGATTTTCTCAAATCTTTGGCAGCAAGTGAAGATCCTGGCATTCCCTACTCAATTATCGCTGGCAATACATCTATTATTCCGGCAGCATTGGAGCAACAGCTAGAGAAAAAATCTAGTGTCCTAGAACGGCTACAGCAAAGTTTATTTAAGAAAGTTGTAAATTTACCTTTCTTTGGTGTACATAATGATATTGCAGTCACTGTAGATAGTATTCAGAATATTCCCAAGGGGCGATCGCTTGCACCCTTTGTTCAACAAGTAGCTTGCGACCACTTAAGTTACTTCAGCATTGAATTACCAGAAGTCGGGTTAGACGCTTTGATTACAGCGATCATCGCCCAACAAAAAAAGTAGATAGTTGAAAGGTAAAAAGAAGCATTTCCTTTTGTTATTGTTGCCTTGATAAATTATCTACCAATACAGTTAAATTAAGGATTATTTGTAGAGATTTGATATGTGTAGAGACGTTGCAATGCAACGTCTCAAAGCAAGGTTATCAGTCGTACAAGCGATCTTAACTTAAAAGTATTGTATTAAAGGCATCAGACTTGACCGAAAACGGAAAGGATACAGAGCAACTGAATTTATTTATAGAGATCATTAATTTTGAATTTTGAATTCAAAGCAAAGCGACATGATGCTGTGTCTGTGCGTGAGATTTTCATAAGTATTCAACTGGAATTGATATTAGATGAGGCCTAATAATGTCTAAGCATAAGTTCAACCGGAATTTTGCGATTATTATCGGTATCAATGACTATATAAATGGTATTCCAGAGTTAGAAACAGCAGTTCCTGATGCTCACAAACTTGCTCAAATTCTCCAAAAGCAACATCAGAATCTCAAACAGCAATATCAAGCACAAAATAAATATGAAGTCCAGTTGCTATTGAATAAACGTGTTACCCTTAACAAACTCAAAGAACTGATTGAAGACTTCAAACAAGGACAAATACCTTTTGACAACGAAAAAGTGGTAGTTAGCGAGAGCGATCGCATCCTCTTCTATTTTGCTGGACATGGTATCGCTTTAGAAGCTCTAGAAAATCAAGAGGGGCCAGTGGGTTATTTGATTCCGCAAGATGCCACATTAGGGGATAGCAACACCTACTTGCCGATGCAGGAGTTACATGATGCCCTGAATGCACTCCCTTGTCGGCATATGTTAGCAATTCTCGATTGTTGCTTTGCAGGTGCTTTTCGTTGGGCAAGTCTTAAACGAGAAATTCTGCCCAAAATTACAGTCTATAAAGAACGCTACGATCGCTTTATCAGTGATGCAGCTTGGCAAGTAATTACTTCCGCAGCTGATGATCAAAAAGCATTGGATTTTTTGGGTATGCGGGGGGAAGTAAAAGAAGGTAACGAAGTTCACTCTCCCTTTGCCAAAGCGCTTTTTGATGCCCTACGTGGAACTGACAAAAAAGCTGACTCGAATGATGATGGCATCGTTACGGCAACTGAACTGTACTCATATTTGCGAGATCAAGTTGAAGTTGTCACAGAAAAGAATTACAAGCGGCAAACTCCAAGTCTGTGTCCTTTGAGAAAACATGACAAAGGGGAATTCATCTTTCTGTTACCTAATTTTGACCGAGATAAATTGGAGGATGCACCACCACTTAATCTCGAAAATAATCCCTATCGAGGATTGCAATCCTACGACGAAAAAGACAGTAACTTGTTTTTTGGTAGAGAAAACCTAATCAAACAGCTTTATCAGCAAGTCGTTTCCAATAAACAAACGTTGACAGTGGTATTAGGCGCTTCTGGAACAGGTAAATCCAGCTTAATGAAAGCCGGATTATTACCGTGTCTGCGTGATTCTCAGGAGCATAAGTTTCAGATTTTAGATCCCATGCGTCCAGGGGAAAGTCCTTTGTCGGCTTTAGCACAGATGTGTTTACCAATTGCAACTACAATTACTGTTGCAGAATTAGCAAAAGACGAGCAAGCTTTAGCAAACATCGTTGAACGTTGGAGCCAGACTACTCCCCAGATTAAACTATTGCTGGCAGTCGATCAGTTTGAAGAGTTGATAACTCTGTGTAAGAGTGACGAACAACGAGAGCAATTTCAGAAATTGATTAAAAATGCGATCGCTAAATATTCTGACAAAATCCATGTAGTTATCACCTTGCGACTCGACTTTGAGGGTCAGTTTCAAAACTCTATACTCAAAGACTTTTGGAATGATGATACCCGATTTGTCGTCCCACCAATGACCCAGGATGAATTCCGGGAAGCAATTGAGAAACCAGCGTCCGAAAAAGTGGTATATTTTGACCCTCCCAGCCTGGTGGATGAACTGATCAACGAAGTCGTACAAATGCCAGGTGCTTTACCCTTACTTTCTTTCACCCTCAGCGAATTGTATCTGAAATATTTAGAGGAACGAAGGGACAACCGCGCCTTAAAAAAGGAAGATTACGAAGAGTTGGGAAGAGTAGTTGGTTCTCTAACCAAACGTGCTAACCAAGAATACGATCGCTTAGTTGCTTCAGACCCCGCTTATGAAAATACAGTGCGTCAGGTGATGCTACGGATGATTTCATTGCAAGGTGGCGACTTAGCAAGGCGACAGGTTCCTAAGTCTGAACTAATTTACTCTGACAAGAAAGAAAGCGATCGCGTGCAAACAGTCATCAAACGTTTTTCTGAAGCCCGCTTAATCATTGAAGGTTCTAATTCTCAAGGCGAACCCTATGTAGAGCCAGCCCATGATGCTTTAGTAGAGGGATGGGATAAATTACTCAAGTGGAAAAAAGAAGAAGACATAATTTTACAACGGCGGCTAACAGCAGCTGCCGAAGAGTGGGAAAGTGTCGCCAGCAAGCAACAGCCATCAGGTTTGCAAGCCAAAGCTGAAACTGTAATTGATTGGTTAGATCGCAGATTATACGTTACTGAAAACTTATTTAGCAAAATCCCAACTCGGCTTGTTCATGGATTACAGCAAAGACAGCATCAACAAGAGGGTTTGAGAGAGAAACCTATACAGTTTCTTTGGAATAGTAATCCTTATCTTGATGTATTGAATCAGGAACTTCAGTCTCATGACAATTGGTTTAATCAGTTAGAAACAGAATTTGTCCAAAAAAGTGTTTTACAGAAACGCCGGAACATTAGTTGGCGATGGCGGATTGCGATCGCAGTCATGCTGGGTTTAAGTGGGTTAACTGTTTGGGCGCTGATTAGTCAAAGAAGTGCAAAGATTGGTGAAACCAGTGCTTCTAGAGAAACGGCAGAAACAGAGCTACAGCAGCAAAGGTTAGGGTTAGATGCATTAATTTATAGCCTACGAGCAGAAAGGTCACTACAACACCCACTGTTGCAATCAATATTTAATCCGGGTGAGCAGCTACAAAATCAAGTCAGAGGAACGCTGCAAGAAGCAATTTATTCAGTCCGAGAACGTATCCGCATGAAAAGGCATAAAGGCATAGTCAGAAGCATTCTTAGTCCAGATAATCAGCGTCTGGCTAGTGCTGGAGATGATGACACTATCCGCCTGTGGGATTTAAAAGGTCATCTTGTTAAAGAATGGCCAGCAAAGCAAGGCTTGGTCAATAATCTTACTTTCAGTCCAGATGGTCAACTCATAGCTACTGCTGGCCGCAATGATACCGTCCGCCTGTGGAACTTACAAGGCAATCTTGTAAAAGGATGGCAAACAGATCAAGGCTTTGTCAAAAGTATCAGTTTTAGCTCAAATGGTCGGTTTTTAGCTACCGGAGGAGCAAATGATACTGTCCGCTTGTGGAACTTACAAGGCAACCCCATTGGGCAACCCTTCAGAAGGAAACTTGTGCCTCAACAACAAAAAAAGCTAGTTTGGGGCGTAGCGTTCAGTCCAGACGATAAAATCATTGCTAGCGCTGGTGATGACGGCTTTATTAGCTTGTGGAACTTGCAAGGTCAGCCGTTGAAAGAATGGAAAGGAAATCAAGACGATATCAGCAGCATCAAATTTAGCCCAGATGGTCAACGACTAGCGACAGGAGGAAAAGATAATACTGTCCGCTTGTGGGATTTGCAAGGTCAACAGTTAGCACAGCCATTTCAAGGGCATCAAGGTAGAATCTGGAATGTGACATTCAGCCACGATGGTCAGCAAATAGCTAGCGCTGCTGGAGATGGAACTGTCCGTGTGTGGGACTTACAAGGTAAGCAGTTAGATATATTTCAAGGACATCAAGGGCCCGTCAGAAGCGTCAGTATCAGCAAAGATGACCAGCTAATAGTTAGTGCTGGTGATGATAGCATTGTGCATATATGGAATTTAAACGACCAGCAGGCACACTTGACAGAGCATCAAGGCACAGTTCGCAGCGTCAGTTTTAGTCCGGATGGTCAGCGAATAGCCAGCGCCGGAGATGATAAGAC
>NZ_CAXTTT010000092.1:0-33088 GCF_964247315.1 uncultured Nostoc sp.
GTTATTTTGAAATCTTTCTTAGTTTTTATTAGTAAATAAGATGCGTTTGCCCTGCACTGCTCCCCGAATCAAACAAGCCATCCCTAAGAACATTCCCTGATCCACCCGCATCAAAGCCACGAATTGTAAAATTAGTTGCCGACGAATAATATCCGCTCCTTTGAGTAACACCAGGGACATTTTTGAGCGCATCTTCTATACGGGTCGCTTGCTGATCGCGAATCACCTGCTGCGGGACGACTTGAATCGATTGGGGAATGTCACGCAGGGGGGTGTCTGTTTTCGTTGCAGTGCTGGCATTCGGTACGCGATACCCATCTTGCTCTCCCGTCACCACCAACTCAATCGGCTCATCTTCCTGCACTGATGGTTTCTCCTGCGGTGTTTCACTCGTTGGCTGTTCACCTTCAGGTTGCTGTGGTGGTTGCATTGCTGTTGCAGCAGGTGTCAAACCAAAAATCAATCCTTCATCACTGTCAAATAACTCAACAGTTGGCAATCCTGCTTCACCCGCCACTGTCACCCGAATAGTATTAGCATCAAGGTTTGTAACGGTTATCACAGTAATACCCTCAGCTGGCTTTTGCGAACGGAATGTGAAAGCATCACCATTAGGTAAACGCAATTGAGCATTAGGTATATCAGCGATAAAGTTATTCTCAGCACTGCGATTTATAATTTGCAGTTTGTCTCCACTAGTCGTCTGTAAAATTACCTCCACACCTTTCTGGGTGGGTTTAGCTTGCACTCCCGTCACTTGGATTACACCCCCCTCAATCTTCTCTTGGTAAGGGGGGACATTTGGTGCTGGTGACTGTACTAGCATTCTGGCACTAGTATTAGGAAGCTCTATCTCATTGAGTTGGGTAATCTCTCTAATTATTCGGGATTTACGTAGTAAGGATGCAATAGATTTACTCTGTATTTGTGACTTTGGTATTTCTTGAGCCGTTACGCTCATTGCACAAAAAAGCCAAACCGAACTTATTAATAATAAAATTTGCGATAACTGCTTTGGTTTCATTGGCTACTCTATACACTTGGCTATACTATAGAAAATCAGTGTCAGTAGTATTTATGACTTACTTTACTATGATTTCGAGAATAAATCTTACAGGAAATGGCTCACCAATTGCAAGTTTTTATCATTTATTCTTTACAAAATTATTTACATAACGATCTATCCTTAAGCATAGTTACCGATGTGACTTTATTTCACTCTCTTACTGACTTTCAGAAATTGTTTCATTCGAGTTTTACCTTCTTGCAACTGTTGAGTTCTAACATCAGTTTGATAAGAATTTGATGATTGTTTGCTGTTGGCTAGATTGATAAACTCAGCTAAAGAACTGATAGTCGGATATCTAAATAAATCGAGTATTAATAAATCTTTTTGAAATATTTCCCGCAGTTGGCTATGAACCTGAACCATTAATAATGAATGTCCACCTAGCTCAAAGAAGTTATCGTTAATGCCAACCTTTTCTATTTTCAGTGTCTTCTGCCAAACCATCGCAATAGATGTTTCTAAATCATTTTGTGGCTTGATGTAGGTGGTTTCTAACTGTGGACGAAGATTATCAGGTATTGGCAGTGATTGTCGATCTACTTTACCATTAGGTGTTAATGGCAGAGCCTTCATTGATACAAAGGCAGCGGGTATCATATAATCAGGTATTTTCTCTCTGAGAAAACTCCGTAATTCACTAATTTTAAGAGTCAATTCCTGTTCAGATAATACATAGGCTACTAGCTGCTTGTCTCCAGACATATCTTCTCTGAGTACAACTACAGCTTCTTTAATAGTAGGATATTGAGTTAATCTGGCTTCAATTTCTCCAGTCTCAATACGGAAACCACGTATCTTAACTTGGTTATCAATGCGACCAATGTACTCAATCTCTCCATTTGGTAGATAGCGTGCTAAATCTCCTGTCTTGTACAGACGTGCAGACGGCTGCTCGCTAAAAGGGTGAGGAATAAACTTCTCTGCTGTCAAATCAGGACGGTGGAAATACCCCCGTGCCAGTCCTTCACCACCGATATACAATTCACCTGGTATACCTATAGGAACTAACTGATGATATTGGTCGAGGATATAAAGCTGTGTATTTGCAATTGGGTGACTAATTGGTACAGTGTTGTTAAGGGTTTCTACTAAGCTAGCTGCCGACCAAATAGTGGTTTCAGTCGGTCCATACATATTCCATAAAGAATGACATTGTTGCCGTAATTGATTGGCTAGGTGTCCAGGTAAGGCTTCACCACCACAGAGAATTTTTAATTGATAATTACTATCCCAGCCTGCTGCCAAAAGTAATTGCCATGTCGCTGGTGTGGCTTGCATAACTGTAGCTTGGGAATCAGTTAACATTGCTGATAGTTGTGTTGCATCCCAGGCTACTTCCCGACTGGTAATTACCAAGCGACTACCTACAATGATTGGCAAGAACAGTTCTAGGGCGGCAATATCAAAGGAATAGGTAGTGACTGCTAGTAAGGTATCTTCTTTGGTGATACCTGGACTTTGCTGCATCGCAAATAAAAAGTTGCTCAGAGCAATGTGGGGTATTTGCACGCCTTTTGGTTTGCCTGTGGAACCAGAGGTGTAGATTGTATATGCTAGGTTGTCAGTTGTTAGTTGACAGAATAAATTGTCTTGGCTTTGTTGGGCAATCAGGTGCCAATTAGTATCTAAACAAACGACTTGAGCATTTTGTTGCGGTAATGCCGCAACGAGCGATGCTTGAGTCAGCAACACTGGCGCTTGAGTATCTTCTAGTATAAATTCTAATCGTTCTTTAGGATAACTAGGGTCTAGTGGTATGTATGCACCACCTGCTTTGAGGATGGCTAATAATCCGATTATCATGTAAAGCGATCGCTCTACACAAATACCCACCAATAGCTCTGGTTTGACTCCTAGCGTTCGCAGGTAGTGGGCCAATTTGTTAGCTCGTTGATTTAGTTCCCGATAGGTTAACTGTTGGTCTTCAAATACTGCTGCTACTGCATCAGGTGTGCGTTCTACTTGTGCCTCGAATAACTGATGAATGCATTGCTGTTGAGGATACTCAACTGCTGTATCATTCCGCTCCACAAGTAATTGATGCTGCTCAGTTTCCTTTAGCAGTGGTAACTCCGACAATCTTGCTTGTGGATTTATCACAATTCCAGACAACAACGTTTGTAAATGTTCTACCATCCTGTGGATAGAACTTTCTTTGAATAAATCAGTACTGTATTCTAAATTTCCAACTAATCCTGACTCGGTTTCTGTTATGAATAAGGTTAAATCAAATTTAGCACTATGACTATCACTTTCCACAGGACTTAAAGTCAAATCAGGCAGATCCAAGGCAGACATTGGTGCATTTTGAAGCACAAACATCACTTGAAACAATGGTGTACGACTTAAGTCTCGTTGTGGTTGCAGTTGTTCAACTAACAACTCAAAAGGCAAATCCTGATGAGTGTATGCTCCTAATGCTACTTCCCTTACCCGTTTTATTAGCTCCTCAAAGCTAGGATTTCCTGCCAAGTTAGTTCTCAGTACCAATGTATTGACAAAAAATCCAATTAACCCTTCTATCTCTGCTCGATTACGGTTAGCAATGGGTGAACCAACCACAATATCTTCTTGCCCTGTGTAACGCCATAGCAGTGTTTGGAAAGCTGCTAACAGAGTCATAAATAAGGTACTTCCCTGCTGTTGACTGAATTTATTCAGAGCTACACAGAGTTCATCTGATAGCTCAAATGAGTAAGTTGCACCCCGGAATGTCTGAATTGCTGGTCTGGGATAGTCTGTGGGTAATTCTAATACTCTGGGCGCATCTTCTAACAGTTTTTGCCAATAAAATATTTGAGTTTCGAGTACTTCTGCTTGCAGCCATTGTCGTTGCCAAGCGGCAAAGTCTACATATTGTATCGGTAGTTCAGTTAAGGGTGATAATTGTTCATTACAGAAGGCTGGATAAAGTGTTGCCAACTCTTGCACCAGTACGCCGATTGACCAGCCATCAGAAGCAATGTGGTGCATTGTCAGTAGTACAATGTGTTCTTGTGCATCCAGACGTAATAGTTTTACTCTCAGTAGATGATCGCTGCTGATGTCAAAGGGTTGTTGTGCTTCTTGTGCAGCTTGTTGCCTGATTTCAACTTCTTGTTGAGCTAAAGGGAGTTCGCTAATATCGATTGTTGGTAATAATATTAAAGGCTTTGCTTTAGAGATAACAGTTATTGCTTGTCCTTCAACTGTCTGGAAATTGGTTCTCAATGCTTCGTGGCGGCGTAGAATTTCGTTGAAAGTTTGTTGTAGCACCTTGATGTTCAGTTCTCCTTGGAGGCGAACAGCCGCAGGTATGTTGTAGAAGGGGCTGTCTGGTTCTAATTGAGCTAGGAACCATAACCTCTGTTGAGCAAATGACAGCGGTAATTTTGATGTGCGCTCTATCTGCTCAATCTTTGTTGTTTCAATTCCTAAGCCTGCTTTGATGGTTGTTTCAATTTCTTTGGCTAACAGGGCGATTGTCGGTTTTTCAAATAAATAACGTAAAGGCAGTTCTATTTTAAATACTTGCCGAATTTGGGAAATGACGCGAGTGGCAATTAATGAGTGACCTCCCAAGGTAAAAAAGTTATTATGAATTCCTACTTTTTCTAGTCCCAATATTTCTGCCCAAATTCCTGCTAATAAGTTCTCAATTGGTGTGGTAGGCGGAACATAATTGGATGATGATAACTGTGTTAATTCAGGTGCTGGTAGGGCTTTGCGGTCAACTTTGCCGTTGGGTGTCAGTGGGAGCGCCTCTAATATAACAAAAGTTGCTGGGATCATGTAATTTGGCAACTTTGACTCCAGGAAGTTGCGTAATTCGGAAATTACTAGTATTTGCTCTTTTTGTAGAACTACATAGGCAACTATACGTTGAGAATCTGCTAAATCTGAGCGTACTACAACTACAGCTTCTCGGACTACTGGGTGTAGACTAATGAGTGCTTCAATTTCTCCGAGTTCAATGCGGAAACCACGTATCTTAACTTGATTATCAATTCGACCTATATACTCTATCTCTCCATTTGGTAGATAGCGTGCCTTATCCCCAGTTTTATATAACCGTTCCCCTGGCAAGTTTGCGTAAGGATTGGGAATAAATTTATCCGCAGTCAGTCCTGCTTTGTTTAGATAACCACGAGCTAAACCTGCACCGCCAATGTACAACATTCCTGGTACACCTACAGGCACAGGTTGTAAATTTTTATCTAATAAATAAATCTGCGTGTTATGAATCGGGCGACCAATCGGTGGGGTGTTACTAGCACCTTTGTATATCCAAGCAGAAGTAGAATAAGTTGTATCTTCAGAAGGTCCATATAGGTTAAATACTTGTTGTATATTATCTTGCTGATAAAGCTGTTGTACGAGTTGATTATGAAGCGGCTCACCTGCTACATTCACAGTCTGGACTGAAGTTGGAATACTATTATTTCTAAGTAACTGTGAAATTACACTCGGGACAGTATTAACTAAGGTTACACTCTTAGCTGCTAGCAAAGTTGGTAAATATAATCCATTCTCGATTAAAATCACTTTGCCACCGCAACACAAAGGAACAAACACTTCAAACACCGAAAGGTCGAAGCAAATCGAGGTTGATGCTAAAACTCCTTGCATAGCTTCAATCGCAAAAGTTTTCTTTGCCCAATCCAACATTGCAACTGTGCTAGCGTGTTTAATCATTACGCCTTTTGGTCTGCCTGTTGAACCAGAGGTATAGATCACATAAGCTAGGTTGTCAGTAGTTAGCTCACAGAGGAAATTTTCCTGGCTTTGTTGGGCTATCAGATGCCAATCAGTATCTAAACAAACCACTTGAGCTTTGTGTTGCGGCATTGCCTCCACAAGCGATGCTTGAGTTAGCAACACTGGTGCTTGTGTATCTTCTAGTATAAATTCTAATCGTTCTTTAGGATAACTAGGATCTAGTGGGATGTATGCACCACCTGCTTTGAGGATAGCTAATAGTCCCATTATCATGTAAAGCGATCGCTCTACACAAATCCCCACTAATACCTCTGGTTTTACTCCCAATGAACGCAAATAATGTGCTAGTTGATTGGCTCTAATATTCAGTTCACGATAGGTTAGCTGTTGCTCTTCAAACACCACTGCTACAGCATCAGGTGTGCGTTCCACTTGAAACTCAAACAATTCATGGATGCACTGGTTACTTGGATAGTTGGTCTGGGTATTATTCCACTCTACTAGTAACTGACGCCGTTCTTTTGTAGAAAGAAGCTCATGCAATTCATAGCGTTGTTGGGGGTTGCTCACTATTGCTTGTAGAGTTCTAGCATAGTATTCAGTAATACACTTGATTTGGTCTAAGCCAAATTCAGAAGCATCGTACTTAAGCAAGAGTGTTACTAGAAAAGAGCTTGGGTCTTGGTTGAAGTCAGCTATCAGAGGAAAGTTTGTTTCTTCATAAAACTTGCCACCCAGAAACTGCACATTTTTACCTTCTAGCACTGCCTGATAAACATGAAAATGTGTGAAATTAAATGCAGTCTCAAACAGAGGCAGACCACCCAAGTTCTTCTGTATTTCTGCGAGTGGATATCGGCGATGTGGCAGCCATTCCTGCTCTACCTTAAACACCTCCTGCACTAAGTCTACCCAAGTGCCTCCAGACCGTTTGAGACGAAATGGCACAGTATTGAGGAACAAACCAAGAGTTCGGTCTCCATCCTTATGTTCTAGGCGTCCATTAGTGACTACACCCGTGAGTACGTCTGAATGTCCGCACAGCAGGCTTAACACTCGCAGATGTGCTGTCAGCAAAACACTTTTGAGTGGAATTCGTGTGGACTGGGCTAGCTGTTGTAATCCTTTAGAAATTTCAGCAGATATTGGTACTTCTTGTTCGCTTACTTGCTTGGCTTTAGCCCCCAGAAGGATAAAATTCCAACGAGGCAAGATAGTTATAGTTCTATCTTGCAATTTTTCTGTCCAGTAGCGCTGAGACTCCTCAGAGATAATCGTCTCTCGCTCCAAAGCAACAAAGTCCCGAAACAGGCTTAAAGGTGGTAGTTCGAGAAAATCAGCTTTTTCATTCAACAAGGAGAAATACTGCCCAAACAACTCACTCAACATTGAAGCCACACTCCATCCATCTAGAATTGCATGATGGAAGCTGACAGTCAAATAAAATGTCTCCTCAGTGCAGCAATGAACAAAAAAGCGGAGTAAGGGAGGTATACTCCAATCAAACTGTCGTCTTTTTTCTTCATCCAACCAGGCATTTAGGGCATCCTCGAATTCGGAAGTTGAGAGATGATACCAATCCTCTACTTGTAATAGAATATCAGTGTTTTGATGAACCAGTTGCAATGGCTCACTAAAGTCAGTTAGGTGGAATGAAGTACGTAGTACAGGATGACGATTTACCAAAAGTTGTATAGCTGCTTGCAAAGCTTGAATTTCGAGAGGAGCTTGTAGGTAGTAGGTGAAAACATCGTGATATGTTGTTCCCTCTGGACTATACTCACTATGAAAAACCATTCCTCTTTGGAGTATGGTAAGTGGATAAGCATCTTCTACACACTCGGGTAATCTATGTTTCTCTTCTGGAGATATGAGACTGAATGGTTGAGTTTCTTCCGTTTTTATAATTTGGGATTCTGCCGTTTCTAGTGCCCCTAATAGTTGATAAATAGTTTGATGTTGAAACATCTGCTGTATTGAGAAGCTCAAACCTTTTTCTCGTGCTAGAGACTGAACTTGGATACTACGGATGGAATCTCCACCTAAGGAAAAGAAGTTGTCGTGAATACCCACCTGTTTTAAACCAAGAACTTTAGCCCAAAGATCAGCTAGTATTTTTTCTTCTTTTGTGCAGGGTGCGACAAAAACTTCTTCTAATTCAGGTCGGGCTGTGTCAGGAACAGGTAATGCTCTGCGATCAACCTTTCCGTTCGATGTTAGTGGTAGTGCCTCTAATGTTACAAAAGTCGCAGGCACCATGTAACTTGGCAACTTTGCTTCTAAAAAGCCGCGTAGTTCAGGTATTATCAGTGTTTGCTCTTTTTGAAGGACTATATAGGCCACTATTCTTTGAGAGTCTGTTGAGTCTTTATGTACTACAACTACAGTTTCTCGCACTCCTGAGTATTGGCTAATGAGTGCTTCAATTTCTCCCAATTCAATTCGGAAACCACGGACTTTTACTTGGTAGTCAATCCGACCTAAATATTCAATGTCTCCATTAGCTAAATATCGGGCTAAATCACCGGATTTATAAAGGCGTGCATTTGGTTTATTATTAAAGGGATTAGGTATAAATTTAACAGGTGTTAATTCTGGTCGGTTTAAATAACCCCTGACCACACCAGCACCACCAATGTACATTTCACCTGGTACTCCAATGGGTACTGGTTGCCAATATCTATCTAGTAAGTAAACTTGCAAGTCAGAAATTGGACGACCAATTAGACTTCGTGATACTACTTCTAAGTCTACCATTGTTAGCGGACGATATGTGACATGCACGGTTGTTTCTGTAATCCCGTACATATTGACTAACCGGGGAAATTGGTCGCCATGACGCTCAAACCAAGGTCTTAAACTCTCAAGCTGCAAAGCTTCTCCACCGAAGATCACCAGTCGCAGATTTAGCCTCTTGGCAGTTCCCAAAGATTCTTCTACCTGTATAAGTTGGGAGAAAGCTGAAGGTGTTTGGTTAAGTACCGTCACTTGCTGTGTTAACAACAATTTGTAGAAGTCTTCGGGTGAACGACTCAGCCAGTATGGTACTACCACTAATTTTCCACCATATAGCAGAGCACCCCAGAGTTCCCAAACGGAAAAATCAAAGGCTATGGAATGGAATAATGTCCAGACATCCTGTTGGTTAAAGTTATACCAGGA
Organism: uncultured Nostoc sp.; assembly: GCF_964247315.1. Classification (GTDB taxonomy): domain Bacteria; phylum Cyanobacteriota; class Cyanobacteriia; order Cyanobacteriales; family Nostocaceae; genus Nostoc. Next base: position 8,930 of record NZ_CAXTTT010000092.1, read on the forward strand.
CTCAGTTGCTGCCAACAAACGAACAACATTGCTGTGATTGACTAAAACGCCCTTGGGTTGACCTGTTGAGCCAGATGTATAGATGATATAAGCCAAGTTATCAGTTGTACAGTCATTGATTGGGTTTTGTTGACTTTCCTGAGCTATAATTTCCCAATCTGTATCTAGACAAACAACTCTAGTCTGATGTTGTGGCAAATTCTCTATCAGGTGCTGCTGCGTTAGTAATACTGACACTTGAGCGTCCTGCACTATAAAAGCTAAACGTTCTGGTGGATACGCTGGGTCGAGTGGTACATAGGCGCCACCTGCTTTGAGGATGGCTAAGAGTTCGATGACCATCGAGAGCGATCGCTCTACACAAATCCCCACCAATACTTCTGGTTTGACTCCTTGCTTTTGTAAGTAATGCGCTAATTGGTTAGCTCGTTGATTTAGTTCCCGATAGCTTAACTGTTGGTCTTCAAATACTATTGCAACTGCATCAGGCGTTCTTGCTACCTGCGCTTCAAACAATTGATGGATGCATTTATCCTGGGGAAAATCAGTAGTTGTATCATTCCAGTCAACTAAAAGAGTCTGACGCTCAGATTCAGTTAATAGCGGTAACTCCGACAAACGATTCTCCGGTTGGGTAACAATACCCTCAAGCAAATTAGTAAAATGCCCTACCATTCTTTCAATAGTCGCAGCATCAAACAAGTCTGTATTGTACTCCCACCATCCCCAAAGTTCTGGCTTTGAATCTACTACATACAGTGTTAAATCAAATTTTGCTGTTTCACTATGGTTTTGAAGCCACTTTAAAGTCAGATTAGGTAGCACCAAATCTTTTTTAGTATCTTCTTGCAAAGCAAAGGTTACTTGAAACAGCGGAGTATGACTGAGATTTCGCTCAGGGTGTAGTTCTCCCACTAATCGCTCAAAAGGCAGGTCTGCATGAGTATAAGCTCCTATGCATACTTCGCGCACTCGACCAAGTAATTCTAAAAAGCTTGGGTTTCCAGAAAGGTCAGTACGAAACACAAGAGTATTGACAAAAAAACCAATTAACCCTTCAATACCAGTATGGTTCCGATTAGCAATTGGAGAGCCAATGCAGATGTCTTGTTGACTTGTATAGCAGTACAATTGTGCTTGAAATGCCGCTAACAAAGTCATAAACAGGGTGACTCCCTGCTGTTTGCTCAAAGACCTCACCATATCACTCAAGTGTGATGATAGCTTGAAAAATCTAGCTGCTCCTTTGAAACTTTGTACTGGAGGTCGCTGACGGTCTATTGGCAGGGACAAAGTGGTTGGAGCATTTGCCAGTTGCTGCTTCCAATAAGAAAGTTGAGTTTTTTCTCGTTCACCTTGCAACCACTGATGCTGCCAAATAGAATAGTCTGGGTATTGAATGGACAGTTCTAAAAGTGGGGAAGATTTTCCAGCAGAGAAAGCTTCATATAGTACTGCTAATTCTTGGTTAAGCACTTGTATCGACCAGCCATCACAGACAATGTGGTGAACAACTAACAACAATAAATTTTCTTGTTCACTAGTCTGCAATAACATCACTCGCAGCAATGGACTGAATGCTAAGTCAAAAGGCTTTCGAGCAATTTCAGCAGATAGCTGCTCAACTTCAGCCTCCTGCAATGCTTGCGGTAAGTTGCTTAAGTTCACCACTTGCAACTCTACACTCAAGGTGGGATGAATTACTTGAACTGGTCGATTATCCAAAGTTTCAAAAGAAGTACGCAGAGATTCATGACGTTTTACAATCTCATTAAAACTTTTCTCTAATGCTGCACAATTCAGAACACCTTTTAATTGTATACACGCAAATTCGTTGTAAATAGAACTTTGGGGTTCTAACTGTTGGAGAAACCATAATCGCTGCTGGGGTGCAGACAGAAGAATTGGACTTTTTTGAGTGCGGCGAGGAATAACTATTTGTTGAATATCAGGCTCACTTTCACCCTGTAAGCGCTTTTCTAAAATTGCTTGTTTAGCAGGTGAGAGCTTAGAGCGTCGTTTAATAATATCATCTGTTTTGCTATCCATAATATTATATTTATAAATTTTATCACTATTTTAGTAAAAAAAAACTAAGCAATTACTTGGAAATTTATATAAGAAGGTACAGGTTGAATTCGAGTTAAATCATTTTCAAAAATCACCAAATTACTATTATTATCAATCTCTTTAAAACCTGCAAATTTATAAGATAGATACATCATTCTGTTGCGATCGTTTGGTACAAACTCTGCACAAAGATGGACATTATTGCTTTGAGCTAGACTCATAATATGATTCATCATTATTGTCCCAACTCCCCTCGACATGACGCGACAAGACATTAGCAAAAGCTTGATTGTCCATAAATTAGGCTCACATTTAATCAGAACTAAACCTATCTTACCATAGCTACCATATTTATCTTCCAGACTTGCAATCAGCAGTTTATGGTTGTCTGATTGGCGAAAATGATTGAGTTCATCGTAGGAGTAGGTATAACCAGTTGTATTCAATTGGTTGGTTCGTAGCGTTAATTCTTCTGCACGCTGTAAGTCTTCTTCTTTTGCAGAGGAGATAATGAAATTCATATTGAGAGTAGCTAGGAATTCGTCTGCTGTGCCAACAAATTCTTTCTCAGCATTTTGACGCTCAATATCACTAGCATACATCAATCTTCTGATTCGTGAATCTTCCGTAATAAAACGTGGATTCATGACAGGCATATCTAAAATGTTCTCTATCTCATCTGCGTTTATACACAGGATTTCTGGTAAAGAAAATTTTACTTCTTCTAGTTCAAATAATTGATCGTCGATAAAAGATATAGCATCCATCCCAATATTAAGAGATTTAGCAATTTCTTTGATAGAAGCAGCCTTAGAGTTCCAATTTATTTGTGGGTATAAAAAATACTCTTTTAAACCAAACTCTTTTAGTTTAGCTATTGCTGTAGCATATTCGTTCTTACTAGCTATAGATTGTATGATACCACGACTATCTAAAGTCTGAATAAGATTTACTATATTTTCTCGCACAGAGACTTTATCATCTTCGAGCAAAACTCCGTGCCATAGGGTATTATCTAAATCCCAAACGACACATTTAATAACTTTTTTGTCTTTTTGTTTACTATTTACGTCTTGTTCTTGGCTACTAATCATATATTAACTTTTCTTTGCTAATTTCTTTTCCAAGCCAGTAGTAACAGTTGAAAAAAGATAATCTTGATAACCTGAGTCGGCGATAGTAATTTCTTGAATTTGAGTAGTACCTTCAATGATTTCCATGATTTTAGAGTCACGTAAATACCTTTCCACTGGGTACTCACTATTACAACCATTGCCACCATGAATTTGCACAGCATCATTTGCTATTTTGGTAGCTACTGTAGATGCAAAGTACTTAGCAATAGAAGTTTCTAAAATTGAGTTTGGGTCGTTAATATCTTTGAGATAACCAGCTTGATAACACAGCAGTCTTGCTGCTTTCACGTTAGTGATCATCTGACTAATCATTTGGCGGATTAATTGATGTTCTTTAAGATAAACGCCAAACTGTTTTCGTTCGTTTGTATACTTGATACAAGCTTCCAAACAAGCTTGAGCAATACCTACACAACCTGATGCCACACTATATCTACCATAATCAAGTGCAGTAGCAGCAATGTAGGAAAATCCAAAACCCAGTTTACCTACTAAATTTTCTAAAGAAACCTGACAGTTATTAAAGTGCAATTCTGCTGACATTGAAGCCCTAACACCTAAAATCCCAGACATTGGTTTTACTGACAGTTCAGGACTATTTTTTTCAACTAAAAAAGCAGTGGGTTTTCCCTCACATTTAGCAAAGACCAAAAATACATCTGCTATTTGTCCATAGGTAATCCATTTCTTTTGCCCATTTAAGACATAAACATCACCAGCAAGTGTTGCTGTTGTTTCTACACTTTTAGCATCGCTACCTACATTAGGTTCGCTTAACGCAAAAGCAGCAATAGTTTCACCAGATGCAAATTTAGGAAGCCAATACTGTTTTTGAGATTTATTACCCCATTTACACAAAGCATGAGCCACCATGTTGTGAACTGTCAGCAAACTCCTAATAGAAGAACATCCCCGTCCAATTTCCTCGTTGAGAATGCCATAGGTAATCATGTCCATTCCTTGTCCGCCATATTCTTGGGGTAATATAGCACCGAGAAAACCACGTTGGGCTATTTTCTTAATTAGTTCTGGCGGGGTAAATTCTTTACTATCCCATTCGCCAGCATCAGGGCATATCTCCTGATTAACAAAAGCTCTAAATTCAGCCTTAGCGTTTTTTTGTTGAGTAGACAGTTCCAGCTTCATAGTACCATTTCTGCCATATAAAATGGCAAGTTATATTTTATTACTGCACGAAAATAGCAGTTTTACGTTCAATTAAATTGGCAAGAGAATTGATTGTACGGAAATTTTCAAATTCCAAGTCCTCGTTTTCAATGGCAATCTTAAATTCTTGTTCTACAAATAAAACAAGTTGCATAGCAAACATAGAATTGACAAAACCTAGAGCAAAAATGTCTTCATTTGGTTGTAAATTATGATTGCCAAAAAACTTTGAGAGAAAAGTTTTGATTTTAGTTTGAATTTCGTTCATTAGTATTGATATTTCCTATTTATTGATATACGTAAAATCCTTTACCACTTTTTCTACCATGCAACCCTGCATCCACCATTTTTTTGAGTAAGGTGCATGGTCTATACTTGCTATCGTTAAAGTTTTCGTACAAGACTTCGATAGAAAATAAAATTGTGTCTAGCCCAATTAAATCTGCTGTTTCTAAGGGCCCCATTTTATGACCGAAACAGCCTTTAAAGATTTTGTCCACATCTTCTGCTGTAGCAACTTGGTCTTGCAATAGAAAAACAGCTTCGTTAATAGTTAACATCAACACGCGGTTGGAAACAAAACCTGGTGAATCATTGACAATGATGCATTGTTTACCCATCTGAGCCAGCATTTGTTTTGCTGTTTCAATTGTTGTTTCAGAGGTGTGATATCCACGAATCATCTCCACCATTGGCTTCATTGGTACGGGATTCATAAAGTGGATACCAACAACTTTCTCGGCACGTTTAGTGACTGAAGCGATGCGGGTAATGGGAATTGCTGATGTGTTAGCAGCGAATACACAATCTGGTAAGCAAATAGAATCTAGTATTGGATAAACCTTTCTTTTAATATCCCATTTTTCGGTGACGTTTTCTATGATAAAATCTGCATTTTCTAAATTTTTATAGTTTGTCGAAAACTCTATTTTACTGAGGATACTATCTGGAGTTTCTGTGTTGTCACTTTTTTTGAAAAAACCCTGAAAGCGGATATTATTCCTGATTTCGTGTTTAGCTTTATCCAGGATATTTTCATAAATATCTACAAGAACCACTTTATGACCTGTTTGAGCGAGGTTTTGTGCAACCCCTACTCCCATCACCCCTGCACCAACAACACCTACTGTTTGAATGTTCATAATTAATCCTAGAAGCGAATATTATCATGATTTTTATTTAAGGTTTTCCAAACTTAAATTAGCTTAAATTTCAGATAGTTTTTCTAACTCCTCTATGATTATTTCTTCAATAAGTATAGCCATTTCAGATACAGAGGGTGCCTCAAATAGTGAACGAACTGATAGTTCTACCTGGAAATTTTTACGAAGCTGAGAAATTAGTACAGTTCCTATTAATGAGTCTCCTCCTAATTCAAAGAAGTTGTCATGAATGCCCACCTGCTCAACTCCTAGTAACTCTTGATAGATATCAGCAATCCTAGACTCGCTCTTGCTGGTAGGAGCAACATAAGCATTTCTCAATTGAGGCCTTTGGTATACCGATTTAGATATGTTGGTTTTTTCTAGGACTTCTAAGGAAAATTTCTGCTCAACCTCAGTCAGCAAATCTTGTGTTGATACAACTATCTGAGGCACCATACTACTCAAAAGAATTCGTCTAAATACCTCTACGCCTTCTTGTTGTGTCATTCCTGGCGCAATCTCTTTTCCTGTTTTGGCTTTATATAGTAAGTCAACATCTACTGCTCTCCCTATATCGCTCCATCTATCCCAGTTAATGGCTCTGGTAAATCTGCCATGTTTAGAGACACTGTAGTGAGCAAACGTATCAATAAAGGCATTTGCAGCAATGTAGTCCACCATACCCACTATAGGTTTAAATATATTACTTGATGAACAGAGTACAAAGAAGTCTAGGTTGGCATTCTTAAAAAGAATATCAAGGATTCGTGTTCCTTTTACTTTCGGCGCAAGACCACTGGCTGCTGCTTCTGTTGTTTTTAGTTGAATAAGACTTCCCTCTAGAACTAATGCGGCATGAATCACGCCATGAATTTGACCAAATCGATTATTTGCCTGAGCGATCGCTGCCGACATTTGTTGTAAGTTAGTAACATCGGCGCTGACTACCAATACCTCCGTACCCAATGCCTCGATCGCTTGTAATTTTCGGATTTTACAGCTGATGCTGTCGGATTCATCATGAGTAGATAGCCATTGTAACCACTCGTTGCGATTAGGAAAAGCTGAACGCCCAGTCAGTATCAGTTTTGCTTTTACGGTCTGTGCCAGATACTCGCCCAGCACTAGACCAACACCTCCTAATCCACCCGTAATTAGATAAACTCCCCCTTCCCTTAAGCGTGGTTTTTCTTCAACAACTTCATGCAGTCGGATTGGCTCAAAGGTCTGCACCCACCGATGATTACCACGGTAGGCAATAATTTGATCGGGTAGTTGAGTAGTAAGTTCTGTCAGTAGCTGGTCTACGAGTTTATCGCTTTGCCAACTTTCTAGTTCAGGAATAACGACATCAATACTATGACAATTGATGTTTGGGTACTCCATCGGAATAATTTTACAGGGCCCGATAACTAGTGCTTTCTCTGGAGACAGCACTTCTTCGCCTGTTAAGTCCTGCATATTATTTGAAATTATTCCAATTTCAAGAGAATCTGTAAAATTTTGTTCTCCAATTGCCTGCGCTAGAAATAGCAAACTGTAAAAGTCTAAATTTTGAGAGTCTAACGATTCAAGTTTTAATTCTGTGCGATCGGGTGGTGTAACACTCCATAAATAAACAATTGTTTTTGGGATCAAGTCCAGGGCGCAAAGTTCTTTGAGTAGAGTGTGGTAGTCATCTTGTTGTTGAGGATTGATCGTGTATGCGTGTTGAGCGAGTCCATCTGGAGAAGATTTGCTCTCGCTACTAAATCGCTCTCCCATCTTGACGGTAATAATATTCTGGTTCTCAAGTTTGAGTCGCTTCACTACTTGGATACCCAAGCCGCACTCATCAAGAAATACTAACCAGCATCTTGGCTGAGTCAATTTAAAAGGCTGAGGCGGCATTGAGCGTTTCCAGGAGGGAATATAAAACCAGTCGGCAATGTCCGGTTTTTTATGTGACAACACTTGAGGCATCTTGTCAATATCTTTTTGATCGACTAAAGCTGTAAATGCTGCTGGTACTGATAATGCTGCTGACGAAGAAGCTTGAGCAACAAAGATATGTTCTCCAAAGGCTTCAAATTCAGACAAAGCCGCCACCTCAACCAAACCACAGGAGTTTAATGCTTCCTGCCACTGCTCTTTTGATAAAAATGGATTACCCATGTTGCGGCTGCCTTTTTCATCTTCTATGGGATTCATGAGCAGACCGTCAATCATGTCAAACTCTCGTCTAGGTTGAGTGATCTCCCAGAGCAGTAAGAAGCCTCCTGGAGCTAATAAAGAGTGAACATACTGAAGAGTTTCTTTGATGTTGCAGATTGTGTGCAATACATTGACAGCTACCACTACATCAAAACTGTGGCTATTGTACCCCTGCTGTTGTGGGGATCGCTCGATGTCTAGTAAGCCATATTGGACAAAAGGATACGCACTAAACTTATTTTTGGCTTCTTTGACAAAAAAACCGCCCACATCGGTAAAAGTATAGTTTGTTTGCGGGGATGATAACACAGGTAGTAATTCCGCCGTGGCAATCCCAGTTCCACCGCCGATTTCTAAAATTCTGAGGTTTACATCTGCGGGTAAAGTCATTGCCAGCTTTTCCACCATTGCCCGCATAATGCCTCTGAAATAAACCTCAGAAGGCAAGTTTTGTCGAGAAATTTCTCCTTGTTGGACTAATGTAGCAACATGCAACTCCAATGGTTCTTTTTGACCAGTCAGCACAGCTACCAAATTTTCACCAAATAGCTGGATCAGATTTATATTTTGAGGTGTATCTGCCCATCTTATTCTGACTTCTTCTAGAAGAGTATTGATATATTCTATAGATGATGGTAAAAAGTTTGTAAATAGTCCCTCTTCGTGCTGTAATTGACCTTCCTCTACCAGTACTTCGAGCCACCTACACAATAATTCACGATATTTAGGAATAATAGAACATTGCTCAAATAATTCCTCAATAGAATACTTTTTGGCTAGATTGCTAAATGCACCTAAACACTTCAGGGCAAGGCTCATGTAAGCAGTACATAAACGATCTAACCATTGTTCGTTGGCTCGATAAGTTTGGTCATCAAATTTCAAGCTCCCTTGAATCGCTTGCATCTGACCAACTTCTACCAGAGATTTCCAAAGCTCTAATGCCGTTGGTCTTGGGTGGAACTGTCTGGGTGAAGGTGATGGTTGTTGTGGTTCAATCCAGTAACGTTGGCGTTCAAAGGGATAAGTCGGTAAGGGAAGGCGATGACGGCGCTCCGCAGCATAAAAGCCCGACCAATCAATCTGGACTCCTGAGAGCCACAATTGACCTAATGTCTTCAGCAAAAAAGCCAAATCTGGCTGTCGTTCGTAGGAATGGCGGAGCGAGGGTAGTACAACTTGCTCTGTAGAGGAGCCGTTATCCAAACACTGTAAAGCTAAACTGCTCAGTGTCTGTCCCGATCCCACCTCCAACAGAATTGGATTTTGTTTTTTCCACAATTGTTGAACTCCATCTGCAAAACGCACGGTTTCGCATAGATGCTTTGCCCAGTATGTGGGATCTGTAGCTTCGGCTGCTGTAATCCAAGTTCCCGTGACATTAGATAAATAGGGAATTTTGGGTGGCTGGAGGCTGACAGTTTTTACCAAGTCGGTGAATGGTTGTGCGATCGCATCCATCATTGTTGAATGAAAGGCATGGGAAGTTTGCAAACGCCGACAGGCTAATCCCCTTTGAGTCAACTTGCTTTCTAATTCATCCACAGCATCTATGGCTCCAGCAATCACGCACTGTTGCGAACCGTTGATTGCTGACAAAGAAAGATTCTCACTCAACAGAGGATGCACCTGTTCTTCTGAAAGGGGCACAGCCAACATTGGCCACTTGGTAATTCCTGAATCATTTGCGCTCTTTTAGCGACGATAGTCAAAGCATCTTCAACAGACAACACCTCTGCTAGTGTAGCCGCGACATATTCACCGATGCTGTAGCCGATCATTGCCGCCGGACGAATTCCCCATGACATCCACAACTGGGCTAAGGCGTACTCAATGACAAAAACAGCTGGCTGAGTGAGATAAGTTTGATTGAGTTTTTGAGTCGCTACATCTGCTTGTTCTGCCCCATGCCCTAACATTTTTCGCAAATCTAGCCCAGCAGCAACAGTGTTTTGTTTTTGCTGAGTGTTATTCTCACTGTTTTTAGTAGGATACAGGACATCTCGCAAATCTTGACCAAGAAGCGGTTTGAGAAATTCACAACAGTAGTCAATTTGTTGCCGAAATGTTGGTTCACTTTGGTAAAGTTCAAGAGCCATGTTGACATATTGAGTACCCAGCCCTGGAAACATGAAGGCTAGAGGACGTTCTTTAGTTTCTTGAACACTGGTAAGTAAACGCTTTGGATCTTCAAGTGCAGCGATTGCATCTGCCATATCTTGACAAACGACTGTCTGCCGATGCTCAAAAACTTGTCGTCCACACTGCAACGTGTAAGCAACATCCGCAAGGTTTAAATCAGGATGCTGTTTTAGGTAATCTGCAAGATTGACAGTAGTACTTTTTAATGCTGAGTCTGTTTTTGCTGAAAGTACTAATAACTGCCAAGTACGAGAAGGGCTAGATTCTGGAAGAGTCGGGGCTTCTTCTAGAATGACGTGAGCATTAGTCCCACCTATACCCAGAGAACTCACACCTGCACGGCGAGGAGTATGAGTAGTTTTCCATTCCCTCAACTTGGTGTTGACGTAAAAAGGACTATTGGCAAAATCAATCTCAGGATTGGGTTCTTCAAAATTTAAGCTAGGGGGTATTTGTTTTTGTTTGAGAGCCAAAACAGTTTTGATTAAACTTGTAACCCCTGCTGCTGCATCTAAATGACCAATATTCGTTTTGACTGAACCAATTGCACAAAATCCCTTTTTATCGGTACTTTCACGAAAAACATTTGTTAAAGCAGAAATTTCAATGGGATCGCCTAAGACAGTTCCCGAACCGTGAGTTTCTATATAGCTAATGGTTTCAGGTTGCACCGCAGCTAGAGCCAGTGCTTCGGCTACTACATCTGCTTGTCCGTTAACACTTGGTGCTGTATAACCAACTTTACCAGAACCATCATTATTGATAGCGCTACCTTTAATTACAGCATAGATATTGTCACCATCAGCGATCGCGTCAGCTAACCGCTTTAAAACTACCACTCCAGCACCATTACCAATAATCGTTCCTTTTGCTTTGGCATCAAAGGCACGACAGTGACCGTCAGGTGATAAGATTCCTCCTTCTTGATGCAAATACCCTGTTTTTTGGGGAATGCGAACAGATACTCCACCAGCCAAAGCCATATCACATTGATAATTCAATAAGCTTTGACAAGCTAAAGAAGTTGCAACCAAGGAAGTAGAACAAGCTGTTTGTACAGTTAAACTTGGACCAGTGAGATTTAATTTATAGGAAACGCGAGTTGCAAGAAAATCTTTATCATTACCTATCATTTTCTGGAAAGTATTCCCTGACCCAATTTGGTCGTGGTTTAAATTAAATGATTGATAATTATTTAAACTAGCACCAGCATAAACAGCAATTTTACTTTCACAGCTTTGGGAAGCATAACCAGCATTTTCTAGTGCTTCCCATGCACATTCTAAAAACAAACGATGCTGCGGATCTGTAATTTCTGCTTCTTTAGGATTAAAGCCAAAGAATGAGGCATCAAATAAATCTATATCTTCTAATATTGCTCCAACTTTTAAATAATTAGGATCGCTGAGTAGTTCCGGTGAAATTCCAAAGGCGATTAATTCTGCATCTGTAAACGCAGAAGTAGACTCAACTCCATCACATAAATTCTGCCAAAAACTGGAAACATTCTTTGCACCAGGAAAGCGCCCAGCCATCCCAATAACAGCAATACCTTCTAGGAGATAATTATTTGTAGTATTATTCATAATTCTTTTTACCTTGTTTACTCAATAACTGCTTTTGGCGATTGATAGCCTCAATTTGCTTTTGAGCGCGATGGCGTGTTCCTGCAAAATAAAGCTGTTGTTTTTGACTTAAATATTGCGCCAGTGAGTAAATAGTTGGGTTCTGAAACATGGTGACAACTGATATATCTCGCTGCAAAATCGCCCGCAGTTTATGATTAACCTGAATCATCAATAGTGAATGGCCACCAAGGTCAAAGAAATTATCATGAATACCCACTTTATCTAGATGTAGCACTTCTTGCCAAAGCTTTGCTATCTGCTGTTCGATTTCTGACTGGGGTACTTCATAGGTAGTCGCCAATGTTGGACGCAAGGCTTCTGGTACAGGTAAAGCACGACGGTCTACTTTTCCGTTAGGCAAAAGTGGTAAGGTGTCTAGGAAGATAAAAACACCAGGAACCATATATTCAGGTAACAGTTCTTTGAGATAGCTTCGTAGTTCACTAATTGTGGCTGCTTGGTCTGTTAAAAGAACAATATAAGCCACCAATTTTTGAACACGTGGTTTATCTTCTCGCGCCAAAACAACAATTTCCCGCACTGCTGGATGTTTGAGCAATGCATTCTCAATTTCACCTAACTCAATCCGAAATCCTCTAATTTTAACCTGATGATCAATTCGCCCTAAGTACTCTAAATTTCCATCTGGTAAATAACGAGCTAAATCTCCAGTTTTATATAGTCGTGAGTTAAGTTTATTATTGAACGGATTAGATATAAACCGTTCTTTTGTTAACTCTGGTCGATTTAAATAGCCTCTAGCTAAACCATCACCACCAGTATAAATTTCTCCTGGAACACCAATTGGTACTGGTTGCAACTTAGTATCAAGCAGATAAATTTGTGTATTGGCAATGGGACGACCTATAGTTACGTTGCTATCCTTATTTACTTGAACAAATGTAGAGTAGGTTGTATCTTCAGAGGGGCCGTAAAGATTCAAAACTTTCTGAATACGATCGTTTTGATAAATCTGCTGCACAAGTTGATTTTGCAGTGGTTCACCAGCAAGATTAACCGTCCTAACAGAAGCAGGTAAACCATCTACTTGTAGTAATTCTGCAATGATGCTTGGGACTGTATTAACCAAGCTTACCTCAGCAACCAACGAGGGTAAGTGCAAAGCATTCTCGACAAGAATCACTTTACCACCCCAACTCAGGGGAACAAACAGTTCAAATACTGACAAATCAAAGCAAATAGATGTTGATGCTAAAACTCCAGCAAGGTCATTATCTGTAAAAATCTCTCTTGACCATGTTAATAAAGCAACACAACTTTGATGTTCTATAGCAACACCTTTTGGTACACCAGTAGAACCAGAAGTATAAATGACATAAGCTAGATTATTGGATTTTACTAGACTAAACAGATTTTCTCTACTTTGTTGGCTAAGTAATTGTGAATCACTATCAATACAAACAATATGCACATTCGATTTAGCAAACAATTCAACTAGATGGCTTTGAGTCAGCAGCACCTTAGTCTGACTGTCTTCTACCATGAAAGTTAAGCGTTCCTGGGGATAGGCTGGGTCTAGTGGTACGTAAGCCCCGCCCACTTTTAAAATAGCCAACAATGCAATCAGCATTTCTGGGCTGCGCTTTATGCAGACACCTACAATTACTTCTGGCTTCACCCCTAGTTTTTGTAAGTAGTGTGCTAGTTGATTCGCTCGGTTGTTTAACTCCTGGTAGGTTAATTCTTGGTTTTCAAATATGACAGCAATATCAGATGGTGTTTTTTCTACCTGTGCTTCAAACAGTTGATGAATGCACTTATCTTGTGGGTAGTCTGTCTTGGTATCATTCCACTCAACTAATAATTGCTCTAGTTCAGATGATGTAATTAATTGCAAGTCTGAAATGCGTTGTTGGGGATCGCTAACTATGCTTTCTAGCACAGTCTTGAAGTGTCCCAGCATCCGAATAACGGTATCTGCATTAAATAAATCCATGTTGTACTCGCAAGTTGCAACCAACCCTTGCTCGGAATCCTCCATAAATAATGTCAAATCAAACTTAGATGTCCTGTTGTAGCCCTCTTCATAAGTAACTGATACATCTATAGGCTTAAACTAGGTTTTGGCACATTCTGGAGAACGAACATCACTTGAAATAGTGGATTGTAACTCAAGTCTCTATTTGGCTTTAGTTCTTCTACTAACTTCTCAAAAGGTAAGTCTTGATGAACATAAGCTTCTAAAGCTGTAGACTTCACTCGTGCTAGTAACTCCTGAAAACTTAGGTCGCCAGATAGGTCTGTACGCAATACTAAAACATTGACAAAAAATCCTATTAATGAATCAACTTCTGCTCTGTTGCGATTGGCGATTGGCGAACCGACTAAAATATCAATCTGACCTGTATAGCGATACAGCAAGGTTTTGAAGGCTGTAAGCAAGGTCATAAACAGAGTTACTCCCGAATGACGGCTCAAATTTTTTAGTTCTTTCGTCAGAGTTGGGGAAAGAACTAATTTTGCTTGAGCACCTGTGAAGGTTTGAACTGGCGATCGCGCACGGTCTGTTGATAAATTCAGTACAGGTAGCTCACCCTGCAATTTTTGTTTCCAATAAGCCAATAAAGGTTGAATACGCTCGCCATCAAGCCATTTTCGTTGCCAATTGACAAAATCTCCATATTGAATAGTTAATTTAGGAAGTGGTGTACCCCTTTGGGGAAGCAAGCTACGCGTAGCGTCTGTCTGCGACACGCTGCGCGAACGCAGAGAAAGTTTGTCTGTTGACAATGCATCATATAGTGCAGTTAGTTCTTTAATCAGAATACCAATAGACCAACCATCTGCAATTATATGATGCAGAGTTACCAGCAATTGATAACCTTTATCATTTAATTGTAAAATTTTACTACGCAAAAGTGATTGAGCAGATAAGTCAAATGGCTGCTGTGCGAATTCTATAGTCAAACGTTGGGCTTCTTGGGTACGCTCATTTTCTGATAGTATACGCAAATCTTCAACCGCTAAAGTTAAAGGTACAGCTTGATTGATAACTTGAATGGGTTGTCCATCTGACACTGTAAAGCTTGTACGTAAGACTTCGTGTCGTCTAATAATCTCATTAAGACTATCTTCTAAGGCTGTTAAGTTAATACAACCTTTGAAGTTAATAACTATAGGAATATTATATGTAGGAGTATCAGGAGTTAGCTGATTGATAAACCATAATCCCTGCTGGGCAAAGGATAGAGGATAAATAGATGTGTTTTTCTCTTGTTGAGTCAGGGATATTGAGCGTATTGCGTCTGTTGTCAGTTGAGCAAGGATCTTTGTAGCTAGCGATCGCCCACTCATCCCTTCAAAAAAATCTGCTACCGATACTTCTACTTCTAAATCAAGCTCAATCCGGTTTTTCAACTCAAATACTTTTAAGGAATCAAGTCCCAGCGTGCTTAATGGTTCTTCGGGATTAATATCATCTGTTGCAATTGAAAGTACTCGCCCCAAGAGTTCAATCAGATATGATTCCAAAACTGGTTGACACTCCCTTGGGGAAAGTGTCAAAAGTTCAGAACGCTGTAATTGAGTTTCGTTTCTCGCAATATCACTAATTTTGAGAATGTCACTTTCAACTATATTCAGTTCGCCATTTTGAAACTGAGTGCTAGTTGCACGACGTTGAATCTTACCGCTAGAAGTTTTAGGTATACTACCTGGTTTAATTAAAACCACAGCATAAACTTGTACTTCATGTTCTTGGGCGATCGCTTGCCGAATTGCACTAGCTACTTCTGCTAAATTTGGCTTGGCGCGAAACTCTAATTCTTGTACGATTACTAGCCTTTCTTCGTTGTTCACCTCTACTGTAAATGCTGCATTAGCACCAGAACGTAAGGATGGATGACTGAATTCGGCGGTTAATTCTATATCTTGTGGGTAAAGATTGCGACCACGAATAATAATTAAATCTTTTGCTCTACCTGTAATGAAAAGCTCACTATTATCCAAAAAGCCTAAGTCACCAGTCCGTAAAAACGCCCCTTGTTTTGTGTCTTTCAGATAGGCGTGGAATGTTTGCTCTGTTTCTTCTGTTCGATTCCAATAACCCTGACCTACGCTCAGTCCAGATACCCAGATTTCCCCAACTTCATCTGATGAACAGCGAGTTAGTGTTTCAGGATTAACAATGACAATCTGCTGTTGAGGAATAGTTTGACCACAACTGACAAAGGTTTGGATATCTTGACTCTGGGCATTTGCTTCAACTATCTGGTTCTGCGAAAGTGCAGATTTATCTACAGTTTTTACTTGGGCTAAGGCTGTTTTTATCCCACCAGAAACTATCAAAGTTGCTTCCGCCATGCCGTAACAGGGGTAGAATGCTTTTGCACAAAAGCCACACTCTGCAAAGGTGGTTGCAAACTTCTCAAGAGTATCTTGTCGGACTGGTTCAGCACCATTAAACGCAACACTCCAACTACTTAAGTCGAGAGTTTCTTTTTGTTCTGGAGTAATCCTTTGAATACATTGTTCATAAGCAAAGTTGGGACCACCACTCGTTGTGCCTTTGTAGTGAGATATAGCTTGTAACCAGCGGTAAGGTCGTTGTAAAAAAGATGCTGGAGACATGAAGATACAAGGAAAAGCACCATACAAGGGTTGCAAAATCCCACCAATCAACCCCATATCATGGTAAACAGGCAGCCAGGATACAAACTTGCTGCTGGGTGAATGTTCCATGAGTTGGTAAGTTACACTGGCATTGTGCAACAGATTGCCATGACTGAGCATGACTCCTTTTGGTGTGCCTGTAGAACCCGATGTGTATTGCAGAAAAGCTAGGGTATCCGCATTTATTGCAGGTTGTTGCCAAGAATCTTCTATACCCTGTGCTATGTTGTCAGTTGTCAGCCAGTGAAAATTTGCCTGTTTTGTTTCTGGTGTAAGTATTGATTCTAATGTGGGAAGCATTGCTGTTGTAGTGAGAGCAACGCTTGCCTGTGCATCTGTGCTAATAGCTTGTATTCTGGGCGTTTTACGTTGATTGCTAGGGGGATAAGCTGGAACCGCTACAACCCCAGCATATAGACAACCGAAAAATGCTATTAGGTAATCCAGTCCAGAAGGATACAGTAATATGGCACGTTCCCCACTCAAACCAAGAGCTTGGAGTTGAGCTGCTACAGCCCGACTGCGCCGATCCAATTCATGGTAATTCAGCGTTAATTCCTGAGTCTCTCCATCTTCAAGGAAAGTGAATGCTTGTGTATGCGGCATCTTGCAGCTGCGATCGCGCAGGATATCAACGATAGTCGCACACTCACGGGAAATTTCTTGGAAGTTATTGATAAATTGAGTCATTATTATGCTTCAAGCAATCAGATGCATACAAACAATAGTGGCAAAATTAATCTCACACTCACTTCTGGCTGAACAAGGGTTTGAGCAGTTTTTGGGGGTATCTTAATTTAAAAATCCATTTAAATAGAGCTAACCTTAAACTGACATACCTCTTTCTGGCTCAAAGTGCTGCCTTTAAAGGATTATTTAATTGAATTGGTAAAACCCAAAGAACAGACCTCAATATTGCTCTAGGGAAGACAGGGCGAAATTAGTAAGTCAGCCATGTAAGCTTCTATATTGCTAGTAGTTTTCATTTAGACTTTCTTACATTACTAGTGATTGTGGCCTTTAGCAATACTGTAATTAATAAGGAATAATTATCAATAATTGAATATATGTCATTTTAGACTATTACCAAAATATTCTATGACTTTTGATAGATATTAACGGCTGAAAAGTCGAATGGTTTCAACGACCTGATTTTGACTCAAGCATATAAATTCCGTAGTCTAAGAGTAATCCAATGGCTCAGTTGTTAATCGGGACTGTGCGATCGCTTGACGACAACGCTCAAAATTAGGATCTCCCGCAAATACTAGCCTGTTTAGCTGATGAGCCATTTCTATCATATCTTTACTTGGTAGCCAGGGAAAAATCACTATATCCCCAGATGCTGAAAACATCTTCATTAGCTGTTCAATCAGCTGCTCCTTTAAATCTGATTCCGGAAAGATAATTACAGCCTTCGCCCGTTCAATTAACCAATCATGATCCCAGTCATCGGAGGTAATGGCAATGGCAAGAGCAGCAAAGGGTATGCGCTCGATGAATTCTGGTGAAGCTGTATCACCACAGAAGACAAAATGTTGCTTTTCTAGTAAAAACCAACTTGACTGAATTTCATTAGGATTCACAACAACAGGCGAGACTGAGGATGACGTTGCTATAGTTACCTCTAAAGCTGGTGTTTCAACTTTAATCGGCTCCTTGGGAATGATAGCCAGAATTTCCGGTTTCTTAGAAGTGAGTGTTTGTGATGGCTCAGGCAAAGCAGTAGCAGAAGTAGACTGTGATTTCTCGTCCTCAATTACTTGACGAATACTCTTATGAGTTATGGTTTCGCCTTCATGAGCACGTTGTAGAAATTCCTCGCGGACGTTTTGTGGAGTTGATGGTGCTGCCAAAAGATAAAGTGCAGACGTGGCAATATCTATTTGTGCAAAATTTGCACGTTCAGCTAATGTTTCATAAACGTTAATAAAATTGTAAGCTGTCCGTCGGCTCCAACCAAACTCAGCTTTCAGCCAAGTTTCAAACTGCCCATGTTTGAGTCGAGAACGCACGTCACTCAACTTCTGACCAATTTCCCAAATATCTTGTGCTGAACGTCGTAAGCGCTCCTTAATTTCTCCTGTTCGTTGCTGAACAACAATTCGCTGTTCAGAATCCAAAATTTCATAGTCGAAGCCAGTGACTACTTCGCTCTGTTTTTTTAACTTGCTCACAATTTATCTAAACTATTTTCTACACAAAATTTATCATAGTCAATTATGAATTGATTATTATCTATGGAAAGTTAAATTTAAATATTTTTTGTCAATACGTCTAAATATAGAAATAAATTTTTTGGAAGCGCCATGACATATAATATGCAGAGGTATACGGCACAGAGGAAAGACTTACTGCCACCTCTGCTCCCCATTTCCCTTGTGGACATAGTTTTTTATACAAGAATAATAATCACGCTCAAGAAGGAGAAGGAAGTACAGTAGCTTGATGTTTTCTCAACTTAATGATAATCTTTGTTATTAAGTCAATTCAGTAGCTCAAAAAGTTTTCCAAAGGTCTTACCAGCCCTTGATTTGGGATGGGTAATACAATCCTCTAAAATCACCTTAGAATCTACCTGTTGGCTAACTGTGTTATGGATTGACTGAGGAGCGATCGCATATTGCGGGTACTTTGCGCCATCGCAACCACTGATGATTGCCAGTTTCCCAAACATTGGCGCAAACCCTGGTTCTTTTTTAGTTTGCAAAACTTTTGGATTTAGTGAACTGACTTTATTGACAATGACAAAAAATAAAACCTAGCTTGTAATACCAAAATTATGTATAGTTCGACTTAAGTAATATTCCTAACTAGTGGCACAACATCTGTGGGAGCAGTAATCTATTACGCTTCCAACAACTCCACTTGTTTTAGTACGGGTAAGTAAATACCCAAAGTAGTCTCTAAGTTATAAGTCTTAGAGATTAAGAGTCAACTTTCCACACACGGGTTCCTGAGCAACGCAAATCTCTTTATCTAGCTAGAGTCTAGATTTGAGTCCAGGAAAAAAATCAAAACCTCGTATTAGTTGCTATGCAAACAACGTCACCCCAGGTAAGCGTGGATGATTTTTTTCTAGAGGTAGATCACATTTTTGTCTGTACGACCAAAGACGCTGAAAGTATTTCAGTTCTTCAAGAACTTGGTCTTCACTGCTCTAATCAGGCGGTGCAACATTTTAAACAAGGAACAGCCTCAAAAATAATTTTTTTTGAGAATACCTATCTTGAGTTAATTTGGATAGAAGATAAACATTTAGTGGAACAGCAGTCTGTACACACAGGCGTTCATACGCTAAGTCGTCTTCATGGGCAGCATACAAGAGCATCACCCTTTGGTATCGGTCTACGTAGGAAGTTTAATCATGGCAACTTGCGATCCCATTCAAATTTATACTGGTCTGAGTGGATGCGATCACAGGTGTCTATTAGTTTTGCAGCAGAAAATCTTGTGAATCAGAAAGAACCTTTTTGCTTTATGATTCCTGACAGTATTGCTCTAACAGCTTGGCTTGATCCCTCATTAACAGCGCATCAGAAGTTAATTTCTCATCCCTTGGGTGTAAAAAAACTAACGAGCGTAAAAATCACAATTAATAGCGACAAACATTTGACTGATGCTATGTCTCTGCTTAGTACACATAGCGCTGTCGCTATTGAACGAGGAGAATCCCCACTACTAGAGTTAACCTTTGACGAGGGTATCAGAGAAAAAAATCTCGATGCACGACCAATTCTGCCAATTTTGTTGAAATATTAAAACATAGCCTGATAACATCACTGGCAAAAAAAATGTGAACTGAGGTATTACTATGGCAACAATGGGAAAGTATTGCAAAGCCTACTCTTTGAAAAAATTACGTGAGTTCAGTCAGTGGACTGAGCGTGCTGAAAATACAAAGAGAGAAAACAAATCAGTTGAGGGTAAGGAAGTCGAAAGTAATAGACAGTTAACTGATGATGACTTTCTTTACCTACAAGAAAATTACGTAGTGACTGATGGGATTTTCAAGGATGAGAATATCATTTTTGATAATATAACTTCCGAATGGAAGGAGTTTTGCCACAAGACCTTAGCATTTGAGATTCCAGTCTACGAGCCTGTACTTGTACAAGCATCAACAAATCAAAACGAAAGTGATTCTTTAAGAGAGAGACATCTGTATGAATGAATTAGTGCAACGTTTGTCATCGGGGGAACATTCTGTTGAAGCAAGCTTACGACCTGAAAAAACAGCTATAGCACTGAAAGAAAGTATTGACCGAGGGTACGTACATATCAAATTCACAAATACTAACGGAGGTACTGATTTAGGTGTCAGACTCGACCCAGAAGCATCTAATTTGCAAGAAGCTGACTTTGAACGTCAAACAGGGAGGGTTCATCTGGTTGGGAACTTGACACTGAATTACGTGAAAGTTCGATGTATTGCAGATATTGAACTGGCAAGTTTAGAAGGTAAGGGACACCTTGAACCAGTGGAATCGTAAGATTTCCCCGTGCAAATTATTAACGGGACTTAGACTAATAGACATTGAGGTAAATAAACTACCCATTTGAAATGCCTCAAACCCTTGTCCAAACTTAATTACGTAGTTTCCTTCTTGCCTTGATGCGAGTATTAGGAATTACAAGCAGTTAGTACTAGTAGTCTGCCAAGTGTAATTATGACAGGTTAAACGAGTTAGTAGTAAGCACTTTATTGCTTAAAAAACGGCTAGAGCAACCGACTACTAACTTATTGTAGTGAACTACTGGATTATCAAATCTTAGAAAGCATAGCCAATTAAATAGAAGGAGACAAATTATGTACCAAGACGACAAAGAAGACACAACAATTTATAAAGTTGTAGTCAATCATGAAGAACAGTATTCGATTTGGCCTGCTGATCGAGAAAACGCACTCGGCTGGAAGGATGCTGGCAAAAGTGGTTTGAAACAAGAATGTCTAGATTACATCAAAGAAGTTTGGACTGATATGAGACCACTTAGTCTTCGCAAGAAAATGGAAGAAGCTGCTGGGGGTAAGTTATAACGCATTTGATTTTTCGTAAAGGTTGTCCAAGGTCAAGAGTCAAAGATAAAAAAACTCTGGACTCTTGACCGAAGCAACGTACTCCTACGGGTATCTTGCTAGCAATAGCGTCTTGTAGAAAGCATCTTCATTCTGATTCCTGGATTCTAAATTCTTCTTCAAGCGTCTTGTCGGAAAAAGAATAAATGACTTGTGACAGTCTTCTCTTGTGGTCGCCACTGTGCGTAGCTTGCTTAAGAGGAGGGGTAGACGGAAAAAAGTGCAATTTCGACACGAAAATATGACAACCACACGAACATTTAACTCTTGGCTAACATATACCAAACCTAATCCTCAGGCTTCAGTGCGTTTATTCTGCTTCCCGTATGCAGGTGGTAGTTCTATCATTTTTCGCACATGGGCTGAGAGTCTACCTAAAACTGTCGAAGTTTGCTCTATTGAACTTCCTGGACGAAGAACCCAAATGAAGTTAGCCCCATTTTCGCGGCTAAAACCTCTTGTGGGTGCGATCGCCCAAGCGCTGACAAGGAATCAGTTTGCTCCCGCCTTGCTTCCACATTTAAATAAGCCATTCGCCTTCTTTGGTCACAGCATGGGAGCGATCGTTAGTTTTGAGCTAGCCCGTTTACTCCGCAAACAGTACGGTCTTGAACCAGTACATATGTTTGTTTCCGGCCGCCGCGCTCCACAAATTCCCGATCCAGATTCACCTATCCATGCTCTAAGTGAACCTGAGTTCATAGAAGAACTACGCCGTCTCAATGGTACTCCCGAAGCACTGCTGGAAAATGCCGAATTAATGCAACTTCTTGTCCCAATTCTAAGAGCAGACTTTGAAGTTCTAGAAACTTATGTCTATGCTACTGAGTCACCACTTGATTGTCCTATTACTGCTTTTGGTGGCTTACAGGATCAAGAGGTTAATTATGATGAACTTCAAGCTTGGCGCGAACAGACAAATGCTGTATTCTCACTACAGATGTTCAGGGGCGATCATTTCTTTTTACACTCAGCCCAATCACTCCTGCTACAGTCACTTTCTCAAGAACTACAACAAATTACCAGTAAAATAGACCGTGTACAGGAGAATTCTGATTGACTCTGTATTCTTCTTGATGTTGATTTTAATCTAGAATTATTGAACGATTTTTTATTCTATGAATTTGAATAATTTCATGATAATAACTCTCATAAATTCATATTAAAAATTTTAAAATCGGTTTGATCTTTGCCTTAGTTGTGGTGTATCAGAATCTAATGGTTGGGCGATCGCAGCTTCACGTTCTGCCAGCGGTAAGGCTATGTTGTTGGTAAATCCCCATTTGCCTTGGTCAGACTTATGTTTATGGTATATTTCGGAGCGATCCAAAAATTTGGGTACCATTTCCAATGGGGGCAGGATTAGCGATCGCCCGTGTCTTTTCTTCCTCAGCCTCTCTCCAGATCGAACGATAAACGGTGGATTCCTGCATGATGTTCCTTTGTAACAGCACAGTTGAGCGGCTGCTAGTAACTTTTGTCACATCGTCAACCGACTTCATTAGTCCGCTCCAACCAGGTTGTTATGCCGTGTCTTCACCGATTGCCTCAGACTATACCCGTTTCAGCAATTCATCATACTCATCGTGTGTGCCAATCCAGTACTAATAAATGCGATCAGATTACAATAAACCCAGAACGCGATAGTTAAGACTGACACGAGCAGAGTAAATCGGTTGTCGCTGACTGACTCGTTTGAATTGAAGACTCGGATGGTAGGGGTTTTCTTTCCAAAGAGCATAAGCTGTAGCGGCTTGCTCCTGAATCGATGCAGGAAAAGCATTCAGCCGTTTACAAAACGACTTAGTGGCACTTGATTTCATTTTTGTCTTGGGAAAACTTCGTCAAGTGAAACGGTTTCACCTTCTGCAATTTCCTGACGCACCATTGTAGCCATCTGATCCCATTGATCATCTGTCGTGGCAGTAAAACGAGTTTCCCATTTTTGCTCATCTTGCAATTCTGCCAAGAATCGAGCCGCAATCGCATCTTGCTGATCGGCTGGAAGTTTTTCAATTCGGGCGATCGCTTGTCGCAGCAGTTCAGTCATAGTTCAATAGCAGAAAACATTGCAATTCCACACAGTTTCTTAATTTTAACCAATATACCGATATCAAGATTGCTGCTGGCGTGGGGGTACAAATTTCCAGTCGCTAATTATATCTTCGCATTCCTTGTAAGTGTCAATTAGCTCTTGCTCAGACGACAGCCCTCCCAGAAATCTCATCAAACCAACATTGAGATGCCTGGTAGCGCGGCGAAAATTGTTTGCTTTTTCGCCAAGATTGATTGAGTTTACAACTCCAAATGATAACGCGCTAACAAAAGCAAAGATGCGTATATAAAAGTCTCCTAGCTCGTGTGTAAAGGTTGCAACCATCAGTGATGATCCAATTGCTAAAATCCCCAAGGAAATATGAGCAAATTGTAAGCAATTAGCACCAAGATTCCAGGTACGCTGATACCTCTGCATTCTTGAAAGTAAATCTTTGTTATTACTCATATTGTTTTCTTAGCGACGGATAAATGAAGCCCTTACATAACAGCCACCAGCCATCTTAACTGAAGCGATCGCTTTTGCGACAACACCGATAACCTTTCTTTGTCAGTGCGCTTCAACTGGGTTGTTATGCCGCGATCGCCACACAGCTCAGGCTAATTTTGTGGAGACTCATTCAGTTGCTGCTGAAGTTGTTGGACTTCCTCAATCGATAAGCCTGTGGAAGGGGCAATAATGTCGATCGCCACTCCTCTACGCAAGAAATTGATAGCGATGGCCCGTGTCTTTTTTTCTCAGCCTCTCTCCAGATCGAACGATAAACAGTGGATTCCTGCATGATGTCCCTCCATAACGGTGAAGTTGTGCGGTGGCAGACAACCCTGAATTAAAGATGAAGAAGTATTGGGTGCGATCGCCAGGGCAAACGCATCTTATTTACTAATAAAAACTAAGAAAGATTTCAAAATAA
>NZ_CAXTTT010000093.1:0-33031 GCF_964247315.1 uncultured Nostoc sp.
TTACAGCCTAAGCTTAATTTTTCTATCGCACGATGCATTGTTGGGATACTCACCCTAATCCCTGTCCTTTCTTGATAGCGATCGCATAATTCTCTCAACAACAAATCATTTTTCTCCTCAACCAGAGATTGGAGCCAGCTCAGATGCTCGGTTTGAATTGTTGGCTTTTGGTATCCTCCACGTCGTTTCGCTTCAATTTGTCCATCTTGACGATAATGACGCAACAGATTTCGCACAAATGACAAGCTGACCTTGAATCTTTCAGCCAATTGACGTTGAGACCCTTCCTTTGCTTCCCAAGCTTTAATCACGCGACAACGCAAATCACCTGAGTAAGATACTGGCATTGAATCTAACAATTACTTTACTCCCAGTTTACCCGATTTTGTGGTTCAATTACCTGAAAATTGCTGTAAATTACTATGTCTGAAACCGGACAGACACTTGCTAGTTAGTTCTTTTAAGATTTGGTAAAGTATGCAATCAAATAGCGCTTACAAAAATGTGGCTTTTGATGTGATTACTACTTCAAGTACTTGAGCTACAGAGTGGATGAGAATATGTATAATCAATCGATGTCTTTTAAAGGTGTGCGATTGCTAGTTGTTGATAACGACTTTGATACAAGAACATTACTTACCTACTTGTTTGAATTAAGCGGAGCAGAGATTATCACTGCTGCTTCAGCAAGGGAAGCTATAGAAATAATGTCATTTTTTAAACCAGACATCCTAATTAGTGACATTTATTTACCAGATGAAGACGGCTACTCACTGCTCTTGAAGGTCAGAAATCTGGAAGCAAGGCGAGGGAGAGAGATTCCAGCTATTGCTCTAACGGCATCTCCTTACGAAGAAGACCGTGATATTGCGTTAATATTAGGTTATGATATATACCGATGCAAGCCTATAGACTTAGACGAATTAGCTTTTATGGTTGCTAGTTTAACTGGAATCGACAATAGGCTTGAGATATTGGGATGCAATAAGGCAGAAGCCAGTAAGCAAGAAAGCTTTAACTAAATTTTATTTATTGTAAAAATACAATTTCTAGCACGGCCTATGCCAACGCCTGGTGATTTTTATCCTAAATCATCAGGCGATGCTTTTTCTCAAGAATCTTTTGACTAATTTTATTTATTAATTTCGCTAGTAGTAAAAACCTATTCAAAGGTAGTGATATAAAATATACTAATAATAAATACAGAGAACACCGAGTGATTCTCTGCAAGTACTCATTTTTTCATATCAAGGAGTGCATTATGGAATATCTTGCTTATTCTCACATGTTTATTGCTCAAGAAGAGGCATCTGAAAACACTAAGTATAATCTTCCTAAACCTCAATTAAATTGGAAAAAACTGTTTAAATCTTCGGCTTGGTTAGCTTTAGCTGGTGTTGGTGTATTACTTGCTGCTGTTAGCCAAATTCAAATGAGTTCGGCTGCGTATGTAAAGACTAACGGCAGTTGTTTACGTGTCCGTTCAGGCCCAAGCAGCAACTACTCTTATGTCGACTGTGTACCAAATGGGACAACACTTCCAGCAATTGAAAGATATGAAAACGGTTTTGCCAGACTTTCTACGGGTAGATACGTTTTTGCGCGATGGATTGGTAATAGACCTAATTATCTTCCTGTAACTAGACCCGGTGGTGTTGGCGGTTCGGTGATTCTTACCCCTGGTTCTAAAGGTCTGCTCGTCAGAGACGTTCAAACAGCTTTGGGTAATCTTAGAGTTGATGGAGTTTACGGTCAAGAAACTGTTAGCCGAGTCCGCAGCTTTCAGGCAAGTAAAGGTCTACTTGTAGATGGTGTTGTGGGCCCCGAAACTCGATCTGCTCTGGGTATTTAGCCAGAAGCAACCCTTTGAACATCTCCTTTCCAAGTTCTACCTATTTTCTGGTGGAATGGAGAGAAGTCAAAAGTTCAGGAAATCAAAATTTCAGAACGTCTGGCCCGTCATCAGGCGGGCAATACGACCTCACTCCACAAGAACTGATAAAGTGAAAAACCGACTTTTACCCCGATTTTATGCACTTTAGAAAACGAAAATTTTGCATTTTGTTGAAAGTTCCTAAGTTGATGTTTCTGATGAAATACCCAAGTAATTTTGTACAATCTGCAAAATGCGCTCTGCTGCATGACCATCCCCAAAAGGATTGATTGCATTTGCCATCGCTTCATAAGCATCTGAGTAACTGAGTAACTCAGCAGCGGCTGCAAAAATATTTTCAGTCGTAGTGCCAACAAGTTTGGCTGTACCAGCGACAACAGCCTCTGGTCTTTCGGTAGTGTCTCTCAAAACTAGTACTGGTTTTCCCAAGCTGGGGGCTTCTTCTTGTAAGCCACCAGAGTCAGTGAGCAAAAGATGCGATCGCCCAATTGCTCCCACCAATTCGCCATAATCTAGAGGATCTGTCAAAAAAATTCGGGGATGATTCCCTAAAAGTTCCTGCAACGGGACTCGCACTGTCGGATTGCGGTGCAATGGTAGCAGTAAAGCTGTATCAGGAAACTTGTCTAAGATTTGTAAAAACGCCTGAGCGATCGCTAACAGAGGTTCTCCCCAATTTTCCCGACGATGAACAGTTGCTAACAAGACCCGATATGATTCCCAGTCTAAGCCTGGGACATTACAAACTACTTGGGTTGCAGCAACATTTAACAATGCATCAATTACCGTGTTACCTGTCATGTGAATTTCACCCAAAACACCAGAACGATGCAAATTTTCCACAGCCCAAGGAGTCGGCGCAAAGTGCAACTGAGTAATTTGAGAAATTAACCGCCGATTAGCTTCTTCTGGGTAAGGATTGAATATATCATCAGTTCTTAACCCTGCTTCTACATGACCAACAGGAATTTTTTGATAAAAAGCTGCTAAAGCTGCGGCAAAAGCTGTGGTAGTATCTCCCTGCACAATTACTAAATCTGGCTTTTTTACTTTAAATAATGCTTCTAACCCTTGTAAACTACGGCAAGTAATATCATTTAGAGATTGCTGAACCTGCATAATTTCCAAGTTATAATCCGACTTGATATTAAACAGTTGCATAACTTGCTCAACCATCTCTCGGTGTTGTCCAGTTAGAATTACTTGCAACTGAAACTCTGAAGACTTCTGGAAAACTTGAATAACTGGAGCGAGTTTAATTGCTTCTGGGCGAGTACCTAAGATAATGCAAACGCGTTTTTGATTAATCATTAGTCATTTGTAATTTACCATCTATAGTCAATGGTCTATAGTCAATGGTCTATGGTCAATAGTCGGTGGTCAATCCTTACATAAACCATAAATATGAATGGATAAATTACACAAGATATAAAAAAACCCGGCTTAACCGGGCAAATCCATTGTTTGTCTAATTAATCTGTAATACTAATTCTCTAAAATAAGGCAACAGACGTAAGCAGGCATTGCCTTGCTGCATCTAAATTTCTCAATTGCGAATTGCGAATTGCGAATTGCGAATTGGTATAATGACTATTTAAAAGTTCAAATTATAAAAACCATGAAAAAACCCGGCTTAACCGGGCAGACGCACTGTTTGTCTAATTAACCTGTAATAACTATTTAATCTCACAAGTTAGAGGGCAAGCAGCGTAAACAGTAGCCTGCATTTGGTCTGCCTCGCCATGCAGCCAACTTAACCATTTAACTTCACTAGGATGAACTCCCTTAACAGTTAGCACACCCGCAGCCAATATAACTGCCATGACATTAAACATTATTAGAGCGCCTGCTACAAGCAAAACCGCACTAACAGGCATCACAGATTGCAAGATAATCGACAACAGACATCCGACCGTAGCCATCAAGACAACTAGTGGAAAACCCACAACCAACAAACATACTGCTAATGTAAAAGTCCATATTAAAAAGCTTTTAATCATCAACAAGGAGTAGGTCTTTCCTTGATTAGAGCTTTGAGCAGAAACCATTGACTTTTCCTCCTAAAATACACAACAAATTTTTATTTCAGTAATATCTCACTTTTTGTGAGTAAACTGAATTGTTTCAGTTGAGATTTAGTATATAAAAACTAATCGGAAAAATGAGCATTTGTTTACTAAACTTTACAGTTAAGTTTTTATAATTATGGCTATAAAATCAATTTTCTATCTATTAAAAAAACTTGTTTATTGCATCTACCTTCAGGTATAGAACCTAAAAGGTATAAGCTTTTAACTTTGATCCCCACGATATTGCTCCTATTCAACTTAACATTTCTTATAAAAATTAGTAATCTTTCTCATAATTCCTAGACAGGCTGAATAAATGATCTGCTAGTATTTGTGCTGTTAATTGCTGGCAATTCGTGCCCATATCTGGGATAAATTTCTCATCTAAGTCGTGAGAATATTTACTTTAAGAATAAAAATAATTAAAAAATACTTACTAATATATGTGTATTTGCTGAGGTCTTTTGAGTCCTAACGTGTGTTAAACCAGTTTATATAGGTTAAATAATCTATCTAAATATTCTGAGTAATGAAATATTAGGAAATAAAAGATACCAATTGAGTGGATGAGATAGATTGACCGTGGTTCTAGAGTTTTAATCGCCTTCTATTACCGCTAAGGCTTGCAGACAAGCATTCTCCAAAAGTCATTAAAGCAAGTGACTTTACTTCTCGTTAATTCAACTTTTTAACTGCCAAATGTGAAGATATATGACAGAACTACAGTCTCCTTTAAATTCTAACTCTGCTGCCGGACGTAATCTACCAACAATGCCACCGCCACCACCGCCAATCCCAACCTTTAGTACGCAGCGGCAGATGACACAAACACTCGATATGTCAATCGATAGGGGTACTAATTTGCCTGTTGCAGGTTATCGTCCAGGTAGTCCACCGCCAATACCTAATTCAGTTCATCCTCAAAACAGCAGGTCAGAACTCACTTTAGAGAAGTTAATCAGAGAAGCTTACGATCAGGGATATTCTGACTTGCATTTGGGTGTGGGTGAACCACCCCGCTTCCGCAGCCGAGGAGAAATTCAATCAGGAGATTATCCAGAAACAGATAAAGAAACTTTTATGAGTTGGTTGCGGGAGGTGATGAGTGAGGGAGAAATCCAGCGCTTTGAAGAATCCTTAGAATTTGACGGAGCAACTCAATACGAATTTGCTCGCGTGCGGATTAATGTTTTTGGCTCCCTCAAAGGGCCTGCAATGGTGTTGCGGTTGATTCCGCTAAAAATCTTAACTATGGAACAGTTGAGATTACCTCCAGTTTTTCGGGATATTTGTCATCACCATAAAGGTTTAATTTTGGTCACGGGGCCCACTGGTTCTGGTAAGTCCACCACAATGGCAGCAATGATTGATTATATCAATAAGGAAATGGCCAAACATATCATTACCATTGAAGACCCGATAGAATTTGTCCATCAAAGCCGCAAGTCTTTAGTCAAACAGCGGGAAGTGGGAATGCATACCCGGAAATTTGACAACGCTTTGAAAGCAGCTTTGCGAGAAGACCCAGATTTGATTCTGGTGGGGGAAATGCGGGACAAGGAAACAGTTAACACCGCTCTAAAAGCCGCTCAAACTGGTCACTTAGTAATGGGAACCTTACACACCAATAGCGCTGTCAAAACCATTGAGCGGATTCTCAACCTCTATTCTGGTGATGAACAGGATGCAATGCGAGTGGCGATTTCTGAGTCTTTAGTGGCAGTAATTGCTCAAGGTTTGTGTCGCACAACTGACGGTAAGCGGGCTGCTTTCCACGATGTGCTGAT
This sequence comes from uncultured Nostoc sp., assembly GCF_964247315.1. Lineage (GTDB taxonomy): Bacteria > Cyanobacteriota > Cyanobacteriia > Cyanobacteriales > Nostocaceae > Nostoc. The sequence goes on from NZ_CAXTTT010000093.1 coordinate 5,751, forward strand.
CAATACTGAGGCGATTAAGGAATGGATCAAAGACGGAAAGTATGATGAAATTGGCGAGCTGATGAAACAAGCTGGCTTTGACGGCATGATTACGATGAATCAGTCATTGCTGAATCTCTATCAAGACGGACGAATTACTGAAGAAACTGCTTTGGAAATGTCACCAACTCCTAATGAAATGGCACAATTTCTCCGAGGTCGAGTTTAACGATTGGGCATTGGGGATTGGGGATTGGGAGTTAGGAAGAATTTCTGCCCCTCTGCTCCTCTGCTTCCCTGCTCCTCTGCCCCCTCTGCTTTCTCATCTTCGAGTATCTAATCCCAAATATCTTTGCGATCCTGGTTGAGGTTATAGCTAAGGTAAAAGGTAAAAGAGAGAATTTTTACTTTTAGTTCCCTAACCTCTGTGAATAACTTGACGACAAATAAACTATCTACACCCCAGCTGTTTAAAGGTATTGCGCTATTTACACCTGGAGGAGATTTAATTTACTGCATCGACCCTAGCAAGCAAGGTCGATGGCATTTGCATTTGTGCTCGGCTTTGCAAGAAATTCTAGATTTACCAGAGCCACCACACTTTTTAGTGCCTTGTTATACTGCAACTATTGACAATTGGTTAGATCCGCGCACTCAACAAGTGCGAACTTTTGCTGAAGCTTATCCGGCTGTAATTAGACACCAAACTTTGCTTAATGCTATTTTTGGCACAGGGGAATTAGTATGGCAAGCAGCTCCTTGGCAAGAGGGATTGTGCGATCGCATGGTGTTAACAACCTATCGTTCTTCATTTGGGCAGCTTTGGGAGGATCATGACTTAATTGTCCGTCTAGACCTTTCTGAACCTGTGCCAAAATATCACCAACCAGTAATAGTACAAAAAAAAGAAGCCATCACTCAAGGCTATGTTCTCCGCTTGTTTGTTGCAGGACATAGCAGTTCTACTGAACGCATTCTGCAAAATTTACACGAATTGTTAGAGCGATCGCTCGGACATCCTTATACTTTGAAGGTGATTGATGTTTTAAGTCATCCAGAACAAGCAGAACTAAATCAGGTTTCTGCAACTCCTACCCTTGTCAAGGTTTGGCCTCACCCAATTCGGCGAATCGTTGGAGAGTTGGATCGTGTAGAAAAGATTTTACAGATGTTAGCTCCTAAGGAAAATTTTAAGTAATCCGGCTTAATTTTGATGCAAGCTAAATCTGTAAACTTGGCTTTTCTTAGAGAGACTTGCTGTATGTCGCTTAACAAATTAAATGTCGTCTTAACAAATTAATGTCGTCAAAAAATAAAGGCTATAATCCCCATTGCACAATGATTATAGCTTTTTTGACTTACATTGAACTTAAAGAGTAGTTTAACAAATTAAATGTCACTATTTAGAATAGTAACATTTTAGTTGTCGTCTTATCAAAATTATCAATTTCTAAATTTTGATTAATTCATAACAAAATAATTGTCGTTTTGTATAAATAATAGCTTAATAAAAAATTAAATGTCGTTTTTTGGAACAAAGTAGTATTATATTGATTGAGCAATAATACACAAATACTAATTATGTCATGCTCCTACTAAAGCCTCATTCTCTATAGTTGCAAGAACAGCACTTAGAGACGAGTTTTTTCGGAGGAGCTTTGCAACAGCTAAATATCGCATCTCAATAGAAGCAGTTTTAGATATTTATAGAATTTCAAGCAATGGAGTTGTCTTATGGGTGAAACGCTAAACTCCGATGACGGTAACACATCTTTAGCTTTTGATAGTTCGGATGAGCTTGACGAAATTTTGGAGGATGAGGACGCAGAACCAACGAATACGATTATTACCCAACTCTCGGATGAAGCCAAGCTGAGGATGGAGGTATTACAAAATTTAATTAAGCCATGCGATCGCAAAACCTATGGAATCAAACTTAAGCAAGCCGCAGAAAAGCTTGGTAAGACGGTTCGGACGGTGCAGCGACTTGTTAAAAAGTATCAAGAGCAGGGTTTATCGGCTATTACCGAACCCGAACGCTCGGATCGAGGTAATTACCGTATTGATGAAGAATGGCAAGAGTTTATTGTCAAAACCCATAAAGAAGGTAATAAAAATGGTAGAAAAATGACTCCTGCTCAAGTTGCGATTCGGGTTGAAGCGAGAGCGGAACAATTGGGTTTGGAAAAATACCCCAGCCACATGACGGTTTACCGGGTTCTCAATCCCATTATTGAGCGCAAAGAGCAAAAACAGAAAGTTAGAAATATTGGTTGGCGTGGTTCACGGGTGTCGCATCAAACCCGTGATGGACAGACCTTGGAGCCAAGATACAGCAACCATACTTGGCAGTGCGACCATACAAAATTGGATGCGATGCTGGTTGACCAGTATGGCAAAACTTTAGCACGTCCTTGGCTGACCAAAATTACAGATAGCTATTCGCGCTGTATTATGGGGATTCATTTAGGTTTTGATGCTGAAGAAGAAGCTTGTATTACGCTGCGAGACTTACAACTACTAATTATTCGCTATGTTATTGATAACTACAATCAGCGACTTGATGCTCGTAGCGGACAAACGCGGTTTCAACGCTGGGAAGCTGGTTTACCTGCGCTACCAAGTTTAATTGACGAGCGGCAATTAGATATTTGTTTGATGAAAAAGACACGCCGCAGTATTTACAAAGGTGGGTATGTGAGTTTTGAGAACATTACCTATAAGGGGGAATATTTAGCAGGTTATGCGGGTGAGGGTGTAATATTGCGATTTGACCCTAGAGATATATCAACAGTTTTTGTATATCGTCAAGATTCGGGAAAAGAAGTGTTGTTGTCTCAGGCACATGCGATTGACTTAGAAACTGAGCAGATTTCCTTGGAAGAAGCGAAAGCAGCAAGTCGAAAAATTCGTGATACTGGTAAGCAGATAAGTAATAAATCTATTTTGGCAGAAGTGCGGGATAGGGACACTTTTATCAAGCAGAAGAAAAAGAGCAAATGATCGCACTTCCACTTATAGCCTAAAGACTACCAATAAGAAAGAGACGGGAATGCTCCACGTCTCCAGGTGATGGGAAATTACCAATGATGTCCTGTTAGGCTACATCTGCCACCAATAAGCCATTAACAGCTATGATGATCAACTGCGCTTGCAAAGGAGTCTCAAAACAGGGTCTTTCATCCTTATTACAGGGCTGGGCGACCCATTTCCCCTCAAGATTTTGATAAAAAGTGCCTAGCAGTTGCGAACCGTTCCAAACTCGATAAAGTTCTCCAAAATCATCGGTCACAGAATCACTCTCTATTTCTGGTGGTGCTGGGTCATGCACCTGGTTAACGTATTCCTCAAACTCTGATTGTGTGAGAGTTTGATCATCCAATGCCTCTTGTGTAATCATGTGAATAACCTCACTGATGGGGTTTTACAAAGGGCGATCGCGGACTCTTCCCGGAGAGCGATCGCTTTTGTTTTTGTCTACAATTTAATCTACGTGACACGTAGATTAGCGTCAAGTGTAGATTAATCAAACTTACAGTGTTATATATCTACTTGTTAGATAGAATACTGACGAGTAGATAAATCTACATCTAGCAGCGACTAAACTGGTGATGTAGTCTATGTCTGAGAATCAAGTGATTCGCTGGAAATTAAATGAAGTGATGGCACGAAAGCGGGTTAAAAATAAGGATTTGGCTAAGATACTTGGTATAACTGAAAACTCAATTTATAGATTACGTAAGGTTGATGAAATGCCAAGATTAGCGCCGGAACGATTGAATGGCATTTGTAAAGCGTTGAATTGTCAACCAGGGGAACTGTTGGAATATGTATCAGATGAAGGTGAAGAGAATGTGGTTTTTCAGGTTGATATAGTTTGAGTGCGATCGCTATCAGTTGGGTTTATTAACAAAATGTACTAACTGTAAGACACCATTTCCAATCCCTGCCGATTGGGAGGTAGGGCAATGCACTCATTATTCCCTGCCTTTTGCAAAAAGGCGAAGAGTCAGAAGCGCTATAGTTAAACGGCATTTGCAAGGCATTGGATTGTCAGCCTGATGAATTTTTGAAATATCAGCCGGATGTAGATTATATTTTTACATTAAAAACTCTATATAGCTAATTTGATCTCGGTAACTTAAATAATCATTATAATCGCCACTAAATTCATTGATAGCAAATCCATCATAGTAAAGTTGACTGCGGTAAAACCAAGAATATTTTTCCCAATTTATATCGGAATTATCAATATAGTTATGCAAAAAAGAGAATCCATAGTTACATTGGTATTTATCTTCATAGTCACTATCTAATTTTTCAAGTTTGGGTTTAGATATTTTCTTTTCTATAGTTACTTCTAAAGTTTCATTTGAAATAGACTTATTCTTTTGATTAAAATTACTTTTTTGAATAGAAGGAAGAACTTTGATATCTAAGACTTTTCCAAGTTTTATATCTGCTATTGTAGAAGATTCTTGGCTAGAGATGTTTTGTGGTACTTTAACTACACTAACATAAGCAATGCTATTAATTGTTTCAACAGTGGCAGTAATAGTAACGTCGCTACATTTATCATCTATAGACAAAGTACCATGCGAGTTAATATTACCGTCTATTGCTTTTCAATTTACATGATTAACGTCTATTTCATAGTAGTGCTGATCTAAACCTTTAACTATGAAATTAATACTTTCATAAGGTCTTATTTGTGCTTTAGCAGGATAAATTTCTAACTGTCTTAAAACAGGTACAACTGTAATTTCTGCTGAAGCGCTTAGATTAGCTGTTGCTTGGTTTAAACACAAACTACTAATAAATCCAAGAAGACGAGAAGCTAGTTTTATAAGAGTCTTAGTTATCCAAGCTTGTAACTCAAGCTCGAAGTTGTCTATTTCTGTTTCTGCAACCGTGCTGCTAACTTCATCAGTATTTGAATCAGTAATAAAATCATCTTGTACCTGTGCCAAAAAACGAAGAAAATAAGACAAAATCTTGCTCGAAATTCCAACGTTAAAGAGCAACGTTCTTGAGTTTTTGGTTAACTTAGGGGTTAAACGAGAGGTTGCAGTTACTAAAAATTGGCCTTTAGCATTAAAATCAACAATAAAATTACCATTTTGGTCAATATCTCCCCCAGATGCTTCCCAAAAAATTCCTCCGGGGTCAATCTCATCACCAAACTGATCAAAGCCAATGACAGTGAAAGTTTGGTTTTCATTAGGTTTGAGGTGTACAGCAGGTGGAGAAATATGCAATCTTCTTAAGATTGGCAGTAAAGTAACATAAGCTAATTTCCGAATATTGCCAACTGAAGCAGTAACAGTAACCTCTCGTTGGCTATAACCGCCTTGGAACAATCCATGACGGCTAATTGAGCCTCCTTTGCTTGATTTCCAATCTACTTTTTCAAGTGCTATCTGACTATCTTGTTGGTCAAATCCAATGACCGTAAAAGTTTTATTTTCTTCAGGTTCTAGCTGTATTTGAGGAGGAATGATTTCTAATCGCCTTAATACTGGAGGAACACTGACATGAGCAGAGACACTGAATCTTCCGATAGTGGCAGTAATGGTAAATTGACCTTTTTGGCTGCTGTCGGTAAAGTAATAAGCATCGCGATCAATTGTGCCGCCTGTTGCTTCCCAATTTAATCCACTGATAGCGATCGCATCCCCACGCTGATCCAAACCTATTACCTCAAAATGCTGCCATTCTCCAGGATTCATGACAACTTGCTGCGGAGAAATTTGTTTGAGAAATTTTCTTAATTCTTCTTCCTGAGAATTAATTAGGGCATTCATCGGATAAACCAAAATAGCCCTAACTCCTTTGATTTCAGGATGGTGTAGCAAATCATCAATGATGGGTACAACATAAGTTAGGCTTTTACCGGAACCGGTTCCTGTGGTGACAACATAGGGTTCTTGACGTTGTGCTGTTTCAAAGGCTTGTTTTTGGTGATAGTGGAAGGTAAAAGGTTTACCATCTTGTGAGAAGTAGCGTGTACAGTCTGGATGGAGAATACGTTGCTGTACTAATGTAGTGACAGATGCGCCAGGACGATATTTAGGGTTAAGTTGCACTAAAGGGTCAGTCCAGAGTTGACCTTTTTCTAACTCGTTATCGACAAATGCTTTTACTTTTTCGTCGCGGATTTTGAGGAAGCTTTCAATATAGCGGCGGTAGTCCCCAATTACTTCGTTGCGGAAATTAAAAATATCAAGGAACTGAGAATTGGTGAGAGAGGATAAACTACTGTTTACTGGTATTTGAGGATTTATTCCACCTAAGCGTTGGTCAATCCATTCTTGAAGTTGGTGATTAAAGCTTTGAGTAATAGTAGAAAAATCGAAGATTTCTGCAATTTCTTGTATATCCCAATTTTGAGGAATACTTGTAAATAGCAAAGTTAATTGTTCTGGTGTAATAGCTATTACTCCTGTACAATCTAGGAATGCTAATTTTTGACTTAATAAATTGCTAATAGGTAAAATTGCATTTTCAGGCTGCTGTAATAATTCCTGTAGCTTTATAGTAATTTTCATAAAATTTGATTCTAGATTTTAGTAGATAGAGTGCGTTAACGAACTAACGCATCCTATCTACTATATTTCCCGTTATAGACACGAGAAATAACAAAATACGTATTGATATTTTTACGTCTCTTCTAAAACTTTTCTTACTTCCTCCATATCTAGTTCTAAACGTTCAGCAATTTCTTGAACAGTTAATCCTAGTTCCAGGAAAATTGGTATCATTTTCAACTTGGTTTCTAGTTTACCTTCTTCCTTACCTTCTTCCCTACCTTCTTCTCTACCTTCTGCTTTTGCTTCTTGATAAACTCTAGTTTCTTTAAGTATGTTTAAGTTCAGCATGGTTTCTATCTCCTCGCGGCTTAAGTTAGGAAACTTGTAAACTACGATTGTCTCTATAAATTCTAGAACTTTTCTTTGAATAAGAGTGTCTGTCAATTCCTCCTTAGCTTTGTCAATTAGATTTTTGGCGAATTCTCCGGCTTTGTTTTTACTCTCTATAACTAAGCGTACAATTCCTATTCCCAGAGAATCATCTGGTGCGTTGTCAAGTTCATCTAAGTAGAAGCGACGTAGATGAGGTTCTAACAAGGAACGATAACGTAGGGGATAGCTACGTTCATTGCTGCGTGTATCATAAATAACTATTGCGAACCAGTCAGGGTTAGGTGGCTGATATTGGGTGAAGTAAAGGAAAATACTTGTAAACAGTCTGTCATAAAATTGTTCATCTTTGTAAAACTGAACTTCTGTAAAATAGAGTGGTTCATTAGTAAATTCTGCGAGGGGAGCAAATAATCCATCTAATCAGAAGCTTGTTTGTTTAATTTCTGGTGCGGTAAACTCGTAAATATTGGTGTTAGTATCTGGTTTACCAATAATTTCAAAGAAAATGTTAGGGAATTCTTTCAAGATTTCATAGAAAATTGCATCTGTTTTCATAATTAATGATTTTTCATTAATAATACAAATAATGCACTACGCTACTTTATTAACAGTTGGTTCTGGAAGCGGTTCACCTGTTGCTTGATAGGCTATTACTAAAGATTCTAAGGCTTCAGTTCCGTTTGCAACTGCTTCTTCGTAATTTTCGCCGTGGGTTCGCCATTTTTGTCCAGGAAAGTCAGGTAACCCAACTAAAAAACAGTTATCTTCTTCTGACCATTGAATTATCATTTGATACTTAAGTTTCATCATTGTTAATCTTACCTTCTACTTCTTCAATAGCTTGTTGTACTTCTTTTTCTTGATAAAGTTTAGCATCTGCACTATTTTTACCAGAAATTGTAAGTTTTCCAGCGTATAAGGGATGTATCCAGTTAGTATGACTTCCTTTGCCTGGTATTTCTGTAAAACCTATTTGGCGGAGTATTTGCTTAAGTTCTCGGATTTTCTTTGGCATTTAATAGACATTTTACATATTTATTTACAACTTACGCAATTATTCAAACATTCTATCCCATGCTTCTAGGACTAATCTCTGAGTACGGTATTCGCCAAACTGCTTAATTTCGTTATTCTTTAGAACGCGGAATGTTTCGCTGGGAAAGTCTGCGCCGTAGACATCAGCAGGATCTAGAATATATCGCAGTTCATCACGGGTGAGTCCGTAGAGTTTGGCGTAATATGCGTCTAATTCTGCTCTTAATAATGCGCGTCTGTTAGGATTCCAAATAAAGGGTTCGCCGTCGTATCCCATATCTTTGGCGAAGGGTTGCATATCCCACGCGGTGTAAACTAATTCGAGTACGCGATCGCTAATAAATTTGATATCTTCTGGGGTGTATAATTCTGGGGGGAGAACGGGGAGTTGTTTGACAATGAAAAAGTTAAAATTAGCTCCACCAATTTTTTGTCTAGCAACAAAATCAAAAACAAGACTACAGGAATTTGCTAAAAGGCAACTAAGCAATTTTACATCTTGTATATCTGTTAAAACTACAGGTGCGCTATTACCTACACCAACTTTTGGTAATATGCTAAAAATAGCAGTTCTTTCATTGACAGCAAGACTTATACCTCGAAAACACAAAAGCCAATTTCTTCTCCATTTATCACTGAGTTTTGAATTAACCGCCTGCTCATTGATATAATATCTAGGAGTAACCAAAAAACTATGATTTTGTTTTTGTTCGAGGCTGGGACTTGGAATTATTCTAAAATCATTTTGGTTACTATCTATCATCTCTTCTGTATATAAGCCATGACGATGATCATAGATAGAAAACATTTTAGCTTCATATAAAGGCAGAGATTTGTTCGTTTTATCTGAACTAAATAGGTGGCTATCATTAGACATGTGAAACATTGTCATAAATGTAGCTAACCAAGGGTTATATCCAGTTTGTTCATTGATGATAATAGAGGTATTATAATATATTTTTTTAGTAATTTTTGCGTCTTGCTCACTTCTAAATATAGGACAAGTTAAAGTGGCTGGATTAATCAATTCAATATCTTTTTGAGAGAGTTTAAAATATCTAGATTCTTGCTTCAAGTCACTTATGTAGTGACAATGATATACAAACAAAGGCTCTGCAAAGTTCTCTTTTTTTCCTGCTAAATTTAAAAGACCAAAAGTAAATCTATCAGCAACACCAGGGAAAATAAAATCCCAGTTAGTAAAGCCAAGTAAACTAACTAAAGACTGTTGTTTAATGACATCACTAAAAAACTTTTTTGTGGTGTCATCAGTTGCAATTCCTGTAGGAACAATGACTCCTGCTCTACCTTATGGTGAAATTAAATTTCTAACTGTTTCAGAAAACACTGCGTAAGTATTAATGTCTCCCACCGCAGTTAAAGGAAATCTACCCGACTCCCGAATAAATTTCCCTTGCGCCTCAGCATCATGTTTCGCATCTTCAAAAGCTTGTGCTAATTCAGGATTTTTCTTAGGTAATTCCTGAATCAACTTCTCCCGCGCCGCCTTATTCACAGCGTTAGCAATTTCCGCACTTTGAGAAGCAAAAAATTCTTTCTCTTGTAACTTAATCCGTTCCCAAGGCGGATTACCCAACACACAATTAAATCCACCTTGTTCAAATACTTCAGGAAACTCCAAACACCAGTGAAAAAAGTGTTTTTCTTCAGATAACTCATTCGCCGCATCTACAATCTTATTTAATTCATAATTCGTAATCTTTAATTCGTAATTATCCTCTGATTTACGAATTTTCTCTACTTTTTCACGCTTTAAACGGTTTAATGCTTCAGTTGTAGGTAGTAACTGCAAATGATGCTCAGTTAATGACATAAAAAACGCTGCCGTCCATAAGTTACAAGCAGAATATTTCAACCACCAACTAGATTCTTGCAGATTCTCTTTATATTGCTTTTGCTTATCTTTAACTTGTTGTGGTGTGGTTTCAGGAATTACCCCCAACTGTCGCCACATTTCTGCATAATCTACGCTATCAGTTTCTAACTTCTCACCAATTGATAGTTGTCCTGCTTTATCTCGTTCGTTTTTATTCCGTTTCTTAAGCTGTGTAGATAGTTTTTTATCATCACCTGTTACTGGCTTAAACGCTTCATCAGGGATTACTTCATTTAAACAACTCAAATCCATCACTCCCACAAGGGAATTACCACACTTAATTCTGTGGTCTAAAAAGTTAAGAGGGAAGCCGCGAGAAAAACCTTCAATCCATAAGGCTACTTTGCACAAATCAACAGCCAAGGGGTTTAAATCCACCCCATAAATGCAATTTTGAATAACATCTCGAATCGCTAACTTTAAAGGTTCACTACCTGGTTCAGCTTCCCTAGTGCGAATTTTAGCTAATTCCTTTCCTACCCGACGTGCTGCGGCTAAGAGAAAATGACCGGAACCACAGGCGGGGTCTACAATTTTGAGGTCGAGAAGTGCTTTTTCTAATTCGTAATTGCTTTCTGTGTTCCGAAGCTTTTCTTTTGTACTACGAAGCTTTTCTTCAATTACAGGTTCTAAAGCTGTTTTTATCAGCTGTCCTACTAGCTGCGGTGGCGTATAGTAAGAGCCAGTAGTTTTCCTCTCACTACCAAATACTAATTTGAATTCGTAATTTTTAGGAGAGATTTCTGGGTGAAAATCAAGGAGACTTTCATATATGCTCCCTAATTCTTCCACATCCAAGGCAGCATAATTTACCCGTCGTAATTGCCCCTTATCTTGATATAATGATAACTCCCGAATCGCTACTAGCAAATCGTGATTATCAATAGCACAATCATCTAAAGCTGGTAGAGTGTACGAACCAAATAAATCGCCATTTAATGGTGATAATCCTAAATATTTTCCCTGCCAATTTTCATCAAACAGCAAGAATGTAACCCGCAAACCCTGCCATAAATCTTGAAACCCTTCCCGCCGCCAATGGGGACGCTCGGATAACTCTCGCAGTCGCTCAATGCTGTAATATTCTCAGTAGATTCGGGCTTTCTCTACATCTTCACCAATTATTAATAAATTACGGGACTCTGCCACCATCAAAAACAGCAGGCGATAAATCAGCCGCAACAGTTGGCGATAATATCCGATATCTGTTAATTCTGTACCAGCAGCAAGCTTCTGCCGCAAGTTTTCATTACTGGGATGTTGGAGAAAACCTGTCCCTAGCTGTATTAGTGCTTTTTCTACCCCATCTCGGAGTCTGTCGCGTACCCGTCCGCCCTGTTGCAGTGCTTCTTGGTGGTAAAATTCCAGCAAGCACTTATCGGCATCATCCATACCTTCAGGCAAGCGGGAACGGTGAAACAACCGATAAAATAGCCCAAATTCGGCAAAGTTCTCACCGTTGAGAATCTGTTCTAAGTCAAATTCAACGTAGGTAAGACGAGTCATCAACGAAGAGTCGCGCAGTAACCGCCAGCGAAAACCGTTAGTTGCGATCGCCCACAGATGTTCTGTCTTGTTAAGATACTCCTGCACCAGTGCGTGTGCTGATAACCTGGGTGTGCCACTGGGAGGACGATGATCTACCTTGATTCGACAACCAATAATGTGGATAGGTGGCTTGTTTTCGCCTAATTCCGCACGATGAGAAATCGCATAAGTTTGTCCCTCCACGACTTCGGCTTTAGCAGTGTAAACAGGGTTATATCCGAGACTGCGTAGTAAGGGAACTACCCACAGTTCGCGGGTGACGCTAGTAGCGGTATCATCTGCATCTAATCTATCTAATTGCCGTTGAAATGCTGCCCAATAAGCTTTAGCATCACCCCAAGCGATCGCAATTTCATCTGCTAGCTTGTCAGTTTTCGTAAAACCAAAATCCTCCGATGCTTGCTCTTTCAGATTACCCGCTAACAATTCAGCAGTCATATCTGCTGCTAACAAATTACCTTCAATCTGAACACCCGTTAAAGTAATCCCTGCTACACTCATCTCTCACGCACCTAATATTAAAAATTGTCTAAAAAATTACGAATTACGAATTACGAATTCTTCCCGGCTGGAGAATATAAACGCCCAGAATATCCATCGGTAGCTGTGGTTTAACCTGAATCTGTCCTTCTTGGGTGATGGATCTGACTCGCCGATGGGATTGGGAAAGAGAGTGCGATCGCTCTCTGGCAAATAGTTCTAAATCAGACTCAATCTCTGTAATTTTGCTGAGTAACTCTTCAATTTCCGCCTGTTTGATGCCTGGAGGCGCATCACCCACAGGGTTAGCTTGTTCCAGCAAAGATTTTGCATCCTCTGGTGTCAGCCAGATGGGATTTGATGGAGGGCCAGTAAATCCAACTACTGCACATTCCTCCGCTAGCAAACTTTGGTGTTTTGGGCTGTTTCACAAATGCCGTAGCCGCAATAACAGCAAAGTCGTGCGCTTGGTGACAGTATCCGTCGTAGTAAAACCACACCGTGCTGCTACAGGTTCTTGATTATTTGAGAGTGCATCTTCAATAATGTGACGCGCTAAACCTTCTACCAAAGGGTGATTCCGTCCTACATATTCCACCCCTTCTGGTGCAGGGGTTGTAAAGGTGAGCAAGCGCGGCTTATCCCCCAGCGAAGGCTGGAGAAAATTAGGAATTGTGGACAATAACCAACCCTGTTTTTTCTTGGTTAACGAACAAGATAGGCGATTTGCTGCTGACAACACGAACCGTTCCACATCCTGTTCATTACCCAAAATTTGGTCAGATTCAATCAGTTCTTGCTCTACCTCCACAGGTTTGATTGACCGTTGAGCAAAGCGGGTACGGCTAACCTTTTCTCTTTCTACTGCTTTGTCCCAATTTTTATGAACTTGCTCAACAGCAGATTCTTTTTCATCCAATAAATCTAGCAGAGACAATTGCACCGCATCATGAGCGCGGTCAAATAAAGATTTAAAAACAGCTTCCGACACTGTGGTGCTGTCCATTGGTACGGGAACAGTAATTCCCAAAGTCTTGTGAATCTGTACAGCCTTGCGAATTAGCACATCCAAAACTGCGCCATCTACCGGATTATCTGAACCGTAAAGCAACAAAGTTTTAACTTGAGTTGCAGTTTGACCATAGCGGTCAATACGTCCTTCCCGTTGTTCCAAACGATTCGGATTCCAAGGTAAATCGTAGTGAATCACCGCACTGAAGTGAGATTGCAGGTTTACCCCTTCACTCAAGCAATCAGTAGCTACCAAAACTCTTTGAGGATATGACTTTAACTCTTGCAGGCGAATTTCTCGTTCGTCTTCTGAAAGTTCCCCAGTAATGGCAATAACTCGAATTTGACTTCCCTTCTTTTCTAGTTTTTGCTTGAGAGTATCAGCAACATAATTTGCTGTGGCAATATAGCGACACCAGATAATCGGGTTAAAACCTTCTGAAAGCAGGGTTTGTATGGAAGCGATACATGATTGTAATTTTTGGTCTTTCTCAAAGAGTAACTTTTGGGCTGCTTGCACAAAAGCTCTGAGTTTGCGTTTATCTGTATCGCCATAGCTTTGCTGTCCCTGTTCTACGACCACAGTCGGAGTTGCATCAACAGCTTGCTCCTGGTCTGTAGAGTCGTAAACGTAAGAACTCATTAAGTCTTCGTCTAAATCAGCCAGTAAACTATCGTCACCGGATTTACTCACTTGACGGTTTAACGTTGCTACTGCGGCGGCTGGGGAAGACATCACACAACGAATCAACGCCAAGGCTGACCAATAACGTCCCCGACGCTGGGCATAGCTCATATCCTGTGTCGTAGTTTTTACTAGCCCACGAGCAAAGCTGTAGACATCATCTAAATAATTGCTTATATTCCTTTGATAACTTGTAAGGCTTCTCTTCTGAATCTCTTTCAGGGAAAGGCGTTTCATTCCCCAACCACTGTTTAACATCTGCCCGCCGACGCTGGATAAAATGACTTGCCAGTTTGTCTCGCTGTTTCTCTGTTAGGCGGTCTAGGATTAATTGCTCAAACTCCGGTTGGAGCAATCCTAGCAGTGATAAAAAGGACTCTTCAATGCCACTGTGAGGAGTAGCAGAAAGTAATAATAAATGGCGATCGCTTTTCTCGGCAATCTGCTGAATCAATTGGTGACGTTGCTGCTGAAGTGTACTCTTGCTGTTGGGACGGGTACAAGTATGCGCCTCATCCACAATTACAAAATCAGGGCAGTGTGTAATAAAACTTGCACGACGGCGTTCTGCCTTAGCATAGTCTAGGCTCACAATCAGGTGTCGATAGAAACTAAATATATGAGAACCATTCGGGATTGCTCTCTCCAATTTAGAAGCTGTTCCCGAACGGACTACCACAGCATCAATATGAAACTTTTCGCGTAATTCCTGCTGCCACTGGTTGCATAAATGAGGAGGACAAAGTACAGCTATCCGCTTTACTTCACCACGATCTAAAAGTTCACGAGCAATTAATCCACCTTCGATGGTTTTCCCAATTCCCACGTCGTCCGCAATGAGTAGACGCACCGTCTCTAATCGCAACGCCATCAATAAAGGAACTAACTGATAAGGACGAGGACGCAATGATAAACGTCCCAAACACCGAAATGGCCCTGCTCCACTTCGCAGCAAATGACGTGCTGCATCCATCAGTAGGATTGCTGCTGTATGGTCTTTGATACTGATAGCGTTTGGTAAGGGAAAGGTTGCTGGTTGCAGAGTTTCTATCCCCAACTCTTGAAGCTTCTGGTAAATTCCCGCGATTTCCTCTTCGTTCCCTGAGAGAGGACGCAAGCGAATAACATCTTCATTTTCGGCAGGTAATACAACCCACTGCCGATTGCGACAACTGACTATAGAGCCTGGTGTGGGGTTTAACGTTTCCGTCATCGTTTATCTGTATTTAAGAGTAGGCAGCAGAGAATAGGCAGTAAGGATTGATTTCTTACTACCTGCCCTCTCTAAAGTGCCAATAGATATTATTTGTAATGTTTAATCAGTAACTAAGTTACCTCGTAAAATTACGATTAATATATAAAGTTCAGTACATATCTTTGATAATGCAATTTAAGACAAACTACCTCAGCGACATTACGGTAAAGCAAGATGTGTTGTATCTAAGGTAGTTTTCCAAAAACTAAATTTTTATTGCTGGGTTTCTTGGGAGCAAATTCAATTTACGCTTGTGCTAACGCAACACACCGCATTTCAAAAAGCGATCGCTCTAAGAAAAAAGAATGCGTAGGCGTAGTTCGTCGTAGACATCGCCTGTTATCTTCGACAATCTCAGCGAAATTATTAGCAGAGGACTCTTTTTTCTGCAACCAATCTCTAATCATTTCCTCTAAAACTGATGATATTTATAAAAGTAGTCACGAATCGTGAGTAAATGTGCTACTTAGATCAAGTAAGGTCATAGACATCATTCCCCCAAGGGCTGAATATAGAATCGACGCGCTCAGTGAAAAGCCCTTGGAGCCGATGGAATACTGTAAAAGATGGGTTGATATGCCCCCCGATGACCGGGGGTACAGAAAAGCCTGCATAGCCGCTCTCGCCGAAGCAACTGGGCTGAGTCCAAGGACTATAGGTAATTGGGGTTCCAATTTCGAGAAGCGCCCCAATTATGCAACGCATATCTTACGCATGGCTGATATGCTCAACCAAATCAAAAAAATAGTCCTACCCCCTGACTTTCCACAACAATAATTTACTCGTGAATCGTGACTAAAATACTTGTACTAAGAGCAGATATTTTTTAAGTTGAGGTCAGCAAGTATGGGTTTTGGTTGCAGTAGCTAGGTGTCTTCACAATTCCCTGCTGCTATAACCCTTACTAACTCACGAACGCCCAACATGCAAACTGGGAGGCAATCCCACCAAAACAAACATCAAATTGATATCCTCTGTCAGTTGCCCCTAGAACCGATGGAGTATTGTCGTCGTTAGGTTACTCACGAACCAGGACGTAATTATCGCAAAGCTTGCATTAATGCGATCGCGCAAGTTACGGGGACAAGTCCCAAAACTGTAAAAGATTGGGGAAGAAATTTTCGCTACAGGCCCAAATACGTTACCCGAATTTTACGGCAGGCTGATTTAATTAATCAATTTAAACAGCTTGTTGCTCAAGGAATTATCAATTTACCTTCAGACTTTACCCAGGAATAATTTAGTCGCTATTCGCTATCAGTTACTCTAAAAAACCATTGCAATGACTGCAAGGTTTCTTTAACCTGACATACAGATTATCTTTTAGACGTGAGTGATGGTAGCAACAGCAGAACATCAAATGGATTCAATTTCGACATTTGATATTACAAAATATCTCTTATTCGATGTCATGAAGGACATCAAAATTGGACGTATTCAACTACCAGATTTTCAGAGGGATTGGGTATGGGACGATACTCATGTGCGTCGTTTGTTGGCAAGTATATCGCTGGCTTACCCTATTGGCGCAGTCATGATGTTACAGCAAGGTATCGAGCGCCAACAATTTAAACCACGTCTGCTTGACGGTGTAATAAATGCTGCAATTCAAACGCCGAATTTGCTTGTGCTTGATGGTCAGCAAAGATTAACCACTTCTTTTATGGTGCTGCTATATGAGCAACCCGTCGTTATTAAAGACCCCAAAAGCCAGAAATTGGCGAAAAAATGGTATTACCTAGATATTCAAAAATGCCTTGAACCAGAGTGCGATCGCAAAACCGCCATTATCGCTTTACCCGAATCGAGAATTATGCGAACTCGAAACGGCGATTTTATTGACTGTTCAACTCTCGAAAACGAGTATGAAGCACTTTTATTTCCGTTATCCAAAGTATTCTTTTTCTCTGAATGGCGCAGCAAGTTTTCCAAATATTGGCAGTACGACTCTCAAAAACTCGAACTAATTGACACTTTAGAATTAGAAGTTATCAAGAAATTTGAGCATTATCAAATACCAGTCATTCAACTACGTGACTCATTGCCAAAAGAGGCAGTGTGCCAAGTTTTTGAGGATACTAATACAACCGGATGCGACCTCAATTTCTTCGATTTAATGAGTTCGAGTTACTGCGTGGGTGATTTTAGCCTTCGAGATGATTGGAAACACCGCGAAAATCGCTTTCAAACATTCAAGGTTTTGCAGAAGGTTCGTAGTACCGACTTTATGCAAGCTGTTACCTTAGTAGCTGGTTACGCTCGAAGAATCGAAGCAGCTAAACAGGGTTGGAATTTAGATAAATTGCCTGGTGTTGCTTGTGGTCGTACTGAAGTATTAAAATTAACAAAAGAAGAATATAAAATATGGGTTGACCCAGTTAATAAAGGTTTTGAAGAAGCAGCTCGTTTTCTACGCGGTCAAAAAATCTTTGATGCTGATGATATTGCTTATCCCATCCAATTAGTTGCCTTGAGTGCAATTTTGACTATTATTGGCGATCGCTCTCGTTCGTTTCAAGTACGTTCCATGTTAGAGCGTTGGCTGTGGTGCGGAATGTTTGGTGAAAATTATACCCACTGGCACGATTCCCAAGCTGGACGCGATATTGTTGAAGTACCAGCATGGATTGAAGGTGGTTCCGTTCCCTTTGGTATCACGCAAGCAAATTTCTTGTTTGAACGACTTCTGAACGTCAGAAAGCGACTTGGCGCAGTTTATCAGGGATTTGCGGCATTACTACGGCGTGAAGGCGCAGTAGATTGGATTACAGGCGAGGAAATTAACGACGTTGTTTATTTTGAAGAACAAATCGATTCGCACCACATCTTCCCGGTAGCATGGTGTCGCAAACAAGGCGTTGACCCCAAAAAATATAACTGCCTAGTTAATCGCACTCCTCTAAGTGCCAAAACCAATAAAAGAATCGGCAGCAAAGCACCTTCGGTTTACCTCAAAGAGTTCGAGCTACATGGAACTGCGATAGCTAGCTTGGATGAAATAATGCGATTACATGGCATCAAACTAGAAATTTTACGCAACGATGACTTTGAAATATTTTTCCAAGTAAGAGCAAAAGCATTAATGGAACTAATTGGGAAAGCTATGGGCAAAAATTTAAGCCTTGAATTAGTTGAGGATACTGATGGGGATTTATCTAATGGGAATGGTTACAGGCTAGATCCTGAAATCATCACCAAATATTAGGTGATTAGCCGTAGAGTCAGCACTTCCAAGCCAACTCTATTTCTCAGCAGATGTAGACTCTTGTTTTTTCAACCAATCCTTAATAGCATCTTCCAGCGCTGCCGTCTGGGTTACTTCTAAACGAGCGCAGGCAATCTCAAATGCAATTTTTAACTCTTTAGGGATTCTTCCCCTAACTTCTCTTGTTTCTTCAGTCATCCCAGCACCAAGTCCCTGTCCGGGCTTAATTTTTGCATAGTATATTAACAAAAATGTACTTGCGCTATTTAGCTTTTGCGCTATTGCGTCATTAAACTCATAATTAAATTGGGTTATTAATTACAACAATGCTTACGTGCATCTATGAGCATGATCACGATTCAATGTCGTCTAGTTGCAGATGATGAAACCCTCCGCCATCTTTGGGAATTCATGGCAGAGAAAAATACGCCCTTAGTCAATGAAATATTGGAACGATTAGGAAAACATTCTGAATTCGAGATATGGGTTAAAACTGCAAAAGTTCCCAAAACTGCGATCAAAGAATTGTGTGATTCTCTCAAAACCCAAGAACCATTTATAGGTCAACCAGGTCGTTATTTAGACAGGTTACTAGCCACAAAAATTGTGGAAATTGCAAAAGTATACTCTGCTGGAAGTATTGTTGTACCAAAGCTTGGTGATATGCGGGAAATTATTCAAAGCGAAGTTCTCTTCAAAGCTGAGAAAAAAATACCCGGTTTTATCGAAGGTCAAAAGAATTACGCCAAAGAGTACCGACGACAAGTACATAACTGGAGTTATGGAAGATTGATTGAGAATATCCAAAATCAAGCCGCAAAAGTTGGAATCTCTATTGAAACAAAATGGCAAGCAATTAGAGGTAGTCCACAAGAGCAAGCACGGGATTTAGCCTTATTTGCTTATCAATGCAGAATTACTTCATCAATCTAAATAAAATACTGAACCTTGAAAACTTAATATGAAAAATAACAGCGCCGCAATTCATACTGTTTACAGCCTCTGTATTGCGAAAAATCTGGGTTAGTTTGACAGTTGGAAGACTGTTATGCTTTCTGACCCTGGTAACTACCCGCTCTTGATGCTGCTGTCTAGCTTGATTAGACAGGATATACCCTTTTTTGTAGCTTGCTTGGATAAACCAATTATTTTCCGACCTGTTCAGCGACGAAAAAAGAAGTTTATACAAGGATAGCAAAATAAGGACAGGTGCGCTCCCAGCAATAAAGAGTAAGGCTTTTTGCCCTAGCCGTTTTCGTAACGGTGCGGTTTACCGCAGTGGTGGTTACTGAATCACCCTCTTCGTCGGGGGAACCCTCTCAAATATTTTTTGGCAAGGTAAAGCGTGGGCAAAATCCCTGGACTCCCGCCAAAAACTGAAAACCCTTGTCCAGCATTAAATTCAGAAATCAGACTGTCAGTTAATTTAGTTTTTGAATTTTCAGTTGGACATGCTTCAAAGCAGACCTGACAAAAGTGTTTGTGGACAGCTTGCAAAACAAGGGTATTAGACGGGTCGAGTTTCAACAACCATCCCGGCTAGGGGTGGGTTGAAAGAAAAAATCTTTAATGTCCCGATCATAAGCTTTCCGTGTTTCAACAACCATCCCGGCTAGGGGTGGGTTGAAAGACGAAATGGAGATTATGCCTAATCGGTACTATTACAAGTTTCAACAACCATCCCGGCTAGGGGTGGGTTGAAAGTGGCTAGAACTATTTCTAAGGGCATACGCCAAGCGGTTTCAACAACCATCCCGGCTAGGGGTGGGTTGAAAGATTACAGTAATGAACGCATAGGGTTTACTGTAGATGTTTCAACAACCATCCCGGCTAGGGGTGGGTTGAAAGTATGTACGAAACACCAAAAGAAAGTGCTCAAAGAAGTTTCAACAACCATCCCGGCTAGGGGTGGGTTGAAAGTGTCAACTGGAATAGGTTTTACTATTTCATGGCAAGTTTCAACAACCATCCCGGCTAGGGGTGGGTTGAAAGGTATACTTGGTTAAAGTAATTAAATAAAGCGATGGAGGAAGTTTCAACAACCATCCCGGCTAGGGGTGGGTTGAAAAAATTTTTCATCATTACAACTTTATTAAGAGGGTTGAAAGGCGCACTTCGTTCGGGATTATCCTGAATATTTGCATTTAAACCATGTCCATCTTGAAAACTGAAGGTTTTTAAACAGCCTGTTGATACATGTAGCTTTTGGTATATAAGCTTTTCAAGCAATATTGATTGCAAACACCACAGGTTTAAACCAGGATAAAGTTTATATTAGACTTTGGGGAAGCTTGATTTTGAACCAGCCCCAAAAAAGACAGTCGGCGACATTAATTTGTTAACGGTTGTAAGAGCAACTTTGATGACATTAATTTGTTAACAGCGATATTAATTTGTTAATCACGACAATCGGGATGACTGGATTCGAACCAGCGGCCCCTTCGTCCCGAACGAAGTGCGCTACCAAGCTGCGCCACATCCCGCCATAAAAATGGCATTGTAAATTAAGAATATCACAACCTGTCCCAAATAGCAGAATTACATCTATATACGATCGCTTCATCAAAGACTTTGCTTGCTAGGATTGAGTTTATATAACTCTAGTGGTAAAAGCGGATTGTGACTGTAAAACCAGACTGGTTGCGGGTAAAAGCACCTGGACGTGAGCGCATCGGTAACGTTAAAGAAATTTTGCGGGATTTA
Organism: uncultured Nostoc sp.; assembly: GCF_964247315.1. GTDB lineage: Bacteria > Cyanobacteriota > Cyanobacteriia > Cyanobacteriales > Nostocaceae > Nostoc. Next base: position 26,472 of record NZ_CAXTTT010000093.1, read on the forward strand.
GCCCTCAATACAGTTTGCGAGGAAGCGTCCTGTCCGAATATTGGTGAATGCTTCAATGCTGGGACTGCCACGTTTTTGATTATGGGCCCGGCTTGTACACGCGCTTGTCCCTACTGCGATATTGATTTTGAGAAAAAACCCAAACCACTAGACCCCACGGAACCTACACGTCTGGCCCAAGCTGTTCGCCGCATGAACCTTAATCATGTAGTCATCACTTCTGTAAACCGAGATGACTTGCTTGATGGTGGTGCATCTCAGTTTATGGCGTGTATTGATGCAGTTAACTCTGTTTCACCCCACACCACAATTGAGGTGCTAATTCCTGACTTATGCGGTAATTGGAATGCTCTAGAGTCGATTCTAAAAGCTGCGCCAGAGGTATTAAACCACAATACCGAAACTGTTCCACGCCTATATCGCCGGGTGCGTCCCCAAGGAAACTACGATCGCACATTAGAATTATTGCAACGCACTCGTCAACTTTCTCCTAGCACATACACTAAATCCGGGATCATGGTTGGACTCGGTGAAACTGATGCCGAAATTCGCCAAGTCATGCAAGACTTACGAACCGTGGATTGCGACATTTTGACCATTGGGCAATATCTCCAACCCAGTCAAAAACACTTGCAGGTAAACGAATTTGTCAATCCAGAACAATTTGCTGACTGGAAGGCATTCGGCGAAGAAATCGGATTTTTACAAGTTGTTTCTTCACCATTGACAAGAAGCTCATATCATGCTGAACAAGTCAGGGAATTGATGGAACGTTACCCACGCTCAAAAGTTAGGAGTTAGGAATTAGGAATTATGAGTGAGCAGATGTACTCCAACACAAAACTTTCCGTCGCAATTCTTGGTGCAGGTGCTTGGGGTGCATCTCTGGCAAATCTCGCTGCTGCAAATGGTCATCAGGTGCGCGTGTGGTCGCGTCAAGGTTCCCAAATCCAAGCAGTTTTACAAGATGTCCAAATAGTCCTGTCCGCTATCTCAATGATTGGTGTGAGAGATGTTGCTTCCCAAGTTGAGTCTTTCCCCCTTTCTCCAGAGACAATTTTTGTGACAGCGACGAAAGGCTTAGACCCTCAAACCACCTGCACGCCTTCACAAATTTGGCAACAAATATTCCCTAACCATGCAGTGGTTGTTTTGTCTGGGCCTAATTTATCAAAAGAAATTCAAATGGAATTACCAGCAGCCACGGTAGTAGCCAGTAATATTCCCACGGCTGCGGAAGTAGTGCAGTTAGTATTTTCTTCTCATCGTTTCCGGGTATATACCAATCCCGACCCCTTGGGCGTAGAACTAGGGGGAACACTGAAAAATGTGATTGCGATCGCAGCGGGTGTGTGCGATGGTTTACAACTGGGAACCAATGCCAAAGCTGCTTTAGTTACCCGTGGACTGACAGAAATGGTTCGCATCGGCAACAACTGGGGCGCTAAAACGGAAACATTTTATGGTTTATCAGGTCTAGGAGATTTGTTAGCAACGTGCAATAGTCCCTTAAGTCGCAATTACCAAGTCGGCTATCAGCTAGCTGGTGGTAAGTCACTTACAGAAACTCTCGCAAATTTACAAGGAACTGCTGAAGGAGTCAATACTTGTCGAGTTTTGATGCAACGAGCCAAGCAACAAAACATCGCAGTCCCAATTACCGAGCAAGTTTATCGGTTACTTCAAGGCGAAATCACACCCGGACAAGCACTTGATGAACTGATGTTGCGAGATATAAAGCCAGAGTATAACTACTAGTTAGTTAGTCTAGTCAAGTCAACTATGCTGCGTAAATAAGTTTGTAGTAAGGACTAAAGTCATTTTCTTAAGCACTGAAGTGCTTACTACATACCAGGCTTTCGGTAGCTTGATGGACTACTAGTAGTCTGTCAAGTTGAAATTGGCAGACTAAAGCTGACATACAAGAGGATGCGGGGACACGGAGAGAGGATTTGATAATTTATCCGCATCTTCTATCTCCGTGTCGAGAGAATTTTTGCCGTTAATGCTAATCACTTCCCCGATATCTATTAGTTCTACTTATACCTGAATAATCCTGAGAAAAAATTGGTAAATCGTCAGGATATTACTTTTGTCGCCATGTAAATGTGACTATGCCAATTATAAAGATGACATTCACTGAAGGATGTTTATACTGTGTTACAAAAGTTACTATCAAAAAACCATCAAAGTTGAAATGTTAACTAAGTAGTTGAAATATTGAAAGCCTAGCTGTGAATTTAAATAGCTATTGGTTGAATCAAAAGTTTAGAGCCGATTAAGTTCAGTAATACTGTATCCAATAAAACCCTTACAGTTAATTTCTAAAAAAATTGTAATGGAACGTTCAACCATGTTAGTTCATCGTGAATCACGGGAACAATAGCAACAGTTGAATAGCTGACCGTAATCTAAGCTGACCGAAATCTATTGTTACCTGGAGCCATTGAGACGATCTTTATGCCAGCAACATCTTTTTATACAGACGCCCCCTACAACACCAAAAAGTCTAGTCAGGCTTTGGACTCGGATCTCACGGTTGATGAAAGTGAGTTATCGGTAGATGATTTACAGGAGCTAGAGATGGCTTCTGTTGACAATGCTAACTTTGCTGCTAACACCAACCGTCGGAGTACAGACCTAGTACGTCTATATCTTCAAGAAATTGGTCGGGTTCGCTTGTTGGGGCGCGATGAAGAGGTTTCAGAAGCTCAAAAAGTCCAACGCTACTTGCGGATGCGGATAGTACTTGCTAATGCCGCCAAGCAAGGGGATGAAGTGATTACACCCTATCTAAGGTTAGTTGAAGTTCAAGAACGTCTAACCTCGGAACTAGGACATCGCCCGTCTTTGGAAAGATGGGCTGCCACTGCTGACATAATTTTATCCGATCTCAGACCGACTTTGGCAAATGGGAAACGTCGCTGGGCTGAAATCGCCAAGTTGACTGTAGAAGAGTTGGAGCAAGTTCAGTCCCAAGGACTGCAAGCAAAAGAACACATGATTAAGGCGAATCTTCGCTTAGTTGTGTCTGTTGCTAAGAAGTATCAAAATCGTGGTTTGGAATTGTTGGATTTAGTCCAAGAAGGTACATTAGGTTTGGAGCGGGCTGTAGAAAAATTTGACCCAACTAAGGGTTATCGCTTCAGTACCTATGCTTACTGGTGGATTCGTCAGGGTATTACACGGGCGATCGCTACTTCTAGTCGCACGATTCGCCTACCGGTTCATATTACCGAAAAGTTAAACAAAATCAAAAAAGCCCAACGCAAAATTGCTCAAGAAAAAGGTCGCACCCCAACTCTAGAAGATTTAGCAACTGAGTTAGAGATGACACCTACCCAAGTACGAGAAGTTTTGTTGCGGGTTCCGCGCTCCGTTTCTTTGGAAACCAAAGTAGGAAAAGATAAAGACACTGAATTAGGCGAATTACTCGAAACTGACAGTGTAACTCCAGAAGAGATGTTAATGCGAGAATCTTTACAAAGAGATTTGCATCATCTTCTGTCAGATTTGACTAGCCGGGAGCGCGATGTAATTCTGATGCGGTTTGGTTTGGCAGATGGTCATCCTTATTCTTTAGCAGAAATTGGCCGCGCTCTTGACTTATCGCGCGAACGAGTCAGACAAATTGAATCCAAGGCTTTGCAAAAGCTACGTCAACCCAAGCGCCGCAACCTCATCCGCGACTATTTGGAGTCTCTAAGTTAGTCATTTGTCATTAGTCATTTGTCATTAGAAAATTACACTTGACAAATGACTAGGGACAAAAAGCTGATTTGATTCCCAGGTCAAAAGTCTCTTAGAAGCTTGTAGCTAATAATTTGTATTTAATTTTACAAGAGTTTCCCTAAACCTTTGCTCAGATATCTTAAGGGTAGGGATAAACTCAGCAATTCAAAATTCACTCATTTAAAATTTAAAGTCAAGGGATGTAATCGTTACAAACATCTTAACTATTAGCTGTATGCAAATTAAATGCAATACAGCTTATTACTTGAATTTTGAGTCAGATTTTATAAATTGTTCTTAAATATTTAGTAAATATTGTCAATAAGCAATGATTGTTGCAAATTGCTCAAAAGATTTGTTATATTCTCAATTAACGATATTTGTTGAGAAATATTAGTATGACCGTCTACACAACTACTTCACTTAAGGCAGAATTGAACGACCGAGGCTGGCGTTTAACTCCCCAACGCGAAACAATTTTACACATTTTTCAAGAACTTCCGCAAGGTGAACATCTGAGTGCTGAGGATCTTTATCATCGGCTAGAAACTGATGGTGAAGGGATCAGTCTGTCAACTATTTATCGGACTTTGAAGTTGATGGCAAGGATGGGAATTTTACGAGAACTAGAATTGGGCGAGGGACATAAGCATTATGAGATCAACCAGCCCTATCCCCACCATCACCATCACTTAATTTGTGTTCGATGCAACTCAACTATTGAGTTTAAAAATGACTCAATTTTAAAAATTGGGTCAAAAACCGCTCAAAAAGAAGGTTTTCACCTCTTAGACTGTCAAATGACTATTCATGCAGTCTGTCCCAAGTGCCAACGGGCGCTGATGCCGCTTTAGCACTTGGGTGGATAAATAAGACGAAACTACTCAAATTAACCAAAGAATTGGCATTCTGAGCAGTTCGTAATTTACTGTTATTAGAGGCAAGCAACCAGTTGGGAAGTGATACTAAAAACACCAAAGCGGATGTTAAAAGCGTCCGCTCTTAAGATCCTTGAGACTGATGCCGTAGAATTCCTGGGCTTGTTTAATCGCTTTTTTGGTGTCATCAGCCATCACACCATTCAACTTGCCTTTATAAAAACCTCGCTCTCGTAGTCGGGTTTGGATTTCTAGGGTATTAAATTCGCTTTTGCTAGCAGTATTAACTGAGCTATATAACTTAGCTCGTGTAGTTGGGCCAGCAACACCACTTGCTGTCAAGAAGTTAGCTGCCTGAAATCGGCGTACAGCATCGGCAGTATAGGGGCCATAGTAGCCATTTGGCTCTCCCTCTAAATATCCTGCCTGGATCAATTGTTCTTGAACAATTCTAACTGGCTCACCGCGATCGCCTACACGAAGTTTGTCTCGATTGACTACCTTTTTGGGAGCCTCTTCTCCATCACCGATGCCAACTCCCGGCAATTTATTCAATGTTGCTGGGCCAGCAATTCCATCAACGCTTAATTTGTAAGAATCTTGGAACCGCTTGACAGATTCTTCAGTAATTGGGCCAAATATGCCTGTAGCGTTTCCGTAATAAAAGCCTGCGACTCTTAAACGTTCTTGCAAAGCTCTGACATCTTCACCTTCATCTCCCTTTGCAAGGTAGTTGGAATTGCGGCGCTTGCTGGTGGCTGAACTAGCTGAATTAGTAGTACTAGGTTTTTTAGCTTGTGCGCTTACAGCAGTAGTTTTTTTAGCTTGTGTAGCCACAGTTGTGGACTTTTTCGCTTGCCAACTTTCTAATTTTTGCAGGGTGCTTGCTCCAACAATGCCGTCCACAGGTAAACCAGCGGCCTTTTGGAAGCGCCGCACAGCATCTTGTGTGGATGCGTCATATACTTGGGTAACAGAAGATTGGTAAAAACCTGCTGTTTTCAAATTTTGTTGTAGATTTCTAACAGAAGGGCCTCGATCGCCTTTTTCCAGTGCCATGACGCTACTGACAGCGCCAAGAATAGATAAAGACAGAGCAAGGGGCAACATATACTTCCAAGCCCTACCTGAAAGCCGTTTCCAGTCTGGTGCAGCTGCGTCCTTAAACAAAGAACTTAGGGGGACCAATTCACTGGGTGTGCTGTCTTCGTAGGCGAAAGCTAGGTGCAAATACGCAAGATTCTCCATGTTTATTTCCTACACCATTGATTTTTCTTCGATAACTGCTTCAGCTTGATGTACTAGGTTCCTCAAAGCTTCTAATGTTCCTATATTTACATCCTCCCACAAATTGCGCTTGTGTGCTTCTAATAATTTTTCAGCAATATCACGCAGTGCGTAAGGGTTCTTTTGCTGAATAAATTCTACAACAACTGGATCGAGTAAATAAGCATCTACTATGCCTTGATACATGTAATCTTCAGCACATTTTGCGGTTGCATCGTAGGCGAATAGATAATCTACCGTCGCCGCCATTTCAAAGGCTCCTTTGTATCCGTGGCGCATTACTCCTGCAATCCACTTGGGATTAACTACGCGAGAACGATACACTCGTGCAATTTCTGCTTTCAGTTGGCGAATGCGTGGTTGGGCGGGTATAGAATTATCTCCAAAATAAGTTTGAGGATTTTTCCCCTGTAGAGAACGCACCGCCGCTGTTAAGCCACCCTGAAATTGGTAATAATCATCAGAATCGAGTAAGTCGTGTTCGCGGTTGTCTTGATTGTGCAGGACAATTTGCATTTGTGCCAAGCGTTGCTTGAAGGCTTCGGTATTGGGCATTGGGGATTGGGAGTTAGGAAGAATTTCTGCTCCTTTGCTCCCTTGCCCCTCTGCTCCCCTGCTCCCCTGCTCCACTGCCAAGTTTCCCGAAGAAAAGGCGTAAGAACT
>NZ_CAXTTT010000094.1:0-32865 GCF_964247315.1 uncultured Nostoc sp.
TACACAAGTCTGAAATAGTTTACTTACCTGGTTTTTCGTGTCAGTTTTACCCCACTCTAACCCTTCCCTTTCCAAGGGGAGGGAACTAGATTTCTTTTTTCCCCCAATGCATCGGGGGGATTAAGGGGGGTAATTCGACTTGTGTAACACCAGCCCCGCAGGAGGGGCTGGGGGTGGAGTGTTAGGGGAATTTTGCAAGAAGTATACTAAATCACCAAAGACTTGCACAAGTGTAAGAATTGATGAAAAAATTGATCCGCGAGAGTCGAATCAGGTATTCTCATTTTGCAAGGGACGCACGAGGAAATCAGTGAAAGTTTTAGTTGTTGGTAATGGAGGGCGCGAACACGCTCTGGCATGGAAACTGTTGCAATCTAAGCAAATTGAGCAAGTTGTCTGTGTACCAGGGAATGGGGGCACAGCAACTATGGAACGTTGCCAAAACTTGCCCTTAGCAGTAGATAATTTTGAGGGGATGAGCCGATATGCTCTAGAACATGGCATAACTCTGGTAATTGTTGGGCCAGAAGTCCCCCTATCTAAAGGAATCACAGATTACCTCCAAGACAAAGGATTGATGGTATTTGGCCCAGTCAGAGCCGGAGCGCAAATTGAGGCGAGTAAAGCTTGGGCAAAAGCCCTAATGCAAGAAGCAGGGATTCCGACGGCCCGATCTACGGTATTTACGGAAGTTGCAGCAGCAAAATCTTACGTCAGATATCAAGGAGCGCCCATTGTTGTCAAAGCTGATGGCTTGGCGGCTGGTAAGGGCGTAACGGTAGCTGAAACAGTTGCACAGGCAGAAAGTGCCGTTGATGCAATTTTTCAAGGACAATTTGGCAGTGCTGGTAAATTTGTCGTCATTGAAGAATGTTTGATTGGGCAAGAGGTGTCAGTTTTAGCGTTGACCGATGGGTTAACAATTAGACCCTTGTTGCCAGCTCAAGACCATAAGCGGATTGGTGACGGCGATACAGGAGAAAATACTGGCGGGATGGGAGCATACAGCCCCGCACCCATCGCTACGCCAGAGTTGATGGCACGCATTCAAACAGAAGTATTAGAAAAGGCGATCGCCACCTTAAGAGCTAAAGGCATTGATTACCGAGGCGTACTGTATGCTGGGTTAATGATTGCACCCGATGGCGACTTGAAAGTTTTAGAATTTAACTGTCGCTTTGGCGATCCTGAAACCCAGGTGATTTTGCCACTGTTAGAAACACCGCTAGAAGAGTTGATTCTAGCCTGCGTACAGCAGCGATTAAGTGAATTGCCGCCCATTGCTTGGAAGGGGGGAGCATCTGCCACTGTCGTTGCCGCTTCCGGTGGTTATCCAGGAGAATATGAGAAGGAGCAGGTGATTACTGGCATTGAAGAAGCAGAGGCAACCGGAGCAATTGTATTTCATGCAGGTACAAAGTTGAACCAGCAACAAGAAATACTCACAGATGGAGGTCGAGTATTAAATGTGACGGGAATCGGAGAAAATTTTGAGCAAGCGATCGCCCAAGCCTACGCTAGTATCAAACATATTCAGTTTCAGGGAATGTATTACCGGAGAGATATTGGGCATAGAGTAAAGAGTTAGAAGTCATTCAATTTTGGATTTTGGATTGAAGGAGAAATCTATAATCCAAAATTGGCAAAGTCAGGAGTTATTCCCCATGCCCCATGCCCTATTCCCCGTTCCCCTAACATATTTGTCAAATTAACTGTTAATTTTTTAGTTGTTGGGCTTTATAACAAAGACTACTAACAACTTTATTTAAGATGCTAACTCTGTTCAAAACAATTCGAGATGAGATCGCTAGTTGGTGGTCGGAGTTCACCCTCCAGACCAAACTGCTGGCTGTGGCCACAATGGTAGTTTCGTTAGTGATGAGTGGTTTGACCTTCTGGGCTGTGAATACAATTCAGCAAGATGCACGGATGAATGACACCCGCTTTGGTCGTGACTTAGGGCTGCTACTTGCTGCTAACGTTGCCCCCTTAATCGCGGACAATAATCTCACGGAGGTTGCCCAATTTTCCCAACGCTTTTATAGCAGCACCTCTAGCGTGCGTTATATGCTTTATGCCGATGAAAACGGGGAAATCTTTTTTGGCATTCCTTTTTGGGAAGCTGAGGTAGAAAACTCCCTTACCATTAAACGGCGGATACAACTGCCAGAAGATTACCCTGGTGATGGGGAAAAGCCGATGGTGCGGCAACACACGACCCCAGATGGAATAGTTACCGATGTATTTATTCCTCTGATTGTCAATAAAAAATACTTAGGTGTATTAGCGATCGGGATCAACCCCAATCAGACCGCTGTTATCTCCACCAATTTTACCCGCGATGTCACCATTGCCGTTTTTATCACAATTTGGGTAATGGTGATTTTGGCCGGAGTGATTAACGCCTTGACCATCACCAAGCCCATTAAAGAACTACTAGTTGGAGTAAAGCAAATTGCTACCGGGAATTTTAAGCAGCGCATTGATTTACCTTTAGGGGGCGAACTGGGGGAATTAATTTTAAGCTTTAATGAAATGGCAGAGCGATTAGAGCGCTATGAAGAACAGAATATTGAAGAACTAACCGCAGAAAAAGCCAAGCTAGAAACCCTAGTTTCAACGATCGCAGATGGTGCGGTGTTGATTGACAACAACATGCAGGTGATTTTAGTCAACCCCACAGCAGAGCGAATTTTTGGCTGGGAAGCGGCTAATGTCGTAGGTTGCAATGTCTTACATCACTTGCCAGCATCAGTACAAATCGAAATCACCCGTCCCTTGTACGAAATGGCAGCAGGCGAATGCGAAAGCGCCGAATTCCGAATTTTTATTAAACAACCCACTCCGCGGACGATCCGCATTCTCTTGACTACAGTACTCAATCTGCAAAGGGAAAGCATCAAAGGTATTGCGATTACTATTCAAGATATAACCCGTGAAGTCGAACTAAACGAGGCAAAAAGTCAATTTATTAGCAACGTTTCTCACGAACTGCGAACGCCTCTATTTAACATTAAAACTTATATTGAAACCCTGCACGACTACGGCGAAGATTTAGCTTTACAAGAACGGCAAGAGTTTCTGCAAACAGTCAACCATGAAACCGATCGCCTAACTCGCCTAGTTAACGATGTTTTGGATTTGTCAAAACTCGAATCTGGTCGCAACTACAGCTTTGATGGCGTAGATTTAGCCCAAGCGATCGAGCAAACCCTGCGTACTTACCAACTCAACGCAAAAGATAAAGGTGTTGAACTTGTTCAAGAGGTTGCCTCTAATTTACCGTTAGTATTAGGTAATTACGATCTGTTAGTACAAGTGTTCGGCAACCTGATTGGTAATGCGCTTAAATTCACCAAAGCCGGTGGTAAAGTAGCAATCCGCGCCTACCAACTAGATTTCAAGCCCAGTCACACCGAATCTGCACCAGTGCGAATTGAAATTTCCGATACTGGAATTGGCATCGCCACAGAAGATCAACACTCAATTTTTGAACGCTTCTTCCGCGTAGAAAATCGAGTTCACACCCTAGAAGGCACGGGTTTAGGTTTATCGATTGTCAGAAATATCATCGACAGACATCGTAGTAAAGTCTATCTAGTAAGTGAAGTCGGTATTGGCACCACCTTTTGGTTCGACTTAGCTACCTTTGAGGAAAAAGCGCCACCGATACAAATTGAACCTATTGCAGAAGCATCCAACATCATCACAGCTTGAAGGTTAGGGAATGGGCAGTGGGGATTGGGTACAAGATGGCAGAGGTGCAGAAGTGCAAAGGGGCAGAGGGGAAAAACTTACTGCAACTTCTCCCTTGCTCCCCTGCTTCCTTGCTCCTCTGCCTCCCTTGCTCCCTACTCCCCACTAAACCCAAATCAAGACCTTAATATAACGAACAACAAACATACCAATAATAAACCTAATAGCAACAATAAAGCCTGATTGCGTTTTACCCAACTTTTGACAGTTACTGCAAAACTGTTAGTGTAACGCTGCTGTTCCAACTCTAATTTTGTCTCTTCAATATTTTGGTAGAGTGTACAGTCTTTGGCGTAGGGACGTTTAGGAAAATTGCAAGTATCATCAGCGTGATAGGTGCAGGTGTCGCACAGATACCCATCCCCAGCAACGCGGTGCAATGGAATACCGGGATGACCGTGAGCTTTAAGTATAGTCCGGCAATAGGGACAACTAATAGCTTGACTATCAATTAGTTGATGGCAACGGGGACAAGATACAGTAGCCAATACCTTTAGGGTAAATAGGTAAACACTATGATTCTAGCTATTCTTGAATTTTACTAGCAACAGAGGCAAAAATTGTTATAAAGGAGAAATTATTAAATGCGTTTGCCCTGCGCGATCGCTTTGATTTGTTAAACGTCAATTAAGTAAGCTGAGTACTAAACTAGCTGTTAGTCCTTGTCAAAAAACTGTGATGATAAATTTCCTTTATCTGTACTTGAGTGAATAGCTTTGTTGAAATCTCGCAGCAAGTCTTCTTCCGCATCCCGCTCTTGCTTGAGTTCTCGAATCATTTCTTGACTAGAACCAATCAGCAAGCCAGCAACTGCACCAACGATCGCGTATTTTTGCTCCAAATTTTGATACATTTGACTGGTGTAAGGGCAAGGAAGTAAACTAGCAGTAATAAAACCAATTCCTGCACCCACAAATCCTGTCACCAAGCCAGAGAAAGCGATTAATTTAGCGTTCATTTGCTCTGCTCCAATGCTTATAAATTTGCTAAATAATCAGAAGATTCTCTACATTGTCTCAGCGGTTCCCAAAGTTGTAACTTAATCTTTATCTCTTGTAATAGAAAGCAGAGTTGGGCAGAGGAGGCAGAGGGGCAGGGGATAAGTTGTAGTCAGTCTTTCCTCTGGTGCTCTTGTGTCCAATCCTCAACTCCCTATTTCCTATTTCCTTTTTCAATTACTCGAATCATTAGGTCTGTTCTCATCAGTGTTTTGCTTGATAATCACAGATGAATGTTGATGAGCGTTCGTCGTTGGCGTTAGCGTCTCTGAAGGAGAAGACGTTCGCGTTCGCGTTTGCGAAGCGTCTCCGTCAGGAGAAGCGTCTCCGTCAGGAGAAGCGTCTCCGTCAGGAGAAGGCATCGTTCTTGATTGTCCATCCTCGTTTCCATCTGGAGATGGTGGTTGGGAGCGATTAGCAGGTTTATGTTTCAAGAAGCGATCTTCCAAAGTCTTAATGATTACATACAGCACTGGAACAAAGAGCAAACTCAAAATCGTTGCCACGAGTAACCCGCCAAACAAAGCCGTTCCCAACGACCAGCGTGAGGCAGAACCCGCTCCGGTGGCGATTACTAGAGGGAAAAATCCCAGCAATGCCGCACTCGAAGTCATGACAATTGGTCGAAACCGTTCTTCGGCTGCGGTCAAGGCTGCCTCTCGAATCGCCATGCCCCCTTCGTAGGCTTGGTTAGCAAACTCGACGATCAAAATAGCGTTTTTCGAGGCAAGTCCAATCAGCATTACCAACGCCACGTTCGCGTAGACATCGTTTACCAAACCGCGCAACGCCAGCGCACTCAACGCACCTAACAACGCCAACGGTACGGTCAACAAAATAATCGTGGGATCGATGTAACTTTCATACTGAGCGGCAAGTGTGAGAAACACCATAATGATCCCGAAGCCAAAAATGAGAATGCCCAAGTTACCTGCACTTAATTCTTCGCGGGCAGTTCCGATCCAGTCACTACCAACTCCCGGTGTTGCTGCTTGGCTCACCGCTTGCTGCATTGCTTGGATTGCTTGTCCACTGCTGTAACCCGATGCTTCTCTGCCTTGCAAATCGATGGCGCGGAAGCCATTATAATGATTAATTACAGATGGGCCTGTAATCGGCGTGAGTGTTGCCATCTCGCTCAATCGCACCATTTGATTATTTGCCGATCGCACATAAAGCTGACGAATATCATTTGGCGAGCGCCGATAGTTGCCGTCTGCTTGAACATAAACGCGATAGCTCTGCTGTCCGAGGATAAAATCATTGACATACTGCGAACCAATGGCGGTTCCAAGTGTACTAACAGCATCCTGAAAATTGACGTTGAGTGCTTCGAGGCGATCGCGATCAAAGTCGATTTGAAACTGTGGGGTATTGGCAGTAAACTGCGTAAACACACCGCCTTTGAGGGCTGGTTTTTGATTCGCTTGTGCTAGAACCGCTTGGGCATTGGCGAAAAAATCATCAATTGTCAGTCGCCCGTTGGTGCGGTCTTCAAGCTGCAACTCAAATCCACCTAATGTACTAAAGCCTTGAATTGGTGGGGGACTGACTGCGGTGATTACGGCTTCGGGAATCCCTTGAAATCCGCCATTAATTCGGGTCAAAATTGCAGACGCACTTTGATCGGATTTACTGCGATCTTCCCACGGCTTGAGCTGAGCAAAGAACACGCCGCGATTTGACCCACTGCCTGCAAACCCAAATCCTGAAGTCGCAAAAATGTTACTAATTTCTGGTTCTTTTTGGAGAACTTGTTCAACTTTTTCGAGTACTCGATCGGTATAGCCAAGAGCAACTCCATCCGGGGCTTGAATAATGCCTAACAAAATGCCCTGATCTTCACTCGGAACAAATCCGGTCGGAACATGGGTGAACATAAAATAAGTCGCAGCTAAACCGACCACAAACAATCCAATCACAAAGTAACGAACGCGAATCAGAAAATTGACGATCGCTAGATATCGTTGAACGATCCATGCCAAAATTTGATTAAATTTGTTAAAAAACCAGCCAAGCGGGCCGCGTTTGGGTCGTGGCGGACGCAGCAAAATCGCAGACATACTGGGACTGAATGAAAGCGCATTAAACGCTGAAATCGCGATCGAAAAGGCAATTACTAACGCGAACTGCTGATACATTCTCCCAGTCGAACCCGGAAAAAACGCTACTGGAATAAACACCGCCATCAACACCAGCGACGTTGCCAGCACTGCTCCGGTAAGTTCCTCCATCGCCTCGATTGACGCTTGAAACGGTCGCACTCCCTGTTCAATTTTGCGGGCGACTGCCTCGACGACGATAATTGCATCATCTACGACTAATCCTGTCGCCAAAATTAAACCAAATAAAGTCAAATTGTTTAACGAGAATCGAAACGCGTAAGCAAATGCTAATGCGCCAATCAGCGAAACTGGAATTGCAACAATCGGAATAATTGTGGCTCGCCAGTCTTGGAGAAACAGAAAAATCACCAGCACGACCAATGCGATCGCTTCGACAAGGGTTTTCACCACTTCTTCGAGTGATGCTTGCACAAACCCAACGGTATCGTAAACAATCTTGGCTTGTAATCCGGGCGGAAACTCTTTCATCAGTTCATTCATTTGCGCTTCTACATTTTTCGCCACATCCAGCGCATTACTACCTGGTAACTGATAAATTGCGATGCCGATCGCCGACTTGCCATTATTTCTGGCATTACTAGCGTAAGTCTCCGAGCCGAGTTCGGCATGACCGACATCTTTGAGTTTAATTAAGTTGCCATCACTCCCGGCTTTGATGACGAGATTCTCAAATCCTGATGCATCTTTGAATTGACCATTGACTCGCAGGGGAATTTCATAACTTTGACCTGGAGGCACAGGCTGTTGACCCAACGTTCCGGCTCCGGCGAGAATGTTTTGCGATCGCAGTGCCGTTGCCACATCTGTCACGGTTAATTGCCGACTCGCCAGTGCATTTGGATCGAGCCACAACCGCATCGCATATTCCTTTTCACCAAAAATCGTGATATCCCCAACTCCCGGTGTTCTCAGCAGTTGATCCCGCAAATTGAGGTCAATATAGTTACTAATAAACAGCGCGTCATACTCATTATTTTGGGGATAAAGCGCGTACACTAACAAAATGCTGGTTGAAGACGTTTGCGCTGTCACACCGAATTGTTGCACGGTCGTTGGCAAGCGAGGTGTAGCACGGGCAATGCGATTCTGCACGTTCACTTGGTCAATATTTTTATCCGTCTGTGACCCGAAATACACTGAAATTTGGCTACTACCTGCTGAACTGTTCGAGGTCATGTACTGCATTCCCTCAACGCCGTTAATCTGTCGCTCCAACGTAGTTGTCACGGCAGTTTCTACGGTTTCCACATCCGCCCCAGTATAGGTGGCTGAGACTTGAACGCGAATCGGCGCAATATCTGGCAAGTAATTGAGTGGCAGTAGCGGAATACACACGCCACCGACAATCAGAATCACTAAGGTACAAACGGTAGTTAATACTGGGCGTTTGATGAAGGTGTTGGCAATCGACATGATCAGATGTCCTGGATTTAGGATTGCGGTTGAATTGGTGCGCCTTCTCTAAGTTTGAGAATGCCAGCAGTCACGATCGTTTCGCCGGATTTAAGTCCTGAGAGGACTTGATAGTTTGCGCCTTGAATGTCACCAAGGCGCACTAAACGCTGATGCACAACTTGCTGCTGTTTGCCATTTACGGTTTTGTTTTCGGTAATATACACAAAATTTTGTCCGGCAACGCGAGAAATTGCGGTGGTGGGAATCAAGATACCTGGTTGTTGATTCCAAATCACCCGAGCTCGAACGTATTGCCCATCGCGCAGTCGCCCTTGTGAATTCCGAAAGCGCGCCTTGCTCAAAATTGACTGCTGATCGGAACTGACTGAGGGAGAAATGAAGTTGACCGCGCCCGTGCCAATCAGCCGCTGCGTGGTAGGATCGAGCAATTGAACGGGCAATCCAGTTCGCAATTGATTCAATCGATTTGAGGGTACAGAAAGATTGAGATCCAGTGAATCGTTTTGCGTCAGCGTGGTAATTGTTTGTCCAGTGTTGACATAATCTCCCACTTTCACTGGAAAAAAACCGACTACGCCAGTAATCGGTGCTACCACTCGTTTGAAATTAAGGTTAACTTGTGAGGCAGCCGTGCTGGCTTGGGCTTGGCGTACATTTGCCTGTGCTTGCCGAATGGCTGCACCTGATGCCGCAACTTGTTTGTTTGCGGCTTGCAAGTCTGCGATCGCCGCTTGTAAATTATTTCTGGCAATGTCTAACTCTTGTTTGGCTATGGCTCCTTCGTTGACTAACTGTTGGTTACGATTGAATTGTGTCCGTTGCAGCTGAACATTTGCCGCGGCCTTAGTTCGCTGGGCTTCGGCTTGTTGAAGTTGTGCTTGAGCCGTCAATAAAGCTGCTTGCGCTGAACTAGCCGCAGCGATCGAACTGGCAACATCAGCCTGAGTCTGATCTAAACTCAAGGATGCGATCTGTGTACCTTGCTGCACTCGCTGACCACTCGACACCAGAATCGATTCGATTCGTCCCTGAGTTTGGGGCTGTAGCGTGACTTTTTGCTGTGCTTCCAACGATCCGACAAACACAGAACTTTCTTCGATTGTGCCTGCGTCAATTTTGTGAAGTTTCACCGCCAATGGTGGCGGGCCTTGAGCATTCGCTGCCGGATCGTTTTTTTGACAACCACTCGTTAATGCTGTGAGCATTAGTACGATAACTAATACTGGATTTGCGAGTAAACAGTTTAAGTATTTAAGTAGACGATCGCTTTTTAGGATGAAACAAAATGTTAATTAGCTAAATGTATGTGCTACATAATTTTTCCTTCTCAATCCAAGGGATTAAGAAAGCCTAATGGCTCTAACTTTGCCGCCGGAAATTTTCTATATGTCTAATTATTTTGTTTATCATTAGATTCATCTTTCATCTGAAGCGTGGCTTTACCCAAATAAACTCATCTTTAAAAAATCTCTGGGTTAATACATTGCACTCAACTCTATACGCTGTGGATCGTTTAGGTTCGGCTGACTATCTGTTGGTTTTCCTTGTTTTTGAGTCTGAGGCATTAAAAATTCCTCCTTTCGCTTGATTATTATCAGTACACCTAATTTGGATTTAGATTCCGACTGCTAAAAGAGAGAATTTAAAAACTGTTCCGCGCAGCGAAACCGTCGATCGCTCATTAAAATATGAGACTGTGGATGGATTCCATTCTGCGACAAAAACTGATGTCGATTGCTACATTTAAACAAACTCCGGCATCACAACCCTGGTAGACTAGATTACTGCGATCGCTCCAGACAGCAACACGCCTCATATTTGCTCCTTTCTGCTAAGAGTGTTTCAGCAGTCAGATAAGTACAGTTAAGCACTTAGTTAAATTACTTGTTTCAATGCAATACTATCTGTCTGTAAAATGAAGCATATCATTAAGAGTGCAACGTATTCTCTAATGTCGTAAAGGTGGCGCTTTCAGATTCAGCATACAGACTCGCGCGATCGCACTCCCAAGATGCAATCACTATCTTCTATCCCCTATCCCAGCAGCAAACCCAAATGGCTAATAAAGAGCTATAAGCGCTCAAAAAACTAGCTTTTGACCAATCTGAGCGCAGTTCAAAACAGGCGTTCTCACTACTAAACTCCCAGGCTAACTTACCCAAAGAAAAGCCTAAGCCAACTATTATACGTAGCCTGTTAATTTTAAATATGGCTAGCTCTGAAAATTGGTTACTTTATCAGCAGAAGTACTAATTTTATGATATTTTTTAAATTTTATAAGTGATTTCTATCACTCAACATAATTAAGGCTATGCCATAATCTAGCAAATATCAAGTTTTGTCCCAAGTCCAATAATTATTTAGAGGTAGAAAAATATTGCCTTTTAATCCTGAGCTGTGCCGTAACGAAAGCGAAGTTGAAAGCAAACTCATAGTGCAATATTTGCTACCACAGCTAGGTTATACTCCTGACACCTGGCATCAAGAAGTTGCCGTTGGTAGCATCCGCTTAGATTTTTTAGCATTTGCCGCACAAGTGATTCCCTTTGTCTTAGATGCCAACTCACCGCTGAGTGTCGTCATGGAAGCCAAGCATCCCAAACAAAACTTAAATAATCATGTCCTCCGACTCAGGCATTATTTAACCAGCTTGAATGTCAGGTATGGATTACTGACTAATGGCAAAGAGATTAGAATTTATCAAAAATTACAATATGATATTCAATTAGTATTTCAATGTTCTGGGAAGGAAGTTGAGGCAAGGATAGAGGAAATTAAAGGTTTAATTGCTAGGGAAGGTTTCACAAATAGACAGTCTAAAGATGATTTTGAAATTCAAATACATGGGAATAATTCAATTATAGAAATCAAGAGAGAACATTCAATGAAAATAATTGCAGTTTATCACAACAAAGGCGGCGTTGGGAAGACAACAACAGTAGTTAACCTAGCTGCTGCTATTAGAAAAAAGGGTAAAAGAGTTTTAGTAATTGATTTTGATAGCCAAGCTAATACTACATTTGCCACAGGTTTAGTCAAATTTGATGATGAAGAATTTGATGATATTAAGGATTCTAATCTTCTCCAAGTATTACAATCTGAAGAATTGTATCCTATTTCGGAAGTAGCCAGAAAATCTAATTTCTGCAATCCTGAGATTGATGTTGTTCCTGCACACATCAATTTGATGAGAAATGAAACTGATTTAAATGCTCTTGAGGGTAGTAGACTGGTACTTATTGAGAAGTTAGAATTTGTAAAAGATAAATATGATGTTGTCCTTATAGATACTCCACCATCACTCAATCTGTATGCGAGAATTGCTTTGATTACCTCTGATTATCTTATTATTCCATCTGATCTCAAACCTTTTGCAAACCAAGGATTAACAAACGTTAAAGAGTTTATAAAAGGTATTAATACATTTAGAAAACAAATAAGGAAACCTCCTATTGAAATTTTAGGTGTCCTTGCTTGTAAGATATTTACTAACAATCAATTTGTGAAACATACTTTACCTAAAAGACTAGAAGCAATTCCGAAACGGTATGATCTTCAAGTCATGGATACAGTAATTTATGATAGAGATGATTTAGCGAAATGTGCCGAAAAATTTCTGATTATAGGAGATATGGAGATAGCTGATCCCATATCTGTACTTGATTTTAAGCCAGATTCAATTGCTGCACAAGAATTTGAGTTACTAGCAATAGAAGTTTTACAAAAAATAGGATTAGATGAATGAAACTATCTACTTCACTTGTTGCTGTCAAGAAAATTACCTCCAGCAAGCCTCGTTCAAATTTTGCAGATGATGAGCTAGAACAAGCTGCTCAGTTAATTTTAGAATCTGAAGGTGTTGTTAACCCTATTGTAGTCCGCAGAACAAGTTTGCAATCTTTTGAAGTAGTCGATGGCGACTTTGAGTATTATGCTGCGGCTAGAGCTAGAGAAATAGATATTCGTAAAGGAGAGATGATTGGAGTATTTATAATTGAGTCTGAAAATGAGGAAACTTTAACAAAGCAAGTAGAATTATTTAGAAAATCAAAAGCGTTTATTCCCAACCATGTAACTGCTAGTTCAGATAGTATTGAATTCCGTTTAATAAATATGGAATCACGGTCTAGCAACACAGAGTCTCGCGTAACAAACCTTGAATCACGTTTTGAAAACCGCACTTTTGAATTACAGACAGAGTTTAAACATGAAATTAAAAATATTAATGACAGACTGAAGGAAATTGAAAATCGAATTCCAAAACCAATGGAACCATTGGAGGCACTTAATACTTTGGGTGTATCTGAGCTTACCTCTAAGTTGAGACGGGTTGGTATCAATATTAAAATAATTGAAAAAATAATCAGTGAGCGTGACAATGGTAAATTCAAATCTTTCAGCAATGTAGTTGATCGGATCAAAGGCTTAGGTGACAAAACAATGCTAAAGATTATCGACAGTTTTGCAGAGGGTACAGTCTGACTTTATTCTATAAAGTTAAAATTGGTGGTTAATATCGATAGTCTGGAATCTAAAATTGTTGAAACTTTAAAACGTGGCACTCCCCTAAGAGCAGAGCCATGAGCCACCAAGATAATTGTATGTTGGGTTGAACGAAGTAAAACCCAACAATTAACGCTCAATGTTGGGTTTCATTTCTCAACCCAACCTACACAGATGTTATCCTTCTATAAGTTTTATTTTCTCAGAGATTAGAGTCTTTTCTTGCTGAATACTAATATCTAATTGTTCGACGAATGTGCCACGCCAAGTACTTATAAAAACTTCTAAAGAACACTCTAACAATAAAGAAAGAAATAATTGCAATGTGAGTAACTGGACAATATCATTAACTCCAAATGGTTTTAATACAAATGGTTTAGATGATAACCAAGTTGACAATGTTACTACTAGAAAACTAATAATGATTAATACAATAAATAAAGGAGATTCGGGAGAAAGCTTTAGCAACGTATCTATACTCCTGTTTCGCGTCACAATATCTAACACAGCCTGGAAGTGAAAACTACACCTGCTGAGTAACTTAACAACGTTAATTTGATAGAACAGTAAATAATTTATGACCTGTCCCTTTTTTCTAAAAGTGTGATAAGTTACGCCCTTGTGGGAGCAGAAAGCATTGCAGTGCTACTGTGCATAGGATGACGCTAGAGCAAGTAGCAACCGTAGCACCAACTAAAAACCCCTCCAAGCTAAGGTGTTGGAGGGGTCAAAGTAATTTTTGCGAATTAGATAGGTGATTAGGGGGAGACAGCAGCTTTTCCTGCTCGGTTAGGCATTTTCTTGTCAAAGTAACCAGATGATAGTACAGCATTTTATAAATCCATTACGAACCTTCGCAAGTCTGTACTTAGTAAGATAAATTATTTTTGGTATTGAGATACCAAAGCGCTACTGCTAGGACTACCCTGTGCTTTTAGATTACTTTGATAAGCTAGAAATACAGCATCAAAGGGTTTGAGGTAGCTAACGTTAGTAGAATGAGTGGATAAATTGTTAGAGTTGATAGCTATAGGCTCGCCACTATTGTTAGTAGCTATTTGAGTGCTACCGATTCCAGGCAATAAAGCAATAGAAGTAACAATGAATACAGAATCAATCAAGATAGAGAATTTCATAAGATTATCCTTAGTTATAGTGAAGTGCAATTAGTGTTCTTGAGTAATAGAGTCTTATTTTTTATCTGTCTTAACTTCCTGCACCCAGTTCACCTGAACGGTTGATTTGCTTTTCACCCATTCGGGTGATTTAATTGAGTGCATCTGACAAATCATTAAAAGTTGCTAAGACCCATCATTTGATAAGCAAGAACAGTAGTATCAAAGGGTTTGAGGTAAAACAAACTTGAACAGATATCTATTTAACTGAGGTTATCTAAAAATTTATGCAGCGCTGTTACTTAGTTGTAGGCATAGTCCAACTGAGGTATCGCATTTCTGCACTATCCCTTTCAACATAAAATTTAGGTTTAGTATAAATTAAATCTAATTTATATATTCTGGTTTACCGAACATATAAATTAGAGTAAACCGTAATTTCTCTCATATCTAGTTTGGTACGGTAATCATCAATTAGTTGGTGTTAAAAACCGAATTTACAGCAGCTTTAACTCTACATAATATGAATATGTAAGCACAAATTGAAGTGCAAAACTTATTAAACAAAGCTAACTAATGCGAGGAAGAGTTATGACACTAGTTCGTTGGAATCCTTGGAGATAAATTGACACTCTACAACACCAAATCAATAGTTTATTTGAAGATACCAGACTACCATCTGCATTGTTTGACAAAGGCTTAAGCAAAGTTCCTGCTGCTGAAATCCAAGAAACTGAAGATGCGATTCATCTGAAGCTGGAACTGCCAGGAATAGAAGCTAAAGACCTGGATGTGCAAGTCACAGAAAATGCTGTTTACGTTAGCGGTGAGCGGAAGTCTGAAGCGAAAACAGAGGAAAAAGGTGTTACCAGAAGTGAGTTTCATTACGGTAAATTTCAACGCGTAATTCCTCTATCGGCTCGGATTCAAAACACTAACGTTACGGCAGATTATAAAGATGGCATCTTGAATCTAATACTACCTAAAACTGAGCAAGAAAAGAACAAAGTTGTCAAGGTAAATTTGGAACAATTTGGTAACTAATGAGTTTGCGATGTCTACGACGGGCTACGCCTACGCACTATTTTACGTGCAATGATTGATTGAAATAGTTAAGAGCTTGGTCACTCGCATGACCGAGCTTTTTTATTAGCAATTTAGTGTTACAAAAAGTACTAAAGACTTTCGAGCTTTTTAAGCACCTCTGCGGCTGACTGATATCTTTGAGTGAAGTCGAAATGTACCATTTTATTTAAAATCATAACCAACTCGTCTGTAGCCTCAGCTAATTCGCGCCAATGTTGCCAAATCTGTTGATTAGCATCAGCTTGGCTTTGGATAATTATTTCACCAGTATTTGTGTCTCTACGAAACTCTCTGGGTTCTACCCCAGTTAAACCTTGTATTCCCATAATTCCCAATGCATAAATATCACTGTTGAGTTTTGGCAATCCACTCATTTGTTCAGAAGGTGCATAACTAGGAGTGCCAATTGAAATTGTCTGAGCTTCTTGCTGCTGAGGTTGAATCTGCTTAACAGCGCCAAAGTCAATTAAAACAATGTGCCGATCTGATTCTCGCCTAATCAAGTTACTAGGTTTGATATCTCGATGGATTACGCCATAGCTATGAACAAAAACCAGCACGTTTAAAACTTCTTTGAGTATCTCCACAACTTCAGCTTGTTTTAGTCGCTTCCCAGTGGTTAGCTCTTTATCCATAGCGTGCCCTTGAACAAATTCTTGCACTAAAGAAAATTGTCGATTTTCTTCAAAAAAAGCTAGCAGTTGGGGAATTTGTGGATGCTTACCCAAAGTTTCTAAAATTTCTGCTTCAGCGTCGAATAGGCGTCTGACAACATTTAAATATTCTGCATCTTGGCAAGGAGGTCGCAACTGTTTAACCACACACTGCGGATTACCAGGACGCTGGATATCATCAGCCAAATAAGTATTGCTAAATCCTCCAGAACCCAAGGGTTGAATAATTTTGTAGCGGTTGTTTAGTACCGTTCCTAGTGCAATTTCTTGCCCAATGGAATCAACAATTAGCGTTGGCGCTTCATTTGAGGCGTTGCCACGCTGCCGTAAAAGACCTTGCAATTCTAGAATTAATTGTTGGTGTTCTTGAACCCGTTGGGTAATTTCTTTTTGCTCTTGCTTGGTTTGATAAGCACTATAGGCAAGGACACTGCTGGCGGTAAATACTAACCCCAACGCCGGAGGTATGACTGGCAACCATCCAGCTTGGGTAAAAATGACAAAATTGGCTCCAAATAATACTGCAAGGGCTGTTGCTCCTGCCAATCCTAAGCCTAGTGGATGTTGAATCCGCCATACCAGTAACCCACCAACTACAGTCCATCCCCATATCCAAAGGACTTTACCCCATTCAGGCAAAAACCAAAATAGAGGCTGTTTGTTCAGAACAGCACTGAGAATTTGACTAACGCTGTGGGCATGAATTTCAATTCCGGCCATCTTGCCAGAATTATCCGACTTACCACTAGCAAAGGGCGTATTAAAAATATCATTTAAACTATTAGCTGTTGAACCAATCAAAACGATGCGGTCTTTAACTAAATCTGGTTTAACTTGATTTGCAAGTACTTCTGTAATAGTTACCTGCTGGGCAACCTGATGACCAGAACGGTAGTTAAGCAGAATTTGGTAGCCATTTGTATCCGCTTTCTGATAACCGCCAGCATTACTTTGCAATGGTTTAAATACAGTATTTCGTAGTCTTAGTTCTTTTTTTGGGGTAAATTCTAGTTGGATGCCTCCAACTTCTAAATATTTAAGTGCTAGTTGTAAGCTAAAAGAATAAGTACTTTGACAAGGATCGGATTCTTCTGTACTTACCAATAATAAGTTACGACGAATTGTAGCATCAGTATCTTCTACAACATCATTAAATCCGACTCGCTCTGCTTCAACGCCTTTTGGGGGTGCTATTCCCGGATTGTTAGAACCAGAATGTTTGCAAATAGGAATGATGATATCGCTCTGTTGGAGGCGTTGCAGTAGTTTGTCATGACCAGGCGGTACTGGTAAGTCACGAAAAATATCTAGACCAATGACTCGCGGTTGATATTCTTCAAGTTTGCCTAATACCCGGTCTAGAAGTTCACTAGAAAGGGGCCAATTCCATTTTTGGATATCTTTTTCACTTAAAGCAACAATCAACAGACGAGTGTCTGGGCCTGAGTCAGCACGTAATTGCATCATTTGGTCGTAGACTTTCATTTCTAGAGGCTCGAAAACCCCAAGTTTTTGAATGCCTACTAGTAAAATTGTAGCGATCGCACTTGAAAGAATAACTGGCTGTCTAAATAAACTTTTAAAATTTACAACCATTTTTTGAAATAGATTTTATTTTAAAATATACGTATATTTTGAGATTAATTTTTATTGTTGAAATTATTCTATGCAATTTGCAACTTTTCAAAAAATACAGTAATCATATTTTACCTGCAAACACTAACACGTCAGATACCGAACTTATTTAATAAGTCCGGTATCTTGTTGTTCGTGACTAATTTAGAATTGCTATATGTGTTTCAGGTAATGCACGATCGCTTCTGCTGTTGACAAATTAGTAGCCAATAAAACTTGATTAATAGTGCATAATCTTAACAGTGCCTCTTCATTTGCTTGACCAGGCTGAGGTTGCAGCAAATCTCGCAGGAAAATAACTGCTACAATTTCTCCGGCTCCAACCAATGAAGCAATTGTTTGATATCCTCCAGAAGTTGGTGCGGCAGTTTGTTGACTAATAGTTATCCCTGCTTGTTGATGTAAGACTTCACTAACAGATGGCCAGGTAATTGTAAAACTATGCGAGAAAAATTCCTGATGTTCAGAAACCAATTCAGCAAGTTCTGATTTCTTGCTTTCATGAGCAATCAGTACTATATTTTTTTCAATGATTGCTTGAGGAGACTCACTGACATTTGTTTCTTCTGGAGTTTCATCAAAATGATCTTCTACTTCAGGTAATTCTTCAATAGTTTGACTGATGCTCTCAGTTGATCCACTTTCTGTTGTTTCCAAAGATGGAATATCATCTGAGTCAGAAATTTCACTTATTTGTGCAGCAACATCATCAACATATTGATTAACTTCTTCAGTACTTGCATTACTCAAATCAATATGTTGATTGCTTAAAACTTCCGCAACGGCATCATCAGGTACAGTTGATGGTTCAGAAACTTCGCTTATTGTTTCATCCACCGCAGAAGTAGGTTTTACTTCGTCAACATCTGCGCTGTCTGCTGCTGTAACTGACGTATCCCAATCTATCGCTTCATCAGTGGTATCCTGTGTAGCTTGGCTCAATGCTTCTTGTGGCTGAATCTCTTCGTTTTCAACAACTTCACTGGCTTTTTCTGCGACTGGCGTATCCAAATTCACTACTTCATCATGAGTAGCTTCGGGAATGTCACTCTTCTCCTCAGATACATGGTGGAAAATATCGCGCGGCTGTACGGAGGTAACTTCTGCTGCTAATGCTGCCTCCAACTCTGCATTTTCATCGTAGTTAGCTTCGGGAATAAAACTCTGTGCAGGAACTTCGTTGAAAATATCGCGTGGCTGTACGAAGGTAACTTCTGCTGCTAGTGCTGCCTCTAACTCTGCATCCTCGTCGTCGGTAGTTTCTGGAATAGCACTTGTATCACGCTGTTGTACGAAAGTAGATTCTGTCGCCAGTGGTGCTTCAAAGCCTACAGCCTCATCGTGGTTAGCTTCTGGAAGGACACTTTCCTCTTCAGGAGTTTCAATGATGTTTTCAGGTGCAGCTATGGCCTCATCAGGTTCGGTCAAAGAAATTTCTGAGACTTCGCTAACTTCTGGAACTTCTACTTCCTCACCGTTTGGTTTACTGAATGTCCGCAAATCCCCAATTTCATCACGAACATCGTGTGGAACTTCGTTGACTGCTTCTGGTGGTTGAATTATGTTTTCAGGGGCGATTATCTCAACAACCGGGATGACATCATCAGGTTGATTAGAAACAACTTCTGAGATTTCGCTGATTTCTGGGGAAGCAGCTTTAATTTCAGGTGTTTCTACTTCTTGACTAATCGGCGCTGGAACTTCGTTGACTACTTCTGGGGCTGGATTAACAACATTGGCAGCGCTGACATTTTCAGGCGATCGCGGCCGAGAAAACAGCGAAGGATCTATAATTCTAAAGACTGTCTCTGGTTGCTCATAGGCAGGAGCAACTGCTTCCAAAATCAAAACATAATCTGCAATCCGAATAACGTCTCCATCGCTCAAAGAATATGGTCGATCTTTTTCAGCTTGTTTCCCATTAAATATTGAGCCATTTCTACTGCCAAGGTCAGAGAAGTAGTAATTTCCACTTTTGACAAAAAACTTAGCATGTACCCGACTGATATCAGGGCTGTCTAAGACTAAATCAGAATCAGGAGAACGACCTATTACCCATTCTCCTCTCGTTGTAGTTTCTGTGGTAAGGTCAACTTCATTGACTTCACTTAGATTTGGTGAGTAGCTAACTTTTACTTTCATATTAATTTTTGGTTAATTTTATTGATTTCTCCTACCCAGCGCTGACGGGTAGTATGTTCTAAATTTAAAATATCATCTTGTGACCAGTGGAAATGATAAGCAATAAAAGCTACCTCCTCATATAAAGTATCAGAGGGGTAGCTTACGACTCCCCCGCTAGTTCTAGCTCCACTGAAAATTGAGTATTACAGTGGGGACATTGTGTCGGAATGTGTACATTGCCTTGCTGATTGATTCGATTGTAAAATTCTCGGAGATAGGCAATGTCATGTAAAAGCAGTCCTTCAAGTAAATCAGGACTAACAGAGTTGAAACTACCCAAGCGAGTAATAACCCGTGCAAGCATCACCAAAACGCCATAAGCTGGATTTTCCTGAACTTTGCGCTCTTGTTGTACCAAAATTTCATCTTTGGCGGTGGCTAAACGCATCATCCCATGACGATGTACTCGTTGTTCACTATCACTCAATCCTCTAGGAAGAGTGAAAGCAAATTCTGTGCAGAGAGTATCTTTTTTACGGCGCATAGGTTATTGAATTTGGGCATTGAGTATGAGTCTCTGACTGGTTCCCAGCCTGAAGGCTGGGAACGAGGCTAATGAGGCTTTGAACTCCATTAATAAGGCTTTGAACTCCATTAATAAGGCTTTGAACTCCATTAATGAGGCTTTGAACTCCTTTAATGAGGCTTTGAACTCCATTAATAAGGCTTTGAACTCCATTAATGAGTATTTGAACTCCATTAATGAGTATTTGAACTCCTTTAATGAGGCTTTGAACTCCTTTAATGAGTCTTTGCTCTCTGCTCTCCTGCTCCTTGCTCCCCACTCCCTATGCCCCATGCCCAACTCAATTATGAAGAAGTGCTTCGGGAGAATTTACTGTATCTTCTGGTATGGAAGTTTCACCTTCCAATCCATTGATTCGACGGTAAAAATCTTGGAGGTAATTTAAATCTTGGGAAAAAAAGTTTTCCACGATTGCAGGAGTCACTTCTGATAAAGCACCCAAGTGGGTAATCACTCGCGCCAAGATAATAATTGTGGCATAAACGGGATTAGCTTTAACGCGTGGGTCACGCAAGGGTGCAATCTCGTCTATCGCCGTTGATAACCGCATTACACCTTTGCGATGGAGGTTGCCTTCAGAGTCTAGATACCCCTTTGGCAGTGTAAATTCAAACTCTGTGGGAAACATAATCCTCCTAATTACTTCACGCGTTTAAATTCCTCAAAAGCAACCTCCACCTCCTCAATTTCGATGTCATGGCTGCGGGCGTTGACATCGGCAATCTTGTAACTTGCAGGCCAAGCACCGGCTAATTCAAATCTAGCTACTTCTTCATTTGCCTGATTATAAATAGACAAAGCAACAAGTCTACGTTGCTCAGACCAATTACCCTGTTGGACTTTTTCAAACCACTTCCAAAAATCCATAGATTTAGTGGTACCTCTACGCAGAATGAGATTACCACTCTTAGGATTGCTGGGAAGCTTAGTTCTCACCACCTGACCTTTTGACTGCCCTTTTGTACCCCAGCTTTGAGAAGTGACTTCAGTAATTTCAACAACCTCTTGTGTTCTTTTGAAGCCTTGACACTCCAAAAAGAAACAATTGGCATCGTTTTGACCATCTAGTGTCAGTTCTAAATAGAACCGATGGGCTGTAAGAACTTCTGGAATTCGACTTGCGGATTGTACCACTGTTAATTACTGCAAATACTAAATTATTTAATTCGTTTAATTCCTTCGTGAACTAATTCAACAGTCTCGTTTGCCATATCACCACCAGAGGCTGTTAAGGTAGGTCCAGTGTATTTACAAGGATAACAATTGACAATGTTCCACCGTGCCTTTTCAGAGCCTTGTTGGTCGTAAGCAACGACTGAACCAGTCTTACGATTCTGTGCCCACTTCCGAGGGTCTCCCATATCTTCGTTACACTCTTGATACCATTTATAAAGGTCTATATCATCAGTGGCGATGACTTTTACTGTGATATTGGTAAATTTAACAACAGTTGGTGTAGCTTGACGCATTAGTTTTGCACCCTTAGATGAACCGTGAACTTCTTGTGCTGGTGTATTCTCAACGCCTAGTCCGCTAATTTCTTTAATGAACTTATCAGTAATTCCATCAGCCTCGAAGTAAAATTTACAAGAGGTTAAAAATTCGCCTGCCATACTTTTAGACTCCTTTGTGTGTAGTTAATTTGGGAATGGTGAACAAGAATTTTAGATTTTAGATTTTGGATTTTAGATTTTGGATTGAAATTTAATCCCAAATCCGCAATCCAAAATCCAAAATTGAATTGCCCTATTCGTTATCTTCAATGCCATTCCATTGGCTGATGCGGAAAACAACAAACTCCGCTGGTCTGACGGGACAAACACCGACTTCAATATATAAACGTCCTAAAATCCTGGTTTCTGGTGGGTTTAATTCTTCGTCGCACTTCACATAAAATGCTTGTGCTGGAGATGCCCCAAATAAAGCACCTTCACGCCAGATACGCTCTAAGAAATTACTGACGGTGCGGGTGACACGCGCCCATAAATCTTGGTCGTTCGGTTCAAAAACTACCCATTGAGTCCCTAATTCTAGAGATTTTTCGATATAGCTAATTAGCCGACGCACACTGATGTAACGCCACTCTGTTTTATCTGGCTCAACTAGAGTGCGTGCGCCCCAAATGCGGATACCTCGATTGGGGAAGCTGCGAATACAATTTATTCCCAAGGGGTTTAATAGTTCTTGTTCGCGGAAGTTTGTGTCATAACCCAAACCAATTACGCCTCTGGGAACTTCATTTGCAGGCGCTTTATAAACTCCTCTAGTTTCGTCGGTACGGGCCCAAACACCCATCACATGACCACAAGGAGGTACTAAAATTGGATTACCGCGATCGCGTGGATTAGGTACTTTAATCCAAGGATAATAAAGGGCCGCAAACATCGAACGACGGTTAAACCTATTCAACCATTCCACTACTTGTTGAGGTTTGACGGCTTCCGGTGGCGCATCCAAGACAACCATGCGGTTGGGCGGATTAGGAATATCGCCACTGGCAGAACCCTCACACATACTAATCATCAGTTCGATGATGCCGTGGACTTGATCTAAATTAAGCACCTGCTCTTGATAAGCCCGCATCACATCAGGACAGGCCAGCATCGTGATTTCATCAACTTCAAAGATACCGCGTACTCCGGTGCGATCGTCTCGAACCCCTTCTAAATTTTGCGAAAATCTATCGGGCGGAGTGGCAACAATCGGCGGCGCTAGTTCATATTGACCATTAACCGGACGACGAGCTAAAGGCTGTCCGCTTTGAGTAATATCTTCTACAGTGACATACATCGAATTTCTCAATGCCGCCAGCGCATAAGTGGCTACCTGATTAGCAGGCTCGCGGTTCATTGTCAAGTTTTCGTATTGCTCTAGAAGTTCATCTCCCCGACGAATTTCGATGGTAAAATATTCACCTGTATTGGGAGGCCCTTCTCCTTCATTACCTTCGGGTAGAGCGCGGGGCGAACCATCAATAATTACAATATTTACTAATCCACCTGATGCTTGCTCAGGGCGCAAAGTAAAGCGCAGGGCTGGACGATTACCTCGAGCGTTAATTCGTAAGTTAGCTGGTTCTGGAGTTGCGGGTCTGGGTGCGCCTGGTAATTGAGTCCCGATGCTTGTTACCCAGCAACGACCGCCACCATTCATAAAGTAGCCGTAGACTGAAAAGGGTAAATAAGCGTTGAAGTCGGTGAAGCCATCAGAGTTGAGACGGGCAAAGTAGTTTAAGTATTGCGTCCAAGTGGTTACTAGCATGGGCTTGTATAACTCAGCCCCACCGCGAACGTCTTCAGTAAAACCGACAAATCCGGCAACTGCTGTGCTAACACCTTCAATTGGTCGGCTACCTCGGTCAACTTCTTCAATATAGACACCAGGAGCAAAGTAATCAAGTCTAGCCATGAAAGTCTCTCCAAGTTAGTAAAAATCTAATTATTCAGGAGTTAGAAATATTTCTTTGAAAGTATTACTTTGGTTATCTACCAATGCATTGACGTTTTGGGGTAAATAGCCAGAATGATTCAGAGTCAAAACATAATTACCTAAATGAAGGTCTTCAAAGAAGAACAGCCCTTCTTTGGTGGTTAATATGGACTTTTCAGTTCCCCTTACAACCACTTCTGTCGCTACCAACGGCAGATTTGTCACCGCACTTTTGACAATACCCGCGATCGCAACTCGCCTGGTTAATACTAGACTGTCACTATCGCGAGACGATTGATTTCGCAAATTGAAAATTCGCTCCCAAACCAAAGGTACTGGAGTAGGTTGTGGCTCAAAGGGTATTGTAACTGTCAAATATAAGGCTGAACGCAATGGCACATTGAGAGCGCTCCATAAAGAGCCAATCTCAATTGGCGGCTCTAAGGCAACTGTCAGGTTCAAATTCCCATAGCCCCGCAATTCAGGAACCAAAAACTCTTCTTCCAAGGTGCGATGGCGCAACAGCACGGTTAACGCCTCACTAATAAAGTGATGCTCACCTAAAGCTGTTCTATCCCAGGCTGTTAATAGCAGCGAAACATCAAACCAAGCGGGTGCCCAATTTACAGTGGCAGGTTGTAGAGCGCGTGTTAGCTTGCGTTCAACTTGCCTGCCAGAATGTTGTACCTGCTTACTCTCACGTATATCAAAAATATATAAATTGAGAGTCGGGCCTGCTCCCTCTTCCCTACGATTACCAGGATGGCTAAAGTCAATTTGCTCTGTACTGGTAAGTGAGGTTCCTCCAGCTAGAATTTCGGCTAAAGTTTGAAGAACGAAGATAAGCATCAGGGTGTTCTGCTGGTAGCTAATCCAGATGCATCTACAGTATATGTATCAGGCTTCTAAAGTTAATTAGACTTTTGTCGATATTTTTTAAATGGGGTATTAGATCAAAAATCCGAAAAGCAGCAACTTCAGTTTGTAGATTAATCTGGAGCAGTTCTTAATTGGACGCACTACATTTTTTCTTGTGGGGTGGGCTGAAAAGCTCACCCAAGTAGTCCATTAAGCTAACGAAAGCCTGGGTACGTAGTAAGATTTCAGTGCTTAAGATAGGACTAAAGTCCTTACTACAAACTTGTTTACACAGCAAGGTTAGCTTGATACATGTGTGAATACAAACCTTAATAATTATTTGTATGAATTATCTCAAAAGAGAACTTAACAAAAAAATAAACATTCCTGAGACTGCATAATTTTATACTAGTCAGCAGAAGAGTAAAAACATTTAGTTGCAAAAAGCGAGTGAAGCTATGACACTAGGCTTTTCTGTACAAAAACTAGAAAATGGCTCGAATTATTTGAACTCCTCAGACATCCAAAGCTTTTGTCAGCTAGAGTCTGAGCAGTTAACTAGTCAATATCCAATTTTTTTCGCTCGGATTGTCTATCATGATTCATTGTTAAAAGCTCATCAAGAAGTTATAAATTATGGTCAAGACCAAGTTCCTTTTTCCCCAAAAACTTTAGCTTATTTGCGGTCAGAATCATGGCTTACAGATTTTCCGCCTGCTTTGACTTTACATGAATTTAGACTTAAAGACTTTTCATCCATTTCTTACATTTGCCCCATAGGCTATAGAAATCAAAAACCTGAATACATTCAAATCATTACTCATGAACCTCTCTCAGAGAGTTTGCAATTGTACGTAAAACGCTCTGCTATGCTTCTGAGTAAGTATGTAAATATTTCCTTGGACTATGGAAGACAAAAAACTGAAATTAAACTTTTGGAAGATATCCTGCATCGAGTTGGACATCAATTGCGTAACTCTCTAGGACTTATAAGATTGTATGCACATAATCTCTGCTTAGGGTTAGAGGATAGCCCTTGGCAAGAGCAAGCAACAATCATCGGCGAAAGTATACAAGATTTAGATACTAATTTAAATGAACTGATTGATTGCGGTCAAAGTGGAAAATTAAGGGTAACACTTCAAGATTTAAGAAGTTTAGTGGTTGAAAGTCTCACAAATTTGCAACCTCTAATTAATCAAAAACAACTTAAAATATCGATTCCAGATACATCGACAATACTAAAGATAGACAAATTACAAATGAAACAAGTTTTTGATAATATCCTCAGTAATGCTGCTCATTTTAGTCCTAATTCAGGAACTATTATCTGTAGCTGGCAGATTTTTCAAGATGAAGTTTTAATTAAAATCTCCGATCAAGGGCCAGGATTGTCTCAAGAGGACTTAAAAAAAATATTTACCCCATTTTATTCCCGACGGAAAGGAGGCACAGGACTGGGTTTAACTATTGCTAAAAAAATTATTTTGGATCATCAAGGAAGTATCTGGGCACAAATTTTATCAGAAAGTGGGGCACAAATTTCTGTGATTTTACCTCGACCAAAGAGTGGATAAATAATTCGTAATTCGTAATTCGTAATTCAAAAGATGATTAATGTTAATAATAAACTTTCGGTTTTGCTCGTTGATGACGAAGAACGCTTCCGTCAAGGGTTACGTACTCTCCTAAATTTTTATAGTATTAATTCTGCATTACCTGTAGAAGTTATGGGTGATGCAGATTCTGTTGAGCAGGTTTTGAAGTTTACAACACAGAAGTGTCCAGATTTAATTTTGCTGGATATGCAATTGAAAGGATGTGATGGAATTACAGTTCTAGCACATCTTAAAGAAGCTGCTTACACTGGCAAAGTTTTAGTATTGTCGGCTCATCAAGAAGACGACTGGATTTATAGAGCGATGCAGGCGGGAGCCGCAGGTTATGTGTTTAAAAATCGTGTGGCAACCCAATTGTGTGAGGCTATTGACACTGTAACAAGATCGGAAATTTATCTACCTTCAGAAGTTGCTAGTCGATTTTTTCGGTTTTTTCAGGCTTATTCAGACTCTTGTGTGAAAGCATGTCACGATCTGCATTTAACAGAAAGAGAGCAGGAAGTTTTATACTGGTTAACTCAAGGTGCTTCTAATGAAGAAATCGCTAAACATTTATATGTAACAGTTGCTACTGTTAAGGCGCATCTCACCAGTATTTTTGAAAAATTGAAGGTTACTAGCCGGACTCAAGCGATTGTGGCTGCCCTCAAGTTAGGATTAGTTCACGCTTGAGCGCGACGGAAGTAATCGGCGCAATTCACGAAACTCTTTGTATATGCCTTCATTTGAATCTTTATATCAAGAATACCCCTGCTCGTACAATTCTCCCTTAAGTTGCGATCGCCCCTTCCAAACGGCGCAGCAAATCAAGGGTGCTAAGTTTTGCTTGGAATGTGGTTTTCCAGCAACTTTACCACAGGAGGCTGAGATTAAAGGAAGTCAGGGAACTTATCAAATAGCTAGTTTTATCGGTGTGCGGGGTTTAGGCCGCTTATACTCAGGTGTTCAACTTAAAAACAAACAACCTGTAATCATCAAAGAATACCTGCTTCCCAATCGTTCTTTTAATGAAAGTGAGACTCAAAAGCGGAAAGAGACTTTTAAACGGGTGGGTGGGGTAAGTTTAGCCGATAGTCGAATTCAAAACTTCCGTCTTGTGGAAACTAAAGAAGCGATCGCAGATCAAAAAGGAGAACGCTGTTATTTAATTACTAAAGGAATAGAGTCATCCCAAACTTTAGGTAAATATCTGATAGAGAAGGGAGCCATGACATCTTCTGATGTGCGTGAGGTACTAAATCAAGGTTTACAAACTCTCCAGTTTCTTCACACCCAAAAGCTGCGTTTTCCATCCAATCAAACACAACTGGGTATCACTCACGGCAATATCAATTTAGATAGTACTTTAATTAAAATAGAAAATAATCAAAAGTTTTTTATATACTTTTGTGATTTAGCTATCTGGGAAAACTTATTTATTCCACCGATTATTCTTCAACCCGCGCCCGCTAGACCTGAGCAAGATTTAGAATCATTAGGATTGTTAGCCTTTTATTTATGGGTAGGGCGGACAACTAATTTTTCATCTAACCAGCCTCTCGATCCTAGAGATCATCAACAATGGCCGGATACCGATAGCCATTTAAAGCAGTTTATTTATCGTTTAATTGGGCTGGAAACTCCTTTTGAGAGTGCAGAAGCGGCTCGTCAAGCACTGCTAGAACTTCCTCAAGAAGATCGTGCTAAAAGTTCAAGTTCAGTGCGTTCGCCAGGTTCTCAAGAAATCAAAAAGCCTTTGCCAATGCCCTTACTCTTGCTATTAATCCTGCTTTTATTACTACTTGGTGGGGGAATTTGGTATTGGCTTTGGGGCAGGAAAACAGTTAGTCCTAATCAATATATACAATGGTCTAGACTTGTGCGGAATTTTTCAGAAGTCCCCAACGTTCCTTCTGGACAATTTACTTACACAGGAGAAAAAGATAGTACATGGAGTTTTGTTTTGACGCAATTAGTGGACAACAGTCGTTTAGGAGATTTCTTGACCCGACCAAAGTCAGATGCAACAGCAACATTTGATTATAAATCTGTTTTGTCATCAAATATAAATAATCCGATTAAAAGTCTCGAAGAAGGCCAAACAAACAAAAAAGATTTTGCAATTACTAGTTTGGTAGACAACATTACAGATAAACTTGCGAAAAAAGCAGTAGCTTATGATGGGTTACTTGTTTTTGTAGCATTTAATAAAAGAGACTCAAATCTTGCCAATGCTCTTGGGGGGCAAATCAATCTTGAGCAATTGCGTCAAATTTACACAGGTAAAATTACTAATTGGCAGCAGATTAGTCCCAAACTTCCAAATCTGCCTGTAAAACCTTTTGCCCCAACTGAACCAGAAGCAATCAGTAAATTTCAAGAAATAGTTCTGAAAAATGCCCCTCAAGACGAAGCTTTATTTGCAGCAAAAGTTACTAAGCTTGATACAACAAAAACTCAAAACCTGATACGCAGTGAGATTTTAGAAGGGCGAAGCACTGGTATTATCAGTTTTGGGATTATCAGTAAAACTTCGACTCAGTGTACTGGCTATCCGCTAGCGATCGCAGATGGCAAAAAATCAGCTATTCAACCTCTGTTTCAAAAGCGCGATCGGCGCTCAATTAATCCCTCAGATGACTTGTGTCAGCATGATAATTATTATGTTGATGTCACAACTTTCCAAAGCTACCCTCTGGGATACCCTATTTTTGTAGTGTACCCTAAAGACAGCAACCGCCTGCCTGGTGGTTCTACATTTGCCCAGATGCTAACTACTCGTCAGGGTCAGTGTTTACTTAGTAAAGTAGGTCTTGTAGCTTTACAACCTATGCCTGATGATATAAAATCTTATGCCTGCAAATCGGTGCCCTAATCCCAGTTGCGAATATTTTAACCGCGCCCTGCCTAACAATGCTAAGGTTTGTCCCTGGTGTTCTACTCCTGTGGGCCCTGTAAATAATCTAGTTTCCCCTACATCACAACCGCCTAGTCAACCACCGCCCAATCAACAACCGCCTGTTCAGTATCAGCGCCCAGCCACAGACCAACCTAACTACCAGGTTCCCCAACAAGCCCCCGTTGATTATTCAACAGTCTATCAGCCAAGAGTTTCCTATCAACCAACACCGCCTGTTTATACCCCTCCGCCTCAAAGAGCGCCAGCTTTAAAGCTGACTCATAGCACTGGCAGAGAATTTCACCTCGTTGGGGAAGGAGGTTATATTGGTCGCCGCAGTCAGAGTCCAGGAATAGCGCCACCAGAAATTGACTTGACTGGTATTCCCAGTGAGGGAATAGTCTCTCGTCGTCATGCGCGAGTCGATTGGGACTGGTCGCAAAATTCTTACATGATTGTTGATATGAGTACAAATGGTATTTATTTAAACAACAATCCTCTGACTCCTGGTATGCAGTATCGCCTACTTAACGGTGATTCACTGCGATTTGGTCAAGACAACCTAGTTAATTTCACTGTATATATTGTGTAGTAGAAAGCTGATTTTATAACTTTTAATTAACAAGACAAAGGGCTTAACAACAAGCTTAAGCCCTTTGTTAAAGGTAGACAAACTTCTGGGCTAAATACTTTAGTAAACCTGCTGTTGACGACTCATTTTTACCTTCTTAAATCTAAAATTCGGTCATTAGTCATTTTCAGTTATCACAAAGGACAAAGGACAATGGACAAATGACGGTGGACAGAGGACAAAGGAAAAATGAGTAATGTATTTCGGGAATTTCTGCAAAAAGTAGGCAGCGGAAACCACACAGCCGAGAATTTAACTCGCGCCCAAGCAGCCATCGCTACTAAAATGATGCTGCTAGGTGAAGCGACACCAGTCCAAATTGGAGCGTTTTTGATTGCTCATCGAATCAAGCGTCCAACGGGGGAAGAGTTAGCCGGAATGTTGGATGCTTACGAGGATCTGGGGCCAAAACTGCAACCCATAGCCTCTGGGCGACCAGCGATCGCTCTTGGCATCCCCTATGATGGTAGGACACGCACAGCACCAATTAGTCCCGTAACAGCTTTACTACTCGCCACAGTGGGACAACCAGTGGTAATGCATGGTGGCGATCGCCTACCAATAAAGTACGGCTTACCCCTGATAGATATTTGGCAGGGTTTAGGAGTCGATTGGACTACCCTATCCCTAGCAAAAACCCAACAAGTGTTTGAGCAAACGGGAATCGGCTTTATTTATCTGCCTCAGCATTTTCCCTTAACTACAAGTATTTGGGAGTACCGCGACCAACTTGGCAAACGCCCGCCCTTGGCAACAATGGAGCTAATTTGGTGTCCTTATGCTGGGGATGCTCACATAATTGCTGGGTTTGTGCATCCGCCAACAGAAGGAATGTTTCAGATAGCTCTCGGACTGCGGGGAATAACAAAATTTACATTAGTTAAAGGATTGGAAGGTAGTTGCGACTTACCGCGCGATCGCACTGCAATCATCAGCTTATCTTCATCCGTAGCACCCCAAGAGGTAGATCGATTGCACCTTGTACCGCGTGATTACGGCTTTACTACCAAGAACGTACCCCTTGGAACTACTGAAGAACTGGTGGCGGATATTCAAGAGGTTTTGGCAGGTAAACCAGGTGAATTGATGCAAACAGCCTTGTGGAATGGCGGATTTTATTTATGGCGGAGTGGTATTTGTTCAGATATGGCAGAAGGTTTAGCGAAAGCAGAAGAATTATTAACCAATGGTGTAGTAGCAGCTAAACTCCAAGAACTGAGCCAGGTAGTAAATTCAGTATCAGCAGCATTTGTGCCAGTGTAAACACATGGATTTCATCACTTCCAAGTGTCAACACAATTCGTAATTAATTACGAATTACGAATTACGAATTACGAATTATTTACTCAGCGACTTCTCCAAAATAGATTTTTGTTCCAACCAATCCTGACCCACTTGAATACTGATATCCGAGGCAAGGTTGCCAGTGCTTTCCACCCGCACTTCTCCAAAGCCCAAAGTGTTGCGGATTGATTCAGCACTGTCACCATCACCTTGTTGGGCGACAATATGAGTTACATCTAAAGGTTCGCTCCATGCTTTGGCCACATAGATATTGCGATATCCAGATTTTTCCAAAGCTCTAATTAACGGTTGGAGGTTAGAGCGATCGCCACCTGTACTATCTTGAATTGCTACACGCAAAGATCGTGGATCGGTCGCAGTCGCTAGCTGTTCCTGTTCTGAGTCCAAACCAAAGTGTTGAGCCATCAGTTTCGCAATACCATTTTTGTTGGGCAACCAATAGCTAGCATCAAACTCGCCTTTCTCGCTAAAGCGACCTGGCAGCATTAACATTTGCATATTAG
Source organism: uncultured Nostoc sp. (assembly GCF_964247315.1). Classification (GTDB taxonomy): domain Bacteria; phylum Cyanobacteriota; class Cyanobacteriia; order Cyanobacteriales; family Nostocaceae; genus Nostoc. The sequence goes on from NZ_CAXTTT010000094.1 coordinate 31,243, forward strand.
AGCGATTTGTCCGCACCCCAAAGCCCATTAACGCCACTAACTCTTCAACCGTCAAGTTAGTATCAATGTGTTCTTTGACAACATCAAGAACTTTAGGTAATTGAGCAACAGTAGCCGGGTTGAGTGTTTGCTCCATCAAAGCGCGAATCACCATTTGCTGCCGCTGAATCCGACCAATATCACCGAGTTCATCATGGCGAAAACGCAGCAATTGTAATGCCTGATCGCCGTTGAGATGCTGCTTACCCGCCTTCAAATTGATGTACAAATGTTGAGAATCATCTTGGTATTTCATATCTTTAGGGACGTAGACAGTCACGCCACCCAAAGCATCAATCAGCTTGGCAACTCCCAAAACGTTAATTCGGATATAGCGATCAATTCCCGCCCCACCTAAGAGATTGCTGACAGTTCTGGCAGTCAAAGCTGGCCCACCATCAACATTGGCAGCATTAATTTTTTTCACTCCATAACCCTCTATTTCCGTGCGGGTATCTCTGGGAATGGAGAGCATATTTATTTTTTTCGTCTCTGGATCGAATTTGACCAAGAGCATCACATCAGAAAGACCATCAAAGGAGTTAACTTGGGGCAGGTATTTGAGGTTTTTGGTATCTTCTGGAGGGTTTTGGATATCTGGCGGAAGTACGCTCATTCCCATCACCAAAAGATTCACTGGACGAGTTAATTCTGAAAATCGCAGCACACCTCCAGAAATGCGATCGCTATCAAAGGCCGCCTCATCCTTGGGAGTTAGCTGGGCTTGTTGCAAAGGCGTACTGGTCAAAGACACCGCTAAAAGCGCCCCCGCAGTTGCTGACACCATTGCAATACCACTCATACCTACCCAAAACCACAGCCAACGTCCTGATGTCGATTTCTGGGAAATTTTTTTACTAGACCTTGAGGCTTTTCCCGACTGGTTTTCTTCCGCCGAACTTCTTTGAATGGTCACAGACTTCCTCACACTTACTCATTAATCAAATTTAGTTATTTTGCAGGCTAGAAACACCCAAACAAATCAACCCATAATAGCTAACTCTTAATTATCGGTGCTAACTTTTTAATGTAGTGTCAACCACAACACTTATAGCAGCATTTATTCTTTTTTTGGGACAACCTGGAGATGTTTTACTGAAGTATGGCAATAATAAACTGGATTTGACTAGATATATAAATAAATCAGCCATAAATTTTCCAAAAATCAGTAAAAACACCGACAAATTATCACCCGAAAAAATTAAGATAAATACTTGCCAAGCACTCGTTCAGCTAAACTACTAAACCCTGGTAAGCGACCAGATTTGCCCTGCATTAGGCGCAAAATCAACCAAACACTTACTAAAAAGTAACCTGACGTGAGAAAGCTATTGAGGATAAATAGACGTAGCGGAAAAAAATCTGAAGTTGCTGCTCCGGTAGCTAATAATAGATAACTCAACAACCAAGTAAGTGCCAAAGTAATAGATAGACGACTAATAGCAAGTTGTTCCCGACTACCCTGGCCCCGATAGAGCGTCCACAAGGATGGGAAAAAGCCGACGATCGGAACTAAATGTAAAAGCAACTGTATTTTGGGCATTGGGGATGGGGCATTATTATTCTCCTCCTGCTCCCCTGCTC
>NZ_CAXTTT010000095.1:0-31054 GCF_964247315.1 uncultured Nostoc sp.
TTAATATACTCCATTATCCCATACTGTATTGCACTCAATCAGGAACCGCTATAGGAGCCAGTTGCGTGAGCGGATATGCCGACTTGGGCAAACTGGCTTACCGCTATTAGGGACACAGCAATGCTGTTACCCGATGATTTGCTATATAACTTATGAATTGTCTAAATATAACGGGACTGGTGCGACTTGAACGCACGACCTGACGCTTAGGAGGCGTCCGCTCTATCCAACTGAGCTACAACCCCAACTGCGAAGCATATATAATTATAGCAGTAGTTTTAGGGAGACTGCCAACAATTATCCCAAGAGCCGCCGCCTACTTCTAAACCACAAAGAAAACTTTCTGCTTTTAGAATTATTTTAGATTTTCTCCCATTTAGTTCTCGTAATTCTAAATTTAGTTTTCCTTGCATAGTGTCCCGGCAACAGTATCTTAAACCTTCTGCTGTTGGCGCACGTAGAGGTGTACCAGATAAATCTGTGGTTCCTATTAATTCAATTTCATAACTAGAGTTGCTAGCTTTCATTTGCCACCTACCCCAAGGCTGAATTTCCCACTCTACTTGTGAATTCCAGGGAACAAATTCATAAAACTTGCCTTGATAGTGCAGTCCAATCATCGCTACCGATTCCATCCACCACAGCACACCCCGCCGTCCACCGCCAGCAGTTAATGCTAAGTCAGGTTCGCCCTCAAAGCAATTACAATTTATCCAAAACCATTTCTGCGGAAAAGCACCACCCCAATTTTTCTCACCGTAAGCTGGGGCGTTAGTGAATTCGTAGATTTTGCCCTTCCAGTCAATCTTCCCACTGGCTAAACCGTGAGCCATCAAAATTTGCCATCCAGGTTCAAAAATCTGCAAGAATGACAGCCAGCCTGCGGTTGATTGCTGAATGGCATTTTGATTGCCCCAACCGTATACTGGTTGAATTTCATACTGCCAACGGCAATAATTATTAGTGGCGCGTTCGCCCTTGGCGTTGGCAAAGCCATCGCGAATTATTCCCTGATTCAAGGTGGCTGTAGCTTGATATCCTTCTTGGACATGATACTCAAACTCTGCTGGGAGTAAGTATAGGGGAGAAACTTGCAAATCTGTTTTACCCCAATGACCTAAAGCCAAAACATCCCGACTACCCCAAAATTTGTTGACATCAGGAAAAGTACGGCAGAGGTACTCATCATCCGGGCCGAGGATTTGAACTGCACCGCCACTGTAAGGTTTACCGCCGATAGGATCTTCAATAGAGTACATAAAGGCGAATGTTTGCCCAATTTCCGGTAACGTGACGCGGTAATACCAACCTTCAAAGAAGCGGCGACTACTACCATCCCAGTGATAGCCAGAATGGGGTGTTTGGAGAGAATTTAGGGGAATAGTTAACATAGATTTATCTAATTGCCGATTTTTTCAGTATGCGCGATCGCTTCGATATTAATGATGCTTATGAAATTCTTGGGCTGGAACCCGGTGCGTCTCAAGCACAGGTGAAGCGAACTTACCGTAAACTGGTGAAAATTTGGCATCCCGATCGCTTTGTCGATCAAAGGCAAAAACAGGAAGCTGAAGAAAAAATCAAATCAATCAACGCAGCTTACAACAGGCTCAAATCTGAAATTCCATCTGAGCCTCCTATTCCTGAAAATCCATCTTCATCTTCGCCTAAAAATCCCCCAAAAATATCTGTCAATCGTTGGGATGCAGAAACTTTCTATAATTTAGGAGTAGAAAATGCTACACAAGGCAGATATGAGGATGCGATCGCAGATTTTACCCACGCAATTCGTCTCAATCCTCACTATATTGACGCGTATAAATATCGTGGGCTAGTTTGCTCACAATTGGGATACGAATATAGAGCCGCTTCAGATTTAAATAAAGCTGCACAAATAGAGGAAGAGTTAAGAAATCCGGGGAGTACGCGTAGATCGCGATCGCCTAGATATGTATCAAAACCTAGACCTCTGGTAGAAAGATTTTGTCAGAGGATAAAAAGTTTACTAAGACTAAATCGGCGTTAGAGATAAGGAGCGAATATAGTTTAAGACACTTCAGACAGCGACACCAGAGATGGAGTTAGATATTACTTATACTTGGGAATACTAAGTGTAGTAAGATTTGCTGCTGATTTCTTAGTATGAGCGATCGCTTCGATATAAATCATATTTACGATATCTTTGGGTTAAAACCAGGTGCATCTGCTGATGAGGTCAAGCAAGCTTACCGCCAGATGGCTAAGACTTGGCATCCAGATTGTTTTCTTGAACCGCAGCAAAAGCTAGAAGCGGAAGAGAAAATCAAACAAATCAATCAAGCTTATGCAAGGTTAAAGTCTTTTCAGCCAAGCCAGACAAATCAATCTGCTTCCACTTCCACCAAAATTGATTTAACTCCATCCAATGCTGAAAGTTTTTATAACCTGGCTATGGAGAAAGCTCAAAGAGGAAAATATACTGAAGCAATTGAAGACTTTACCCAAGCGATTCGTCTCAACCCCAACTACTTTGAAGCCTACAAATACCGAGGGCTTGCTTGCTCGAAACTAGGATATGAAAATAGAGCCAAGTCAGATTTTAAAAATGCCAGAGAACTGGAACTGAAACAGAAAAAAGCATCGCCAAAGCCACCAACGCCGCCACCACCACCCAAACCGACATCGCCGCCGCCAAAGCCACCAACGTCGCCATTACCTAAATCACAGTCTCAACCTTCACCCTGGAAATGTGTACACACCCTGACTCATCTGAACTGGGTTTTTACAACTGCAATCAGTCCAGATGGGCAAACTTTGGCTAGTGGAAGTAGTGATAATACTATCAAGATTTGGCATCTTGACACAGGGAAATTACTACATACTCTCACTAGTCATACCAAATGGGTAAGATGCCTAGCTTTTAGCCCAGATAGCCAAACTCTGGTTAGTGGCAGTGATGACAGCAGCATAATGATTTGGCAAATGTCTACAGGTAAATTACTCAAGACACTCAAAGTACATTCAACTCCTGTTTTTTCTGTAATCATTAGTCCAGATGGTCAAACTATCCTGAGTGGCGGTACAGACACTACTATCAAGATTTCCCATATAGAGATGGGGCAATTACTGCAAGTCCTCAAAGGTCATTCTTCCTTCATTTATTCCCTTACCACTTGCCCAAAACACCAGATTTTTGTAAGTGGCGGTGCGGATAATACCATTAAGCTGTGGAATTTGAAGAGTAACAAACTGCTGCAAACTCTCAACGGGCATTCAGGTTGGGTGACTTGTGTCACCATTAGCCCTGATGGACAAATTTTAGCTAGTAGCAGTTATGACCAGACTATCAAGTTATGGAATATCAATACAGGTAAGCTAATTAACACACTTGCTGGACATCACAGCTATGTTTGGTCTGTTGCTTTTAGCCCCGATGGTCAGAATCTTGCCAGTGCTAGCGCAGACCATACCATAAAATTATGGCACATTGGCACTGGACAACAATTCTACACACTAGGCAACCATTCAGATTGGGTTAACTCTGTCGCTTTCAGTCCTGATGGCAAAACCTTGGTTAGTGGTAGTAGAGATATGACAATCAAGCTTTGGCGATGCGACATATAACAACAAATTCAAAATTTAGATAATTGAAGCAAATTGCTAGATTTTTTATCAAACCATCATTTGACAGTTTAATAACATCTATCTTTGGGATACTCTTTCTTATGATTAAGTATTAACTCTCTAAAGATTAAGTATTAACTCCCTGGAGATAGAGCCACTTGTTTGAAGGCAGAGGTTATTCTGAGATTACCAACAGTTGAGTAGCAAATAAGACTCAAGATTTATCAGCAACATATATTTTTAGTTCATTAAAACCTTTTGTTTTCACAAAGCTTTAGTTCGTCAATATCTTAATCTGAGGAGTTAAATCAACAGCTATGTCTATTCCCAATGAACGCGAAATCAAAAACAGTGAAGTCAAGCAAGAATCTTACACTGATATTAATGGTAATACTCATACTGACTTGACACGATCCACTGAAACAGTCAAGAATAGCGCAGCTAATCCCAACTCTTATAGTAACGGTTACGTACATGGTCGAAATGTTGAGCGTAACTACCAGCAAGCAGATTTAGCCCAGCGTGATGAAAACAATGCTAGTGGTGGTTTGCTGTTGGGTATTATCATTACTTCCCTGCTTGGTTTGGTTATAGGTGGGGTTTGGTACTTCAACCAGCAGAATAACGCAGCAGTTAACAATATTGTGCCGGTCGCGGTTCCTGTACCGAGTAAGAGTAATCCAACTCCCAGTGTATCTCCTCAACCACAAACGAAAATAATCGAAACAACTAAGGAAGTCCCTGTTCCTGTTGCTGTTCCTGTTCCTGTCCCCCAACAGCAAGTTACACCTCCGTCTGCACCTCGCCAACCGGATATTAACATTACTATTCCACCCCAGCAGCCTGCGGCAGAAAAAGCACCTTCTGTAACTCAGCCAACTCCTCAAGCGGCACAAAGTCCGGCGACGAGTTCAACTACTAATACTCCGGCTTCGCAGAACGATAGTTCTACTAATAGTGTTGCTCCTAGTACAAAAAGTGACACCTCTAAAACTACTACACCTCAAGGAGTAGACAAGTCAAACAGTACATCTAATAGCGATTCTTCTACCGCAGGCGATTCTGCTCAATAACGGGTTCTGAACTTTCAGTCCACTTGGTAATGTTGGCGTGAATGCCAATATTACCAAGTGGGACAATTTTTAAGGAATATTTCTGAATTATTGCGATAAATTAATGGTATTCAAGTTTAGTAAAGGTGTCTTGTAGCTAAATAAACACAATGCTAGATTAAGACCAAGGTACAAACAGGTTAAAAGTTAAACAAAAACTTTCAAGTTAGAGCCTGTGCCTCCTGCTCTAATCTTCTCGCGATCGCTATGATTGGTTGTGGCATCCATTGAATGTGTTTTTGCCTTGAGTTCAATGAGTTGTTTTGGAGGTTTTAGAACGCACACCAGAAAATGCCTGCCTAGTTGGAATGTAAGGATGTGCAATTCTGAGTAAAGCGATCGCGAATACTGTCCACCAAATTTTAAGTTAGTCATTTCTGAATTCACTAATCTTCAAGGAACCGCCCCAAGCTATTGAGATTTATCCATCGTAGCTTCAGGCGGTTTCTGCTTTGAGTGTTATGCATTTTTGTCCTTTGTCATTTGTCCTTCGTCATTTGTCATTTATCTCTCTTCTTAGGAGAGGGTTATTTAGACCAATGACCAATGATCAATGACTAATGACTAATTAAAGTAATTACGGTCACTTCAGGCGGACAAAATAAACGTCCTGGTTTATAAGTTCCTAAACCACGATTAACATATAGTTGATTTTCTTCTACCTTGTGAAACCCTTGCGCCCACTCCCAATATCGGACTACTTTCGAGCAGTCTCCTAAGAAAAATGTTACCCAACGCCGCAATTTTTTGGGAATTTGTTTGAGGAGCTTTTTATAATAAAATACTACAGGGCCAATGCCCGGAATGACGATGTGACCACCGTGGGTATGACCAGATAGTTGCAAATCTACGCGCCATTGTTGCAATATCTTGGCTGTATCTGGGTTATGAGATAAAACGATGCGCGGTGTAATCGAGTCTAGTTGATTCATGACTGGTGCGGGGTAAAATTCCCGTGACCAATAATCAGCTAGCCCTACCAGTGGTAATTCTTTTCCTAGTGGATAGGCGATTTCATTCCAAAGTACGTGAACCCCAATGCTAGTTAATGCTTGTGTAACTTCTGCTTTGGAGTGGCTGTAATAAATATCGTGGTTCCCAAGTACGGCGTAGATACCACAGCGACTTTGCAGATGTTTGAGTCGAAGTACCAATTGATGGATTGGTGTGGGATCGTCAGTTACGTAGTCACCAGTTAATAGAATTAAATCTGGTTCAGCTTCATTAGTAAGTGCGATCGCTTTTTCTAACATTTCTTCCGACAGTCGCAAACCATCATAGTGAAAATCTGACAACTGTACTAACGTTGTACCTTGTAAAGATGCAGGAAGTTCTGCAATCTTAACCGTTATTTTATCTACTCTTAAATGTCCTGTAAACAACCAATGCATAAGACAACCGATACACCTCATACCAGCGCTTACAGCTTACCAAAATAAAAATGTAAGTTGATAAAATGCAATAATTTATGTCATATACTCCAGATACAATTAATTTATTAATTTCAATTTTGTGATCAAAATAAGCTTGGTTCTGCCTTCGTTTGTAGGACTCATTAGCTAGGATACTTGCTGTGATTGCGTTCTTTTATTTTGAATTTTGAATTATCTACTCACCTTGTAGTGTAATTATAGTAACTTCTGGGCGGCAAAATAAGCGTCCTGGGAGGTAAGTTCCCAAACCACGATTGACATATAGCTGATTTTTACCTAACCGATGCAAACCCTGCAACCATTCCCAATGGTTGACTACAGAAACATTTACTTGTAAAAATGGGAACCGACGCCGCACTTTTCTGGGTATTTTTTTTACAAGCTTTTCGTAAAACAACGCCGCAGGGCCAATTCCGGGAATCACAATTTGACCACCATGAGTATGACCAGATAATTGTAAATCAACTCGCCATGCTTGTAATATCTCGGCAGTATCTGGGTTATGGGATAAAACGATGCAGGGTGTGTCAGAGTTTAGCTGGTTCATAACTGGTGCAGGGTGGAATTCCCGTGACCAATAATCAGCAAGTCCAACTAGTGGTAATTCTTTTCCTAGTGGATAGGCAATTTCGTTCCAAAGGACGTGAATTCCAATACTAGTAAGGGCTTCTGTAACTTCTACTTTTGCCTGTTTGTAATAAATATCGTGATTGCCAAGAATAGCATAAATACCACTGCGACTTTGCAGATTTTTGAGTCGAAGTACCAGTTGGTGAATTGGTGTCGGATCGTCAGTTACGTAGTCACCAGTTAATAAAATTAAATCTGGTTCAGCTTTGTTAGTAACTGCGATCGCTTTTTCTAACATCTCTTCCGACAGCCGCAAACCATCGTAGTGAAAATCTGACAACTGCACCAGCTTTTTACCTTGTAACGATGCAGGCAACCCTGCAATGTTAACCGTCAATTCTTCTGTACTCAACGGCCCAGATAACAACCAATGCATAAGACGTTCAATAAAGCTTAATCATAGCGCTTACAGCTTAACTGAACATTGTTGGTTTGTGTGTAGCGACCAGTGCAACTTATTGAAAATTTCATCAAATCTAGGACTTACGGCAAATTATGAAAAAACGAACCGCCAAGACGCAAAGGACACGAAGTAATAAGAGTTTGAGAGAGTTTTTGCGTAAGTCCTAAAATCTATAGACTACCTGCAATTTACTACTGTAAACGCCAAACTCGTTTTAGCCGAGCGATTAGTTGTTCTTGCCGTTTATTGATAACCTCAGGTGTCCATTCTTTTTCCATCAATACTTGCGTAGTTAGTGCAAAATTTGAAACACCTGTTTTTGTGGTGAAATACTTCTGCTTTTTCAGTTCAAAATCGTAGTTCTGAGCTTGACTGTTTTTATAGGAAGAGAGCAAAACTAAATTTCCTATGCGATTAACATATTTATCACGTTCTTCCTGAGTGGCAAACCAATTTGCCCACACACTATTAGAAATGATATTTTGCGGGAGAACATGCTCGACAGTAATGTTAGAAAAGTGATACGAAGCTTTTCCTTCTGACAAAGCAGCATCTAAGCGAATTAAAATATAAAGTCGAATTTTCTTCATTAAATAAAGGTCATCATTCAGGATTTTGAGAATATATTCCTTTTCTTCCATTTTCAATTGCAGTGGTGAGTGAGGTACGTACAAATCTTCTCCAACCTCAATAGCATACAGTAACTTGCTGTAACGTTCTATACGTTCATTAATATTAGCTCGTTGAATCATTAAACCTGAAGCGAGGCGATCTAAATCCGTGAAAAATCTGACTAACAATTCAGGATTGCTGTAATTTCGAGAAAGGTACAAAATAGCTGGGGGTATCCAGTCAGAATTATCAATCAGCTGTAACCATCTAAAAAATTGGTTTACTTTTTCGGCTAAGAAATCACTGTGATAAGCTAGATTATTAATATCATAAAAAGCCTCCCCAAAAGGAATGAGTGTTTTATCAATTAAGTGCTGAGGATCGTGAATAGGTTTAATATTATTCAGAAAATCCTTAAGTATACTTTCACGAGGCTTCGATTTGACGTTAATCATTCTGATGTGAGAAAATAGATTTTTGAATATATCACGTCCTAGTTTCTCTTCTATCTCTTCCCATTTTGTAGTATATTTATCTTGTTGCTCAAGAGGAATTTTTCCGATAATTTCAGCTTTTAATATATCAGCATGAGATAAATCCATTCCTCGATTATTAATTACAGAAAATATTCGATATGCAGAGTCAATATCTGGAGTAGAAACTACTACTAAAAAACATCGCTTAATGATAAATTTAGGAAGGCGTAGAAGCTGAGTATTATTAAATGCTTGTAATCGGCTTACAAAAAATAATGTATTTTCTTTTATATTTTTACGACTATCTGATAGTTTAGCCGTATGTAAAGTTTTCAGTTTATCAATTCCACCTTCATCCTGAATATATTCCTTAAAAAACTGTGCATCTCGCTCACGCAAATTCAAACGGTAAACGTTATCATCAGGATCAAAATCATCTTTATCGTAAATATATTTTGTTAATATGTGTATGTGTTCTTTAGAAACGGAGTGCCGTAAAGCAGCTAGCAGTATAGTAAGTGTAGTCAAACGTTGTTGACCATCCACAACTTGGGCATCTCGTTTATCTCCTTTTATGAGTACAATATTTCCTAAGAAATATGGGTTTATCTCATCAATTTTATCGTCACTGTCTCCCAAAGCAGTAATTAAATCTTCAAGCAGTTCTCCAGCTTGTTCGGTTGTCCACGCATAGGGACGCTGATATAGAGGAATAGTGAAGACAAAATCATTGCTAAATACTTTAGAGATAGGATAATCAATAGCTTGAATTTTAACCGCGCTCATATATACCTCCTTTAGTGGCGTAGTAGATTGCACTTTACTAAAGTTAGTTTTCCCATTAAAAACAGTAATATTTCAGGGGTTGTAATATTGGTCAGTTTTTTTAGGACTTGGATAAAATAAGCATTTATCAATGAAAATAGAAAAATCTACACTTAGCGATGGCTAATCTTCCTATGAAATTTTTACCAATATTTGTCTAAAAATCGAGCCTAATACAGAAATTTCCCTCTGACCTGATGGTATAGAGGGAACGTTATAATACACTTAATAACAAAAAGGGCTTGAGGTTAGGTCTGTATTAGACTCAACTTAGAACCGCTATAACTACAAAACAGCGCTAGACTTGTGACAGACTAGCGCTATTTGTTTAATTTAATTCACAGTTAAAAATAGTTAAATGAATCTGCTAAATCTTTGTCATTGATTGACTGCGATTTTTTATACAGCACTGCGGTTGGTTAATAGATTCCACAAGAAAACCGCGACAATTGCACCAAGAACTGCTACCGCAATACCTGGAATGCTAAGACTAGGAGCTGCTAGAGATAAAGTTCCCGTACTGAAAAATACACCTAAACTACCGCCAACAAAAGCACCGACGATGCCTAAGACAATTGTTCCTAGAATTCCGCCACCTTGATGACCAGGGTAGATAGCTTTTGCGATCGCACCAGCAATTAGACCTAAAACAATCCAAGCAAGAATATTCATTGTTGTTAAGTTGGTAAACGTTTTGACTTACAGTTATATATTAACGATCTTCAGTTTTGACTTAATCTACCATCAGAATTAATTATGAATATCCATTAGGAATAGTTTAATTGCTACTAGATTTTTTAATATATTTATTGCGGCTACCATCCTGCTTAGGATAAGTCGGCTATGGATAAGCCGCTCTCTAAGGATTTGCCAATGTCCTAAGCTGTCTGACCACTCGCTATATGACCCATTTGAGGTAGATAGTCAATTAAAAAAAGCTCCTAGTAGGTCTTTAACTAGGGGCTTATACAAACTATTGCTTGGTAATTGCAGTATATGCATTTTTAATTAGCTCTCTCCTCTACTAGAAGAATTAAGCTGAGTTTTTAGAGACTGTCTCTAAAGTAATGTAAAGGAAGCAAGATCAGCCGATTGAGACGATCGTCTATGCTTTTGCAAGTTCATGTCTAGTTTTTAATTTTTAATTGCTTATCCCACGATCGCTACCAATGACTTGATGGCTGAGAAATGGGAACAGTCTGCGGTAATACCAATGCATACTTAGAAAAATCAGACTTACTAAGGTTAGCAGCATAACGCCCAGAATCGTTGTATATGCCTTAGTGCGCCACCAAAAGTCATTTGCACCCAGTCGCACAAGCTTCCATAAGTTAGTTATATCGGCGTTTTCAGAATCATGAATGGTGATTGGTAAGGATGCTGCTGTGTTTTGTCGTGCAATTGTCATTTTAATTACTCCTTTAGACTCAAATGCTGAGGCATTTAATTTTAAAATACGTAAATACGATAGACTTACCGTTATTTTATTTAATATCTCATAGCTTGATGTAAGAAGCAAGTTTTAAGGGGATTGGGAATAGGGCATTGGGCATTAGTATTAAAAATTAGGTATTTACTAGATTGAAAACTATTCTCTAGTCCCAATTCCTATTCCCAGTCCCCAATTCCTAGTCAAAATGCCTAATCAAATTTGGTTATCACAGTTGGAAAAACACCGAGCGATCGCAGTTATCCGTGCTCCTCAAATCGAAGTGGGACAACAAATGGCAATGGCTGTAGCATCTGGGGGAATGCAGTTAATTGAGATTACCTGGAATAGCGATCGCGCTGGGGAATTAATCAGTCAACTACGTTCGGAATTACCAGCCTGTATCGTTGGCACTGGTACGCTATTTAATGTGCAGCAGTTACAAGATGCGATCGCATCTGGGGCGCAATTCCTCTTTACACCCCACGTTGATTCGGCAATGATTCAAGCAGCACATGAAAAAAATGTGCCTATCATACCAGGAGCGCTGACTCCTACAGAAATTGTTACCGCCTGGAGTCAAGGTGCTAGTTGTGTAAAAGTGTTTCCCGTGCAGGCAGTGGGAGGGACTAACTATATCAAAAGTTTGCAAGGGCCGCTGGGTGAGATTCCCTTAATTCCTACTGGCGGCGTGACTCTAGAAAATGCCAAAGAATTTTTGCAAGCTGGAGCAATCGCTGTCGGTTTGAGCGGAAAATTATTTCCCCAAAAGCTTGTCATAGAGAGAAATTGGTCAGCGATCGCAACTCAAGCAAAAAACCTAATGCAACAGTTAGGTTAACTTAGAATCAAATCATCAAACTTCACGTCTATTAAAGCAATAGATATGGAAATAAAGGTGAAACCTGATAAGTTTCTCAAGACCCCATGATTTGAGTGTGAGTGTATCTAAAATGAAAAGACAAATTTCTCCTGACTGGGTGCGTCGCTTACAAATAATCCTCACTGGTACAGCACTGTCCTTAAGTGTTTTTACTACTACTGGAACCAGTGAAGTTTGGGCGAATTCTAAAAATCAAGTGATTGCACAAAAAATCCAGACATTACAACAATCGGATCAGCGCTGGATTCAAATTGATCTTTCAAAGCAAAGATTAATAGCTTGGCAAGGTGACAAAGTGGTTTATGGAAGTGCTATTTCCTCTGGGAAAAAAGCCACTCCTACTCTTGTTGGTACTTTTAAGGTTCAATCCAAGTTTAAAACTACGCGGATGCAGGGAGAAAACTACAATGTTCCCAACGTTCCTTATGCGATGTTTTACCAAGGTAATTACGCTATTCACGGAGCTTACTGGCATAAGAAGTTTGGTACTCCAGTGAGCCATGGCTGTGTGAATATCGCACCTAAACATGCAAAATGGCTATTCGAGTGGGCATCGGTAGGGACACCTATAGTCATTCATAAATAATAAGTGAAGCAGCCAAAAAGAAATTTAGGTAAAATCACAAATAACAATAAATCAAGACAATTAAGTGATTCCCAGCAATATTTTATGCTGGGAATCTTCGGAGTCGGAATTACTGAATTTGAAATAAAATCTAGAAAAGGGCATTTAACAAGTTGCCCAAAAAATAAGCGGAAATCCTGACAATTCCTTTATTAAATTAGAAATGCAAATATAAATTTGGGGAAAGTTTGTATTTAAGCATTTAAATGACAGATTTTTGTCAAGATTGTCCTTTGTAATTAGTCATTGGTCATTAGTCACTAGTTAGGACTCATCATTTAATTATGGACAAATGACAAATGTGCAAATTCGATGCGGATTAACTTAGGACTTGTCTTGAGAAGCATTAGCGGATGAATTGCGTAAATCCTCCACAGAAAGCAAGTAGTCGATCTGGAAATTTGTAGTTTTCCAAAAAATTACTTCACTTGATGATTTTGCGTAGTTTAGAAGATGAGGCATAATGCAAACTTGGATTCGCCGTGGTGGGATTCGTTCTTCAGGAACTTTTTGTACAGGTGTGGCGCTGATGGTGGTGACTTTATTCTCTTGGTCATCACCGCTAACAGGTACACCCAACTCGACTACAGCAACAGCCACCTCAGTCGGTCAAAACACCACTAATAATATTAGCCAACCTCGCTGGATTGAAATTGATTTGTCAGAACAACGTTTACGTGCATGGGAAGGTCATAAACTTGTTTATTCATACCTCATTTCTGGAGGTAAGCGATCGACTCCTACACCCATAGGTAGATTTCGGATTAATTCTAAGTATCGTACTCACCGAATGCGAGGCAGAGGCTACAATATTCCTGACGTTCCTTACACAATGTATTTCTACAGAGGGTATGCCATTCACGGGGCTTATTGGCATAACCGTTTTGGGACTCCAGTCAGTCACGGTTGCGTAAATTTACCTGTTAAGCAAGCTCGTAATCTTTACAACTGGGCTTCAACAGGAACTTTAGTAGTGGTGCGGAAATAATCGGTAATTCGTAATCAATATCTGCAATTTTTCCTTTGATGTATAGACGGGTGCGATCATAGAGTTAAGCACCTGTCTATACATATTGCTAGACTAATAAACACATTTTTGAGGGATTCAGGAGCTATGAGCGTCATAATTACTCAACCTCTGACATTGGAAGAGTTTCTGAAGCTCCCAGAAACAAAGCCTGCGAGTGAATATATTAACGGAGAGATTATTCAAAAGCCAATGCCAAAAGGGAGACACAGCCGCTTACAAGGTAAACTCTGTGCTGTTATTAATGAAGTCACAGAGAATCAGAAGATTGCCTATGGGTTTCCCGAATTACGGTGTAGCTTTGGGGAACGTTCAATTGTACCTGATGTAGCTGTATTTCAGTGGAGACGCATACCGTTCACCGTTGACGATCGAGTACCTGATAATTTTGAACTTCCACCAGACTGGACGATTGAGATTCTCTCGCCAGAACAAAAACCCAACAAAGTAATTGGGAACATTCTTCACTGTCTGAAGTATGGCAGTCGTCTGGGATGGTTTCTTGACCCTGACGATGTAAGTATTTTGGTATTTCTACCAGAGCAGCAGCCAGTGCTGCTCCAGGGAGAAGATTTTTTGCCTGTATTACCGGAAATTGAACTTGCACTAACCGTCAACCAAGTTTTTGGATGGTTAAGGATGGGTGGCTAAAAATAACTCGCCTGAAATGAGAAGGTGCGTAGGCGTAGCCCGTCGTAGACATCGCCTAATTCTCGAACAAACTACTATCAACATGAAAAAAGTTCCCTAAGACCTTAGCCATTTCTTGGGTAATTTCTTGTTTTCCACTCATAACTTGAGAAACAACCTCTTTTGAACCGAGAATTGCTACCAAGTCAGCTTCCTTAACACTCTGAGCATCAATTAAATGGAGAAACATTGAGTGTATTGTTGATTCTGCCATTGGATAATGCTCATCTTCATACTTTTCTATCAGAGCGATCAAGAGGTCTAATAATGCTGACTCTTCTAAAGTTCGGTTAACTCGATGAGATAGTTCCTCAGCTAGTGCAATAGCTTGCTCGTTTTCCTCATCTGTTTTAATCACCTTGGGTTGATATTTAGCGAGCAAACTAGCATAAGTTTCACGGTTAAAAGTAAGGGTCATTTTTCCACTTATCCTTCTCGTATTCTGCGTGCGTCAAAATGTATTTAAGATAAATTATTTGGTCAGTGTAAACCAAATCAACTATCAGACGATATTTGTTGCCTTTGATATTAAAAACAGTGAAGTTCTCAACAGCTTCTGCTTCAGGATAAACTGCTTGCACTTGGGTAAGATTATTCCATGCACTTTTATTGGCAGCTTTGTACCAGTTGTTAAGCGCATCACAGGAGTCAGCATACTTTTGACAAAATTCGCGCAGCTTTTTACGACTGATGATGTGCATTATATCTAGCTCAACTGTGCTACGAGTTGATTCTCCAAAAGCGTATCATTCGTTAACAAGTCTTCAACGGTGATTCGTAAAAAGCGTTGTTCATCAACTTGAAACAGGATTTTGATGCGATCGCTTCCAGGATATCCGGCTGGTGTCAGTTGGGCAATTGTCTTCGCGCCTTCTCGATCGTTGAGGGGTTTGACGCTGGTTTCACTATTGTCCATACGGCGAGTAATTAAGCGATCGCCATCAAAATAAACTTCAGTACTACCTGTATCTGCTCCCAATTCTCCCATAATTAGTTCAATACTAGGCTGATTTTCTACAGAAGCACCTAAGACTAATTCCACTGGCTGTATCATTGGATATGCTTGTCCAGCTTTAATTAAAGAATGCCATTTGTGACGCTGGTTGCGGCGATCCCAGTAGCGGATACCATAACTATGGTAGAGAAAGTCTTTGATTTGTATCCCTTGTGCTAACTGTAATGCACCTTGAGCGATCGCTTCAAAGGGACGTTCGCAACGGATTTTTTCTGGCTCAAAATACTGTTTGATCCATGTCTGCACTGCTGGCAATTGCACTGTACCACCAACTAACAAAACTGCATTAATATCTGGAAGTTCTATCCCTTGCCTTCTTGCTTGCTGCAACAGTGTTGTCATCGACTCATCTAATAACTCAAAAAAGGCGTGTTCTTTGAG
Organism: uncultured Nostoc sp.; assembly: GCF_964247315.1. GTDB lineage: Bacteria > Cyanobacteriota > Cyanobacteriia > Cyanobacteriales > Nostocaceae > Nostoc. The sequence continues at coordinate 15,145 of NZ_CAXTTT010000095.1, forward strand.
GATATTGTCAAAAGTATCGCGGTTTAGTTCCAGTTCATAGCTTTCAAATGTCTCATCATCAAAATAAACTTCACTAGCTTGATTTTGAGTTGATAGCTGAATTTTTACCCGTTCAGCCAATCTTGTTGTCAAGGGACTTACCACCAACTCTTGAGTTTTGGCAAAGTAATCTACTAACCAATTATCAATATCTGTACCACCCAAATTTTGCCCAGCTTTCGCCAATACACGGGCTGTTTTGACTTTTTGTTTTGAATCTTCAGCTAAAGACTTATTACCCCACTTGAGGATAAATCCCAGCGGTTTGGAGGTTGCTTGGGCACCTCGATCCAAGCGGACAAGGGACAAATCCAAAGTACCGCCACCAAAGTCAATCACCAAGAGAATTTCTCGATCTGCCAAGCCATAACCCAAGGCGGCAGCTGTGGGTTCATCCAGCATCCGCACTTGTTCGACGGGAAGGGATTGACAAACTTTTCCTAACCAGTGACGATAAGCTTCAAAACTGTCTACAGGTACGGTTAACACAAGAGAATCCAACCCACCTTCCAGGGGTGCTAGTTCTTCAATTACTTGAGTGAGGAACCATTGCCCTACTTGTTCAAAGGTGACAATTTGCCCATCTAGTTCGGGTAAAAAACCTTGAATATCTGCACCAATACCGCGTTTGAAGCTGCGGAAAAATCGCGTTTCGCCTTTAAGGTCAAAACCGCGATCGCGTACTTGTTGCCCGACTAAGACTTGATTTTGACTTGCGTCTTCAACATAAACCAAGCTGGGAATCAGTGGCGGATTGAGACTTTGTTTAATTGATAAACCTGGCAGAGTCAGGGTTTCTGGCTGTTGGGTTACGGGGTTCCAACGAGCAATGACTGTGTTGCTAGTACCAAAATCGATTGCGATCGCCATATTTTATATTTATTCTCTCGCACGAAGACACTAAAGCTGCTTTATCTGTGATTATTCTCTATAAGGCATCAACAATGCAAATGCGTCCAGACGTTTGCTTCTTTGCATCCAAATCCAGATATCGATTCAGTCTGTTGCAGCGAAGTGTTAGCACAGTTAGACAATTGGTTTGTCAGAAAGCATGGAAATCATTGGCTGTAAATGTATAAAAGGAGCAATAAACTTAACAGCAGGCTTTATCATAGTTCCAAGTTAAATGTATTACATATAAAAAAAAACTAAGAAGTGCAATAAACTCAACAGCAGGCTTTATCATAGTTCCAGTCTTTTCCTTATTGGCATGAGGTGCTTAAAACTCACTTCACACGCAGATGCTGAAATGTCATAAATCGCCCCAATCAAAAGAGATCGCACCTCCGTTGGTGTAAGGTCTTCTCTAGATATGTAATGCTTGTTGGGTAGACGAGTTGGGGGTGGTGGCCTCATTTACTCTCGCTAATAGTGTCCGGTGTACACGGTATATTATGGACAGTCTACACCGCTACAAGCCCCATTACTCCGTTGACAGACACGCCACTCAAGAGTTATTGCAAATAGTTATCAATTAATAAATATCTCCATCTTGGCTGAATGCCAAATAGAGTTTAGTTTGCACTTTGTGCCAGATGGAGCTATATCTGCCCCTATTAGTGTGGATGTGCTGGAAAATATAGATATTGCAGTAAAGCCGAATCAACTATGACTGAAGCCAAGTCTACTCGTACAGTACGCCGAGGAAGAATATTCCCCGAAATCCAGTGGTCGTCAGAGAAGAAAGCTCAATGGAAAGCTGAAAAAGCAGAATTTAAGCAGCGTTGTGAACAAATCTTTCAAAAATTGCAGCCAGAATTAATTAAGACTCACTACAACTGGTATGTAGCAGTTGAACCAGAAAGCGGAGAATATTTTATTAACGAGGATGCATTAGCAGTTAGCCATATGGCACATGAAAAATACCCGAACTTCCGGCTGCACGTTTTCCGCATCAATGAAACTGGGGTGTGCGGCACGATATGATTTCTGGCAACTTTGGTGATGAGGATGAATTATTTTTTGAGATAGAGTTGATAGCTGCTAACTCCTTTGCACTACCAGTAGAAGCGCTTTTTGATACAGGTTTTTCTTGGTGGCTGGCAATTAATAACCAGGATTTAGAAGCACTTGATTGGATTTATCTAGAACAGCAAACAATGCTCACAGCCCAAGGAGAAGCAGAATTTGACATTTATTTAGGAAGAGTGCGAATTGATGGCAAGGAATTTGATATTCCCGTTCATGTGGGTGAAGGAGTGTCAGAAGTTTTACTTGGTCGCCAGTGGTTAAAAAATCGACGGTTGGTGGTGGATATGCCGTCTAGGGTATTAACACTGGGATAATAGCGTGACCCAGTACCACGAGTAAGTATGACCAAAGAGGGGAAGTAAATCAGAAACGGGCGATTGATTTATTGAATATGCCTTACAGATTATTTCAACTATGCTTAAAAACTCAAGAGAGCTAAGTACATAACATAGATTAAATTCAATCTCTTGGTGAGGTATGTTGGACTGCTTGGAATGCTTTAAAAGTTACTTGTTAGCACAGTGCAAACGTCCCCTATTAAATAATTCTTAAGGAAGAAGTATTTTTTCTTTAATCCATTGAACTAAAACCTGTACAACTAAGGTTATCAAACCCCCAATCATTAGAAGTCTAATTTGATTTTTATGCTCTAACAGAAAATTTGTTTTGAGAGTTTGATTTGTGGTACAAATTACAGGAAGTTTATCTGCATTAGACTTAAATATTAAATTTGAATTTATTGTAATTAATAATACTAATAGTACAATTGATATAGTTATGCTAGTAAAGTCATCAATTATTATTAGTTTTTGTAAGCCTAAAAAAGCACTTACTATTGTAATCATCAAATTCAGGTTTGCCCTGAGACTATAATTATTAGAAACTGATGGGACAATTCTAGGTTCCAGTATCTTTTTTAACTTAGTAAGTATTCCCGTAGAAATTGCATTATCCTCAGATATAAAAATGCTTGTGGATAAAGATGATATATCTAAACTAACTCGCGGTTCTTGTGATTGAAACCTAATTTTGTAAAATTCTAAATTTTCTAATTGTTTCAACTCTTCTAAAGAGTCTAACTCATATTCTTCAGTAAGGATTGTGTAAGATTTACAATTAATTTTAAATATTTCTTCTATAAGTTCAATATCTTTTAAATAGAGTGATACTGGAGATAAAGATTCAGAAATGTGTTTGGGTAATTTTTTCATAATTTTATTGCTTCTACAAAAGTGTTATTTTGTAGTATAAAAGTACTATAAAATAATATATAACCGTATAAATACTTAAATGTAATTACTAACCATAATAAATTTATTATTCCTATCTTTTCCTTGTAGCGTAGCTAGGCTGCAAGGTTATTAGTAAGAGAAGTGGTAGTTTAATACTGAGTAATAAAAATACATCAATTTTTATTAGTGCAAGATGTGAGTATGACAAATGATTCTCAACTGAAGCTCGATGTGGCAGCAGCTAGATCCGCTATAGAGACAATCCGAACACTAGACCTCAATGGGACTTCAATTGACGAGATTAAAGAGCTTCTAACGCCAATCTTCCGTGGCTATGTAGTAAAAGCTCCATGCTTTAACCTTGGATTACCTCTTTACAGTGGCCGCTTAGGAGATAAGTCAGCAAACATTTCGGAACTCAGCTATCCGCCAGCGCGCTTGACTCCGATCGGTCTTGCAAACCGGCCAAAAGAACCTGTTCTGTATTGTTGCACAGCACGAGAAGCCGTATTTTTTGAATTACAGCCAAAAGTCGGCGATACTGTTGCTCTTGCCCATTGGGTAACGACCGCCCCGTTGATGGTCAACTACGTAGGATACACACGCCGCGTGTTTGATACGCTTGGAAGTACCCGTCCAGTCGCTAGTTGGGGATCGGAACCTTCTGCTCCAACGGGAGATCAACAGGAGATCATGGATTTCCTATCCGATGTGTTCACGCAGATTGTCCCACCGGGCGAAGAGCAACTTTACAACAAATTGACTGTTGCAGTCGCAGAAAATTTGTTTGCTGGAGATCCCTTTGATGGGCTGCTGTATCCTTCAATAAGGATGCGTGCCAATGCAGACAACATCGCACTGAAACGTCGTTTTGTGGATGACCATCTGCGTTTTTTGAAAGCTGAGTTCATCCGAATTAACGCAATACGTGAGTTTGCTTACGATATTACGGTATTAGATACCGCTCCTGAAATCGCTGCTAACGGAACAATCGAATGGTATATAGTCTCTTCTGACACAAAAAAGCTGTTATCGAGGCGATATGGAACCGTCGGATGGCAAGAATTCTTGCAGCAAAAGGAAGACATTCTGAGTAATTACGACTCAGCGAAGAAAACCAGTGCCAACCGCCCCGTACACACTGAACATGGCCCTGTCGCCGAAGCGAGTTTCCGCAAGTGGTTGAGTAAGTATTTGCCCAAAAAATACAGCGTCACGTCAGGGTATATCATTCCAGATGTGAGGAGGATGAATTACGTTATACGTCACTATGATGTAATTATCTACGATGTGATGAACGCGCCTGTTTTGTGGGGGTCTAACAATCCTGATGAATCAGAACAAGGCCGTGCAAGGGCGATTCCTGCTAAGTACGTACACGCTGTGTTCGAGGTTAAGGCCGCTCTGACCAAAGCCAGCATCAATGAAGCCGTGGAAAAGCTGAAAGAACTCAATGAGTATGAAGCTCACCTGCCCCTGCATTTTGTTTCCGCTGCCGTGTTCTTTGAGTTAAGACAGAAAGAACAGTCTTCGTGCAAGCTTGCAGAGGGCTTATACAACGAAAACATCCCTGGGTATTTTGGGGGTCTTATTCTTCGGGCCGAAGGCTTTGATCCTAACTTAACGGGCTATTACCAGTTCTATACTGATGGTTCAGAAACAATAGACACCATAGACACCATGCCGCTAATCAGGGACAGATTATATTGTTAAACTTCGTGAGCGATCGCTGGAGGAGTTTTGTCGCTGGGTGTACCGCTTCATGAACAATGCTCAGTTTATCTCTCCTCAACATCTAGCTGAACAACACCAGAAATTTGCTCGTGCATTAATAGATCGGTATTCTTCCAAAGCCATATAAATCAGGATGATTGATCCTCAAAGTGTAGGCACTGGCTAATTAGTACAGAAACCTAATCTAACCCGAAGTTTCGGGTTAGTGGTAGTTCATGCTCAATCTTCATTCCGTAACTGCCAGACTGCACCAAAAGCAGCCCCAGCCCCAGCTAACAATCCAGTACTCATTCCTTGGATAGTTTTTTGGAATGGATCTTGGGTTAGGCACTCACTTGTAACCTTACTGTCTTCCAAGCAGAGACTACTTTCTGCCCAACCAGCAGTACCTCCTAAAATTACACCGGTGATACTACAAGAAACAATTAGCAGCAAAAGGCGTTGTGTTTTTCTAGCCATAGATGGATGTTTTACTCAATTTCGTATTTTAGACTTTAAATTGGACTGGTATGTAAATACACTTGGATTTAGATAAAAAATTTTAGATTTTTCCATACTTGAGCCACCGTTTAACCGGGCTGCTTCAGCAAAATTCTAAATCTAAAATTCTGTCAAAGGTTGGAAATTGTAGTTGACTTTAAACTACTTTACACATCCAGACAGCAAATGTCAGCTGGTTTGTGGTTGGCGAGGTAAACTCATGCGCTTCGTCCTAGTAATCTATATTTAAATTGATAGGTACACAATTTCGTAGCAAAGACTTTAGCTCTGAGAAAACAAGGACTAAAATCCTTACTACAAATCCTCAAAACTAGTTTGACGTAGTATTCGGTGAGTTGTTGCCCACTGATACTCAAAAAACATCTACTCAATCTTCAAGTTGAAAGGCAAGCGGGCGTAGACCCCTTGTGGATCGTTCATCTTTTGCAAAATCTCTACTTCTTGTTGCAATTTTTGGAATTCAGTGGTAAGGGGATTGGCTGATTTGAGTTGCGTCCCTTCAATCCCTAAAGCAGTCCGCACCTCTTCTGTTGCACGCCCAAAAAAGCGTTCTCTGAAACTGCTAGTGCGAGGATATTCTTGCACTTCCCAGTCTTCTCCTAGTTTCGCCTGCTTGGCAGTGTATGCGATCGCAGTATTCAAACCACCAATTTCATCCACCAAACCAATTTCTTTAGCCGCTTCACCCGACCAAACCCTTCCTTGGGCAATTTCTGATACTTTTTGTTCTGGGAGTTTGCGACCTTGAGAAACTTTATTCAGAAACATATTATAAATACGGTTAACACTGCGCTGATAAATTTCCAACTCTTGAGGCGATTTTGGACGCGAAACTGTCTGACTATCAGCATAGCGTGCGGTTTTCACTGAATCCCAAGTAATACCATTATTACTGGCCAGCTTTTCCCCATTGAATAAGATCCCAAACACTCCTATGGAACCTGTAATGGTATTTGGTTCTGCAAAAATGCGATTAGAGTCGCTAGCAATCCAATAACCACCAGAGGCGGCGACATCACCCATTGACACTACAACTGGTTTTACCTCACGAGTTAATTTCACTTCTCGCTGCATGACTTCGGCAGCAGTAGCGCTACCACCAGGACTATTAATTCGTAATACAACAGCCTTGACATCTTTATCATGTCGCAGCTTGTTGAAGATTTTCGCAAAGCGATCGCCTCCTACTTGCCCATCTTCTCCTTTACCATCGACAATCTCGCCTTCAGCATAAACGACAGCTATTTGATTTTTGGAGTTACGTTCTACACCGAAAGATTTACCAGAAACTTGGGCGTAGTTATTCAAGCTAATTTGTCGGAATGTTTTGTCTTCTTTATCGCTATTTGTCAACTTTTTCAAGTCAGCGACAACTTCATCGGGGTATTGTACTCGATCGACTAAACCGCTAGTTTTGGCTTGTGTGGCTTCTAGTAAGGACTGATTATCTGCGATCGCTTGCAATTTATCGGGTTCAATTTTCCGAGTAGCACCTACAGCAGTACGCCACTCTCCCCAAACATCATCTAACAATTTCTGAGTTTGTTCGCGGTTTTCTGGACTCAATTTTGTGAGGATAAATGGTTCAACTGCCCCCTTAAATTTCCCGACTCGCACGACTTGAACACCAATACCATATTTCTGCAATCCTCCTGCTAAAAACATTGGTTGTGAACTCAAACCGTTGATTTCCATCATTCCCAGAGGATTAAGTACAATGGAATCTGCCACTGAACTAAGGTAGTATTCCTTTTTACTCCAATCACTCCCATAAGCCACAATTTTTTTTCCCGCAGCGCGAAACTCTTCCAGTGCTTTCCGAATTTCTTTTAAAGAAGCATAGCCGACGTTACCAGCTTGGCTTGTACTTGTTGCATCCAAGTAGATCCCAACAATTCGCGGATCTCGCCGCGCCTTTTCCAAAGTTTCCACAACTTTGCGGAGTGCCATCTGATCTTCATCCACACCTGATATTGTGTTTTGAAACAGTTCGCCTGAACTAGGTTCGCTATCAGTAATTTTCATTGACAAGTCAAAAACCAACACTGACTTATCTTTCACAAAAGGCCCAGTATCTTTAGAGGAGCTAGCAGCCAATATTAGCAAGAACAGTCCAGTGGTTCCTAGACCAGCGAAAATAATTAGTCCTAATAAAGTGCCAACTAAACTAGCAAAAGTTTGTTTGATAAAATTACGCATTAGTTATTGGGAATAGGGAATTGGGAATTGGGCATTGATAAAGGACAAATGACCTACTTAATTTATTCTATGCGCTGTAAACTGCCAGAGTGCTTTAACTGATACAAGGTAGCATTGCCAGTACAAAATAAGACTGTGGTGATTTCAGCGATTAATACTTCAGCCAGTTCGACTACTGCTGTCTCTGATGTTGCTGCTGCTTGCAAGAAAGGCATTGCTAAACCAGCTATATCTGCTCCCAAGGCGATCGCAGTGGCGGCATCCAATCCATGACGCAAACCTCCTGAAGCAATTAGGGGCACATCTTTGGCGATCGCTCTAATAGTTGTAATGCACTCTGCTGTCGGTAAACCCCAATCGGTAAACGTCCTCCCTAAGCGACGTTGCAAGGGATTTTCTGCCCGTTCGCTTTCTACTTTTGCCCAAGAAGTACCGCCCGCACCCGCAACATCAATTGCTGCTACCCCAGCCGCGATCAGTTTCTCAGCGATCGCTGCTGAAATGCCGTTACCAACTTCCTTCGCAATCACTGGTACTGGCAATTTGGAGCATAATATAGAAATCTTGTCAAGCAAACCCCGAAAATTAGTATCACCTTTGGGTTGAATGCACTCTTGTAAAGGGTTAATGTGTAAAATCAAAGCATCAGCTTCTAAAATATCAACTACGCGCAAACATTCATCTAAGCCGTACTTGTAGTTAAGTTGCACAGCCCCCAAGTTTGCAAGCAGTAGAACGTCAGGGGCATACTTGCGGACAGCAAAAGTATCAGCCACCTGGGGTTTTTCTACCGCTACCCGTTGGGAACCGACACCCATTGCAATTTTGTAGTGTTGTGCGACTTGGGCCAAACGTTGGTTAATAATCGCGGCTTGTTCTGTTCCGCCAGTCATAGAAGAAATTAACAAGGGTGCGTCAAGGTTTTTTCCCAGAAAAGTTGTACTGATATCAATATCGTTGTGGTTGAGTTCGGGTAAGCAACAATGGGTGAAACGATAACGTTCCAGTCCATTGGTGATTTGATCGCACTGAACGTCTTCTTCTAAGCAGATGCGAATGTGATCGGCTTTGCGATTTTGAGTTTGTGCAGAGATATTGGTAGGGGCGTTCACTGATGGGTATGGCTAAAAGTATTGGCTTGCGATCGCTATTGTTACATTGTCTGCAATCGTATTTGTATAACAAAAATATTTATTTTCGCTATCTTTCGGGTACGTTACGCTATTGATAACAGAACCATTCCCCCATTTGGTGAGTTAATTAATATGGTTTTACAAACACAAAAGCACTATACCCCTGAAGAATATTTGGAATTAGAAGAGAAGGCTGAATATAAAAATGAATACAGAGACGGAGAAATTATACCGATGACAGGGGGAACAACTAACCACAACAAAATTGCACTTAATTTTTGTCGCAAGTTTCCCCTGACTGTGCAAGGACAAGATTATGAGATTTACATAGGGGATGTGAAATTATCAATACCTCATTATCGCCTTTATACTTATCCTGATATTATAGTCATTAAAGGTAAGCCTATTTATGAGGGAACAGGTACAACAACTATTACTAATCCCTTGTTAATTGTTGAAGTATTATCAAATTCAACTAAAAATTATCACAAAACAGATAAGTTTAAATATTATCGTTTCATTCCTGGTTTTCAAGAATATATTATGATTGACCAGTATAATTTTGCTGTGGAACAATTTGCCAAGCAAGCAGAAGGGCAATGGATTTTTAAGGAATATGAAGGTGAAGAAGCAGTTTTAGTCTTAGATTCTATCGATTTTCAAATTACCTTGCGTGATATTTACGAACGGGTGAATTTTGAGTTGATTGAGGAATAAAACTGCGATCGTGCATACCTGCGGCGGGCTACGCCTACGCCAAACATAGGCATCATTCACCCTGAATGATGCCTACTTGTTGCTCATTACGCCGTCTGGATAGAAGCTGCTTTCGAGTCTGCGCTGGATTTTAACCGGGTGATAGTGGCTTTACGAATGCGATCGCTTTTGCGTACTCCGCCTGTCATTTCGTATTCCCGGCTGTCTTTGCCATACTTCAACACTACACCACTGACTAAGCGTTCTGAAGTTTCACGAATGGTCTTTTCAAGGGTTTCTATTTCTGCCTTTGCTGTGTCAAGGGCAGTTAACATCATATTATATTGGTCAATCTGGTTGCGAAGCTGCCCGGTTAACTCGGTTAAATGATTTACACTGATAGAATCACCAAAGTCGAGGCTAGAATCAATTGATTTAAATCCAATTACTCTCTGTTCGGTTTTTTCTAGCACGTTAGAACTTCTTTTTTTGCGTGGCATCAATGCACACCTTTTACTAAACTTATCTTTCTAGAGTGTCTCAATGGAACAATGTAGTGGTTCAGTAAAACTTACAAAAAAAGGTATTTTTTATAATAAGATTGAATTGCTCGGTCAGTAATTACACGACGCTCGACAACAAATGGTTGAGAATGAACTTGTGTTGGGAACCAATAGACTTGTGTCGGGAATGAATGGACTTGTGTTGGGCACGAATGGACTTGTGTCGGGAATGAATGGACTTGTGTTGGGCACGAATGGACTTGTGTTGGGAACGAATGGACTTGTGTTCTGAATGAATGAACTTGTGTTCTGAACTAACATATAAAACTCATATTTTAATTTTGAAATACATTTATTAGAGAGACGCGATAAATCGCCGTCTCTACAAAGGACTGATTATGAAATTATTGATCCTTAAAAGGGCGATGTCTGGGTAACAGGCTCTTTTTCTGTTTTTCTTGGAAACTGCTGGCTTGTTTCAGGACTGGAATACACTGATTAATCATCCAGATTAAAACCTCGATTGGTAAGTCTCCTTGCTGAATGCGGTTTTCGGCATTTATGCCAATTAATATTGTTTGCAGAATTAGCAAGAAAGCGATCGCTGCTTTAGTAAAGTTAATCGGCAAACCACAACTGGATGATTATACCTGAAGGCTAGCGGCACATAGCTTAGAGAAAATTGGCTCTGGCAACCTTTACATACCAGGAATAATTGCGAGTTTTTTGGGTTGGCAATTACATAAATGCAAGGCAATACTTGCATAAGTTTTTGTATCAATCAAAGTAATTATGAATAATTACGATCCTCAACCAGAAGATAACAAACCTAAATATAAAGGTAAATATCGAATTGATTCAACACGTTTGCCAGCATGGAATTATGCTAGTGATGGTGGATATTTCGTTACTATTTGCACGGATGGTAAGAAATGCTTTTTTGGTGAGGTTGTGCAGGGTGAAATGCAGCGATCGCCAATTGGAGAAATTGCTCAGAAATTGTGGTACGAGATTCCTCATAATTTTTCTAATTGCCAGATAGATTCGTTTTGCGTCATGCCTAATCATATTCATGGGATTTTGATTATTAATCAAACACAAGAAGGAGACGCGAATCAAATACAGGAAGAAGACGCGATGAATCGCGTCTCTACAAGGGGGGATGGTCAACGGGGTGGGGTTACTGGGTTATTTAATCCGATGTTGTCTAAAAATTCCCTTTCTAAAATTATTAGGTGGTACAAAGGACGATGTACATTTGAAATTAATCAAATATATGAAGGTTTTAGATGGCAAGAAAGGTTCCATGACAACATAATTCGTAATGAATTCGCCCTCGATCAAATTAGACAATATATTATCAATAACCCAATCAATTGGGAACGCGATGCCTACGGCGGGGCATAGCCCATCGCAAACAACCACCCCATTCCCCCTTGTAGAGACGCGATTCATCGCGTCTTGTACTATTGACGGGTATAACGATGTTTCACCCCAATAGGGAAATATTCAAAATCACCCATTGGCGCTAATGTAACGTGTGGTGTTTGATATTCTACCGGAACATAATTAGCAAACTCGCTATTGAGACGTAACAATTGTGAAAGAATAGAAGATGCGATCGCAAGTCTTTGAGCTTCACTACCCTCTACCCCAACTGCTAATTCCACAACTACAGATAAAAATCGGTTTTTGTCAGCATCCTCTTTCACCTGCAACACGAATTTACCTGTAACCCATTCTTGAATTACTGGTTGTTCTAATCCCACCGTTACATTTTCGGGATAAATATTTGCACCAAAGTAAGAAACTGTAAAGTTAGAACGCCCAAAGACATAAACGAAAGGTAGCTGATGAATACCTCTTGGTGATTCTTGAGTATCAGAACGGAGATTTTCAAGCGGGTTAAATCCCCATTCTGCTAAAAATTGCAGCATGGCATCATAACTAATTATCCCGCCAGTATCCAAGATGTCATAACGCACTAAGGGAATACCGTTATCTCCCGAAAACAGCAATCCGCCATCTTGAACTTCAAAAAAGCGAGTAAAAGGATCGTATTGTACTAGCGTGGGTAAACGCGATTCCCCAAATAAAGCTCTCGCTGCATCGGGATTTTCTGCCAAAAAACGGCGAATACAAATACTTAACGGTGTTTCATTACCTAAAACTCCCGCATCCGCAGTGCCGTAGAGTGATGCAAAATCATAGCAAGGATTTCGCGAACCAACTCTTTCGCCAACTAAACTTCGCCATTCTTCACTAAATACTTCTCCTGCCATCACTAATTTAATCTGATATTGCTGCCACTCCACACCACGAGCGATACCAGTATCAATCACATCTTTTAAAAATGGTGGATATCCTAATAGCACCACTTGCTCAAAACTTGAGCCTAGTTCCTGCACAACTCGCAAGATTTCTTCTTTGTTGTTACCAGGAGTAATTACAGTGATGAGATAACCTTTGCTAGCAAGATAACGACAGCAATTAGTGGTAAACATCCCACCTACCCAAGTGCCTAAAGTGAAACAAATTACTGCTAAGGTACGTCTGGTGTCTGTATAGAAACTATCGTGAAAAATCTGTTCAAAGCGTGTGGCGATTTGGAGTTCATCTGTGAAAAAACGAGGCCAAAATGTCGGTTTCCCACTAGAACCTGAAGAAGCAGCTATCATGTCGCACTCTTGGAGTTGTCCGTTACGGCACAAGTCAGCTAGAGGATAACGCAGTATATAATTTTCTTTAGCGATCGCTGGTAATTTTTGAAATTCCTCTAAGGTTTGAATAGTCGCGGGATTAATTTCCCTTTCTGCTAAAAACGCCTTGTAGGCTGGTACATTCGTCGCCACATCGTGAAATAAACTCAAAGCTGCCGAAGCTTGAGTGTTGAAATGCCGTTGCAGTATCGTTTCTAAGGGGGTAGACAAAAAGTCTTCAAATGCTTTAATTACTTGCTGCTGTCTTGATTTGCAGTTCATGACGCTTGTTGTATATCCTGAAGTAGAATCAACACCGTTAAAATAATTCGTAATTCGTAATTCGTAATTCGTAGGATATCCGAAAATGAGGGTATGCGCGTTGTAGTCATTCAATAAAACTTTAATTTATCCTTCAGCACCATGCAGCTCTATTGCAGTAAACAACACACAAATAATGGTAGTAACCGCTTTTGTACCCATTGTGGTGAACCATTACCTCTTGCTGTGGGACAGTTTGTGGATAATCGCTATCAAATTATCCGTCATCTAGGACAGGGCGGCTTTGGACGCACCTATTTGGCGGAAGATATCAATAAATCCCATCAAACTTGTGTGCTGAAGGAATTTGCACCCCAAGTACAAGAACATCAAGATTTACAAAAAGCTAAAGAGTTATTTGAGCGAGAAGCAAATGTCCTGAAAAAACTCCAGCATCCACAAATTCCGCGTTTTCACGCCTCGCTACAAGTGAAGATAGGCACTAAAGATTTTTTCTTTTTAGTGCAAGATTATGTGGATGGTGACAATTACTACCAGTTATTAGAACAGCGTGAAAGTCTAGGAAAAACCTTTAGTGAAGAGGAAGTAATCACTCTCCTGCAACAGATTTTACCTGTTTTATCATATATCCACTCACAAGATGTAATTCACCGTGATATCTCTCCCGATAATCTAATCTGGCGGCGTTCTGATAATCTGCCAGTGCTAATTGATTTTGGTGGTGTCAAGCAATTGCCAGCTTCTCAAGGTTTTTGGCGTACCAAGTTGGCTGAAAATAACACTTTGCTGGGTAAAAAGGGCTACGCTCCAGAAGAACAGCTACGACAGGGCAAAGCATTTTTTAGTAGTGATTTATATTCTTTAGCGGTAACATCACTGGTGTTACTCACAGGTCAAGAACCGCAGAAACTATACGACAGCTATCAGGGAATTTGGAGGTGGGGAAAAGAAATCCAAGTTAGTCCCAAACTGGAAGCGGTGTTAAAAAAGATGCTGGCTTATAGACCGAGCGATCGCTATCAACGAGCCGAGCAAATCCTCAGAGATTTACCATCACCAACTACAACTAAATCCCCAGGTAATTATATTACTAGCAAGATTAAGACGATGGTAGTTGCTCCAGGAAGACAACGCGCCAGTGCTGTTGTAAGTCGATTCCAGAGGCAAACGCAAGCGATCGCTAAACCGAGAACTTTCCCTGTTTGGATTCGCCCTTTTGTGACGAGTTTAGGGGTAACGGCTTTAGTTGGATTAACTTTAGCGGCGGGAAATGCAGCCATTCGGGCCGTAACTTCAATCACCATCCCATCAATTTCATTACCTTCATTACCGCAAATCCCACACTTTCCAACTGGTAAACCAGCCGGCGACAAAGGAAAAAATAGCGACTTCCAGAAAATTATCAGTCGTCGTCAAGAGCTAGAAATTACTGAAGGATTTTTTATTCTCACAGTAGATGATTTATTTTATACAAAAAAACCAGAATTAAAAGGACGTAGCCTGACATCTAAATCTGAAGACGCTGGTTTACGAGATGAATGGTCTGGTATCGCTGACGAATTATTGAATAAATTAGAACAGGCTAACCTGAGTACAGCAGCTCGTCAGAAATTAGGGAACTATAGTCAAAAAGATTACGATACATGGAGACGACAAGCGCGATCGGGGCAGTTTGGGAACTATACAATCGATCAATTGACTAAAGACACAAATGAAAAATTCGATCGGTTGTTTCCCGATCAGCAGCGTAAGAAACTCAATCAACAGACTTTTGGTCAAATTTGGTATGCGATCGCAGCCGATCGAGTCAGTAAAGTACAATCTGGCAAATAAGGGGACTGGGGAAGAGTAACTAATGACAAATGACAAATGACAAATGACAAATGACAAATGACTAAAATATATTGTTCTAAAGGACATGAAAATTCCCCAGATAGTCGCTTTTGTCTTCAGTGTGGTGAAAATTTGTTGGATGCGCCCATGAGTTATAGTATACAACCGGGACAGACTTTAGGCGATCGTTATGCGATCGTGCGTCAAATTGGCCAAGGTGGCTTCGGACGCACTTATTTAGCTGAAGATATCAACCGTTTCCGAGAACTTTGTGTTTTAAAAGAATTTTCACCCCAAGTTCAAACCGCTTACGTTGTCCAAAAAGCTGAAGAACTCTTTGAAAGAGAAGCGAGTGTTCTTTATAAACTGCAACATCCTCAAATTCCCCGCTTTCGGGAACTACTACGGCTAAATTTAGGGGGCAAAGAATATCTGTTTTTGGTGCAAGATTATGTAGAAGGGGAAACTTACAATTCTTTGTTAAATGCCCGGATACAACAGGGTCTGCGCTTTACAGAGACGGAAATACGCTTTCTTATCCTTTCAATTTTGCCAGTGTTGGAATACATTCACTCTCTAGGAGTAATTCATCGAGATATTTCCCCAGATAATTTAATGCTTCGCACTGTTGACAAACTGCCAGTTTTAATTGATTTTGGCGGTGTCAAACAAGTAGTAGCAACCGTAGCTTCCGAATATTACCAACCCGGTATGGTTGCACCTGTGCCAGCACCAACCTTATTAGGAAAAATCGGATTTGCGCCCCCAGAACAAATGCAAACAGGGTTAGTATCTCCCCACAGCGACTTGTATGCAATGGCCGCAACAATGTTGGTTTTGCTGACAGGAAAACAACCTCAAGAATTAATTGATACCTACACTCTCAGTTGGCAATGGCGACGGGAAGTTAATCTGAGTCAAAATTTGGCACAGGTATTAGATAAAATGCTATCTCCTAGACCAAGCGATCGCTATCAATCAGCCCGTCAAGTACTCCAAGCCCTCAACCCGCCCTCGGCTAACTATCCCCCAACTCAATATCCCACTCCACCACAACCCACATCCGCCACCGTTGCCGTCTCCCCACC
>NZ_CAXTTT010000096.1:0-30464 GCF_964247315.1 uncultured Nostoc sp.
GGACAAGGGGGAGAATAAAAATTACCTCTTTCTCCTGTGCCCAACGTCCAATGCCCAATGCTCAATAAATAGTTCGTAGTTGAGTGGAAAATCTGACTCTGCTTTTGGGAATACTTGATTTATTCACCTGACTAATCTATAACTCAGGCATTATCAATATGAAGCAGTTTACTAAAGTCTCTCTTAGTGAAGTTCAAGAGAACCTCATCCCACAAGATTTAATGCGAGACAAGGTGGTATTAATTGGTGCTAACGCTGAGAGTTTGAAGGATCTATTCTATACGCCTTACAGCAGTAATGTCTTGACTGATCCAGCCAGAACGAATGGCAGGTGTAACAATTCATGCTAATTTGATTAGTCAAATTTTAAGTGCGGCAATAAAAAAGTGAACGAACAAAATCAGCAAATGAATTTTCCAATCCTAGAAATAGGAATTGGGATTAATACAGGCGAGGCTGTAGGGGGAAATGTTGGTTCTCAAAAACGCGCTCAATATACAGTTATTGGCAGTCATGTTAATTTGGCTGCTCGAATTGAATCTTATACAGTGGGAGGACAGATTTTAATTTCTGAAAATACCTATAAGGATGCCAATATTGACCTCAAAATTGTTGGACAACTACAAATAGAACCTAAAGGAATAAAACATCCTGTGACAATTTGTGAAATTCGTGGCATTGGTGGTAAATATAATTTACTCTTGCCTAAATATGATAAAAGAATGGTCATTCTCACTCAATAAGTACCTGTAGAATACACTATTTTGCAGGGGAAATATGCATTGGGAACAGTATTTATGGGAGATTTTATTAACCTCTCAGAAAAAGGGGCGCAACTGCGTAGACGCCCAGCGTCTTGTCAGCAGACATCACCACATTCTTTAGAACTCTTGAGTAATCTCAAACTCAAGTTATTGATTGAAGCAGAAATGGCTACAGAAGAACATATCTATGCCAAAGCAATCGAACAATCTCATGTTGACGAGCATCTTTTTCTGCTTCGGTTTACAGCTGTTCCCCCAAAAGCTGACGCAATTCTCAATGCACTGCGTCAGCCTGGGTGAGATTAGGGCATCAATATTGAAATAGGAGGTGTATGTAAATAGGGTAAAACAAAAAAGTAGGTAGTCTAGCATTTTCTAAAACAGTAACAATTGTTGCTGATAGAACTAAACGATCGCGGTAAGATTTTGGACTTAAGCCCGATCTAACTCCAATAACTCCTTAATAATTCGTAATTCGTAATTTCTGGTATGAAGCAACTAAGTTGAGTTGTGGAGTTCAAAATATGATTTCTTCTAAAACTGAGATTCAATTACACCCAAAAGACAAATGACAAACGGAAACAAATTTCAAAGATTAGTAGAACTTGCAAATGATTATGGAATTATTTGCGAACCAACACCAGAAGAATGTTTGATTGCATCCTTGCCTGGAGACGATGATTTCTTATTAGCTTTTACTTGGTCTGGTACTATTGAGGGAGAGCCGCCAGAACATGAATTAATTGCAATTAGTGTACAGGATATAGTCAAAGAAGTTACCGTTGCAGCTTGGCAGATTCCTTTTTATTTATTCGGAAATGTTTTAAGACAGGCTCAAATGCTTGTCGCTGCTCACAAAGATTTTGTTAGCTAAGAGACAAGTCCTAATTACAAATTACTATCTCTGTCCACAGTGGCAGGGATTTTTTTTTGAACTACTACGCCCAAGGCAAGAGTTGCTGACACCAATTGTCAGCTTTAAAGATTTAAAAAATATTTTCTGTTGAAATTAAAAAATCATAAGAGACATAGGAGTGAAAATGACGTAAGCACAATTCATCAATTGTGCCTGGCTGCTTAAGAATCTTCTTGTTTTTCTTTTTGTGTTTCACTCATCAGCAAATATAGAGGTTCTCACTTTGAGACAATATAGATTATGTAGAGATTGGAATGCAACATCTATACATGATTCACAGTGCTGTATTCAAATGAGAATCGCTATAACTAGATCACCTAACTTCTTGGAAAATAATGGAATTCACATTATTCGGCTCAACTAAGCCTCTTCCTGGCATCAATTTCACACTTAAGTTGTGATCGCTAATATTTAAAACATAAATATTTGCTTCTGGGTCAAAAAGCTTCCATGTCCCTGTGTGACCATCAGAAATTTTAAAAGTTCCATCAGGATAGAACTTTGCAACACCGCACTCATAAACGTCTTGGATACATGACATAATTTGGTAAGTCTTCACTATCTGGTCTAGCTGCCCAGATGTTGTATTGCTGTCATATTGAACAGGGCCTATAAGTTGCACTTCATAGTTACCCCCAGTTCTAATTAAACCACTCGGTGGTGGCTGAATACGCATAATAACTTTAGTTTTTTGTTTTGAATCACCAGTTATAGTTAATTGTGCAGTTGTACCCTTTGAAGTTAAATCCTTATGAATTTTCCAAGTTTGTTTTTCGTCATATAAATCAATTCCAATTGTGGCTGTGTTGGCGTTACCTAAAACCCCCATAGATGTAAACTTGATTTGAACATCCACTTTTCCTGGACTAGCTATAAAGTAGTAGAAATGGGGGCCAACAAAACTGTCTGCTACACTTGAATTGACTCCAGAATGTAATGGTGCTGGCTTATCAGGATTGAGCGATTGTGCAGTGACTGGGCTGACAAAAGTTGTGAGGATGAATAGTGTACTTACCGCTGTACCAAGCTGGTAGGTATGTTGTAAAATATTTTGGATTTTACTGTTTGTCATTAGCGTCCTCCTTAAATTCTTTTCATTCCTAATACTACGAGCTTGTAGGAGGCAATTTCGTAACTTTTTTATATAATATTTTGGACAGGTCTAATATCAAGTTTATATCAAGTTAGATACAGTAAAAAAGATTAGATATCCAAATTAAAAAATTGTAAAACACTTAAAATAAGTTGTAGAAGTTCACATAAATAAGGAATAACCGCCGTAGGTTTTCTATCACTGGGATTGACGTGGTAGCAAGTTTTCCCTTGGAATTTGCTTAAAGAAATTAAAACTAAGAATGAGCAGATTATTGATACCGTCAGTCAGGATGTGGTGTTACAGGCGGGTTTTGATACCACTGCTAGGGATAAAGCAAGGGGGACGGTGGAGAGTTTCCAGCAGTATATTGAAGCGAATAAATTAATTTTCCCAGTTTTCATCTTTTCTATCTAGATTTTTAACTGGCTGCTACTTAAATGCTACTTAAAAGGGTAGCCTAGAAGAGTCACTTTTCTCACTCTATGACGTGTCATGTTGCCGAAACCGAAGAAATATTGGACACCTTCAAATTGGGCAAGTTGGAAACCTTTTGGCATTGGCGAACAGTACCCTAACAACTACTGGGAGGTCTTTCGGGCAATTTGGCTGTCTCGTGACAAATTACCATACACGTGGAACATCCTAAATAAAGGTGTATGCGATGGTTGTGCTTTAGGAACAACTGGGATGAAAGATTGGACTTTAGATGGTATTCATCTCTGCAATGTTCGGTTGCGGCTGTTGCGGATGAATACGATGCCAGCTTTTGAGCCTATGCTATTGGAAGATATTTCACAGTTGCAAAAGCAAAAAAGTGCCCAATTAAGAGACTTGGGAAGACTCCCGTACCCAATGATTCGTCAACGAGGTGAAAAAGGCTTTCGCCGTGTGAGTTGGGATGAAGCTTTAGAGGTAATTAGCGATCGCATTCGCGCTACTACACCAGACCGTCTCAGTTTCTATGTTACCAGTCGCGGGACTGTCAACGAAACTTATTATGCTACTCAAAAAGCTGTGCGGGCAATGGGAAGCAATAATATTGATAACGCTGCCCGCATTTGCCATTCTCCCAGTACGGCAGGACTGAAAGCTTCTCTGGGTGCTGGGGCTACCACTTGTTCTTATAAAGACTGGATTGGTACTGATTTATTAGTCTTCATTGGCTCCAACGTTGCCAACAATCAGCCTGTTACTGTTAAATATCTCCATTACGCCAAGAAAGCTGGCACTAAAATTGTAGTTATTAATACTTACCGTGAGCCAGGAATGGAGCGCTACTGGGTTCCCTCAATTGTAGAAAGTGCCGTTTTCGGTACAAAGTTTGCCGAAGACTTCTTCTTAATCAACATGGGCGGGGATATAGCGTTTTTAAATGGCACTATTAAACATATAATTGCTAACAATTGGGTAGACCAGTCATTTATTAACTTACATACAGTTGGCTTTGCCGAACTTAAAACATCGTTAGAAAGCCAATCTTGGCAAGAATTAGAACGGCTTTCTGGTACATCCTGCGAGTCAATGTACGCCTTTGCCAAAATGGTCAAAGAAGCTAATAAAGCCGTATTTGTTTGGAGTATGGGCATTACTCAGCATGAATCCGGTGAAGATAACGTGCGAAGTATCATTAATCTAGCTCTCACCAAAGGTTTTGTCGGTCGGGAAGGCTGCGGTTTAATGCCAATTCGCGGTCACTCTGGGGTGCAGGGTGGTGCAGAGATGGGATGTTACGCGACAGTATTTCCTGGTGGTAAACCCATCACCTCAGAAAATGCTGCCCAATTGAGTCAACATTGGGGCTTTGAAGTGCCAGCAAGTAAAGGTTTAATTGCTCCAGAAATGATTCACGCTGCACATCAGGGGGATTTAGATGTGTTGTTTTCTGTGGGTGGGAATTTTTTAGAAGTGCTGCCAGAACCAGATTATGTAGAAGCGGCGCTGAAGACAATACCTCTACGGGTACATATAGATATTGTTCTCTCTAGCCAAATGTTGGTGGAACCTGCTGATACTGTGGTGCTGTTACCTGCGACGACTCGTTACGAAATACCAGGAGGAGTCACAGAAACTAACACCGAACGCCGGGTAATTTTCAGTCCAGAAATTCCAGGGCCGCGGATTGGAGAAGCGCGGCCTGAGTGGGAAGTATTTTTAGAATTGGCAAGACGAGTAAAACCAGATTTGGCAGATAAGCTAGCTTTTGCTGACACAGCTGCTATCCGTCAGGAAATTGCTCAAGTTGTCCCGCAATATGCTGGTATTCAACACTTACAGCAAGCTGGCGATCAATTTCAATATGGTGGCTCGCATTTGTGCTTTGGTTGGAACTTCGCGACGGCGGATGGGAAAGCACACTTTGGCGTATTATTGCCACGCCAAAGAGAATTACCAGAAGGTTATTTTTTATTAGCAACGCGCCGAGGCAAACAATTTAATAGTATGGTGCAGGAACGCAAGGATGCAATTACTGGGGCGATGCGAGAGGCGGTGCTAATGAATGCTGCTGATGCTGCACAGTTGGGTTTAAAAGATCGCGATCGCATCCTTCTTAAGAATGATTTAGGCGAGTTGTTATGTCAAGTCTACATTGCGCCAATTCAGTCAGGAAACTTGCAAGTACATTGGCCAGAAGGGAATGTGCTACTAGATAAAAGTAAGCGATCGCTTGAAGGTGTACCTGATTATAATGCGATCGTGCGGTTGGAAAAAATCTGAATCAAGTCTCATTTTCCCAGTTTTAACAAAATTACTTGCATTAAGACTACCGCAAAGATGAGCATCTCTGCGGTAGTTCTGAGTTAACCACTATTAAAGGAGAGCAAAAGAAGCCAGGTCTAGCTTAATTTGCTACTTTCAGTTATCCCCAATTCTAGAAAGCCATTGAAAGTCCTTGGACTTGACTAACCCATTTCTTGCACCACAGTCAGCATGAAATTAATCCGCTGCTCAAACTCTAGCTTTTTGATCGATGCGACAAATTCATCCGTTTCACCAGGTAGTTGATAGTCGGATGGTACTTGAATGATGGTTCCATTCTCCATTCCTTGTGCCAGCATCAGCCAAACGTCTAATCTGGAATTGGCACTTAGAGCATTATAGGCTTGGCTGATCTCGTTAGCTGCGCCATTAATAATGTCGCGTTGCCCTTGCAGTTGTTCTTCTTTAGACAAGTTCAGGAATTTGTCAAACACTGCTTTGGCGGGAACTTCTATCCTTTCAGGAGGTGCAGGTTGTAGCTGCTCTTTAAGATCCAAGTAACCGAACCAAAGTAGGGCTAGCTGAGTATCTACATCAAACTGTTTAAAACTTTCTAAAGCCGGTTTTGTTGCTTCATCAGCTGTGTAAGTCATAAAAAACTCCAATTAAGTTAAGGGTTTCTGATTTCGTCAGTTACTGTGAAAATTTAATTTCAGTACCTTTACATAAGTTAACGAACAAATGGAGATGGATAACCCTACTTAGGGTAGGGATAGGATCACTACATAAGATAGATATAGATAACTTAAGTTGCTAGTTACAAAAATGCTTGTTTCGATGTATAGGAAAGCAAAAATAAAAGCTAAAACTTTAAGTAACGTCTATGACAGTAAGCGATCGCTTGAAGAGGTTCCTGATTATAATGCGATAGTACGCTTAGAAAAGCAAACCCAATATTAACGCTTTCCGACTGCGACGTTCAAGTTAACATCACTCCAAAACTTGCAGCCATGTCTGTCGCCAAAGATTTTGAAACCCCAGAAGATGTTATATTTCCACCAGGGGATTTAGAAAGTAACGAACCACCATTGGAAACATACCTACATTTGCAGCAAATGCTGCTATTGATAAAATGTCTGGATTGGTGGTGGCGAGACCACAATCGCTTTAATGACTACTTTGCTGCGGGGAATCTTAGCATTCATTACAGTCCACGCCAGCGTAAATCCGAAGACTTTCGGGGGCCAGATTTCTTTGTCGTTTTAAATACTGAACGCAAACCCCGTGATAGTTGGGTTGTTTGGGAAGAAGACGGTAAATATCCGAATTTGATTATAGAACTGCTTTCAAAGTCAACCGCAGCGACCGACAAGGGCTTAAAAAAGCAAATTTATCAAGATATCTTTCGCACTCCTGAATACTTCTGGTTTGACCCCAAGAATCTAGAATTTGCTGGGTTTATTTTGGTGGGTGGTACGTATCAACCTATAGAACCCAACCCACAAGGATTGTTGTGGAGTCAGCAATTAAATTTGTACTTGGGTGTTTATGAACATAAATTACGCTATTTCACTGCGGAAGGAAATCTAATTCCTACACCTGAAGAAGCAGCTGAACAAGAACGACAACGTGCTGAACAAGAACGACAACGCGCTGAACGCCTAGCAGCCAAATTGCGAGAACTGAATATTGACCCAGAAAATTTCTCGTAAATTAAAGGGTTTAAAACTTCTACGTCTATACGTGGCGCGGAGTCGGAGCCACTCCGCCTTTGAGCAGTTACCCTGCGGGATCTTGCTACAGTCGGGGTTTAAATAAGAGTCTGAAAATGTATTTAATGCGTGAATTTTTAATTTTGAATTATTAAAATGCCAGCCCTACAAGCATAATGAAAAATTAGGATCATTTATTCTCGACAACTTCTAGACCTGTCCTAGCTACTGATTTAATATCAACATTCTGATTGTTTAGCAGCACCACTATAGTGGTTTTTTCATTGGGTAAATATGCAAGCAATGTTGCGAAGCCATAAGCTATACCACTATGCCCAATTGCTTTTGCCAAAGGAGATGAAAACCTTTCTACACCCAACCCATAGCTATAGTCTGCGCTATTATCTTTAAATTTCAGCATTTCTTTCATCATCTTTGAGGAAAGTAAGGTTTTTTTGACGAATAGCGCTTTGGCGAACTTGGCTAAATCCTCTGCTGTTGAAACTAATCCACCATCTCCCAAACCATTACCATCATTGACTTGGGCGTAGCTATCTAGCTTACCATCCTTATTGCGATCGCCATAACCTGTAGCGACTTCTCCAATTATCGGTTCGCGCAATTCCGTGAAGGTATGTTTTAATCCTAATGGTTTTAAAATCTGACTGCGGATTGCTTGAGCGAGAGTTCCCCTAGTGACATTTTCAACAATCAGTTCCAAAAGAATGTAGTTGCAATCAGTATAAATAAATTTTTCTCCAGGATTTGCCTGCGGTTGCTCTTGATACATATACCGAATAGCTTCTCTGGCTGTCCAAGGTTGTGAGCGACTTCTTTTCGCCGTAGCTTGAAGAAATGCTTTTGTTTCTAGGTATTCAGCGACACCACTAGTATGGTTAAGCAGTTGACGAACTGTAATTTTATCGCTGTTGACAATATGAGGAGTGATGTCTCTTGGTAAATAGGTTGCGATCGCCCGGTCTAATTCTATCTTTCTTTGCTCCACTAATTTCAGCACAACCACCGCCACAAAAGTTTTACTCATACTGGCAATAGAAAAGCCATCTGTGGGTTTCATCCGGGTTTTAGTTGACAAGCTATTCACACCAGATGCTCCCAGCCAAGAGCCTTTAGGTGTAGTAATATACATTACTGCACCAGGTATTTTCTGTTCTACAATTATCTCATTTAAAAGCTTCTGTAGTTGAGAACTTTTTCCAACGGTGGAGGTAGATATCACTTGTTTAGCAACAGATTTTTCAATCATTCTCTGACTAATGTTATTAGCCACTAAATATCCTGTAAAACCAAGGGAAATCACAAAGACTATTGCAAATAAAATTTTGCTGAAAGCCAAAAGTTTTAGGTTCATTTTACTTCCTAAACAGAAACATAGCCGATCTAGCTCAACTGCACAAAGTAATTGGTGAGCATCAACCTGACATCTGACATATAAATAGCATTACTTTGTTTCCAGATTAGTATCAAAATTTCAATTTACTAACTTTCACAAATATGAGAATGCCAACTAAAAGTAAGACCAAAGCCACTGTTTGGGTAGTAGAAAAAGGTCAAATACGGCCGCGTTTAGACCAACTTACCACCGAAGAACCTTTGGAAATTCGTCTTGTTCCTTTCCAGAAGACGGTAGCTGTAACAATGCGGACACCAGGGGCAGATTTTGAACTAGCTGCTGGTTTTCTCTACAGCGAAGGAGTCGTTAATTGCAGGGAAGATATTCTACGTATCAGCTACTGCGTAGATGAATTAGTAGATGGTGAACAGCGCCATAATATTGTAAATGTGGAACTGCGGGATGGGTTGATTCCGGACTTACAGCCTTTGGAGCGTCATTTCTATACAAGTAGCGCCTGTGGGGTGTGTGGTAAAGCTAGCCTTGAGGCTTTGCGTCTGCGGGGATGTCCAGTAATTTCCTCTGGCCCAACGGTAAAACCTGAGATCGTATACAGCCTACCAGATAAACTCCGGGCTGCTCAAGGTATCTTCACTGCTACAGGAGGTTTGCACGCTGCGGCTATCTTTGATGCTCAAGGAGAACTGTTAAACCTGTGGGAGGATGTTGGGCGACACAATGCTTTGGATAAATTGATTGGTACAGCTTTGCTCAGTGACGAATTGCCTTTAAATAATTGTATTGTCCTGGTCAGCGGACGCTCTAGTTTTGAGATTTTGCAAAAGTCTACAACTGCTGGAGTTCCCATTGTCTGTTCTGTTTCCGCTCCTAGTAGTTTAGCGGTGTCTGTCGCCAAGGAATTCGGGATTACCTTAATTGGATTCCTACGCGGAGAACGGTTCAATGTTTACACTGGTTTACAGAGAATAAATGCTGCTTAGAAACACTTTTGTAGGGCGTGTTACCGCGGAGCGTAACGCACCGAAAGTAGCAGTATTACTGTAACGGGGGTGTCAAATATACAGAGGAAAACGAGCCACACGCAATGAGTGCGGTTGCTGAGTTAAGCGACGAAGATTGTTTGGAGTAAGTTGGAGATTTGGCAAAAGTTTAACTTAGGCTGTATCACAATCCACGAGCCGATTAACTGCTCTAACGCCTGACTTACGTGTTTCCCGTAAAATTCACTACAGTAAAAGCTTGTATGGTAGTTCTGCACGCACTTTCAGATTTCATCGACTGTAATTTTACGATCAACAACTTATCTTGTAATTATTGGTACGAAGGGCATTGTCCGCAAAATGGCGATCGCCTAAAATTACCCCGCACTTCAATATCCGAAGCGATCGCCCACGGACTAATGCAATATCTTGCTAATAATAACTGTTATTCTCGTGAAGGGAAGATGTATGGAATCCTATTGGTTGAACTGCCTAATGGCGAACAACGGGTACTAAAAGCCTTTTCCGGTCTTTTGAATGGTTGCAGTGTGGTTGATGACTGGGTGCCGCCTATTCCCGGACGAGACGAGGTTGCTTTCGAGGAAGCCCGCACTTTGGCTGAGTTGGACGCGATTAAGCAAGAAATTATTACCTTAAAGCAACTCACCGAACGCCAGCAGTATGAAATTCTGTTTAATGACTTTGAGCAGCAGTTGCAAGCAATGAGCGATCGCCATCGCTATTGCAAACATCAACGACAGGAAAAACGTCAGCAAATCTGCAATACACTCACTCCCGAAGCACTCACGATTGCCCTTGAACAACTTGACGAAGAGAGTCGTCAGCAGGGAATTGAGCGACGACAACTTAAACGCCAGCAAAATGCAGTATTACAGCCCCTCCAGCAGTTAATTACAGCGACGGATGCGCGAATTAGCGAACTGAAACAACAGCGTAAAGCACTGTCTTGTCAATTACAAGCTCAAATGCACGCTAGCTACAGCCTGACTAATTTTTCCGGGCGATCGCAATCATTGCAAGAATTGATGCCAGGAGGTTCGCCCACTGGCACAGGAGACTGTTGTGCCCCAAAGCTGCTTCATTATGCGGCAACACATAATCTCAAACCCCTAGCAATGGCAGAATTTTGGTGGGGTGCGTCTTCCGTAAATCAGGATAAAATTCCGGGAGAGTTTTATGGAGCCTGTGCCGAGCGATGTCAGCCATTGATGGGGTTTTTGCTCTCAGGGTTAAAACCTATTTCAATCCGTAATAGGGATTTTAATACAACACATTTGCGTAACTCTAATGTGTTTGACTTTAATGAAAAATCTTCTAATTTCCCAGCCTTCTCCCCTATTAAAGGAGAAATCCCCATTATTTATGAAGATGAATCGCTGATTGCTGTAAATAAACCTGCTGGATTACTTTCAGTACCCGGTCGTTATCGCGATCGCCAAGATAGTGTCTTGAGTCGCTTACGCCATCTATTACCTGATGGCATGGCACTTCTATCTGTGCATCGCCTAGATCGGGAAACTTCCGGGATTTTGTTGTTGGCGCGCGATCGCCAAACTCATCGGCAACTCAGCCAACAGTTTCAGCAACGCCAGGTTCACAAAGTTTATGAAGCCATACTTTCCGGTGTTTTGACAGTTGAGCAAGGTAAAATTGACTTGCCACTGTGGGGAGATCCTGAAAATCGCCCTGATCAAAAAGTTGATTGGCAGTATGGTAAACCTAGCTTGACACACTTCCAGGTTATAGCCAGAGAAGGAGACTATACGCGCGTAGAATTTACGCCACTAACAGGACGCACTCATCAGTTGAGGGTTCATGCAGCTGATACGCAAGGACTTGGGATAACTATTTTAGGCGATCGCCTTTATGGATGCCGTGCAGTTACCAGTCGTTTACATCTGCATGCCAGAGAACTTCGCTTCGAGCATCCGCAGTTAGAAAAAACCTTACATTTACAAGCAATTACGCCCTTTTGACAAAATTAAAATAATGAACGCTCAATTGCTTTGGTATATGGCAATAATATAGATAATTTAAAGAAAAAAATTAACGAAAGTTTTGAAAGCATAAATTAAGTTTCAATACTAACTGTTTGAGTGGCCTTACACCCAATAAATGCATTATTCCATTATTGAGGTTCTAAAGCCAAAGTTTTTGTCATCAAAAAATTAATCATATACAGCAGTATAATAAATTACTTTCACACTTAAAAAATTTTTTATGTAGAAATATTTAGATTAAATAGCTTCATTTTAGTATTGTCGTAAATTGTATATGTAATTACCCTTAAGAGTTTAGCAAAAGCAAGTTCTGAGCATTGGTAAGCTAAAACACATCTAATTTGCATATTAAGATTTTCTCAATATCTAGTGGGGTGGGCATCTTGCCTGCCGTGATTATGCAATTTGAATGCCGATTAGCTTACCAAAAGCTTGTTATTTTTCATGCTTAATAGCATAGACAGGCTAAAAATCCAAATATTAGGATTTGTGGTTTTCAGCATGTCTTACTCAATGTTGAATAAGGCTGAAAAACGTAATGCGAAGATTTAAACTTCAAAGTGTTTTGTTGATAGTGGGTTTATCATTTAGCCTTTCAGTGTTCATTTCTTTTGTTTTTCCAGACAAAGTTTTTGGTAGGTTTCGTACTAACATTCCCGACGATGCCACGTTAGTTGCACAGCGAAAAGTCGAAGTTAGTTCAGGCTTTGTGGTTACGCCTCCGAATCAACCCCTTCGTCCAGCAGAACGTCTCCGTCGCGATATTTATGGCGACGTGGGACTTGCTCCCCTGAAGACAGCGGCTCAGTTAGATCGATTACTCTTTCCTTCTGTTCCGCAATCAGCTCGCCAGAAAGTGGTGGAAGGGGCGTGGTTTTTTACTACCCCAGAAACGGTTAGAGAAGGCGCAGGGTCGATGGCTAACCAAACCCGATGCGCGGGCTGTCACCTGAATAACCTTGAGTCAGTTCCGGGTCTGGGGCTGCTCACGGGTATCTCTAACGTCAGCCGAGCTGGACGGTCAACCCCCACCAACTTCAGTTATACGTCCGGTGACACCAAGAATGGTGGTAGACCAGCTGGTGTTCGCTTAGATCCAGTCAATCCAGACGGTTATGTTAACTCGAATATCATTAATAATGCCGACCCAGCTTTGGATGCGATCGATAATACCGGGCGAACGGCAGCCTTTACGATCTTCGGGGACTTTTCACCGTCGGTTGAAGCGGTCGATCCGACCAAATCTTACGATCCTCTGGATGGTTCTAAAAATCCCATCACAGGTAATGCACAGAATTTTGGTGGTTTTGTGCAGCATGTACGCCCTCCGATTGCTGAACTTAAAGCTTTCGATCGCAGTATAGATTGCAAACCAGATGCGATTCCAAGCATCGCCCAAGATCGAAATCTCGGCACGATTAATCCAACTACGGGACTGAGTTCAAGTGGATATCGCCGTGGTGTCGGCGAACGCGCTGGCCCCCCCTATATCGGTCGTGGGCTGATGGAGGCTATTCCAAACCAGGACATTACCAACGCTCCCGATCCTTCTGACACTATAGGCGGCAAATCGTCTTTGAAAACTGCTTCATTCCAGTGCAACGGTGATTGTGTCACAGGTAAGGTTAATATGATTCCTGCCAATGCGCCACCTGACCAACCCAACGCCCTAATCTCTGGGGTAGGGCGTTTTGGCTTACGTGCCAATGGCGCAGAGATACTACAGTTTATCATTGGGGGCTTGCAAGGTGAGCTTGGCATTACTAGCTTGGCTAACAATAATGAGATCAAAATTGCCGATCCCAAAATTGCTCCCTACAATAAGAACTGCAAAAATTTAGTAACCGACCCTGAGTTTCACCTCAGCACCCCATTTAGTGAGCGCAATTTCTTGCGTCTGACGGCTCCCCCAGAATTTGGTCCCAATCTCTTGGCCGTGCTGAATTCCAAAAATCCCTCTCAACCTCGTTCTGGCTACAGTCGTGCAGCCAGCGTTCAGCGAGGAGCGCAGCTTTTTGGTATCGATCTCACTGCCTTTGCTAACCGGATGATCCCCGGTCGTATGCCTGGCGGAGGCGATGGTCGCGATCCCAATGCCATTAACCAGAGCGATCGCATGGTCAGTTGTGTGAGCTGCCATACTCCGGTTCAAAGAACTGGTCGGTCGCCTGCTGCTGGTGATCCATCCTTGGGTACTGATGCAGCATCGGTTGTAGACATTCTCAGTTACCGTTGGGCACCAATTTTCTCGGATTTGATTCTGCATAAAGGCCCCATCATTGATGCTGAACGGTTTGCACCAACTCCACGCGATCCAATCCTTGTGAGCCGAACTACGGTTGTTAGTAGTAACCGATTGAACTTCAAGACCTACGATCTGCCCCGTAACCTCACCGATGATATCTTCTCAAACCAGAAAGCAACTGCTAAGGGTGAAGAGTTTCGTACACCGCCTCTGATGGGGATTGGTAAGGTTGGCCCTCCATTCTTGCATGATGGTAGCGTCTACTTGAGTACCCTCACCCGTGACACAACGCCTGCGGGTACTGTGTTTACCAATAGCAAAGTGACCAATGCACCGTTGGTTGTTCGTTCAGTAGACGATGCGCTTCGTGCAGCGATTGAGCTACATGACCTACCTGCACCCGATGACTATAAAACCTCTAAGCTGTCGGGTGGAGGATGCCCTGTTCCTGCGGGTGGCAAAGTCTTCAATAAAATCGGCAATGTTATCAACTATGGCTCATCACCTGAAGATGTCATTTGTCCACCTTATACCAGTGCTATTTCAAAAACTCATCGAAGTGAAGGACGTGAAGTTATCGCCCGTTACCGTTCTCTGAGACCTTCCGATCAACAAGCGATAATTGATTTCTTGAAGGAACTGTAGTGGTTTTCCAGTATCTTTAATATCAATTGTTTGTGAATTTTACTACGGGGACGTTCTTAAGAACGTCCCTTCTTTTGATGCAGGTATGCGATCGGAGTCATCATGTCATATTCACGTTGCTTCCACCGATAACTATGACAATCGACTTGCTTTTTAAATTTGAATCTGATAATTTCTGCTTGTAGAAATTCAACGGTTATTCCACCAATTTACCGTATTTAGGGAGCTAACATCACAGTTAAGAAACTTCCCAATAAAAATATTCAACTACAAATGATTGTGAAACACCCCACAAAATTGGATGATTTATTCCTTGGAAATTCCTAAATAGCAGTAAAGACGAGAGTGCTGGAGTTGGTATCTAGACTCTCATTCTTATCTTTTCTCCAATAAGACTATTTGTCCCACGGCTAAGTAGGGGCAGAGGGGCAACCTTGCCGTGAGCGTAGCCGAACGGGAGCAGGGGGCAGAAGAGAATGATTTTTTGTTCCCTCGCTCAGTCAGGGAATTCTCCCAATCCCCACTACCCAATCTGACGATCGCAAATCTAAAATTCAAAATTACATGACTAAAGTATTCATTCTCGATGCCAACAAACAACCGTTATATCCAGTACGCATCAGCCAGGCTAGGCTACTATTGTCACAAGGTAAAGCTACCGTATTTCAGCGATATCCTTTTACTATCATTCTGAAGGAGTCCCTTTCTCATCTAAAACTTGAGCAACTTGGCTTTAAAATTCATCCTGGTATTAAAATAAATCGTAATTGAATTCTTAATTACGAATTACGAATTACGAATTAGTAATTAGTTAATCTTAGTCGCCTCCTAAACAGAGGAATATAGATGACGAACCACACTATTTTAGAACCGTTATCAGAAGACCAATGGTTTATTGAGAGCCAGGAACTACGATCCTTTGTAGCAACAGTGCAAGAAATTAGCGCTAGCACTGTTGATGATCGCACACAAACTTTCGCTAGACTAGAACCCTATTTTCAAGAACTCCTTGCCCAACAGGAATGGCTGCCGGAAAAGTTTGCCCAAGTCAATCCTGAAAGCCGGATGGGTAGTGGTATTGGTCAATGGCTACTTTATCGTGCCAAAGACCGTTCCCTGTCAGTATTCAGTTTGGTGATTCCCCCAGGTTCCACAACTCCTGTCCACGACCATTTAGCCTGGGGATTGATTGGTTTATACAAAGGTAATCAAGAAGAAACAGTCTATCGCCGTGTAGATAGCGGTGATGCCGAAGGACACGCACAATTACAAGTAACTGAAGTGCGATCGTCGCTTCAACCAGGGGATATCTACTGCCTCTTACCCCCAGATGGTGATATCCACGCCGTCAAAACCACATCTCAGAGTGCATCTGTATCCATCCATATCCTGGGTAATGATACTGGTTGTATTTTGCGCCACCAGTTCATCCCAGAATCTCACAGCGTCAAATCTTTTCGCTCTGGATATTCCAACGCTCCCTGTAAAGAAGAAGAAAAAGAATATGTCCAATTACATTAGACCACAGCCCCCTGTATTCGAGCGAGTTGAAGACGAACGCCTCCACCGCAAGCAACGTCTCGCCGCCGCCTTTCGCCTGTTTGGTAAGTTTGGGTTCAGCGAGGGAATCGCAGGCCATATTACGGCTCGCGATCCTGAGTTTACAGACCATTTCTGGGTCAATCCATTCGGGGCATACTTCGGTCATATCCGAGTTTCTGACCTGGTTTTAGTTAACACAGAAGGTGAGGTCGTTAAAGGCGATGCTGAGATAAATCAAGCTGCTTTCGCCATCCATTCTCAGATTCATGAAGCTAGACCTGATGTCATCGCCGCAGCTCACGCCCATTCACTGTATGGTAAAGCCTGGTCTAGTTTAGGTCGTCTCCTTGACCCCTTAACTCAAGATTCCTGTGCTTTTTACGAAGACCATGCGCTATTTGACGATTTCACAGGTGTGGTTTTAGAAACCTCTGAAGGTCTGCGACTGGCGCAAGCCTTAGGGTCAAATAAAGCCGTAATTCTGCGTAACCACAGCATTTTAACTGTGGGACATACGGTAGATGAAGCTGCCTTTTGGTACATTAGCTTAGAGCGATCGTGCCAAGCCCAGCTACTAGCTGAAGCTGCGGGTAGACCGACTACGATCAAACACGAAACAGCCCGTTTAACACAAACTCAAGTGGGGTCACATGTAAGTGGGTGGTTCAGTTTCCAGCCCCTTTACGACCGGATTGTGCGTGAAGAACCTGATTTGCTAAATTAGTGCTGTGTTTTTTGGCATTGGCATAATAGGCGGGGAAGTTTCCAGTTAACCCACTTCCCGCTATTTTGATATCAACTAAATCTAAATTTATTTGCATACTTCGGTAAACTTATAAGTTTATAGTATTATATAGTTCAGAGAAATCATTTTGATGATTAACCAAATCTTTGGCCGTTTTATTGCCAAATGGATATCGTTGATAAAATTCAGGAATATCCCATTTAACAACCAACAAAAATTATTCTTTTCTTCTCCTTTACCAATAGTGGGGGCTTTTGTTACAGGTCTTTGTCTGAGCTTGCTATTTGCTGCTTGCTCATCGACACCGACTGTTAATGCACCTAATCCCAGTACCACATCTGTTGGCAATTCTGCTGACAGTAAAGCAACAGTAATCAGATTTGGCTATCAAAAAACGACCGTTTTGCTGAGAACTAAGGGGGTTTTAGAAAAGCGTTTGGCACCAAAAGGTATTACTAATTGATCTAGAAACGATGAAAAAAGCAACTAATAGGCGGACTTTTGGACTTGTACCAATTGACGACAATCTAATAAATCTACAACAAGGTGTTGCAGATACATATTATAAATTGAAGCTAATTCCCAAAGAAGTAAATGTGAAGGATGCAGTATTGACAAAAGAAGAATACGCTGCATTTTCACCAAAAACTTAAATTGGTGCAATGAATTGGGTGTAGGGAGATACATCTGTACATCCCTACAAATGGGATTAATGTTAGTAATAAAACAACTGACAATTTTTGAATTTTAAATCCTGGAATTGATTATGACTAATCCGACAGAATTACTGCGATCGCGCTACGGTGAAATTCCCTTCAACCCCGAAATTGAATGGAATGATTCTTTAACAGCACTATTATCTCACCGTTCAATTCGATCTTATTTGTCCGATCCTCTACCACTGGGAACTCTGGAATTGCTAATTGCAGCCGCCCAATCTGCATCTACTTCCTCTAATTTGCAAACCTGGAGTGTGGTAGCAGTCGAAGATCAACAGCGCAAAGATGAGTTATCCAAGCTAGCGGGAAACCAAGAACATATTAAGCAGGTTCCTTTATTCTTGGTTTGGTTAGCAGACTTGGCGCGTCTAAGTCACGTTGCTGACAGTCGCGGCATATCTCATGATGCACTAGAATATTTGGAGATGTTTGTGATGGCAACAATCGATGCAACCTTGGCGGCGCAAAACGCTGCAGTTGCAGCTGAGTCCCTTGGTTTGGGAACAGTATATATTGGCGGAATCCGAAACCACCCACAAGAGGTAGCACAGATATTGAATTTGCCCTCCTCTGTGTATGCTGTATTTGGGCTGTGTGTGGGCTATCCGAATCCGGAAGTAGAAGCGGCGATTAAGCCAAGGTTGCCGCAGTCAGCGATATTGCACCGTGAAACCTATAAATTGGCAGAACAAGAAGAAGCGATCGCTCATTACAACGATATCATCAAAGAATTCTATACTGAACAAAAGATGAATGTTGCTGGCGATTGGTCAGAACACTCAGCCCAGCGCATTGCAACTGTTGAGGCTTTGAGAGGACGCGATCGCTTGCGTGAAGCTCTCAATAACCTTGGCTTCAAATTGCTGTAAATTAAGAATAATCAAGATTATGGATTTGCAACTCCGTGGCAAAGTCGCCTTAGTGACAGCTGCTAGTAAAGGTTTGGGCAAAGCTACAGCGAGGCAATTTGCCCGTGAGGGTGCAAAAGTTGTCATCTGCGCCCGCAGTGAGTTAATTGATAAAACTGCTGCGGAGATTGCCAGCGAAACAGGTACAGAAGTGTTATCTCTGCGTGCGGATGTTACTAATCAAGAAGATATCGAACGGGTAGTTAACGCCACAGTAGAAAAATTCGGCGGGTTGGATATCCTCGTTACCAACGCCGGAGGCCCACCTGCTGGCACTTTTGAGGATATCGATTTGGCAACTTGGGAAACTTCGATCGACTTGACTTTGCTGAGTGCGGTACGTCTGGTAAAGTACGCTTTACCTCACTTACGCCAATCTACCGCACCAGCAATTCTGACCATTACCTCAACTTCAACTAAACAACCAGCCGAAAATCTGGTTTTATCTAATTCCATTCGATTAGCAGTGATTGGTTTAACGAAAACTCTCAGCAAAGAACTGGGTAGCGATAAAATTCGCGTCAACAGCATTCTACCAGGCTGGACATATACAGAACGGGTAGAAGAATTGCTCAATGCCCGCATTAGTAAAAGTGGTGAAACCAAAGAAGCAGAAATTGCTAGAATCAATGGGACTGTTCCTTTGGGTCGTATCGGGACACCAGAAGAGTTTGCCAATGTTGCGGTATTTCTGAGTTCACCAGCAGCCTCATTTGTGAATGGAGTCATGCTGCAAGTAGATGGCGGAATCATTCAAAGCACATTTTGAGCGGCTTGATTGATAAAAACCAATGAGCGGCGATACTGAGCTTTCACCTGGGACACCTTGCTACGGCACTGATACTTCGCTGCCGTCTGGGTTGCCCTGGAATGTCCAAGTACCACCCGATCGGAAGGTCGAACCTGTACCAAAGGTGTCCTCCATGTACTGCATGTAGGTGACTAAGCCATTCTTCACTTTCGCCAAGACAGAGAAGGGAGAGATGAACGTTTTATCGAGTTTCACCGAATGGACGGTGAAGCTGCCAAAGACAGCGACGTTCTCACCTTCGCCAAATATCTGCTGAATATCGAACTCCTCGATGTTCCAAAAGGTATTGAGTTCCTGGAAAACTTCGAGGACGCTGGCCGGACCATTTTTATGCGTGCCTGCCCAAGGCATAAGCTTTTTTAGGTCGGGATTATCATAGGTGAGTGATACGTAGATGGCGTCAGGGGAGACGAGTCGGTTGACGACCTCAGGGTTGGTGGGGTCTTTGAGAAGGGCTTGAACGATTTCAACGTTGATGTTTGACATGGGTGTGTTCGTTTTCAGTTACAGTTGGTTTCTAGTAGTGATTCTGCGGCAAGTCAGTGCCTCGGAAGAACTCTTCGGGTCCCGCGATTCGCGGGGAAGACGCATTCAATCTTTGATGAATTCAGCTAGAAGAGCAATCACCTCAGGGCCGGATTCTTCCATCAGCCAATGACCAGATTCCGGCAAGATCACGGCCCTGAATTTCTTTTTATCTTCCACGAAACGTGCCGCCATTTGCTTGGGCAATACGTCTCCTACGCCCTTGCCGCCGCTGATCGACATGGATGGAATTCTAATCAGCTTATTAGCGGATAGCAGCGCTTCGTTCTGTTTGATGGATTCAGAGTGAAATCTGTAGTAGCCGCTAAAAGCAGCGTGCAAATTTTCGATCCTTGAGTAAGGCTCAATTAGTTCGTCGAGTAACGCATCAGTGAAAATATCCTTTTTCCCAGCATAGCTTTGTATAAAGTAAGCCATAAACAGTTTAGGGTCGTTCGATATCAATTTTTCGGCGATATCCCCGTAGCTAAAAAAGCCGAAATGCCAACCAAGGCCAGGACCTTTCGGGGTGTAGCCCGGATAGGTCCACATCGCCTTGTCCGGAATTGGCGAATCCATGAATACGACTTTTTTGATGTAATCCTGGTTGTTGGCGACCATTGGATAGGAGGCTGTATTGCTCAGATCATGGGAAACATATATGATAGGCTCTCTCGTCAATTTCTTGATGGCTGTCAACAGATAGCTGGAGAGAGCCTGTGCGCTATACCCAGTCTGGGAGGCTTCCGATTGCCCAAGTCCGGGCAAATCAATGGCAATGACCTGGTGCGTGCCAGCAAATGCTTTCAGGGCGGGTTCCCACATTTTCCAGGTCGAACCAAAACCGTGGACAAACACGATGGGACTGCCCGATCCGGCGCTGACGTAGTGCAGCTTGATACCGTTACTCTCTACGTAGTCACTCTTAAACCCGGCTGGATAGGCATATTGCCCGCGACGCTGCTCTTTTACCCTGGCGAGGGCCAGCTTGGATATGGCAGCTGGTGTATCTATCGATGGTGGACTGACTTCTTGAGCTACTGCACTGAGTGGAGCAAGAGCAAGTAACACGGCACACAAAATCAAACTCAGGCGTTTATTAATTCCGTTCATAATTAGTCTTCACTTGGTTCCTATGGGTGTCTGCCCAAGGTATGAGCTTTTCAAGTCGGGATCATCGTAGTTGAGCGATACGTAGACAGCGTCAGGGGAGACGAGCTGGTTGACGACCTCAGGGTTGGTGGGGTCTTTGAGAAGGGCTTGAACGATTTTTACAGGTGTACTAGACATACGTGTTCCTATAAGGCTGCTTATGCGAACTTGATAGTCGGGTTTGATGGTTGTGAGGCTTATTTAAGAAGGACTCAAGATTTAGATCCAAGCTGAATTATTGGGCAGAAACGCTAACACCAGGGATCACTCCTGAGTTGAAAGCGATATGTTTGTACTCCAGGAATTCATCCATCGCCGCCAGACCATTCAGCCTGCCGTTGCCGCTGCGCTTGAATCCGCCTTCTTCAAACTCGTCCCAAACGATCGCCCAATCGTTGATCCAGATCGTGCCTGCATCTATCTCGCGGGCGACGCGCAATGGGCGGTCAACATCGCGAGTCCAAATGCTCGCAGCCAAGCCATACTCGCTATCGTTTGCCAGCTGCACCGCTTCTGCCTCAGTATCGAAGATTTGCATCGTCAGGACTGGACCGAAGACCTCTTCCTGAACAATCGTCATTTTCGGATCGGTCACTTCCAGCAGAGTCGGACGGTAAAAGGCACCGCTGGCGAGTGGACCTTCAACAATTGGGCCGCCGCGTACAAGCACCTTAGCGCCCGCGGCGATCGCCTCCTCCACCATCTTGTCAACACGAGCGACGTTCGGCTTATCAATCAGAGGTCCCATATCACTGGACGGATCAGACGCAGGTCCTGTCTTAACGTTCTCCAGTCGCTGGGCGATCAGCGTGCGAAACCGATCGGCAACAGCACGCTGTACCAACAGCCGGGAACCTGTCATGCAGAACTGACCTGCGAAGGTCGTAAGTGCCTTCTCAACCTTTGGCGCAGCCGCCTCCAGATCGGCATCCTCGAAGATAATCATCGGCGTCTTACCTCCAAGTTCGGTCTGAAATAGCTTGAGCGTCGCTGCCCCGGTTGCGGAAATTGCTTTCCCTGTCTTCGTGCTTCCTGTAAAGCTAATCACTCGAACATCCTTTGACTCCATCAGAAAAGATGATCCGCCTCTGCCTTTGCTTTCACTAAAGATATTAATCACGCCCTTCGGTAAATCGGCAGCTTCAGCGAGGGTTTTACTAAACAGATAGTTGATCTGTGCTGTATTACCCGGCAATTTAATAACAGTTGTAACACCAGCAGCAAGAGCAGGTGCCAGAGAACGCACAGTCAGGACAAGCGGCGAGTTAAATGGTGCAACGATTCCAGCAACTCCGATTGGAGATCGAGTCACAACCGAAAGGTGTCCGGGTTGGACTTCCATCGCCCGTCCATAATCCGTCAGCACAACCGATGCCCAGTATCGAAATTTGCTGGGAATCATATCGACTTCAAATGCTGCTTCGTCATGGATTTTGCCGTTTTCAAGCGAGAGAATCGCGATCAGATCATCTCTTTGGGCTTCAAAGCGATCGGCAATTTGATTCAGCACTCGCGCACGAAGTGCCCGATTTTCCTTCCAGTCTAATTCTCGGAACGCCCGCACCGCAGCATTAACCCCCTGAACTGCCTCGTCATGCCCACCATCTGCATAAGTTCCAATCACCTTGCCTGTAGCTGGATCAATGCTATCAGTATGCTTTTTTGAATCAATCCACTCGCCATCAATCCAGTTCAGTGCGGGTGTTCCTAGTTCAATGTTTGGTGCTGAGGATTTATTATCTGTCGTTACTGCCATAATAGCCGCTCCTTACTTTTCTGCATAACTAAGTTTCTACTCACAGTCGAAGCTCAACGTACTCTTGTTTGATTAGCAGGTAATCTTCAGCCTTGATTGGTTGTGTTGCAGAAATTTTCAAGTGATCAACGACCGGGTTTCGTTCGCATTTTTTAAGCAATAACTCCAAAGATTTCGTTAATGAACTCTGCCTGAGATACACTCTGCGTAGAGAGGAAGCATTTGGTTAATAACCCATCGAAATAGAGATTCTTGCCCGAATGCTTCGCCCTTACAGGAAAAAAGTTCGATGAACCAAAGTTTTACAAAAGCCTGCCTCAAGCTGGATGAACGACTTGCAAAACCAGCTTGCCGCGTGGATGTCCGTGCTGGCTAACTTCCTGTGCTTTAGCGGCTTCTGCCAGTTCAAAAACTTGTTCAATAGACGCTTTGATCTGTCCGTCATCAATCAATTGAGCAATCTGCTGGAGCTGGGAATTTGCTCTAAGATTGGCGAAAACAGGAACCGCTTTAATGCCCTGCGGAATGCCTGATTCCGGCACACCAAGTGTTGAAACTAAAACGCCACCGGGACGAATGATTTGCCACGATCGCGCTTGCGTTTCTCCACCAACCAAATCAAGCACCACATCTACATCTTTTACCTGCTGTTCAAACGGTTGACTCGCATAGTCGATCGCCTGATCGGCACCCAGGTTTCTCAGATCATCAAGGTTCGCTGCCGATGCCGTTGCAATGACTCGTGCCCTCTTCCACTTGGCAAGCTGAATTGCATAGCGACCTACTCCACCCGCGCCACCATGAATCAGCACGCTCTGCTCTGGCTGGAGATTTGCACCATCAAACAATGCTTGCCATGCAGTTATTGCCACAATTGGGACAGAAGCTGCGTGAATATAGTCGAGCGTTTTCGGCTTCGGGGCGATCGCGTCTGCATAGCCCACTGCATACTCGGCATAGGCTCCCGAAAGCGCCATGTCTGCTGTTCCATAAACCGCTTGTCCTGGTTGCAGTGTGGTGACACCATCGCCCACACTTGCAACAACACCAGCCACATCAGCGCCAGCAATCACGGGCAGCGAATAATCATAGACTTGTTGGAAAAACCCTTCACGAATCTTCCAATCGATTGGGTTTACGCCTGCTGCATACACTTGAATGAGGACTTGCCCTGCTTGCGGTTCAGGACGAGATACTTCGTCGTACTTGAGGTTTTCAGCCCCGCCGTAAGCATGAATTCGGATTGCTTTCATTGTTGCCATTATGACGTACTCTTGTGAATAAAATGGATCAGTATTTCATCAATCACTGGCGATCGAAATTTTGAATGTTACCAAGTAAGTAGAACGATGTGGAAAAACCAAACTATGTTAATAAAAATTAAATAGACTCAAACCCTCTTCCCTCCTGCCTCATTCCAATAATAAATATTCACACCAACCTACTTAAAAGATTCGTAGTCGCTTGGAATGCTGAACTGCGATCGCGCTGTTTCAGCGTTAAACCCATACTTACCTACTGGGTAATTACAATTCCTACTCTGTTGACGATCCATCGACATACTGCTGACCACCGATCATAATGAATTCAACTGTGCTGGCAGGAGCAGCGAAATCCAATGAGGTAATTTCCTCTCTTTGAGCCTCGACTCGACCCAGTACAATGATCTGTTTTCCACTTGTGCCCGGTTTGAGACTCAGGGCGTGCGCATCAAGCTGTACGACCACGCCACGCACTAAACTGTTACCCCTGCCACCTTTTGTGATCACATCCCCAAGTACGAGGATATTGCCAAATGGTTTACTGGTCTGTATCCCGATCGAGCCATTGCCATGAGTGGTAATGCTTTTGAATTCTGCATAAGCCAAGGTTCCGTCGTATAGATTGAACCCCCGCGCCCCTTCGCCATAGGTCGCCAGGTCGCCTTGCACAATCAGAGTCTGTAAATCTCCGAAATTCACGAATCCGATTCCACTGGTTCCATGAGATATGATGGACTGCCGAGCAAGCCAAAGACGGACATTGCCCCAGTTATCCAACACCATGTCATTTGTCCCGTAAGTTGTTACAGGACTGTTATTGATCACTTGCTGAGCCTTCACGCCTGAGCCAACGAACACCCCGCCTGAGATAAGATTGCCAATACCAGCCGGGATATTGCCATTAGTATGGATTTCGCCTGTGGTCAATAATTTAAGGTCAATCATGCCACCAGGAGAACTGGGTGCTGGTCCACCTTGAGGATCGGCGTTTGCGGGAACAGTCATGCCGCCAAAAATAAAGATGCCGCTACCCCTCAACGGCACATCTCGCGTTCCCCCTGAGAGGTTTTCGGCACGCAGTGTCCAGCGACTTTGGGGATCGGTACAGCGGTTGTAGATCGTTAAGGAACCCGGAACGACCTCTACGCCATAACCGACTGGACGATGCAGCGCTGAGGTGCTGTCGCCGTCATACACTTGAACGTCAGTGAGCACAAGGTCAGCGATCATCACAATACTGGATTCCAAGTGCAGTCGACCGTAGACGACGAGATGCTGCAACTTGAGTTGTCCAAGGGTAGTCGTTGCCGGTTCCAGACTGAGCGTTAATCGGTTTGGATCTGATCAAAGGGTTAGGTTCTGGAGGGTGTTATTTGCCGTGAGCGCTACCCCGTCTGAATCTGGCTTGAAGACCAATTCTGCGTCAGAAGTTGTACCCACCAAACTTGAGCCTTCAAGAAGTGTAAATTTCTCTAAGTCATGAAAGCGACCAGCCACCTCGATTACAACATGTGTACGTTGAACCGCTTCAGCCAGAGAAGCTGCGTCCTCAACGACTACATGAGTGCCAACTGTGCTATGTGCCATAAACGACTCCCATCAGTGGTTGGATTTACCTCACTCACAACACAACAGTTTACTTGGTGTTGAACCTTGAGTAGGTTGAGTTTTATGGTTCAACCCAATGCTTCCAAGGACGTTGGGTTTCGCGAAGCTCCACTTAACCTACAAAAGTCTGACTATCAGGACGCTTTGAAGGTGATGTCTGCCCGATCGAGGAAGGGCTGGAACAAGTCTACCGGCCAGTTGGGATCGCTCTTGGAGGTGCGCTCCAGACACTTCCAGACGCCATCGCGACGTTCAAAGATGTCGTCGTAGGTGCCAGTTGAAACGATTCCGACGTGTTCAGCCTTCCAGTACACGAACCATCGCCAGTGCGCTTCGGCCCTGTCACCCGATCCGGAAATTTCAAACGCGCCCATAGAGTGGAACCACTTGTCCATCGGGAAGACGCTGTGTGCGTAGTCAAACATCTGCTTCATGCCCTCAAAACCCTCGAAGGTTGAAGTACGTAGATCGTTGACGTGGAATTTGGCCTCCGGCCAGTAAAGGCGGTTGTAGAGGTCGACCTGCTCGCGCCCCCAACCCTTGTCGATACATCGCTGATGCATGTTCAACTGCTCGAAGATGGTAAAGCGGTCGATCGCTGTGAGTTCGTTGTTCTGAGACATTGAAATTCTCCTCTACGTTGAAATTCTTGCGGGCGGTCGACGAGTTGATAGTGTTCTAGATTTGTTGTTAAGACTCCTGAAACGTCTAATGCATAAATATCTTCAGTCATCACTATTTACTTGCCTAGCTAGTTGATGCTGCCGTCTTCCTCAAATTACATTTATTTCTCATCGTTGTACAAGTATCATTTTGTTGATGCGATGTTTCTTCTTAGTAAACTTTAGAACTACGATGGACACCTTAACGAGCATGAAAGTATTGCTTCAGGTGGTGGAATCGGGAAGTTTTGTGGCAGCCGCCGAGCGGCTCAACTTATCCACAGCCATGACCAGCAAGCATGTGATGCACTTGGAACGAAACCTTGGCGCACGTTTGTTGAATCGAACCAGCCGACACTTAAGCCTAACCGAGGCAGGAAGAGTCTATTATGAGCAATGCCGGGAAATGCTTGATAAATTGGAAATGGTGGAGGCAACGGTGAGGCAATCAGCCGTCGTTGCACGTGGCGTACTCAAGATCAGCGCCCCAGTTTGGTTTGCTAACCCGTTATTCACTAAAGCCTTAGCGAAGTACCGCTCTCGCTATCCAGACGTTTTGCTAGATATGAATTTGAATGATCGGTTGGTAGACTTGGTGGAAGAAGGATTTGACTTGGCGTTACGTGTCACGCCTGAGGAACCCGGTTCTTCACTGCTCACGCGACGCATTTGCCCAATTCAACTCATGTTGGTTGGCTCAGCTGACTATTTGCAAAGAAATGGATACCCAAAAACTCCCAACGAACTGTCGAAGCATGTAAGCATCAGTTATTACTACTCGCAGTTTGCCGATGAGATACTCTTTGAGGATTCTAACGGGCGGGAGACAGTCAAACTGCCAGTCTCGATCCGCTCCAACAACACTACCATGCTGTATCAGGCAACCCTAGCCGGTATGGGGTTGGCGGTTTTGCCAAAGTGGTTGATTGAAGATGATCTTACCAGCCAACGATTGGAGGTGCTGAAGCTGGACTACACGTTGGCAACCTCATCTCTTTATGCTGTCTATACGAATCAGCGATACCTATCACCCAAAATAAGTACTTTCGTAGATTTTCTAGCTGAACATTTTTCTGGCATCACCGAGATGGAAAACAACGTTTGAGATCAAAGCATCCCCAATGTGAAAGAGGGTTCAGCGGCGAATGGCACGCTTGTTTTCGCCAAATACATAAGGTATATGGATGAGAGGGTGTAAGGCAAAGAATTAAAAACTAAATAATAATACTTACAAATCAACTACTTTAGAACTTACGCAAAATATCTCTCAAACTCTGATTTCCCCGTGTCGCGCCAGTTGCTTCAAGTCGGGGAACCCGCCCAACGCACTGGCTTCTCTGCGCCTCTGTGGTTCGTGATTCCGTAACTTGTGCGTAAGTCCTATACTTCCCTTACACCCCATCACCATGCAACCCCTACACAAGCCCTCTAACAGGGGTTTCACGTTTTCTTCCTGCCTGACTCGATAAAAACTAACTTTGACTACTTTCATCATTTCTTCAATTGTTCTAAATAGACAGCAACCACTATCATAATGCTGTTACATCTTTGTTAAGAATAGTTACAACTTCTTAACACAAGGACATATTGATTATGGTAGTCTCACTTGAAAAGAATGCACCACATCGGGTTGTAGTTGTTGGTGGTGGCTTTGGTGGACTGTATACAGCAAAAGCTTTGAAGACAGCAAATGTAAATGTTACTCTTATTGATAAACGTAACTTTCACCTATTTCAGCCGCTTTTATATCAAGTT
Organism: uncultured Nostoc sp.; assembly: GCF_964247315.1. Classification (GTDB taxonomy): domain Bacteria; phylum Cyanobacteriota; class Cyanobacteriia; order Cyanobacteriales; family Nostocaceae; genus Nostoc. The sequence goes on from NZ_CAXTTT010000096.1 coordinate 27,897, forward strand.
GCCACAGGTGCGCTATCACCTGCTGATATTTCGGCACCATTGCGATCTGTATTCAGCAAAAGCAAGAATACAAAAGTGTTGTTGGGAGAGGTAAATGATATCGATCCAAAAGCACAAGAAGTTATTCTGGGTGATGAAGTAATACCTTATGACACATTAATTGTCGCCACAGGTGCTAACCATTCCTATTTTGGTAAAGATAACTGGAAAGAATTTGCTCCTGGTTTGAAAACTGTTGAAGATGCCATAGAAATGCGTCGTCAGATATTTTCGGCATTTGAAGCGGCAGAAAAAGAAACCGATCCCGAAAAACGCCGTGCTTTGTTGACTTTTGTGATTGTGGGGGGTGGGCCCACTGGTGTAGAATTATCCGGGGCGATCGCGGAATTGGCATACCAAACTCTCACAGAAGACTTCCGCAGCATCAACACCTCAGAAGCGAGAATTTTACTATTGCAAGGGGGCGATCGCATCCTCCCACACATTGCGCCAGAGTTATCGAAAGTAGGAGCAGAATCTTTGCAAAAGTTGGGTGTGGCTGTCTACACTAACACCAGAGTGACAAATATTGAAGGTAACATCGTTACTTTCAAGCAAGGCGATGAATTGACAGAAATTACCTCAAAAACTATCTTGTGGGCAGCAGGTGTTCAAGGTTCGCCTATGGGGAAAGCCCTAGCAGAAAGTACAGGTGTAGAGTGCGATCGCGACGGACGTGTGATTGTAGAACCAGACTTGTCTATCAAGGGTTATAAAAACATTTTTGTAGTGGGAGATTTAGGTAACTTTTCCCATCAAAATGGTAAACCCTTACCTGGTGTTGCACCTGTAGCCAAACAACAAGGAGAGTATGTAGCTAAACTCATTAAACGCAGGCTTCAAGGTGAGACTTTGCCACAATTTCGTTACAATGACGTGGGCACTTTGGCGATGATTGGGCAAAATTTAGCTGTTGTAGATTTAGGCTTAATCAAACTCAAAGGTTTCATTGCTTGGCTCTTTTGGCTAGTAATTCACATCTACTTCTTAATCGAGTTTGACACTAAAATAGTAGTAGCAATTCAGTGGGGGTGGAATTATATCACTCGTAATCGTCGCTCTAGATTGATTACAGGTCGAGAAGGTTTTGTAGAAGGAAAAACTGTTAACAATAGGGTGCAACAGCCTTCTGGGACACCTCTTTAACTTCAGGGATCAGCTAGGTAATTTCGATACTTGCAAACTGCTGTGATTTAGTGCGATCGCACTACACAAGATGGGACTTGGTTGAAAATCCCTATTTTGTTGGTGTAGCGAACGCCATAAACCCTGTAAATTATTTACTGTCGTAGCTGGCGATCGCCACAATCGTAGATAAAGGAACTTCCGCAAAATACTGTTGCTGAAATTGTTCTTCTCGGATAGCAGCTAAAAATCTTGCAACTGCTTCATCAGCAAGGTTTTCGGCACTATCGCTTGGATGCCAGGTAATTTGTAAAGAACGGTCTTGTCGTTGAACTGTGAACCCTAAGTATTTTAAAGCTTTGATTCCGACAAGTAAGGTTTGGTCGCTGATGCCGATTTTCTCTAAAAGTTGTCTGCGGGTAACTAGTTGATTTGTGCGACTGAGATATTTGGCAATTCCGACAAGAGTCAGCCAAATTTGATTGGGTGGTTGGTGCTTAGGTTTAGACCAAGCGATCGCTAATTGTTGCTGATTGTCAAGCCCAGACTTAGAGCGGCTTGTCGCCAAACATCGCCGCAACCACGTGCGTAAATCATCCCAATTCGTGGGACAATCTTCAATAATCAGTGCTGAGTTCTGAGTGCTGAGTGCTGAGTGTTCCTGATTGCGTAAGTCTAGAATAAATGGTGTTAGCGGTAGCGAGGCGTTGAGCCACTGCTGAGTGTTGAGTGCTGAGTTAACACAAGAACGCACGGCAATTAATCTGATTTCATACCGTTTTTTGAAGGTGTTGTAGTCTAATTCTGCTATACAATCACACCTTCCTATGGGCAATTCATCTTTATAGTGTCCCCACCATAAGCCAGGAAAAGCGCTTCTGGTGGAATCATCCCGAATATCAAACTCAGTTTTAATGTACTGTACCTTTTTCCCTTGCCAATCCTGCTGATTGCGATGCCAAGAATTTTCAAACCAGCAGTTTTGAATTAGCAATTTCGGAACAGGATTACCCATTCCACAAGGTTCTAGTAGTTTCAGTTCCAAAAATAACTCTTTCCCCAAATCTGCAACTGTTACCGTCAAGTCTGCTTGCACACTTGGCGTTAGAGTTGTACTACCTAAAGATTGCCGCAACTGCTGATTAATCGCGGCTGTAAATAAAGGAATATTCTCCACCAACAAACTCAAACCCGCTGCAAAGGGATGTCCCCCAAAGCGATGTAATAAATGTGCTTGGTCTTTCACCAATTGATATAAATCGACAGAATTCACCGAACGAGCAGAACCACAGGCTAATGCGAGTGCTGTTAGCGGAAGCGGGGCGTTTAGCCCGTGCTGAGTGCTGAGTTCTGAGTTAGAAAATAAAGGGGTAATTTCTCCCCCTGCTTCCCCTGCTCCCCTGC
>NZ_CAXTTT010000097.1:0-29479 GCF_964247315.1 uncultured Nostoc sp.
ATATCAAAGACTCGTTAATGGAGTTCTGAGGTGGATTAATGAGTATCAAAGACTCGTTAATGGAGTTCTGAGGTGGATTAATGAGTATCAAAGACTCGTTAATGGAGTTCTGAGGTGGATTAATGAGTATCAAAGACTCATTAATGGAGTTCTGAGGTGGATTAATGAGTATCAAAGACTCATTAATGGAGTTCTGAGGTGGATTAATGAGGCTCAAAGACTCTTAACGAGTGCTATTTATACTAATTCGTTAACTTATACTTACTAACCCTTGCTCCCCAATGCTCAATGCCCAATTCCCCATGCCCAATGCCCAATTCCCCATGCCCAATGCTCAATGCCCAATCCCCACTCCCCTCACCATGAAACCAGAATTTTGAGCAATACTGGTACAAGAAGGAATATTTACACAAAATCCCAAAATGACAATTCAACCTAGTGATAAGCCTTTACTAGAGTGGGCAGGCGATAGTTTGGCAATTGGATTATTTGAAGATGCAGTGGAGTTAACCGGAGAACTAGCTACTTTAGATCAAAAGTTTTCTGGGGTCTTAAAAGAACTGATTGCCGAAGAAGAATTTAAAGGTAAAGCCAATAGCACAATCTTCACGCGTGTAAATGCTGGTAGCCCAGTGCGGAAATTGATTTTAGTAGGTTTAGGCAAACCAGATGCACTAAAACTAGATACTCTACGCCGTGCTGCTGCGGCTGTAGCTAGGGTAGGAAAAAAGCAAAAAAGCAAAATTCTCGGATTTAGTTTTCCATTGTGGAACAACGATCCCGCCGCGAGTGCCCAAGCGATCGCAGAAGGTGTGGAATTAGCACTTTATCAAGATATTCGTTTTAAATCAGAACCAGAAGATAAAGGTTCACAAATAGAAACCGTAGATTTACTAGGTTTCGGTGGACAAGAAGCTGCCATTACTCGCGCCAATCAAATTGTTTCCGGGGTAAATTTAGCACGGCAATTAGTAGCAGCACCAGCTAACGCAGTCACACCGATTACTTTAGCGGAAACTGCTCAAGCGATCGCCAAGGATTATGGTTTACAACTGGAAATTCTGGAACGAGAAGACTGTGAAAAGTTGGGCATGGGTGCATTTTTAGGAGTAGCCCAAGCTTCCGATTTGCCACCGAAATTCATTCATTTAACTTATAAGCCAGAAGGTACACCCAAAAAGAAATTAGCAATTATTGGCAAAGGTGTAACCTTCGACTCTGGTGGACTCAATATTAAAGGTGCTGGTAGCGGCATCGAAACCATGAAGATGGATATGGGGGGTGCAGCTGCTACCTTGGGGGCAGCAAAAGCAGTTGCTCAAATTAAGCCAGATGTTGAAGTTCACTTTATTTCGGCGGCGGCTGAAAACATGATTAGCGGTCACGCCATGCACCCTGGAGACATTCTCACAGCATCAAATGGCAAAACAATTGAAGTAAACAACACCGACGCTGAAGGACGTTTGACCTTAGCAGATGCCTTGGTGTATGCCGACAAATTGGGCTTAGATGCGATCGTTGATTTAGCCACACTGACTGGTGCCAACGTCATTGCCTTGGGTGACGATATTGCTGGTTTGTACACTCCTGATGATGCTGTAGCCTCCCAGCTTGAAAAAGCTGCCCAAACTTCAGGCGAAAAGATTTGGCGGATGCCAATGGAAGAAAAATATTTTGAAGGGTTAAAGTCTGGTATTGCGGACATGAAAAATACAGGGCCGCGTCCAGGTGGTGCAATTACTGCTGCCCTTTTCCTCAAGGAATTCGTCAAACAAACCCCTTGGGCGCACATAGATATTGCTGGCCCAGTGTGGACAGATAAAGAAAATGGCTACAACGGCGCAGGGGCAACTGGCTACGGCGTTCGGACGCTAGTTGATTGGGTGTTGGGAAGTGGGGAATAGGGAGTAGGGGAGGCAGGGGAGCAGAGGAGACAAGGAGGACAAGGAGGACAAGGGGAATTATTAAACCAGTCTCTCCACTCTTCTTGGTCTACCTTGTCTCTTCTCCATGCCCCATGCCCAATACTCAACAATTCGTGCTATCTTGAGCTTGCCAGCAAAAATTGTTGCAATAGTAACAGAATTAATTTGGCGGTCAGAAAATTAAGCTTTTTCGGGCATTGCCATCTGGTAAAATTTGTAAGGTTTCTAGAAGCTGTGAGCAATGGGATCGACTCGTGTACGGATCGCAATTGACGCAATGGGAGGGGATCATGCACCCGGTGAAATTGTTGCTGGCGCATTGCGAGCAAGAGAAGAATTGGGTGTAGATATATTTTTGGTTGGCGATGCCCAACAAATAGAAGCTGCCTTGCCATCAAAAACAAGTTTAGGGCAGGTAGAGATCGTGAATGCTGAAGAAGCGATCGCTATGGATGAGGAGCCTTTAAATGCAGTTAGACGCAAACGCAAGGCTTCTATAAATGTGGCGATGGATTTAGTCAAGCAGCAAAAGGCAGATGCCGTATTTTCTGCGGGTCACTCTGGGGCAGCTATGGCATCAGCTTTGCTCCGTTTAGGAAGATTACCAGGAATCGATCGCCCAGCGATCGGGACAGTTTTTCCCACAATTATTGCTGGTAAGCCAGTGCTGGTACTTGATGTTGGCGCAAATGTAGATTGCCGCCCCAAGTTTTTAGAGCAGTTTGGCGTTATGGGATCGGCTTACAGTCAGTATGTCTTGGGTACAACTGAACCGAAGGTGGGTTTGCTGAATATTGGTGAAGAAGACTCTAAGGGAAATGATGCAGCCGTCCGCGCCCACCAACTGCTACGCGAAAATTCCCAAATTAATTTTATTGGCAATGCTGAAGGGCGTGATGTGCTTTCCGGTCACTTTGATGTGATTGTCTGCGATGGCTTTGTAGGGAATGTATTATTAAAATTTGCCGAAGCTGTTGGAGAAGTGATTTTACAAATTCTGCGGGAAGAATTACCCCAAGGATTACACGGTCAAATCGGTTCAGCACTCTTAAAACCCAACTTGAAGCGGATTAAGCAGCGAATGGATCACGCAGAACACGGTGGCGCTTTGCTATTGGGCGTGGCAGGAGTCTGTTTTATCGGTCACGGTAGCTCCCAAGCACCTTCCATTTTTAATGCAATTCGCATGGCAAAAGAAGCTGTTGACAATCAGGTGATACAACGAATTCAGTCCCAATATATCCTAGAGCGCGAGAGCGGTTAGTCATTGGTCATTAGTCATTGGTCATTAGTCATTAGTCATTAGTCATTGGTCATTTGTAAAGGACAACTGACAAGGGACAAAGGACAAAAGACAAAGGACAAAAGACAAAGGACAAAAGACAAAGGACAAAAAGCTGATAGCTTGGGAGATTAGGAGTGCAAAACTTAGGCGTAGCAATTATTGGAAGTGGCTCGGCAGTACCAGCAACTTCCCTACACAACCAGACATTGAGCGAACTAGTTGAAACATCAGATGAGTGGATCGCTACAAGAACGGGAATTCGTCAGCGTCGATTAGCTCTACCATCTGAGTCCTTGAGTGTACTCGCTACTGCCGCCAGCAGTCAGGCGATCGCAGCTTCAGGAATTAAACCAGAAGACTTAGACTTGATTCTGCTAGCGACTTCCACCCCTGATGATTTGTTTGGTAGTGCTTGTCAAGTACAGGCTAAATTGGGAGCTACCAACGCAGTAGCCTTTGACTTGACCGCCGCCTGCTCCGGCTTTGTGTTTGGTTTGGTTACAGCAGCCCAATACATTAGAACTGGTGTCTATAAAAATGTATTGTTAATAGGGGCAGATATACTCTCTCGTTGGGTAGATTGGGAAGATCGGCGGACTTGTGTATTATTTGGTGATGGTGCCGGGGCAGTGGTATTACAAGCTGCCAAAAGCGATCGCTTATTAGGATTTGCACTTAAAAGTGATGGTACTCAAAACCATTACCTCAACCTTGCTTATGCAGGTAATTCCCAAGAACTACTGACTGATATAAATATCACCAAAGGCACTTACCAACCGATTACGATGAACGGCAAAGAAGTCTACCGCTTTGCTGTTCAAAAAGTGCCAGAAATAATTGATAAAGCCTTGTTTCAAACCAACATCAGCGTTGACCAGATAGATTGGCTAATATTGCATCAAGCCAATCAGCGGATTATCGATGCCGTTGCCCAACGCCTGAATATCCCAGAACATAAAGTTATCAGTAATCTCGCCCACTATGGCAATACCTCAGCTGCTTCCATCCCCTTAGCTTTAGATGAAGCAGTACGACAAGGTAAAATTAAACCCGATGAAATCGTTGCTACATCCGGCTTTGGTGCCGGTCTTACCTGGGGTGCAGCAATCTTTCAATGGGGAAGATAATATATTTTCCTACTCTGCGGGAAGCCGCTGGCGCGTCTATGTCATTAGTCCTTTGTCCTTTGTTATTCACTAATGACCAATGACAAATGACCAATGACAAATGATCAATGACCACTGACTATTGACAAATGACAAAAACTGCATGGGTGTTTCCCGGACAAGGTTCTCAAACGCTGGGAATGGGAATGGATTTACTCGATATACCATCTGCAAAAGACAAGCTTGCCAAAGCTGAGGATATTTTGGGCTGGTCTGTAACTGAAATTTGTCAAACTCAAGAAGAGAAGTTATCACAGACGCTGTATACTCAGCCAAGTCTTTATGTGATCGAAAGCATTCTTGCTGACCTGCTTCGAGAACGAGGACACCAGCCAGATTTAGTTGCTGGTCACAGTTTGGGAGAATATACTGCTCTTTATATAGCGGGTGTCTTTGAGTGGTCAGCTGGTTTATATCTGGTGAAGCGTCGTGCAGAACTTATGGATAGTTCCATTAATGGGATGATGGCAGCTTTGATGAACTTTGACCGCGAACAGTTAGAAAAAGTCATTTCTCAAACCCCTGATGTGGTGATAGCAAATGATAATAGTTCGGCTCAGGTGGTAATTTCAGGTACGACTGAGGCCGTACAAGCGGTGATGACTCAAGTTAAAGCAAAGCGTGCGATTCCCTTAAAAGTTTCTGGAGCATTTCATTCACACTTAATAGCACCAGCAGGTGCGGAATTCCAAGACATTTTAGAATCTGTGGAATTTCAACCCGCGATTGTGCCAGTACTGTCTAATGTAGAACCAATTCCCTCTATTGATGCCGACATTTTAAAGGAACGCCTGAATAAACAAATGACTGGTTCTGTAAGATGGCGAGAAATTTGTCTGCAATTATCAGCTAATGGTATCGAGCGAGTAATGGAAATTGGCCCTGGTAAAGTCCTAACTGGCTTGATTAAACGTAATAGCCCTGATTTAATTTTACAAAATATCCAGAGGGCTACTGATTTACCTGTTTAATCCCTTTATAAATTAATTTCAATTACAAATTCTGTACCCTTACCCAGAACAGAGTTAAAACTCAATTTACCATTGTGGGTTTCTTCGACGATTTGACGAGCGATCGCTAATCCTAATCCCGTCCCTTTACCCACGCCTTTTGTAGTAAATAAGTGGTCAAAAACCTTTTGCTTCACTGATTCATTCATTCCCTGACCATTATCAGCAATAGCAATTTTCACGCCTTCATTTTCTAAGGAAGTTTTAATTATAATTCGGTTGGGATTGGACTTAATTTCCTTAAAACTCCGTCCCGTATTTGATTCATCTAGTGCATCAATGGCATTAGCCAGAATATTCATAAATACCTGATTCAATTGTCCAGGAAAACATTCCACCTGGGGCAAATTACCATAATCAGTTATCACTTCAATCGCTGGACGTTGTTCGTTTGCTTTAAGACGATGTTTGAGAATTAAAATCGTACTGTCAATACCTTCGTGGATATTAAACTGCACTTTATAATCTTTATCAGCGCGGGAGAATGTTCTTAAACTAGTGCTAATATTATAAAGGCGATCGCACGCCATTGTCATAGAATCAATCATCTTGGGTAAATCTTCTAAGCTATAATCCAAGTCGATTTTTTCGGCATGGTCGATAATTTCATCATCGGGATTGGGGAGACTTTCTTGATAGAGTTTCAAGTGTTCAACAATATCCCCAAAACTAGGTTTAGCTTGTTGAAGGCTGGCATAAATAAATCCCAAAGGATTATTCATTTCATGTGCTACCCCTGCTACTAAGTTACCCAGTGCCGACATTTTCTCACTTTGGACGATTTGTAATTGTGCTTGTTGTAAATCTTGTAATGCTTGCCCAGCTTGTTGATAAAGTCGAGCATTCTCTAGGGATATTGCAGCTTGGGAAGAAAGTAGATTGATAACTTGCAGACGTTCGTTAGTAAATACCTCGCTTGTGAGTTTATTTTCTAAGTAGAGAATACCTGCCAAATGCCCTTGATTAATAATTGGTGTGCATAAAATACTTTTGGGTTGATACTCTAGCATATATTCCCCAATCACCCCAGGAATATCTGTTTGGCAATTATTTATAACAATGGTTTCTTGAGTATGTTTGACATAATTGATAATGTTTCTGGGAATATCTTGATAAGTATCTAGTAATTGTGGCTCAACTATGGTTTGTATTTTCTGATGATGAATCAAGGTAATTGCTCGAACTTGCCAAGTCTTTTCTTGAGGAAGCAGCAATACAGCTTTTTTGGCGCCAGAATTTTCTAAGATAATCTGGGTAAGACTGGCAATGAGTGTATCTAATTCCAAAGAACTGGAAATAGCTTGAGCCGCTTTCAGGGCAGAGGTAAAATCTAAAACGTCAAAAATATTGGTGCTGCCAGTGGTATTCGTGCGAGTAGATGAGAAAGTCTCATGCAAGCCAAGAGTTTCTTGAGGATTGGGGTTGAGTCGTTGCTGTTGCAGGATGACTTGAAGTAATTGGGGATAGCGTTGTTCTAGATCGGTAATTTTGGCTTTTGCTCCCCACCGCGAATAAGCATAGTAGGCTTCAATCAAATAATCTTTGGCAATGCGTTCTTTGCCCCATTCGAGATAGAATTTGGTGGCGAGTTCGTTGGCGAGAGCTTCTTCGTTGAGGTATTCGTGTTCCTTGGCAAGGGCGATCGCGCGATCATAGTTTTCTATTGCTTCGGCTTTAGCCCCCAAGATCCGACACCGTTCTGCGACAATCAAGGCGCAACGGTGAGCCTGATTACTCGGTGCATAAGCTGCCCACCCACTGAGTTTTTCCAGATTGGTAGCAACCCGTTCTAGAATGCTTGATTGGTCTGTTTCGCTGGCATCTGGATAAAGCGCTAATTGTACTAGCGCATCGTAAAAGTGGAAAAGCGGAACACTCATCAGTCCTGCCATTCCACGCAAATACTGGGCTGCTTTATTGGCGTTTTCCAACGCTTGTTCATAGTCTTGGAACAGGTAGCAAAGTATCAGCTTATTGAAATAAACTTGGTGCAGTGCGGTTACTTCACCCGTTTTTTGGTAAAGCTGAATTATTTCACGCTCATCGCAGTATTCGCCAACCAACCGATGTGGCTCTGTTGATGCCCCCAACAGATTCACGACTACCTGATGGTAAAGACTTTGCGTGTGGAGATAGGTCTGCTGGCGCAGCTGCTGCATTACCTTGCGATGTTCTTCCATCACTAGCTTCAGGGAAGATAGTTCGTGACCAGTAAAATAAGCATTATGGTCATACACCAGCAGGCTGAGTGCTGCCAGATTGAGATTACCAATTTCTAATCCACTGGCATAAGCTTGCAGTAGTCCAGCCAAGGAGGTTTTTGCAGGTTCTTTCCAGTGTTTGAAGAAACAGTTAAAGTCAAAAAAGGCATCAGCAACAAGCCTGGGTGAGTGAACGTGTTGCAGGAGGTTTATCTGCAGTTGCCCAAAGCAATAGCCTGCTTCAATATCACCCAATATGGCAATCAACATTAACCCATAGAGACCGTAGCCATGAATCGATTCTGGTGCATTTCCGTACTGCACCGATAGATCGAACTGGGCAAAGACGACCAGGGGCATCAGGTTTGGAGCAGCTTGATAGGCAGGCGACATGATGGTGGACAGAATCATCATTGCGGCTTTTTTGTCCGGCGCAGTCATTTCGGGTAAATGCAGCAAAGATTCCACTGATCTGTTGCTGAGTTGAATTTGGGTGTGCTGGAGTGCCTGCTTGATGTCTGCTGGGGTAGGCTGTTCTGGCAAATGCACGCCCAGGGGTTCCAGCACAAACCGTGCCAACTGCAACGCTTCTAAAAGCTGGTTTTGAGCCATACAAGCCCGAATCTTCGTGTTGTAAACATTAATCCGATCGAGCCAAGAGCGGGCATGAGTGAGTACAACTTCAGCGAACTGCTCCATTTGTTCAAAGTTAGCACCTAGGAAAGCACAATTAGCTGCACCTTCATACAAAACCAGGGCGAGAGTGTAGTCGCTCTGCCAGCAATTGCCCCTCAACAAAGAAATGCCCGTGTTGAAATAGTTTAAAGCCGCTCCGTAAGCCGTTGCACCTTTAGCTTTCTGTCCAGCCATCAAGTTTAACTGCACGAGTTCTTGTTGCTCCGTCTCATCCTCAATCAGAGATATCCCCTTGTTAAGGTGGTTAACGATCGCAAAAATCTGCTTATCCTGTTCATTTGCACTCGTTGCTTGTTGCAGCAAACGTCCAATATTGAGATGGGTAATTTGCTTTTGCTCTTCTGGAATCAGAGAATACGCCGCTTGCTGAACGCGATCGTGCAAAAAGCGATAAGTTGGATTAGCTGCTGCATCACAAACTGACGCACTATCAGACTGAATAAAAAACTTATAGATTTCTGTATTCGGAATAATCAAACCTTCTTGTAATGCTTTCCACAGTGCCGCAGCCGTATCTTCAGGAAACTGCTGGGACACGATCGCCAATGTTGCCAAATCAAACTCTGCTCCAATACAAGCCGCCAACTTCAACACATCCTGAGTTTGTGTTGGCAGCTTCTGCAATTGCAGTGCCATAAACTCGACAACATCATCGGTAATCGCTAAAGCTCTGACTTGGGCAATATCACACTGCCAATGCCGTGCTTCCCAGTCAAAAGTAATTTGTTCCTCTTCATAGAGTACCTTGAGAAACTGAGTCGCAAAAAAGGGATTACCCTTGGTTTTTTGGTATACCAGTTCGGTCAACGGTTGAGCTAGGGAGCGATCGCAATTCAATGTATCCGCCACCAATTGATTCATATCAACTAGACTTAACGATTGCAGTGTAATGGTATTGACCACTGCCCCAGTTTTGACGATTTCATCTACGGTTAGGATGAACGGGTGAGCCGATGATACTTCATTATCCCGATACGCACCCAAGATTAATAAATGTCCAGCCTGTTCCATCAACAATTGTAGTAATTTCAGCGATGCCGAATCTGCCCATTGCAAATCATCCAAAAACATCACTAATGGATGTTCTCTACTAGTAAACACTTGGGTAAACTTTTGGAAGAATAAATTAAATCTATTTTGTGCCGCACTTCCTGATAATTCTGGAGCAGGTGATTGTTGACCAATAATTTTTGATAATTCAGGAATTACTTCAATAATTACTTGTCCGTTCTCACCTACAGCCTCTAAAATCTTGCTTTTCCATTGTTGAATTTCTGCATCGCTTAGAGTTAACAATTGCCCCATCAAATTGCGAAACGCTTGTACAAATGCCGAAAAAGGAATATTTTTCTGAAATTGATCAAATTTCCCTTTGATAAAATAACCGCGTTGACGCACAATCGGTTTATGAACTTCGTTAACTACAACGGTTTTACCAATACCGGAAAAACCCGCAACTAGCATCATTTCTGTTGCACCAAGGCTGACTCGCTCAAATGCTTGCAGTAGAATTTCTACTTCGGTTTCTCGTCCATAGAGTTTATCGGGGATAATAAAGCGATCGCATACATCTGTTTGTGCAATTGGAAAACTCTCAATTTTGCCAGTTGACTGAAGTTGAGTTAAACAATTTTCTAAATCATATTTTAGTCCTAATGCACTCTGATAGCGTTCTTCGGCATTCTTTGCCATCAATTTCATCACAATATCTGAAATCGATTTAGGAATTTTGAATGGCTCCAAAGGAGCAGGAAGTTTTGCAATATGACAATGCACCAACTCCATCATATCCTTGGACTCAAAGGGTAACTTTCCTGTGAGTAATTCGTAGAAAGTGACACCCAGTGAATAAAAATCAGTCCGGTAGTCAATCCCCCGATTCATCCTTCCTGTTTGTTCTGGGGAAATATAAGCAAGTGTCCCTTCTAACACATTGGGACTGATCAGCGTTTGAGTTTCTCGTGGTAGTAGAGATGCAATACTAAAATCAATTAATTTTACTTGTTTTGTTTCTGGATTAATTAAAATATTTGCAGGTTTAATATCTTTATGAATAATCCGATCGCGGTATAGTATATCTAAGATATTGCATAGTGCGATCGCTATATGTAAAAACTCTATCAGAGATTCTACGCTTCCCCTCACTCCCCACTCCCTACTCCCTACTCCCCATTCCTTCAAGGAAATTCCCCCAAAGTCTTCCATCACTAACATATAGCCATTTTGGTAAGGTTCTAGGTAGTAGGTTTGGATAATTAGGGGTGAGTTAAGATTTTTGGCAATGGTGTACTGATTACGAAACAACAAGAGTTCGCTGAAACTAGGATAAGAATTTTTCAGCAGTTTAATCGCTACTCTTAATGAGTCAGTTTCTCGATACCCCCGATAAACTAGGGTTCTCGAACCATTGTACAGTTCCTCGCTGATTTGATATCCGGGAATGCTCACTTTAGTGCTAACCATACTGCTAAATTTTTAAGACTTACAGATTTAGTGTTCCCGGATATATGCAGTTGTTTACCAACAATAGCAAAAGTTCATAGTGGAATTTCAATAAAAAATTCTGTTCCCTCACTCGGAACAGAGTTAAAACTCAATTTACCGTTGTGGATTTCTTCGACGATTTGACGAGCGATCGCTAATCCTAATCCCGTGCCTTTACCCACGCCTTTGGTAGTAAATAAATGATCAAAAATCTTATGCTTAACTTCAGAATTCATCCCATTTGCATTATCAGCAATGACAATTTTTACGCCTTCGTTTTCTACTGAGGTTTTAATTATAATTCGATTGGGATTGAGCTTTATTTCTTCCAAACTTTGCCCCATATTCGATTCTTCTAACGCATCAATAGCATTTGCCAAAATATTCATAAAGACCTGATTCAATTGTCCAGGAAAACAATAAATTTTAGGTAAATTACTATACTCGGTTATTACCTCAATTGCTGGACGCTGTTCATTAGCTTTCAGGCGATGTTTGAGAATTAAAATCGTACTATCGATACCTTCATGGATATTAAACGGTACTTTGTAATCCTTATCAGCACGGGAGAAAGTGCGGAGACTGGTGCTGATGTTTTTCAGGCGATCGCACGCCATCACCATTGAATCAATAACCTTTGGTAAGTCTTCTAAGCTATAATTCAAATCAATATCTTCGGCATGTTCTTTGATTTGATTGTCAGGATTAGGGAGACTTTCTTGATATAGTTTCAAGTGTTCAACAATATCTGCAATAGTGGGTTTAGTTTGTTGAAGACTAGCAGCAATAAAGCCCAAAGGATTATTCATTTCATGGGCTACCCCGGCAACTAAGTTACCCAATGCAGACATTTTCTCACTTTGGACAACTTGTAATTGGGCTTGTTGTAAGTCTTGTAATGCTTGCCCGGCTTGTTGATAAAGTTGAGCATTTTCTAGAGATATTGCTGCTTGAGAAGAAAGGAGATTAATAACGCTGAGGCGATCGCTAGTAAATACTCCTGGAGTCAGTTTATTTTCTAAGTAAATAATCCCTACTAAATGTCCTTGATTAATAATCGGGGTACATAATACACTCTGGGGTTTTGTTCGGTACATATATTCCCCAATTACACCAGGAATATCTGTTTGCAAGTTATCAATCACAACTGTTTGTTGGGTATTTTTGACGTAATTGATAATTGTTGTAGGAATATCTTGACAAGTATCTAGTGCTTGTGAATTAAGAATGGTTTGTATGTCAATATGAGAATTTAATCCATGATTAATAAAGGTAATTGCCCTAACTTGCCAAGTATCCCCTTGAGGAAGAATTAATACAGATTTTTTCGCGCCAGAGTTTTCTAGGATAATGCGGGTGAGACTGGTAATGAGTTGATCTATTTCTAGAGAACTGGAGATAGCTTGAGAGCCTTTGAGGACAGAGGTAAAATCTAAAACATCGAAAATACTGGTGCTACCAGTACTAGAAGTCTGATTAGATGAGGAAGTGCCACGAAAGCTAATAGTTTCTAAGGGGTTGAAGTTAATTCGTTGCTGTTGCAGAATGAATTGGAGTAGTTGGGGATAGCGTTTTTCTAGGTCTTCTATTTTGGCTTTTGCGCCCCAACGAGCGTAGCAATAGTATGCTTCTTGCATATATGCTTGAGCGACTTTTTCTTTACCCCAGTCGAGGTAGAATTTGGCTGCTAGTTCGTTGCTAAGTGCTTCTTCTTGAATGTAGCCGTTGGCTTTGGCTAGAGTTATGGCGCGATCGTACAATTCTATTGCTTCAGTTTTTTGTCCTGATATCCGAAAGCTTTCAGCTTCTACCAAGTTATATTTGTGAGCATAATTCTGTGGCGCACTTTCTGCTGATTTTTTGAGTTTTTTATGAGTTTCAGTTACTCGCTCAAGAATTAATTTTTGCTCAGTTACTGAACAGTCTTTATATAAGGCTAAATTAGTCAAACACTCATAAAAATAAAAGGTTGGAATTAGTACTAATCCAGTCACACTAGTTAAATATTTATCTACAATACCTGCATTTGTTAGTGCTTCTTGATAATTACCAAAAAGATAACATAAAAGCAGTTTACAAAAATGCAGCTGACAAATAATACTAGTTTGATTAGCAGCTTGGTGCAGAGGTAACATTGTCACTTCATCATAAATTTCGCCACTTAAAAAACAAGGGTTATCTGACATTCCTAATAAATTTAAAACTGATTGGTAATAGATGCTATTGAAATTCAAATAGGTGGTTTGCTTAAACTGATGCATAATTGTGCCATAGTTTCCCATAGCTTGGGCTAAATCGTGTAACTCATGACCACTCAAATAGGCATATCTTCCAAAAACATAGGCAGACATCACAGCATATTCAATGTCTCCAGTTTCTAAACCACTCGTATAAGCTTGCAAAAGAGGATTTAAAGTTTCTTTAACAGGCGATTTCCAATGTCGAATAAAACAATTTACTGCAAATAGAGTTTTTGACTTTAGTTTGAAAGCATTTAAACGGTCAAGTAATAATAATGCCATTTCCCCAAATTCATATCCTGTATCAATTTCTCCCAGAACACCGCAGAGTATAAGTCCATAACTAGCATAAGCATAGGTCGATTCTGGGGCATTACCATAAAGGATTGACAATTGAACTTGTTTAAAGACAATTACTCGAAACAATGCTGGAGCTGCTTGATAGGCTGCTGACATAATACTCGACAAAATTTGCATTGCTGCCAAGATATTCACATCAGTCATTTTTGGCAGTTCTAGTAAATCTATCGCTGGTTTATCTGCTAAAAGACGTTTTGTTTGTTCCAGTTCATACTCGATATCAGTTTGATTAACTTGTTGAGGCAGTTCCACTCCTATTGATTGAAGAATAGTGAGTGCAATTTGCAAAGCGTTCTTGTGTTGTGCCTGCGCCATGTAGGCTTGAATTTTGACATTGTAGATAGGAATTTGTTCGAGGAGGGTTTTTGCTTGTTGTAAAACGACGGTTGCATAGCTTTCCATGCGTTCAAAGTCACCACTCAGACAAAGTACTTCTGTAATTGATTGATATAGTACTAGTGTTAGCTCATACTGGCTATCCCAACTTTCATCAGGTAAAAGTTCTAAACCTATTGTTAAATATTCAACTGCTAATGTATAAGCAGTTGCCAATTTTGCTTTCCTACCTACGTTCCAATTCAATTTTAGAAGTTGTTTTCGTTCAATCGGATCAACAATTAGGATTAATGCAACGTTTAATTGATTAACAATTTCAAAAATTATTTCTTCTTTTTTGATTTCATCTGTGTTTTGAAGTAATAGTTTACCTATTTGTAGATGAGTAGCTTTTTTTTGTTCTTCAGGAATAAGAGAGTATGCAGCTTCTTGAACGCGATCGTGTAAAAATTTATAGGTAACAATTTCAGAACTTTCTTCAGCAATAGCTTGCTCTACCTCATCAAGATAAAATTTATACACTTCATTAGTGGGTAAAATTAGACCTTCCTGCAAGGCATTCCATAAATTGGCTGCGGTTTCTACTTGCGATTGTTGCGAAACAACTGCCAATGTTTTCAAATCAAACTGATTTCCAATACAGGCAGCTAATTTCAAAACATCTTGAGTTGGTTGTGATAGCTTTTGCAATTGCAATACCATGAATTCAACTACATCATTTGTGACTATTTGCTGATTAATTTGCGTGATATCACATTGCCAGCAACCCTCTGTAAAGTTAAATTTAATCAGCCCATCCTGGTATAATGATTTGAGAAGTTGAGTACAAAAAAATGGATTACCATGAGTTTTTTGATAGACCATCTGTGAAATTGGTAATGCTAAATTTTCTGAACATCTAAGCGTTGCAGCAATTAATTGATTCACGTCCTGTTGACTCAATGGTGCTAGAGTAATCGTATTAATAATTACTGTTGTTTTTTGCATTTCACTGAGAGTCAACATCAACGGATGTACTGGGTTCACTTGATTATCACGATAAGCACCAATTAATAAAAAATACTTTGTATCAGCCATTAATAACTGCATTAATTTCAATGATGCCAAATCAGCCCATTGCAAATCATCTAAAAATATTACTAATGGATGCTCAACATTAGTAAAAACTTGAGTAAATTTTTTAAATAATAAATTAAATCTATTGTGTGATGCAGTTCCTGATAATTCTATTACTGGTGTTTGTTTTCCAATAATTCTTTCTAATTCGGGAATTACTTCAATTATTACCTGCCCATTATCACCTAAAGCTTCTAAAATTTTAGTTTTCCATTGTTGAATTTGAAAAGTACTTTCTGTTAATAATTGCTCCATTAAATTTCGGAATGCTTGCACAAAAGCACTGAAGGGAATATTCCGTTGTAATTGGTCATATTTACCTTTAATAAAATAACCACGTTGGCGCACAATCGGTTTATGAACTTCGTTAACAACGGCAGTTTTGCCAATACCTGAAAAACCAGCTAGCAATATCATTTCAGTTGTATTTTTGCTAACTCTTTCAAAGGCTTCGAGTAGGGTGGCTATTTCGGCTTCTCGTCCATATAGTTTGTCGGGGATAGTAAAGCGATCGCACACATCCCGTTGGGCAATTTCAAAGTTTTCAATTCTACCAGTTTCTTTTAACTGATGTAAACATTTTTCTAAATCAAACTTCAATC
The DNA here is from genome assembly GCF_964247315.1 of uncultured Nostoc sp. Taxonomy (GTDB): domain Bacteria; phylum Cyanobacteriota; class Cyanobacteriia; order Cyanobacteriales; family Nostocaceae; genus Nostoc. The sequence continues at coordinate 15,422 of NZ_CAXTTT010000097.1, forward strand.
CTAATGCACTATGATAGCGGTCTTCAGCATTTTTCGCTATTAATTTCATCACCAGATCACAAAGAACTTGGGGAATCTCTTCCCGATTCCCTAAAAGTTGTGGAAGTTTTGCAATATGACTATGTACCAACTCCATCGGGTCGTTTGATTGAAACGGTAATTCTCCTGTTAGCAATTCGTAAAAAGTGACACCCAAAGAATAAAAGTCGGTGCGGTAATCAATTCCCCGATTCATTCTGCCAGTCTGTTCCGGAGAAATATAAGCAAGTGTCCCTTCTAATACATTGGGACTTATTAGCGTTTGGGTTTCCCGTGGCAGTAAAGATGCAATACTAAAGTCAATTAATTTAATTTGTTTTGTTTGGGGATTAATTAAAATATTCGCGGGTTTAATATCTTTATGAATAATACGCGAACGGTACAGTATATCTAAGGTATTGCACAGTGCGATCGCTATTTCTAAAAATTCTTGCACAGAGGTGATATATCGCCTTTCTACAGAGGTGAAATAATCTTTAAGAGAAATCCCTCCAAAATCTTCCATCACCAACGCATAGCTATTTTGATACGGTTCCAGGCTGTAAGTTTGGGTTATCAAAGGTGAGTTGAGATTTTTAGCTATGGTGTATTGATTACGAAACGATAAGAGTTCGCTGAAACTCGGATAAGGATTTTTCAGTAATTTAATCACTACAGGTTTTTGATCGGTTTCTCGATAACCGCGATAAACCATCGTTCGAGAACCGTTGTAAAGTTGTTCGCTAACCTTGTATCCAGTAATACTGACTGTAGTGAGAGACATACCGCTAAATCCTAAAGATTTCTAGATTTAGTGTTCCCAGATGAGTGAAACAATTCATCTCTACAACTTTTTTGCGTTTGATCTGGGTGTTGCGATCGCTTATGCTAAGTTCAGTTTGATTTGCATTATCTTCTGTGGACAGAAACCGCGAACCGTCGATCAGTCTGGCACTTTACCACGCCTTTAAATGGTCAGTCGTCAGCCCCATGCTTCACGCTTACTTTCGGGGGCAGATTTATGGTGCGGAAAATGTCCCCAACTCAGGGCCGCTACTAGTAGTGAGTAATCACGCTAGTTACTTCGATCCGCCGATTGTCTCTAATTGTGTACGTCGTCCAGTGGCGTACATGGCTAAGGAAGAGTTATTTAATATCCCCATTTTGGCGCAAGCGATTAAATTGTATGGTGCTTACCCGGTAAGTCGGGGAAATACCGATCGCAATGCCATCCGTGCCGCTCTACAATATCTCGATAATGGTTGGGCTGTCGGTGTTTTCTTGCAAGGGACTCGCACCCCAGATGGTCGAATTACAGACCCCAAAAGAGGCGCATTGCTACTAGCGGCGAAAGCAAAAGCCCCAATATTGCCGGTGAGTGTCTGGGGTACTGAAAAGATTTTACAAAAAGGAACGTCCCTACCTCGCGCAGTTCCGATCACAGTGAGAATTGGTAACTTGATTGATGCTCCTAATTCCAGTAATAAAGAGGAATTGGAAGGTTTGACACAAAAGTGTGCCACAGTAATAAACGAAATGCATGATTTAGGAAGATGAGTTAGACACGCAAGAGATGTATGCTTTAGGAAGGTAGCGATCGCTATTAGGTTACTCTAATCTCAAACTCAATTCACTCTAGCAATTAACTAAGGTATTTCCAACAAATAAATTATCGATCTTGTTGGGTGGTCAACTATCTCACCCTACACAATTAGCCTTTTTAAGTCTTCATTACGAATTACGAATTACGAATTATTATGAGCGGCTTTGAAGCCAAGAATTTTTGGGAGCGATTAAATAATCTGGCATTAGTTCGATTTTTGCTTTTAGTTGCTTCTGGTTGGGCAATTATACAACTTTTAGCTTATTTTGAATCGGTCATTGTTATTTTTACATTTGCGGCAATTTTAGCTTTTTTGCTTAGTTATCCTGTAAAAGGGCTGCGGCGTTTTTTGCCCCACGGTATAGCTGTTGGTGTCATTTTCTTGCTCAGTATTGTGATTATAGGCGGTCTGATAATTACTGTGAGCTTAACTCTTTTATCTCAAGGACAACAATTAATTGATGGTATCACTACATTTGTAAATTCTTTAGTGCCTTTATTAGAGAGAGTAGAAGGCTTCTTACGAAACCGTGATTTACAGATAGATTTAAGTTTTATTGAAGAACAATTGCGGAATCAGGCTGTATCGGCTCTTGTTAATAGTTTAGCTATTTTACAAGGTTTTATGACGAACTTTGTAACTTTTATATTGATTGCAGTTGTGGCTTTTTTCATGCTATTGGATGGAGAAAACCTGTGGAATCTTATTTTAAAAATAGTACCAAAACAGCGCCGTAATAGATTTACCAATATAATTAGAAAGTCTTTTTTAGGATTTTTTAGAGGTCAATTGCTATTAAGCGCATTTCTAACAATTTCAACATTCCTAGTATTTGTACTATTAAAAGTACCTTTTGCTTTAATATTGTCAATAATCATCGGAATTGTTGATATAATTCCTGGCATAGGCGCGACATTAGCAGTAAGCACAGTAACTATATTTGTGTTGTCTCAAAGTGTTTGGTTAGCAGTAAAAGTATTAATAGCTTGTATTGTCCTCCAGCAGATACAAGACAACTTGATTGCGCCTCGAATTATGCAGGGCGCGCTGAATCTTAATCCTGTGGTGGTGTTTTTTGCTTTACTAGTAGGGGCTACAGTAGCAGGATTATTAGGTGTTTTTATATCTATTCCCATCGCTGGAGTAATTGTGTCTTTATTTGAAATTGATGAAATGAAATCAGAAGTTTAGTTATTGGTCATTTGTCAGGAACTAGCAACTAGGGAATAATGTAAAAATAGCCATTTACAAATAAACATTGGGAAGTAATGTCGGATTTAAGAGCGGAATTAACAGAAATTTTGGATGAGGCAGAGTGGGAGTGGCTAATTCCTCATGTACAACGAGATGCAGTAATTTTGGTGGCGCTCGATCTAAACTTGGTGGATGTTGGAGTAGCGATCGCCAGCGATAACATTCCATCAGTGGAACAGTGGATTGATAAACAATTGATTACCAAACCCACGACAGTACAGGTGGGAGAATGGAATAGCGATCGCAGTAAGCGATTTAATACTCTCATCGTTCAGCCTTACGTTCTGGCGCAAGAAATAGTCGCTGCTTAATTAGTTTCTGTGTTGTTTTCGATGACAGTTGGTATTGGGGTATTTTCTCAGAAAAGATAGCTTAATGTGCCAGTTATTACTTGGCTATTGCCACGAACTAGCTGGCTGATTGAATTAAAGTAAAATTTTCTCCCTTAAGATTTATCCATCTAGGAGCTAGAATTGTTACCATAATTTCAGATTAGATGTTGAAACCTTGATCCAATCTGAAACTTTAGAATTATTAGAATGGCATCGCCTCTGCCAGCATCTTGCCACCTTTGCGGCAACGAAACTGGGGGCGACAGCTGCGCGTCATCTGAAAATACCCGATTCTCAGATCCAAAGCCAAGAGTTGTTAGAGCAAACCAAAGAAGTCTACCAACTGGAAACTCGCCTGACCACAGGACTATCATTTGAGGGAATTCAAGATATTGGCGATTCCTTAGAACGGGCAGAACGTAGTGGAGTTTTGGCAGGAGATGAACTGTTAGCGATCGCCACCACCCTTTTTGGTGCTAGAAGTTTACGCCGTGTAATTGACAATCAGGAAAATTTGCCGATATTGACTGAGTTAGTTGCCGATTTGCGGACTTATCCAGAACTAGAACAAGAAATTCACCGATGTATTGATGAACGGGCCCAGATAACTGATCGCGCGAGTCAAAAACTGGGAGAAATTCGCACAGATTTGCGGCGATTACGCAGCCAAATTACCCAAAAGCTGCAAAACATCTTACAGGCTAAATCTGGAGCAGTTCAAGAACAGCTAATTACGCAACGGAGCGATCGCTTTGTAATCCTCGTAAAAGCACCTCAAAAAGATGCTATCCCCGGTATAGTCCACGATACCTCTACCAGTGGCGCCACCCTGTATGTGGAACCGAATTCAGTAGTACCTTTAGGCAACCAACTGCGGCAGATAATTAGAAAAGAGCAAGCCGAAGAAGAAACGATTCGTCGCATGTTGACAGAACTTGTAGCCGCAGTCAAACCAGATTTGGAGAGGTTGTTAGCGATCGCCACCACTTTGGATATGGCAACCGCTAGATCGCGATATAGTTATTGGCTAGGAGCGAACCCCCCACGATTTATCCAGCGAGAAAACAGGGAAATCATTACCTTACGGAACTTAAGACATCCTCTGTTAGTGTGGCAGCAACAGCACGAACAAGGGCAACCAGTAGTTCCTGTAGATTTACTGATTAGTCCACAAATTCGGGTAGTGACAATTACCGGTCCAAATACTGGCGGTAAAACTGTAACCTTAAAAACCTTGGGGTTAGCAGCATTAATGGCCAAAGTGGGTTTATTTGTCCCCGCCCGCGAACCAGTGGAAATACCTTGGTTTGATAAAGTGCTGGCAGATATTGGCGATGAACAATCCTTACAGCAAAGTTTATCCACATTCTCTGGACACATCCGCCGGATTAGTCGGATTTTGGAAGCATTGGGAACTGGGGAAGCAGAGGAGCATGGGAGCAGAGGAGCAGAGGGGGAACTTCCTAGTCCTAACTCAGCACTCAGCACTCAGCACTCAGCACTCGTATTACTCGATGAAGTCGGCGCAGGAACAGATCCAGTGGAAGGTAGCGCCTTAGCGATCGCTTTGTTGCAATATTTAGCCAATCACGCCCAGCTAACTATTGCCACCACTCACTTCGGCGAACTAAAAGCCCTGAAATACGAAGACGATCACTTTGAAAATGCCTCTGTCGAATTTGACGAAAGTACTCTCTCGCCTACTTATCGTCTGTTGTGGGGCATTCCCGGACGTTCTAACGCCTTAACCATTGCCCTGCGCTTGGGATTAAAACCAGAAGTTATACAACAGGCAAAAACCCAAGTGGGAGAGGCCACAGATGAAGTTAACCAGGTGATTGCTGGCTTAGAAGCGCAACGCCGCCGCCAAGAAACAAAAGCTGCGGAAGCCCAGGTTTTGTTGCAGCAAGCGGAACGTTTATACAAAGAAGTATCCGCAAAAGCCGCAAGTTTGGAGGAAAGGGAAAGCAGTTTGCGGGCTTCACAGGAAGTAGCAGTGCAGCAAGCGATCGCTCAAGCAAAAGGTGAAATTGCCCAAGTAATCCGCCATTTGCAGAAAGGTACGCCCACAGCCCAAGAGGCCCAGCAAGCAACCAATGCTTTAAATCAGATTGGCCAACAATATCAGCCAGCAACGCCAGCAAAACCAAAAGTTGGGTTTATGCCCAAAATAGGCGATCGCATCCGCGTTCCTAAATTGGGACAGATAGCAGAAGTAATCGCCGCCCCCGATCAAGATGGCGAGTTAAGCGTTCGCTTTGGGCTAATGAAGATGACTGTAAAGTTGGAAGACGTAGAATCCTTAGATGGTCAAAAAGCCGAACCAGTCGTCAAACCCAAACCAGCCCCAGCAGCAGTAACCCCGCCACCGCAAAATGTCCCAGAAATTCGGACTTCCCAAAATACCATTGATTTGCGTGGTAAACGGGTGGCTGATGCCGAATACATTTTAGATAAAGCCATTTCGGAAGCTACAGGCCCAATCTGGATTATTCACGGGTACGGTACTGGTAAGCTACGACAAGGAGTTCACGCCTTTTTGCAACAGCATTCCAGAGTGAACAATTACGAACCAGCAGAACAAGCAGATGGCGGCAGTGGTGTTACCGTTGTTCATATAAAATAAAGTAGCAATAAATGTAACTATAGCGGTTCTCAATTGCATGGAATACAGACCGCTGTTAGGGCACAGGAATGCTGTGCCCTAACCATGTATTGCATTCAAACGAAAACTGCTATATTTCATTACCCAAAGTTAGGATGAAGCAGAAGTTATACCAATTCTGTATAAAGATGCGCCAAATTATATAAGGAACGAACCGCAAAGGGCGCAAAGGAGAGGCGGCGCGGTCTTGGGGGTTTCCCCCATAAGCGACTGCCGTCACAAAGGAAGAAAATTTGGCGCAGCCTCACAAAGAAATGGTATTACAGAATAAAAACAGTATGAAGACTAAGATTTGACCTTTCATTGCAGCTTTTAGTTTTTTTACTAATAGCCCAGCTTGCGAACACCAAGCGTATTGCCATTAATAAAGAGAAGGAAATTTGCGATGTTACTTGAACTCAATCAACTAATTGTTAGAGCCGGTCATCAGTTGTTGATTAAAGATATCTCTTGGTCGGTATACAAGCGCATTTTAGCAGAATTGGGAGACAATCGCAGCTCTCGGATAGGTTACAGTCAAGGGGTGCTGGAAATAATGGCTCCATTACCAGAGCATGAAGTAGCTAAAGTTATTATTGGTGACTTGTTAAAAGTTTTATTAGAAGAACTCGATCTGGAATTTTGGAGTTTAGGTTCTACAACTTTTGATAAGGAAAGTATGGATGCTGGAGTAGAACCCGATGATTGTTTCTATATCCAAAATGAAGCTAAAATTAGGGGTAAAGATAGAATAAATTTAGAAACTGACCCGCCTCCAGATTTGGCTATTGAAATTGATATTACCTCCCGCACTCGTTTCAATAATTATCAAGCGTTGAGAGTACCGGAACTGTGGCGATGGAATGGAAGAAAGCTGGAAATAAACGTGCTTTTTGATGGTAAATATATAGAATCAAATACCAGTTATATTTTCCCCAACTTCTCAATTTCCCAAGTAATTCCCGAATATTTGATTCTGAGTAAAACCAATGGCAGAAATACCACAATGAAAGCATTTCGTGCGTGGATAAGACAGCAAATTAGTAGCCAGATTTAGTTGAAATTATCAGATTGATTTTAATCAGAACAAGACAAAATTAAGAAGTTTTCTACCTGTGGTAGTCTAATTTAATTAATTGCTTTTTATACAGGATTAAAGCTACACTTAAAGCCAGCAAAATTCCACCCGCACCTTGATGTTCGGGAACAGAAGTAGAGGGTGAGCTAAATCCATATTTTGCCAAAATTTCTTGCCCTTTTTGTGACAGGATATATTCAGCTAATTTTTCTCCATCAGGATCAGCGTTTTTCAGTGTAGTCAATCCGTAATCAGCTTTCGTTGCTAAATAGTCCGGTAACTCTACTATTTGCAGATTGTCACCACCTTCTGTTGCTTGGGCAATCTTTCCACTGGTGTAATAAGCTAAAAATATATCTGCCTGCTTTGTTTCTTCGAGAAAATAGACTAAACTATTTTCGCCATTAGGAACTATAGGAGCATTAGGATTACCACCTACTAACTGTAAAGCTTTATTCTTCAAAATTTGAGAATTACCAGGTGTAACCCGATCGGCCTTGTCAAATATCTGCCATGCATAGTTACCAGATGGATCTGCTATAGGGGTTGAGGTTCCCACCTTGATTTCAGGTTTTAGTAAAAAATCCAACAAATTATCTGATGTAATACCAAGTCCCGATCTGACAACAGCCGTCATGCGGTTGCTGGTGAAGTTCGCTACAGGTTCACTCAAACCTTCTTCAAACAATGTTTGAGGGTTATCAATATCTGCACTGGCAAAAACATCTGCGGATTTTCCAGTTTCAGAGAATTCTTGTTCTATAAATTCTCGTGTTAAACCAGAAGGGCCAAATCGCGTTTCTACTGGAATTCCATATTTTTCGTTAAAAGATTCAGATACTTCTGTGAGACTATCGCGCAAACTTCCAGCAGCGTATAGCTTAACTGCAAATGCCTGAGTTGGCAAAGTCATACCGACAGCACAAGCTATCAGTGAAAAGGCAAAAAAATGCTTTTTCATAGTTGTTATATTATTGTGTTGCTATTCTTACTGGGTGAACGATCTGTAACCAATGCTTCAGTGTGGGTTTTGGTAAATATATAAAGTATTGCCTCTGCCCATTAACTTTATAAATGAATTCTGATATGTGCGTGGTTTGCAATTAGAGTTATAGTACCAACTAAGTTGGAATAAATCAATCACCAACATCTTCAAACGCTGACTTTATCAAATTTTTAAGTTTGTCATCAGTTTTATTCATGGAGGCGTCAATCGTCCTGATGTTGCCCAGCTTATACTAAATAACAGGCTGCACACAAGTAAAACTAAGTTGGAATAATGTCCAGCAGTAAAAAGTGCCTTGAGCAAACAGGTAAAATATTTGTAGAGTAATTATGTATACATTAAGACCAAGTAATAAATATCAAGAAATTTCAAAATTTAAAACCGCAAACAAATTAGGAGGTATTCTACATAATTACTTAGCGATCGTTAGCGGTTAGCATTTAAAACAATAGTTTATTTATACTCTGATACGGAGCTAACAGCGAAAGTCGGGTAAACCTTAATTAGAATTGATAATTTTTTACTTTGTCGAAAATAAATTTTCATCTAGAGTAGGACAAAGATACCTACTGTTTACCACATAAAAAAGCTAGCTGAAGCCTCTGGCTCATTAGCTTATGGGAAACCAAGCTTGATTCTTAAGAGTCTGGTTTCAAAATGGGTAACAGCAACATCCCCTATCAGCTCGATCACCTATGCTAAAAGTTATGCACTCGGCCGCCAACTCAGCCACTCCAAATTCCCAGTGGGAGGATTTAATCAAGCTTCCAGCCCCAAACACAGTTCAATGGGACAATATCAAAACCCAATTAGACTTGGTGCTGTTGGCGCTAGAAACCTTAACTGGGATTGGTTCAGAGGCAATGCTTTCGGCGGCAACCGATCTGAATTTAGAGTCAAGAGTGCCAGACCGCGTAGCTTTATGGCGACTGCGCCAATCAAATCCCCTACGCAAAGGTCAAGGAGGGCGAAAAAAGCTAGATGTCGAAGAAGCGCGATCGCTTGTTTTGATCATCTGCTATCTAGCCAAACAGCACCAGGAATTGATTCGCCGCGCTGTCGGTCTGTTAGAACAAATGGCAGAAAATAACCGGGAACCTCACCAGGCTGCTTTACTTGGAGACTATATTGATGCTTTTTGCAATACCTACCAAGAGCGGATGGAAGAGGACGAGGAAATCTCAACGGATTTACTAACCAACCTGGCCCTAAAACTGCTTGTAGATTTACTTTTTTACAGTGCTCCTGGTGGGCATCGCCGTCTCTGGCTAGCACTTATAGACCGTTCAACAAAATTTTAAATTTGAGATTTGAAATTCCTCAACCAAAATTCGTTTTGAAAAGTTTGCTAGGTCAGGAAACTCTTTTGATGGTCATTAGCTCTTGGGCGATGCACTATCAGCAATGCTTCCTCCTTGCACGCCAGTTTGCACAACCGAAGGAACTTGACAAATTTCTGAGTGGAGGAATCCACCGTTCCAACTTTTTTTTGCAAGCAACTGGCTCAATTTTTGCAAAATCCCAATATAGTCTTCTTCGTAGTTCCTGTCATGCCTCTATCAAATTCAGTTATTCGTTGCTACACACCACCGACTTGCACGCTAGAAGTATTCGCGCAAAGCTCATCTCTGTCTCGTTGGATGGGGAAAACTGTCCTCAAACATCTGAGTTTTGAGCTACGTTTTGACGATCCCCGACTACCAGAAGAACAAAGAGTTCCAATTCGGGGCGATCGTGAGCAACTCGAAGCTTTATGTGATGCTGTCACCAACTATGTACAGCAATTCCTTCAACAGCCTCCAGAAAGCTTTTGGGTCAGTTTCTCCAGAACCCAAGAGTCAAGCACAGCACTGGATGAGCCGGAATTAAAGTCTTCAACAAAAACATTAAATGCCTTTAGTAACCAAATTCCAGGGGCAAATATCCACTTAGAACCAAGCAGCTATTTAACTCACAACCTATTTCTTGGTTCTCTTGCCAACCATTCATCTGGCCCAGTAATTCAACTCAGTTTGCTGCAACTATTCGATTTGGCAAGTGCTTTAGATGAATACTCAACTGATGTCATGGCACTTCCAACTCTCAACAGCACAGGTTCGACTCTGAGATTCCCTGCTTGGGCACCTGTTGCCGCAGTCTTAGTATTAGGTATAGGTTTTTTACCAGTTACTTGGCAATATGCTAACAATATTAGAGAAAAGCAACAGCAGACAGCCAAAACATCAGATTCAACAGCAGTAAAGACTGCTCTAGAACCTTCATCCTCACTAAACTTTCCCACGCCTGAACCTGGGCTAGCCTCTCCATCAAATAATTTGCTAGGTTCTACCCCTCCACTTTCCACATCCACTTTACCCCAAGCACCTCTAACAGCCCCTAGTTCTAGTGCACCGCCACCAAATACATTGACAATACCTCAAGGGACGACTGCAACCCTTCCTAGTAATCGAGCGATTGCACCATCCAGCAAAATCCCAGGTCAGGAAATTGCCATATTACCAAATCTGGGACAGAATCCAACCGGGTCAAGTCCCCAAGCAGGTACTATCCCTAAACTGCGGAATTTGCCACCCAGACTATCTTCTAACGCCAGTAGCTTACCAACTAATATCTCACCAGTCCTCCCTCCATCTCTTGACACCATACCCAATAATAATCGTGTCAATACCCCAACCCAACCCTCCCCACTAACCTCACAACAGCTAGACGAAAGAATCCGTTCCTTACAGCAATCTTCTGCTGGAGAAAAACCTGCTTCACAACTTCCCTCCTCTAGGACTGCGGAGAATAATCCCTTTATCGATCAATTAGGGGACGCAGGTAAAAACCCCACATCCAGAGAAGTAGCTACTGGCACATTATTTGACACACCTCAAGTAGCAGAAGCTAGAGAATACCTAACAAAGCGTTGGCAACCACCTACTGGACTGGGACAAACATTAGAGTATAGTTTGATAGTTGGTGTTGACGGCACAATTGAACGAATTTTTCCCCTTAATAAGGCAGCAAGAGAATTCGTTGATAACGCTGGGATGCCTGAGGTTGGTAAACCTTTTGTTTCCGCCAATAAAAATGGACAAAATGTCAGAATTCGAGTTGTTCTCAGTCCTGATGGCAAGGTACAGACTTTTCCAGATCAATAAGTAAACTCATCCTTTTAATGCCACTTATAAAACTGGTACAAAGTCTTGTGCCAGTTTCTACTGACTACAATTGCTATTGAGCTTACCTATTAAAGTCCAGTTATGAAACTGGTCTTACTATTAATACCAGTAAACCTACCAATAAATATAATTACTGTTAACATCAATTCTCCAAAACTAAACTATAGATATAAGTTTGGAAACCCAAATGAAATCTTACGCTTCTTAATTAAAAATCAAGAATTGATATTAATAAGTCATATCAAAGGTAGGAAATATGCAAACAATTGGTAGCCAAAAAGACAGTGCAGCTTGGGTTATTCAAACTTGGGCAGCTTTTGTGATTTCTATTTCTATGACCACCTTCGGCATTGTAAACTTACCTGTAAATGGCTGGGTGAAAGGCTTTATGGGTATGGGTATGGCTTTCTCTGTTGGCTCAACTTTTACTTTGGCAAAAACTACTAGAGACTTGCATGAAACTAGAAGATTAACTGCTAGGTTAGACGAGGCAAAAGTAGAAAAATTACTTTCACAGCACGATCCTTTAAATTTCAAATGAAGGAAGTTAACCCTTACAAGGAATTCCAAATTCTAAATTATCCCTGCATCAGAAATTAACTACATAACGAAAAACAAAAGGACTGGATATACCAGTCCTTTATTATCTTGATTTAACGCTTTTATCTTAATAACGTGATTTTTTGGTTTTTGACTTTTGCTTTTTACGCCGACGTTCGCTAGCAACAACTGCCTGTTCTACAGGATAACCCACTAAAGGAATTACCTGATATTTGCGTTCTTCTTCTAACTTTTTCAGTTCAGTGTAATCAACCCAATGAATGCAATCAACCGGACAAGTGTCAATTGCTTCTTGGATAATTTCCTCAGCGTCCCCATCTTGCCGAACTACGCGCGATCGCCCGTAATCTGGTTCAATGTAAAAGGTGTTACGCGCAACATGGGCGCAATGCTTGCAACCAATACAGGTGATTTCATCAACATAAACACCATTTTGGCGAAATACACCACCCAATTCCGGTTCTAAACCAGAACGCTCTGCGGCATCCCGTAAAAAACCCCCTAATTCTGGTTCCAAACCGGAACGGTTCTCTTCTTGTTCTTCCGGCGACGGCAGAAAATCACCCATTACGCACTCCAGCGCTGTACTACCACGCGAATTGAACCATCTTCATTTTTTTGTTGTTCAGAGACTTGAAAACCAACACGAGCGGTTTCTTTCACAACTGTTTGATAAGCATAGTGCTGGGTTACCTGGCGCAAAAATCCGTCTACAGACAGGCCTTGCTGCCAATATTGCAAGTCAGCCACCAGTTCATATTCTTTGCCATTCCATCTAAAACCGATGTCATAGCCATTTTCCTGCTCAATACTAACTTCCGCAGGATGGGTTTGACCGCGATAGCCACGGACTTCGCGTGGGCCGGGTTTCCAGTCTACGCCCAATTCAGTCAAAGCATCTTTCAAAGAATCAAGGTTACGGATTTGAGTCTTAATTTGGCTAAAATGTGACATGGTGGTTGTGAATTAATAACGCTAAACTACTGTGAAAACTTACCAATCGCTGTAAGTGGTGTGTGTATTCGCCACATTAGATTGCTGCACCTTCGCGGCGAAATATTCTGAGGTTGGCTCATGATTAAGTACTTGCCCCAACTGCGCCTCTATTGCTGCTGTAACCTCAGAGCAAGAAGCACCTACAATGCCAGTGACTTTCTCTTGTACCCGACCGTCTGGATAGATTATGAACTCTAATGTCTCCATTCTTTTGGCCAACCAGGATAAGTACGCTTAAATTTTACTGCCTTAGCAGAAGGCTACAAATATAGCCGTAGGAACATTTTTAGATACAAACTTGCCATTTGTTAACTAATGTTCCATGTTTCAACATATATATCTCAGAATCTTTACAAAACTTATTATTATTATAAGCACACACATCAGTATTTAGTTAGTTTCTCTTAACCTCATTGATTAGTCAAGGTTGCAACTGGAGCTAGCTAAGTAAGCTGCAAAAGTCCTAAAAATAAGCATTAGAGGTAGTATGGCCAGCAAGATAATTCACAAAAATATAAAATTTCTTGGAAAACTTTATTCTTACGATTCCATTTAGCTTATTATATTAGGATTTTCCAGAGCGTAGTGTCAGGACTACAGCAAGATCGTAGGGTATACTTACGTAGCCATTAGTGACTTTAGGTAGCATTGGGTGTAAAGAGATTTTTAAACTGCGATCGCTATTTTCTGCCATTGGTGAGATTTAACAACCTCGACTCTAGACAGTTAAATATGTACAAGTTTGCCCCAGCTTGGGAGAAAGAGCGAATAGTCTTTGGTGCTGCACGACCTGGATACACTGACAAAAATGTTCAGGATTGGATAGAATTCATGAAGCGCCAAAATATCAAGCGTGTTTGCTGTCTTCTTGATGAACAACAGCTAGCATCTTACTTCAATCTTCTAAACATATACAAACAGGAATTTGGGAATCAGTTAGTTTGTTGGGCACCAATTGCAGATTTCCATTTATCTAATTTAGAAACCCTCATACACAAAATACTTCCTTTCTTAATAGAAGCAGACAAACAAAATGAGAAAGTCGTTGTACACTGTTCTGGTGGAATTGGACGTACTGGACATGTGTTAGCAGTATGGCTAGTTAGTGTCCGAGGATTATCAAATCAAGCTGCAATAAATGCTGTCAAGAGAACAGGTAAAAATCCTTATGAAGCTGCGATCGTTACTGTGTTTAGAGGTAGAAATCCCTTGACAGTTGTAAAAGAACTTGATGTGCTTCTGAATGATTGCTGTCTGGTAGTGCATAAAACATTTTAAGTTTACTATTATCCTGTTTAATCAGTATATTTACAAGGTAAATTCTATGGCAATGGTTCTAGATCAAGGGGAGCATCCCAATTTGGCAAAAAGATGGGAAAAAGACAACAATATTCGCGAGTT
>NZ_CAXTTT010000098.1:0-29388 GCF_964247315.1 uncultured Nostoc sp.
CATAACCTCTGTAAGCGATTCTCCCCTACCCCTGCTATAGAAACCCAAAAGCCTAAGCTAATGAGCATTTAAGTTGCATAAATCCAAGGTTGAAGCCCTTACCACGAGCGAGTCAGTCTGGAAAAATGAATGACTATTAGCTTATCTCTGGCGATCGCACTCCCTACCCAATCTCCAATTCCTATTTTCCTCCTGGGCGATCGCCTCCCCACTTTTGGCACAACTTTTGAAGCCTCAAATTTTCACCACGAATGAAATCGCCTCATCTAATTGCCTCCCCGCCGCGCCCCCAAAACAAAAAAAGGTATCTGGGGAATGGGGAAAAAAGCACTCACTCCCGCCCCACAATCTCCTACAGTACCCTTTACTTTCATCATGGCTACTTTGCCTTGCATTGGGTGTTGGGCATTGGGGAATCAAGAGAGGGAGCGATCGCACTCACCACACACCCCACAATCGCCTATAGTTCCTTTAATCTCCTAACTTGGCTAATTTGCCCATTCACCACATTTACGCGGCTTATTTCTCATCCTGGGAGGAACTTAAAAGCGATCGCTATTCATCCCTCTGCCCTCTGCCTTCTGCCTTTTTCAAAAATTCTCGCGTGACCCCTAGTTGTACTCTCCAGGAAGATCAGTTTTTCTAACAGTAATGCTGCCAACTTTCTTACCTGACATTCTCAATAATTCATCACCTGAAAATTCAAAACCAAGCTTTAATGCTATTCGCGCAATATCATCTGCGGTTGGTGCTGCAAGTACCTCGTTTTTAAGTTCAGGTTCAGACTGCATTTTCTTTAAAAATGCTTCGATTTGCTCAAAAGCCATATTTAAAATTTGATCCTCGCTAGCTACTCGTAATATAAAGAAAAACAGCAGTATATTTTTTAAGACTAGCAGCACAAGGGTATCAAGATTCGGGGGAAAGATGATTATCGCGACGCGCTGCTCTTCATTTATCAGAATCTTGCTTATAAGAAATCACGTTCTGATAAGTAGTCATTATCTACTCCAGATCGGTTTTAGTTTCTCCCCACCTTAAAGCCTTCGCCACTAAGGAACTCTTCATTTACCAGCAACAGAATCTTATCTGTGTCCTTGCCCTTGTTGGCATAGCTGGCTGGATTGCTGGGGTCTTTCTTGTTCTCCATACCGAATTTTGCATTGTGGCTAATCACCTCATCTTTGTGAGCTTCGATCCAATCGCGTACCACCAAGCCGTTACAGCCGCTTAACTCTCTAAGTGCTTGGTTAGTCACAGCCAAGCGATCTGAGTCTCCAGTTGCTACCGTATCGTTGTACAAACAGATAGCTTGAAAAGACCTACGGATTTTTTCTACAGATGCTCCTGGCGCTTTACTCCCCCAAACCTCAGTATCAGTTTTGGCTTGCCAGTCTATCTCTTCCTTGATGGGTGCAACCTTGGCGGCGGGTGCTATTGCTATGCCTTGAGTCACCCTGTTTACCACTTCAATAACTTTCGCTTCTAACCAAGAATCTAACTCGGTAACGTTGAGAGTAACTGTTTGTGTTTGCTGTGGTGCGCTGGCTGACATTACTGCTTTCTCCTGTTGTAACTGTTGGTTAATTGTTTCTAATTGGTTATTAGTTTGCTCTAACTGGTTATTAGTTTCAGTTAACTGCTTAGTTTCTGCTTCTAACTGGGCAATTAATCGCTGTGATTCCTGTAACTGCTTGGCAACATCAACGCGGTTTTTGTGGTGTTCAATTAAGCGGCTAACTACTGATTGCTGGTTATGTAATTGCCATTCACTCTGTAATTCCTTGAGGTATTCAAAATCAGCAGGAATAGCACGAACTTGAACCAGTTTTTCTTTCTCTGGGGCATCTGGGAACCCTACAGGCTTGCTAACGTAGTAGTCGGCATAACCCAGAGTAGTTACTAAATTTTGCAAGTCTCGGTCAGTTGGGGCATCTTTAACAAAGTGACCAGCTAACCTAGCAGCATGTAGCATCTTAGAACCGATCGCCCCAGCACAATCACGCTCGGTAGCCAATGCTAAATATGCGGCTCTCAGTGCCTTGCAATTGTCTTGTTCTTCCCCGTGCCGGAAATTTAAAATGGGTTCTTTGTCTCCCTTGTCTCCAAAGTAGCCGCGCACGACCCGATTAAGGGAACCGTTGCGACGGCTGTCTATGGCGCGGTTTTGTGCTGCTAAATCAGTGGGGTTTTCGTTAGCTACTTCTGTCAAAAGGCTTTTAGTTAACGGTTCTTTTCTTAACCAGTTCAACCGCTCAATGACGTAACTAGCAGGGTAAAGGGTAGCGATGGGGAATACTGGCTTATCTCCCCGTTTCTTCCCTTGGCCAGTGAACATTACCTGATAGCTTTGACCCTCAACAGCCGCAAACCTAGCACGAGCGAGAATTTCATGGGGACGGCGGCCAGTGGCAGCAATTAACCCTACTGCTACCTCATGGAGGTCTTGGGATTCTAGCAATTTACCCGTTACCTCTAAATACTCGTCTGGGCTGATTTCCTGACCATTGTCTAGGCGTAAGCTTACCCGTGTGGTTTCGTTGCGTTCTTCCCAGTCTTTCTTATCCAGACCACACAGCAATAAAACATAGTGCTTTAACTCATAACCTGTTACGTTGCCTTGGGCATCATGCTTGGGTACAGAATCAGCGTTTTTCCCTTGCTCTAATGGGAGTGACTTGAATTTTTTATAGAAGCCAGACCGACTCAGCACAGTGCCTAAGCTTTTAATGCTGTAGTTAGTGTTGGTATTTATCCACTCGTTAAACTTCTCACAATGTGGCTTGATCTGTTCAAGGCTTTGCAAATCTTTGACGGCAACAAAGAGTTGATCTACTTGCTCCTGAACTGCTTTAGACATCTGACTGACTCCCCTTTATTTCTAAGCTGTTATTAACTTAACTAACAAGTTAGCCAATGTCAATAACCTGTAAGATTTTTCTAACAAGTTATTAACATTGTTTAACAGGTTAAGTTACGCTAATAACAGGTTGAAGAAACCACAGAAAAAGCGGGTTACTAACCCGCAGCTTAAAAATAAAAGGTATTCTTATGTTACTCACAATTGCTAAACCTCAACAATTCCAACCTACTAGCGACTACTTTGACGGAGAATTCGACGCGGCGATTGGATTACCACCCAAAAGCCAGGATGGAGACTACTGGCGGGGATATCTCGCCAAGGTAAACGAGACAGGTAACACACCGTTCTAAAACCCAAAGGGAGGCTAACAACCTCCCTTCATTTTGCTTACTTTGTCAATTTATCTTGTGGCTGTATCACGGAGTTAACTGGTTGATTTGTCAATCTGCCAGCGATCGCACCCACGGACAATAGCCCGATCATGCTGAAAATGATTAGCTTAATTGGCAAGTCGCTAATGCTAAAGACGTGTAGCGATCGCTTCTCAAATTCCCAGTTAAGCATCAGAAATTGCACTGGATTAAAATCAAACCACTCTTGACTTTTGATTAACTCAACATTGCATTGGCTAAATTTTTGATGTAATTCACCCTCTACATCTGCCATATCCTCTACATAAATAGTCTTGAGGATTTTCACGTTACAAGGTGGTTGATTCCTATGAAAGTTATCAAGTCGAGCTTCGGGATTACGAGATAACCCAATTTTGCAACGACGGAGGTAACAACCAGGAATTAGCCCGTGATAGCCCTCTGCTTCCATTAAATAGATAAATCCCGGCTCATGGTCATTTTTAGGCTGATATATAATTGTCGTAATATCATCCAAGTCCATATATTTATTTCCAAACTATTTTATTAGAAACTGTTATTTTTTTGCAGTTCAAACAGTAATATCTTTTATCCTTTCTTACGGTTAAATTTGTGTGACCACAGTGGGGACAATAAGGCTTTGTGTCACTTTGGTGGCTACCCCCTATAGTGGAAAATGACGCGGCAGACATCACCGTGTCAGTGCTTGCTATGCTTGGGTTTAAGGTATCGTGTGTCCATCTCGTGTCACTCGTGCCAGAGGACTTGGCAACCCTTGCCAGTCGCTTTGTCTCCTCTATCAATGAATAGTTGAAACTAACTTTATCGAGATTAGGTAAAAAATAAAGCTTAGGTGAACGAGAATCGACTACTAAGGCTACTCTCAATAATCTGGCATCGTCGGTAACTAGCTCATTCTTATGTTCGATGTATTCTTCGATAGCGTCTAAATTGCGAGTCAACTTAGCTAGGTTAGACTCGCTGTTTTTGCCCTTTCCGTAGGTATTTAGGTAATGTCTAATTTTGGAAATGCCAATGATAATTTCGGTAAAAAGTGACCGATCATCATTGGTAAAACCTGGGATTTGTTTGGTCATCACTGATTGACCCGACACAATCCAACCGATGTTATTGTGACCAAACTGTTTTAAAATCTTCTTAAGGTTTTCCCCTGCCTTGTATGGCTCACTGCAAGAATTCAGCGTGTTATCTAATTCATCCCATGCCCAAATTTGAAAGAAGTTAGCAGCGAATGTGGGGTTTTGAACTCGAAAATTTCCGTCGTCTAGGCAATCATCAAAGGATTTAATCGCGGCTGTGGTATCGCCATATTTAAGGAAATGCTCTAAAGGATAGTTGCTATCTTTGAGTGAAGCAACAGCACCAGGATAAGACACCGTAACCAGAGTGTGAGGTACTTTCTCACCCTTGCCAGTATTGCCGCGAGTGCATCCAGCTTTGAGGATTTCGCTAATCATTACCGCAGTGGTTGGGGTTTTACCAACGCCCGGATCTGCAATCAGCCGATAGCGGATTGGGTGACTGACTACATAGTTGATAAATTCGTCAGGAGTCCCAACCATCAGCTTAATTTCATCTGTTTTGATGGCTGGCCCCATACGGTAGCTGACCACAATACAATCGGTTATTTCCAGCTTGCGAACGCTTGTTATTTTGAATAGTCCCAGCTTTTTAGCCAGCGTGTCAGAATGCTTGCTGATTGCTTCTGCAATGGCTAAGGGATGCACAGAGCGGGAATAGCCATAACCAATGTCTACAACGCCGTCAGGCTTCACCTGAAAGCCTTTAACGCTCAAAGCCAACCTGATATCAGTAAACAAAGTACGCGCTATTTCGTTGGCAATTTTCCCGTTGATATCAAAGCCAAAGTCACCATACACGGGTTCTATTAAATCACCTGCCAATTGTTGCTGTAGCTGACCTACGCGCTCGTTTAGTAGCTCGATTTGCTCTATATAGTTTTGGCGCTCACTGGCGATCGCTTCCCCAACCTCATCTAAATTTTCGTTGTAGCTACTTGCCAAACTTTTGATAATCTCGGCTTTACTTTGATGACCATGCGCTACCTTCTCACCCCAGTTTTGCAACCTTCTGAATAGCTGCATAGCTTCAGAGGTAATAGAATCGTGTTCATGATAAATCTTTTCTAATTCCTGTGACTTGGCAAGTTGAAAGCGTTTGTTAGCCTCCGCTTCTACTTGAGTTTTAAAGTTCAATTCCCATTGCTCAGTCTCACTTTCCAGATATTCAATACGCTGGGTATCTTTTTGAGTCTGTGTAGATAATTGATTTAACTTGGCTTGCAGTTGAGCAATGAGAGCTGTGCTTTCTAGTTTGTTATGACCTAACGAGTTGATGGTATTTCTCGCTTCTTTGAGTTCATCTTTCAAAGATTCTAGCTGGCTAGTAACAGTGGCTAACCTTGACTTGCTCCTTTCAAAATCCCTGATGATTTTATGCAGCGTTTGACCTGCTTGTTCATTCTTACTTTCGGCATGGGTTAATAGTCTTTGTGATTTAGTATCCGCGACTAGATAAGTAATAAAACTTGCTGGCAACGCCCCTATCCCAAGCATAGAGATTAGTTTGGCTGTATCGTTGGTAAACCCTCCAGAAGCAAATGCCAAGCCAGTACAGAAGCCAAATACACCAAGTCCTAACCCGTGTATTGCTTTCATTGCTTCACCTCTATATAATCGCCTAACTGTGCCTTAAAGCTTGATAATTTCCCTTGAGACTCAACAGTTTTTAGCCGTGATTCCTCAGCTTTAATGGAGGCTTGCAACAGTTTTTGATTTAGTTCGTCTTTGCTATGAACGGAAATGCTTGTATCGGCAACCGTCTTCACTTGGTTGACATCTAAAACAACTGATTTTTGGGTAGTTACTTCTTTTTGATTAAGGTAATCCAAATAATTCCCCTTAACTTTCTCAATTTCAGTAGCTGCTTGAATGCCAGCACCAAAAGCCTTTGAGTGCTTACCAATAACAGTAAATTTCTCGCGTGTCAGGTCGAGCGCTGCCCCCGTAAGTTTCAATGCTCGTGTAGAACCTTCATAGATTTTCATACCTTTATCTAGCTGGCTTTGAGTTGCTTGTGTGAGAGTTTCGGGAGGATTTAACGGATCTGAAATATGGTATTGATTGGGCTGGAATGGTGGCATCATTCCCGGTATTAAATCCGGCGTGACGGTCAACAATCCAGGAATACGGCTATCTATAGGAATGGCGGTAGATGTGGTAGGTGTGGCAGATACGGAGTTAGTGCTAGATGGTGAGTTGACTTTACCTCTTGCCAGCTTTTCTGCTACAGCTTGAGCCGCTGCTTTTGTAGTGTCGATTTTAGCCATTGTTCAAAAATTTTCTAGTGTTTAGTAGGGATTGGTACTTAATTTCTAATTGCCTAAATGCTTTATCTATTTCGCTAAACTCAAGTGCTAATTCCTCATCTAAGTCATATTTCTTCAGGACTTTGTTTAGCTCTTTCTCATCCGTCTTTGCATTCTCAATTTGACTATTTAGTTCGTCCATATTGCTAATAAGAAATTGCAAAATTAAAAAAGCCAATCAGCGAACTTATCTGAATATGCGTCATGGCTTTGATATTTTTTAGCAAATTAGTTGAGCTTTGTGAGAGCTAGATATTCAACATCATCAATAGCCGCTAACACCTCATTTAGTGCTTGAACTGCGTCGCCTAACATCAAATCATTGTTAGTTGAAAAATATTCATGCTGTTGGATTTTCTGATAGTTAGCATCGCTCAAAACTACTTGTAAGGATGCTGAACAACCTCTCAGAATTGCTTTGATTTGTTCTGTATTCATGAGATAATTTTTCTGTAGTTTTCATCGGCGGAGACTGCATTCCATTTGCTATTCACAGGCGATCGCTTACTTTGTCCGAGACAGCGATTGCTTTGTATTGCCACCGAAAATCATTCTGTAAAACCTTCAAACCGAGATACTTCTAACTCAGCATTAGCAGCCGATTCCAAGTAGTTGAAATATTGCTTAACGTCACCAAGAGCTACATCACAATCAAAACGCAAGCCTTTAAACTGTGGATGCTGGCGAATTTGCCCAAGTAATTCCTGAGCTTGAGCAACTAGCTCTGGTAAGGAATTACCGCTCATATTTACCTCTGATTCAATGCCGGAAATTGTAAAAGTCATGGCGTTAGTACTCTTTCTAATAACCAGTTAACAAAGTCGAGGGGAGATAACAGGATGTTGATCGCTCTCACGCGATTAGCTTTTTTCCCAGTTCGGTGATGATGCCTTCAATTTCTTGGATCAGGTCAGTTTCATCTGGGGTAACTTCTGGCTTCTGCATTGCTTGGCCAGCCAAATCTCTAATCGCTCCCAAATATCCTTGCTTTTGATGTTGCCAGTGCTGATTGATACCTTCTGCTAGTTCCGCATCTCGCACAGCTAAGTTATTTAGAATCAGCTGGTTTTTGACTTGGGCGATCGCGTCTACTGCTGCTATCTCCTCAGATGCCTGCCTCGCTAGCTGGTCAATTAGCGTTAGTTGGGCGTTAGGTATTGGGTAGGGGGTAGGCGCTGCTAAATGTCGCTCTTGTTGGGGCAGGGAGAGGGTGTTTTGTGGCTGTTCTGTGGTTGGGTCTGATATTTGCTGTGGAGAAGTTTCGGCTAATTCTGTGGTGTTGCTAGCTACAGTTGACAATTTTGGCTGGAAGTGGGAGGCGATCGCTTCTAAATCCGCTTCTGAAACTGCCTTTACAGTATCAAAATCATCTGGGCGAACATGGCTTAAAGCCAGTCTCAAACCTTGTTCTGTGGTCATGTATTTTAAACAAGCATCATGAATGCTTACTGTGTCTTGTGTTGGCGCTGTGGTTCTCTTCCGTGCTGCCATGATTTACGCTCCCTTCTGTAATTTTTGGATTTGTTGGAATGCTTGCTGATAGCGGTATCTAGAAAAATCGTTGGGGTTTTTGGCGATATAACCTTTGACTCGTTCAGACCGTTGTAGCTGTGCCATTAATCGCCCTACTCTTCCCAAAATCCATGCTTGGTAGGGTGATAAAGGTGATTCCCGGTCGTAACTGCCATCGTGGGTTTTGGGGTAGGCATCTCTGAAACTGGGAATTCTCCAGAAGGCTAAATTCTCCCAAGTGACCAAAGTAGAACGGCTTACACCCAAAACCTCAGCTAAATATGTCTTGGTAGATGGAAAATCTAAAAATAAATCTAAATCTGTAGAGTGTTTGCTCCGTCTAGGTTTCATGGGTTTACTACAGTAATCAATGTGAATCAGATAGTAACTAGCTAGCAATCAGAAGAAGTACACATCACGATGTAGTACCTAAACGCTAAACCCCTTACTGTGTAAGTCGCTGGGGTACTCGTAGTACGCTAATTAGTGACTTGTTGTTGATCGATTAGCTATGGTGTTATGTTAAATCACAGGTGTTACACCTGTCAATAAATAAAAGTGAGTAAAACATTTGTCAATAATTCAGCCTATTTGTGTTAAGGGAGGATAATTATAGTTACTCGCTATAAAAACTGATAAGTGCTACACTATGCCTTCTAAAAAACCGACTATCACAATTCGTGTGACAGATGAAGAGTATAAAATTTTACAGACATGGGCAGATAAAGATTACAGAACAGTTCCTAGCCTAGTTTTGGCTTTAACCAAAAAAGCAATTGATGACTATACACAGCAGAATCATCAGGAAAAATCAGCATGACAGAAGCACAAATCCAAGACATTTACTCACGCCTGGATAGTCTTACATCTGAGGTCAATTCGCTCAAATTACTAACCGGCACGATAGGCACAAGCCAAGTAGCGATGCCTACGGCGAGCTATTCGGTTTCGCCAAAAGATTAAACGGGAGAATTTACAATGGTCAGCAGTCTTAAAGAACTAATTGATGAGCCAGAATTGGGTCATACCTCAGACCCAGAGGAAAGGTTTATCAGCAGTGGCGTGAGTTGGGAGAGCTATGAATCGCTACTAGTCAAACTAGAAAACAACTCTCATTACCGTGTTACTTATTTAGATGGAATATTAGAGATAGTGTCGCCATCAATCAGGCATGAAAAAATCAAAACGAATTTAGGGATGCTGTTAGAGCGTTTCTTTTACAGCAAGCGTATTCGTTTTGTACCTATGGGAAGTTCTACTTTTAGAAACAAAGCAAAAAAAGCAGGTGCCGAACCAGACGAATGTTACTGCATAGGTGAAGAGAAAAGTGTACCGGACTTAGCCATAGAAGTAGTTCTCACCAGTGGCAACATAAGTAAATTGGAAATCTACCGAAGATTAGGAGTTGCAGAAGTTTGGTTCTGGGAGAGAAACCAATTTAAGCTATACCACCTACGGGACAATTCCCAGACTGAGCTTGCCACCATTTACCCTGATACTTATGGCTATGAGCTTAGGGCAGCAAGCGAAATACTACCAGGATTAGACATTTCCTTGCTAGAGCAATGCATTACAATTTCAGATTCAATTCAGGCTGTTGATGAATTTGAACAGGGACTAAAAGCGGACAATGAGTAAAACAGATAGCGCCGCGATCGCTCAACTCTACGAGAGATTAGAGCGATTTGAGGCGAACACAAATAGAACCTTGTCCTGTCAGACAGTACTTTTAGAAGAAGTTTTACGGATACTCCGCGATGCAAAAGGCGGCAAGCTACGCAATGGCGGTACTGGTATATGAAGAGATTTCCAAAGTATGCGATCCCCTTACCAATAGTTTGTATTTTTGAGGACTACACAAAAGATATAAAATCTTAGCTTAATTCATCTAGAGTTCACAAAATAACTAGCAAAAAAAATGCTAGCTACACAGCCCTCAGCTTTTTGAGTGCGATCGCAGGGATTAGTCAATCAATCCACCACGGTAAGCAAAAGCAGCGCACAAAGAAACGTTTACGAGACGTTTCAGCCCCCAGACTCTGCAACCAGCAAGTCAGTTATATATTTATGTATTTCAAGCTTACCGACTAATCCCTACAATCTGCAAATTTAAAAGTTAAGGGGCTGTCCAAACCAACAAAGGACAACCCAATGAATAAACCCCTCACTTTTGACAGACAGGGGTTTGCGAATGAAAAGCCTAGTATTCTAACGCAAACTTTCCCCAACAATCAAGAATCTCGAATTTCGGAATTATCAAACCATATAAGCGATCGCCGAACTAGCACCAAATATTTAAAAGCGGGTTGCTGTGACGTTGCTCTAAGACCATGCCCCGACCCGGATTTACTGCGATCGCCTAACCTCAACTTAGAGGAGTCCTTTTACTTACAGCGATTAGTAAAGCAAGGCATGTTTAGTGGTCAGGTGGCCGCCGTACTTCTCCAAATTGAAGCCAAGGTTGGAGGGGTGGCAGTATGAATCACAAAGGATTCGGCAAGATAGCCTCACCCCAAAAATCACTAAATCTTGAACTAAGGCAGGTTTTTAGAAAATTCAACAAGCGAGGTAAGCTCAGAAGTACCCCTTGGGCTTTGCATGAAATCTCAAGACTTGAGTCCAGAGATGGAAAAGTCCATCAATTTGTTGTAGCCTCCAGCCAAAATGACATGGCGCAAGGCGATGCCTGCTCTGGGCGTAGCCATCACCATGATAGCGAAATTCAAGCACTGGGTAATTATCAAGGATTCAAAGAGCCATCCGCACCTTATACTTTGCCAGCCAGAGAAGATTTTGAAGCAAGCCACTGGCAAGAGTGGGGTGAGAGTGGGATTGACAGTGAGATAGCGGCACTTAACTTCAAATCGCTGTCAGGGAATGCCGCTTTTGATTACTTGCTCTACTCCGATAAAATCAGCCGCCGTAACGATGGGCGGCTACGCGATGGGGATATGCGGCGATATGCTCACCTCTCTAATGGTGGTTGGTGGTGTAGCGGAATAAATATTATCACTGGTGAAGATTCCGATTGGGGATGCTTCAAGCCCAACACGCCAAGAATAGATGAGGGTAACAGCAAGGCAATTAAGTATGAGCATCCCCCCAGAGTTGACACAGAAATTTTTGCCTTACGGATTCCCGCCCGGATCTGGGAATTAATTAGCCGCCGCTACGATGTGGCACTACCAGAAAATTACCAAAGTTTACCTTTTGGTGATTTTTGGCGATGGGTGAGAGAGAATACCCAAATTCCCGTTATCATCTGCGAGGGTGCTAAAAAAGCAGCTGCAATCTTATCTTGTGGTTACGTTGCGATCGGCATACCAGGGGTGTGGGGAGGCCGTCGCCAACCAAAGGATGAATACGGCGAAAATAACGGCGCACCATACCTGATCCCACAGTTAGCCGCTTATGCTCAATCAGGCAGGCGAATTTATTTCTGTTTCGATGCCGATGTGAAGCGCACCACGGTTAGAAGCGTGAATGGTGCGATCGCTAAAACTGCCAAGCTTTTATCTTTGCGTGGCTGTGAAGTCCGAGTAATGGGGTGGCATTTGGCATTAGGCAAAGGGATTGATGATGTACTAGCCGCTTACGGCCGCGACCAATTTGATACTATTTACTGCGATGCCCTGAAATTAGATGAGTGGAACACCAAGCAACTAAGGCGGCTCACATACACCCCAGATTTGAACTTAAATCAGCGTTACTTGGGTGAGTTGGCTATTCCTTTGGGTAAGCAGCTAATAGGCTTGAAATCGCCAAAGAACACAGGTAAAACTCACTTACTCCAGTGGCTAACTGACCCGATAATTCGCGCTGGTGAGAGGAGAGTGTTAGTAATTACCCATCGGGTGCAACTGGCAACCCAGCTTGTAAAAAAACTGGGATTACCTTTCATTACCGAAGTGAAGCAGACTGAGCAAGGCTCACATTTCGGAATGGGGTTAGTAATTGATAGCTTACATCCAAAAAGCCAAGCCAAATTTAACCCTGATGAGTGGAAAGGCTGCTGGTTGATTTTGGATGAAATCATGCAGCTAATCTGGCATTTGTTGAGCAGTTCGACTTGTCAGACAGATCGCGTAGCCATCATCAAAAACTTCAAACGCCTGCTACTGAATGTTGTTAATTACGGTGGGAAAATCTTCATTGCTGATGCTGACTTAAACGATATTGGCATTGACTTTATCAAAGGACTAATTGGGCAAGAGATTGACACTTTTCTCGTGGAAAATACATTTCAGTTTGTAGAGCCTTGGCAGGTAAATTTAGTACAGGGTAATAATCCAGCACAATTAGTAAAAATCCTTACCCAAAAACTAGAGAATGGGGATAAGTGTTTTGTTGCTTTGTCTGGACAACGGGCTAGTTCTAAATGGGGTTCTCGCAATTTGGAGGCGTACTATAAAAAACTGCTGCCACACCTGAGAATTTTACGAATTGATTCTAAAAGTACAACTACCATTGGTCATCCTGCTTTTGGTTGCACAGATGATTTAAACGAGGTGGTTAAAAACTATGATCTAGTTCTAACTACCTCGACCATTGAGACTGGAGTATCAATTGAAGAGAAACATTTTGATTATGTTTTTGGGATTTTTCAAGGCGTACAAACTACCGATGGTGTCAGACAGCATTTATCACGTTACCGCCCTCCAGTCCCTCGTTACATCTGGCTTAATCCAGTAGGCATCAATAGGGTAGGCAATGGCTCCAATAGTGTCAAGGCATTACTAGCAGGTGAGTACATCAAGAATAAAGCCAATATTAAAAAGCTCGTTGATTTGGGATTTGAGGAATCGATAGAAGGCAATTTTGAGAGCATTTGCATTAATACTTGGGCGAAGTTAGGGGCAATCATCAATGATGGGATGAATAGCTATGAATCGCAAATTATTAGTGATTTGAAATCTGAGGGACATATCATCTGTGAAGTCAGCGCAGATGAGTTACCCGAACCCGCAGAAGTAGAAACTACTAAGCAAGAGATTTACAAAAACTGCAAATCAGAATATGCGGGACACTGTGAAAACGTCACCGCATCTGAAAGCATTACAGATGAACAGTTTTTGAAACTAGATAAACAGAATTGCAAAACTGAGTCCGAACAGTTAAAACACAGAAAAGGTGAGATTGAAAGGCGTTATAACGTGACCGTTACTCCCGAATTAGTAGAGAAAGATGATCAAAACTGGTATTCTATAATTCGACTAGATTACTACCTTGGCGTGGGTAGGGAATTTCTACCGGATAGAGAAATAAACGTCATGTCTACCGCTTTAAAAAATGGCGGTGGAGATTATTTCATTCCCGATACTAATAAAAGCTTTATTGGGAAAAAAATTGATGCTTTAGACTGGATTGGGTACAAAGAGCTTCGAGAAACGGACGGATTGAGCAACAATCACCCATTAGCACAAGCAGTATTTGAGAAAGCAAAAACTCATCAGTCCGATTTGAGCTTAATTCTTGGCGCTAAGAGTAATATGTTTGCTCTTCTAAATACTCCCATGCAAGTCTGTCAAAAACTAGCGTCTCTTACTGGGTATAAATTCCCCCGATTGCGGCGAGAGGGAACACGAGGCAACCAAGTCTGGATTTACGGTGTCGCCGCGCCAGACTTCCAAAAAGATGATGAGGGGAATCTGGTTTTTGTCGATGGCCGCGCTGTTCCCGTTAGCGATCGCCGAGAGGAAGTTTTTACGGCATGGGTAGAGCGCGATATCCTAGCCAGAGAAAAAGCCGCCAAAGCCAAACTGGAGGCACAAGTACAAGCAACAATTCCCAATTGCCAATTGTCAGCACTTGCAGAAACCGAAATTAATACGCTGACTACATTACAAGAACAGTACGCAGAGCAAAAAACACAGACCCTAACAGAAGAAGTTGAGTCAATAGTCATCACTCATGACTCAGAAAGTCAGGTAATCATAGCTGAGTTACCAGTTGAAAATCATCAGCAGTCCACAGAAGCGGTAATTGAGAAACTACTAAAAATTTCTAATTGGGGAGAAGTTGCGGCGAACCAAGCCGAGATTGATCAAGTTTGGCCGCTACTTTCAGAAAACCAGCGTTCGCATCTCTGGCAACTTCATCAAAAATATCAGCAGCAATTGTCTTTAGAGGAATTGGCACAGCAGGCGATCGCTACACAAGCTGAAATTAAGGAAACGGGTTTTGGTTCCCACTTCCGAAGCTATGTTTTGAAAGCTGTCTTCAGGGGAATAGCGATCGCTCGGAAATGCTGGGGCGACAAGCAAGAATGCTCAATACCTTTAAATCAACTATTGCTAGCCAATTAAAATTGAATCAGAATAATGCACTGTTTACAGGTTTTTGAATTTTTGCGTACTCAAATATTCAAAAGTTTAAAAATGTAAGTATTTAAAAGCCTGAGCATAGCTGGTACAGTAATAACATTCGCAGAGGGTTAAGTTTTTGAGTACGCAAAAACTTAGACATTTAACAATTCAAGTTTTCAGCATTTGAAAAACTCAATATTTGAGATATCACCATGATTATCACAGTTGCATCCTTCAAGGGAGGGGTGGGGAAAACCACAACAGCAGTTCATTTAGCTACTTACTTACAAGCCTTTGGCGAGACACTTCTTATTGACGGCGACCCAAACCGTTCTGCTAGCGGTTGGTCAAAACGTGGCGCTCTGCCCTTCAAAGTGATTGATGAGCGGCAAGCTGCAAAGTATGCGAAGAATTACCAGCACATTATCATTGACACCCAAGCAAGACCGGAACAGGAAGATTTAGAAGCACTTGTGGAAGGATGTGATTTACTTGTGCTTCCCACTACCCCCGATGCTTTATCACTTGATGCCCTGATGCAGACTGTTACTACTCTCAATTCGTTAGGTGCTGATAAATTTCGCATCCTTATTACTCGCGTTCCACCTAAACCCCGGCGAGATGGAGAAGAAGCAAGGGCAATGTTAACTGAGGCTGGATTACCTCTATTTAAGAGTAGTGTCCGTGATGCAGTTGCCTTTCAAAAAGCCGCGTTAGCTGGTGTACCAGTTAACAAAATTTCTGACCCACGCGCCAAAATTGCTTGGCGAGATTATCAAAGCATCGGTCAGGAGGTGATGAAGTGAGCAAATTCAAAGGTATTTTGGATGCAGCAAAGGGTCGTGAACCTGAACCGGAGCCAGAAAATCAAAGCCAGGAAACAGAAATTCAATTGCCAGAAGTTCAACAACCTGAAAAGGTAGAACTCAAGCCAGTTGCCCAATTGCAAACCGAACCGCCAAAACGGGGACGACCCAAAGCCAAACGCTCTGACCCTGACTATGAGCAGGTAACTGCTTACATTAAAAGAAATACTCACACAGCAGTCAAAATTGAACTGTTAAAGTCCAGTCAGAATGGCGAAAAGCGGGAGTTTAGCGAACTTGTTCAAGATTTGCTAGAGCAATGGCTAAATTTGCGTACCTGAAATTTCAGATATTCAAAAACTTGAAAAGTTAAATTT
The DNA here is from genome assembly GCF_964247315.1 of uncultured Nostoc sp. Classification (GTDB taxonomy): domain Bacteria; phylum Cyanobacteriota; class Cyanobacteriia; order Cyanobacteriales; family Nostocaceae; genus Nostoc. The sequence goes on from NZ_CAXTTT010000098.1 coordinate 15,644, forward strand.
TTAGATATTTGAGTTTTTAACTATGTGACTTAAAGGCGATGCCTACGGCGGTAAACTACGCAGTCCAGTAAAAGCTGAATGTGGCGATGCTTGTTGGCAAGCCACTGCGCGTCTATGTATGGCTTGCACTGCTTCTCAAAATCCTTATTGAAAAATCCATCTGGGAGGTACTGCCCCTCAATAATCTGTGTTATCAGCACAGCGCCTCAATGAGTCGGCTTCAGGTGGAAGGCGGAAGATGGAGGAATTGAACCCCCAGGTATTACCCTGCTCTAGTTTTCAAGACTAGTTGCCCTCCCTTGAGCAGCATCTTCCATATAAGGGGTGTCTGGCGGGACTTGAACCCGTTATGACTGGTTCCACAAAAGGGCGCCGCGACCGCTTTGGCTTCAGACACCAAGAGTGGATTCGGTGAGGCTTGAACTCACAACCTCCTGTGTGCAAAACAGGCGCTCTCCCAATTAGAGCTACGAACCCATGAGCAGGAGTGGTAGGGGTCGAACCTACATTGCTCGATTTAGAAGATCGATGCCTTATCCATTAGGCAACACTCCCATAAATTGGTAGCCCCGGCAGGGATTGAACCCGCGACTTCCTCTTTGTAAGAGAGGCACTCTCCCAACTGAGTTACAGGGCTAAGAAAGCGATCGACGAGATTTGAACTCGTACAAGCGAGTTTGGAAGACTCAAATGCTGCCATTACACCACAATCGCATTGAAGCTGGTGACAGGAGTTGAACCTGCAACCTACTGATTACAAATCAGTTGCTCTGCCAATTGAGCTACACCAGCATTTTGATAGTACCCCTGACAGGGCTTGAACCTGTAGAAAACCCGTTTTAAGCGGGTCATGTCTTCCAATTGCATCACAGGGGCAAGGTGGGTCGCCAGAGACTCGAACTCTGATCACTCCGCTTAAAAGGCGGGAACTCTAGCCATTGAGCTAACGACCCACGAATCCGAGTGGTAGGATTTGAACCTACGACCGCCTGTTCCCAAAACAGGAGTGCTGCCAAGCTACACCACACCCGGATAATACTGCCCTGCCAGGATTTGAACCTGGAATCTCCTCGTTCAAAGCGAGGGATGTTGCCAGTTACACCACAGGGCAATAATTGGCTGCCGAGGTTGGAGTTGAACCAACATCTCTATGATTCAGAGACGAGCGCGACTTTCCCAGTCGTCCACTCGGCAATGAATGGCTGCCCCAGTAGGACTTGAACCTACAACCCCCGCGTTAACAGCGCGTTGCTCTGCCATTGAGCTATGGGGCAATGTGCCAGTCCCCCAGGTCAGTATCGAACTGACGACCTCCTGTTCTTCAAACAGGCGCTACTACCAACTGAGCTACCAGGGGGTAAGGCGAGAACGGAAGGACTTGAACCTTCACTTTTCAGTTTCGTAGACTGATGTGTTATCCAGTTACACCACGTTCTCATAAGGCGGAGAGAGAGGGAGTTGAACCCACAGTGAGATGATGAATCTCACAACTGTTTAGCAAACAGCTTGCCCTGCCAATAGCAATCTCTCCATAATGGGCCGGGCTGGAATTGAACCAGCAACGCAAACGCGGCGGTTTTACAGACCGTTACCTACACCAATAGGTGAGCCGACCCAAAAGGTAGTGCAGACGGGACTTGAACCCGCTAATTACACGCTTGAAAGACGTGCCGCTCGGCCACTTCGCTTCTGCACCATGTATGCCATGTAAGTTGAAAAAGCTGTTGATTCACACACAGGAATTGAACCTGCATAGACTGTTTAAGAGACAGTTGCCTTACCATTCGGCTAGTATGTAAGCTTTTTCGATTAGGACACGGCAACGCACAGACTAGGACTTGAACCCAGAACAACAGTTTTGGAGAGTGTGGTGTTGCCATTACACCATCTGTGCATTTGGTAGCAGTGGCGAGAGTCGAACTCGCATATACCAAGTTATGAGCTTGGGGCTTTGCCGTTAAGCTACACTGCAACGTTTGGAGTCCAGGGCGAGAATTGAACTCGCACAGTCGGTTTTGCAGACCAACACCCTACCATTAGGCGACCTGGACATACTACGAGGACGACAGGAATCGAACCTGTGACCACTTGCCTCGGAAACAAGCGCTCTTTCCGACTGAGTTACATCCTCATTTGGAAGCCTTGACGGGAGTTGCACCCGCTTCTCCTTGACTGAGAATCAAAGCGACTTGTCTATTTGTCCACAAGGCTACACGGGGATGATGAGATTTGAACTCACGATCTTTCGCACGAATACAGCGACTGCTTTAAACCGGACTAAGCTACACCCCCACGTTGGATGGCAATTATTTAGTTTTCATGGTTCAGAAGTGTTTGCGCTATGCCTTTTTGAGAGGCTGTAGTGCTTTACTACATTTATACTACATAATGTATTACAAAATGTCAAGGGCATACTACAAACTTTTTGAAAGAACTGAGAGGGCAGTGTTACGTAATCGAGCTTATTGCCCTCTCTGACTAGGATTGAAGTAAATTACTCGTTCTCATTCATGCGTTGTGCGTTCCAAAACTGTTCAGCAAATCCGACTGCTGGATGAATTGGAGCTTTAGGCTTGCTTTTGAGTACCATTCCAGCTTCATGTAGTAAGCGATCGCTCTTGATTGAATTACACTTCTCACACGCAGTTACAACGTTGTCCCAACTGTGCTGCCCACCTTTTGAGCGGGGTATTACATGGTCAAGGGTCAGATGCTTGGTGCTACCGCAGTATTGGCAGGTGTGGTTGTCTCGCTTGAGTACCTCACGCCGATTTACAGGTGGTATTTTCCAATGCCGTTCGGGATTACCAACGGTCAAGCGAATATGTTCGGGAACTTGTAGTACGATGCTGGGTGAACGAACTTCCCACTGCTTTGTACTGCCAAAATCCAACGACTCAGCCTGACCAGTAACTAACAGCACGATTGCTCGTTTGATGTTGATACGTGCCAGTGGTAGGTAGTTCTTAGAGAACACCACCACCGAATTTTGTAATATATGTGGTTGCTGACTTTGCTGTTGAGCTTGCATACCTTGATTCACTCCTCAAAAAACAACCCCCGCCTCTGAGATTCAGGAGCGGGGGTCAGATAGTTGATACTTTTTGCCCTATGTTGGTGCTGTAAGACATTTGCACCTCCCGCTTTGGATAAGTTGATCTAGATTCAGCCATCCGGTAATCGCTTCAAAAATATTTTCACGCTGCAATTTTCCGTGTAAATTTTTCGGTGAGCAGGCAGATTTAAGTGGGAACCATTATTGCTGCCATTCTCCCTCTTCATCCCGAAGAACTAATTCTACCCTTAGTTTTCATACCTAATTTGCTTTTCCTCTTTCAGTTTGTTTTTCCTAGTTGAGGATGGCACCAAATCGAAACGAAATACGAGCAAGTCCTGAATCTGAATGCTGTTTTCGTAGCTTGGCTCAGGTAAATACCAAAAGTAGTCCTGGCGCACATGATCCATCCGAAATCCGCACTTTTGATAAAAAGCAATGTTGGCGATACTTGAATTAGACGTGCCGACGAGTATCTGTCTCTTGCCGCGTTGCCTCGCCTCTTGAATCAACCAAGCAACGAACTCTTTACCTAAACCTTGCCTTTGAAACTCAGGGGCTATACCAAGTTCCATAATTTCGCAGGGGTCGCTGCGCCATTTCATGGTTGCTGCACCAACCAAGTGTTCGCTGTCGTCCATGCGATATACAGCATCGACGAGGTTAGCAAGTCCCCATCGCAGCGCACGCTCCGATTGTTCTGCCAACAGTAGTATCGGAATCAGCGCTTCAAGTTCGTCGTTACGAGCTTGTCGAATAGCAATCGCCATTCATATTCCCCTTTAATCACAATTTATTTTTCAAAACTATAGTACCAAGTCTAATTAATCGATATAAACCAGGAAAAAGGAAATTAATCATCTAAAACTTAGTCCCAGCAAGGCTTTTAGAATTGAGCTTTTCACAGTACAGTGAGCGATCGCACCCTTAAATATTGTCAAGTGTGAACCGTATAGTGAGGAGAGCAATCGCTTACTTTAACCAGTATTAACGCAAGCTACATAACTGCTTTTGACAATAAGCCCGACATATCCAACACTGAATAAAGTTGTAAAGCGATCGCCCTACAATTTCCTCTAATAAATGGAGAAATATGATGGATGAAGACAAGCCCACAAAATCTAGAGTTATTACAGGAACATTTAAATATTGTAATTCTGGCAGAGAAGAAGAAAAAACAGTTACTTGTTTATTTACTGAAAGGTCAGAAAAGTTTGAATTAACAAAGGTGTATGTTGTTGAGTTTGGATGTGAGCTAATATTTTGTAAATCAGATAACCACTTTTTAGTTAATGATTAGTGCGATGTTTTACATCTAAAAACATGAAAATAGTAATTAAAATTTGGCTGAGACTTTTACCAGATGACACCCTTTTTTTATTAGAATATGAGTTTTTTAAAAAGATGGGAAATATAAAATTTATCGTTTGGGAAGAAGATATTAATAATATTGGGCAGAATTGAATTACTGGTGATCGCTCCTTATCCTCTAAGAAAATGAAGGAGTATTCACATACCTTATAAAGGTATAATATAAAAACTGTAAGTACTTAAAAACGATGCAAACACTACCACTAGAACTTGAACTAGCAGTATTTCAAATTGCTGCACAGCACTATGCACACAGGCGGTTCAAGCTAATTTATAAAATTGTAAATAATTTTATTGATATTGAATTCCAAGGATACTATACAGAGGAATTTGTTAGCTCACGCAACCGCCCATCAAATCCAACTGATGATTTTTACCGTGATAAAAAAATAGATTTCACAGTTGGTTATGGAAACAATCGGCTCTCCCTATCTGCATGGTGGCGAGGAGCGATATTAACTTTTGATTACAATACTAAATATTGGAGCAATGAAGATGGAGAAGAAATTGCTTGTCCCTATCCAGATGGTGAACAATTCGAGATAATTGCAGCAGAGCTTTATCCTTTATTACAAAATTACTGTTAATGTAAAACCATATTATTGGTATTTATTTGAATATTATGACTTTTAAAGAGCCAGATAAAAGACAGTACGTAAACGCTTGTAATGAAAGAATTAACACCTGATATGTATCCAGAATGCCCTCTTGGGCTAGAGTGTACAGAATTTGGTGAACAAACAAAATTTGGTAAACATAATGAATTTGATTGTTATTCATGGTGGAAATGCCCTAACAGAGAATACTGTGTTGGGGTTTGTGAGGCTTGGGAGATTCCATTACTAATTGAAGATAGATGTACAGAAGTAAAGTTATTTTTACCTTATAATTATCATGAAAAGACCTTTGCTCAAGAAATGAGAAAATATGGATATGCAGAAGCCGAAAACTTTCCATATCATAGAGGTGAACATTATGATTTTTATACAGTAGGTAATGAGTTATTAGTTATCGAAAATAAATTTAAATATGGCTTTGCGATTGCAGTAAATCTTAATCGCAAGATTTATCACATCAAATATGACAGGTATGTAGTTGATAAAAACGGTTTATGGTGGTGTACTTTAGGCAGGCCACCAAAAGTTTATTAGGACTTTCTTAGAGTCAAGTGAGACAGGGAGCCAAGACGCGTAACGGCTTGTCCATCCAAAAAGCGAGGAATAACAGCACAATGGCACTCAAATTTTCTGGAATTCCTAATCTAGGCGGTGTAGTCCTTATTAGAACAGCGACTTATAAATAACTTCTATAACTAATATGCAGGGGAATATAACCCCATCAAAAGCCCAGTCATCCCAACTGGGTTTTTTGGTTTAAGAGCGATCGCTTCCTATCCTCTAAGAAAAATGGTGGAGCGATGCCTACGGCGGTAAACTACGCACCCCCAACTTACTCGTAGTTGCTCCCGTCTGCGGATATCCCTTAGTCTTTGAGCGCTGGCTTTGTCTGAGGATAGGAAATTTTACTCAATTTCAGTTTCTTCAGAAGCTCGAACGTCGCTATCACGTTGCACGGTTTGAAGAACTGATTCCAAACGATAGCCAGCCTCACGCATATAATATCCAGCCGCGCCAATATCTTCAAAAACGTCATCAAATTGGGGATGAGTTTGTGGAAAAATCTTTCTTAGGCGATCGCTGATTTGCTCTAGTTCTTGCTGAATTGCGATTAGTTCTTGAGTATCGTCCATACTTACCTACCACAAAGATAACTGCCCAGGTGTTACATTTGATTTCCCACCTCTATGGTATAAAAGGTGACAACCACTGCAAAGAGCTATAAGGTTGCCTCTGTGGTTATTTGCTGGATTTCTGTCCCAATGATGCACCTGTAGGGTGTACACTCTGCGTTTTGAACGTGTAATCTCTGATGTTTTTTCACCAGGGGGTATGCACTGTAACCCGCACTTTTGACAACGCCACTGGGCTTGTTGCTTAATTGCAGTGGCAAGTTCTGACCAATTGTCTGGGTACAGAGAATGGGTAAACGTCATTGCTTGTAATGCAACTGAGGCTTGACCAATTGTAATATAAATAGCAGCGCAAAAGCCTATTCTTCATCATTGCCGTATGTCACGCAAGGACTGTCAATTATGAGTGCTGGCTCAAATGAATTGCAGAAAATGACGGTAGAACAATTAACCCCAAATTCGTCAGGGTGAATGCACTCTATCGCTCCTTCTACTAAGGCATGAAAAGCACAATCATTGCAGATAGTCTGACATTCGCCCACTGCCATCGCACCTCTATCAGTTAAATAAGAACAAGTAGCGACAAGATTATCTAATCAAAACCTCGGCAGCACTGTACCCGTTCCTGCATCCTTCTTCACTCTTACATACCCCTTGGTAGTATCGCTTTTCTTCTGTCCTAACTGGTCTTGCACCTGAAACAGTGGCTTAATTTCCACCGCCCTCGTTGCATGAGAATGCCTTAGCCAGTGACAGGAAAACTTCACCTTCGCCACAAGGGAGATATCCTGAATTAGCTGTTTTATGGCTCGGTCGCTCAACGGCAACCCCCTTTTTGCTGGATCAGGTGAGACATTCGGGAACACGGGCATCTTATCACTAGCCATACCCCGATACTTTTTAAGTAATTTAGAAGTCTCGTGGTCTAAGCCAATCTCCCGGTACTTCCCACCCTTACCCCAAAACTTAATTGTGTAATACCCCCGTTGTCTATCCTCCGGCGTTGGGTCAAACTGCCATTTAAAATCGCGCCAATACAAGCCCGGATAATCTTCCTTGGGTAACCTTGGTTCGTCACCCGGAACTGTTACTCTACCAACTTCACCAACCCGCATCCCACTATAAAAAATCAAGTTAAAAACTAGCCAATACTGCCCCCCTAACTGCTTGGCAGCATCAGCAAGCTTCTCCATTTCCCAATCTTCGAGATACCGCTCTGCCTTCGGTAACTCACTGAAATTATCGTAATTTATCGTACTTGCAATATTCCGCAAAAAATAGCCAATACTCTCCCCACTCCCATAACTCCAGAGCGATCGCAATATCAGCACTCGGTTCGTTTTAGTATAAGGGGAAACCTCACCCCAGGAAGCAATAAATTCTAGTAACAATGGTTGCTGAATCAAACGCAAATCAGGTATACCTTGATCCCGTACCCATTCGAGTAATTTTTGACCAAATTGATAGTATTTTCGCTTAGTTTGTTCGCGGTTTTGGCTTCCAGCCCAAGCCAAAATTAATTCCTCATCATTAGCAACCGCAGGCGTGCGGTAATAATATTGCCGAATTACCTCCTCAACCAACTCCGGCGTAACTTGAGGATTAGTGTTTTTAATTACACTTGGTTGGGGAGTAGGAGGCAGAATTTCTACAGAGCTAATCTCAATATTAGTAATATCCATCTAGGAAATAAGAATTACACTCAGATAAATATATAGCTTCCTGGAAGTGCGGTTTCAGGAAGCTTTTATATTCTACGACAATGCAGTGGATATGCGGGTATTGCCTTATAAGCCACATTGAAGTTGCTTGAAGCGATAAGGTAGTATGAAGCGGCACTGTGCCTCATAACTTTAAGCACAATTAATTAGCCAAAGGTTGCGCCAAATTGTTTATTTCACTGGATGGTAAAGTCCGTCTTTTGCATTCCATTCCCAACCTATGCCTCTGGGGTCACGGTTACGAGTCCAACTGATAAATTCTTTGGTAGTGAGTTTTTCTCGTTCCGGTGCTAGGCTCGACGGACTTAAACCTAGTCGCGGTGCTAGATTTTCAGGAGGTAATGCAAGCAGTTCGACTTGGGGCTGTTGGTACGGGTGCGCTTGTTTTCGAGGTCTAGCTTGACTGTTGTATCTATTTGATGAAATAGCCCGTTCGATGAGTTCCAGCTTTTTGGTCATTACGTCGAGCTTGCTTTCCAGCTTCTTCTCCAACTGCAAAACCGATTTGCTGCTTGGGGCAACATCGATATCAATATTGCTATCAAACTTAGATATTAATTCCTCTAAGCCTTGCTGCAAGGCAATTGTATGTCCTTGGCGATGCAGCCGCGATAGTTCTCTGACTGCTGGAATTAAAGCAGTAGGGACGCGAATCATCTCGCTTGGTGGGGTCTTTTGGTCAGCCATTTGATATCAATTTTGATAGCAATGAACTGATGATAGATGAAAAGCGATCCGATCGCTCAAAAGTAACCGTTGATAATGAATTACTTGTATAAAAAAGATAAGGGATTGCTCATATTTTCGGCAAAACCAAGAATACCGCGATCGCGATGTTCGTAAATTAATTTACCTTGATAATCAAATAGAAAAGTTCCTCCCCGTTGTGTCAAATAAGATGAATCTGGTACATAAGTATTCCAGTTGCTCAAAACTTCGGTCATGTTTCTCAGGCGCAGGGTTGCTAGTTCAAAAGGACGCTGAAAGCCTTTTCCTCCAGCAGCTTTGAAAAACGAACCTTTTATTGGTGGTAAAGGTGTATTCTTGATAACTTCCTCATCAGCAATTAACTGAGGAGCTTTTTTATCACCTTTGTAACCCCGAAAAACTTCCTTGAGAGTTCCAGGACTACGAATTCCTGCACACATTAAGATTAAATTAAGCCAAGCTTTTTGTGAACTTGATAGCAAAGGAAATTGTATAGATAAGCCGCGATAAAGCCGTAAAAGCTCGTGAATTTCAGCCTTTGCATCCACAAATAACCATTCTTGAGGAAATCCCGTATATTCACAAAACTTGATCCCAGAATTGCGGTTTCCAATTCCAATAGCGCGAATTGTAATTCCTCTTGCTTTGATCTCTTCTTTTTCTCTTTGCAGCCACCAAGCGTATTCTAAATTATCAAAATCTCCCAACTGCGACCAAATAAGTATGAGCAACTTTGATGCATTCGAGCAACCATCTAAAACGGGTTTAATCTCTCCATCGCTAACTCGCAAGCGTTGAGTTAGACTCAAAATCGAGTAAATATCTGGAGAATTGGAGCGTGTTTGAGTGTTCATTTAGGTCAAAGCAGCAGTCTTCAGATATGATTTTAGGGCTTTGAATGAGCCTCTTCTCCTACACAGTATCATCCATCCAGCCACATTCCGGGCAATCCCAGTGAACACGCGCCGACCAGTCGCGGTCAAACTCATGCTGGCACTGAGGACACTTGCCAGTAAACATAGGATGGGTATCTAGCAGTTCTAGCTGTTGCTGTTGAGTCAAGCGCTGCTGTGGTTGCAAAATCAGTTCGCCGTTGTAGTAGGTTGCCCCTTCCGGTTGCCATAGCTCCTCTACTTCAGCTTTGGGGTCTTCTCGAAAATCTAGGCAGCTGTCACCGTCTACCCCATCAGGGTGAACGACACAGACGAGGTGAGGATCATGTGAGTAGAGAAGACAGCGATCGCATATCAGAAGTTTCGGCATAGCACTAGTTTAATACCCAAAACAGCGATCGCTCCAAGAGTCGATTTCCTCTCCGCGAGACAGACGCGCTACTCGCGTTCGTTGGAACGGCATCGCACTCTAACAAAAGAATAGCACCCACCTAAATACAGGCAGGCGCTATTCAAATAATTTAAATTCAGGGAGAAAATATAGCGAAATGAATCCCTGATTTTTACTATTAATTAATTCCAATTTAATTGATTACACAGCACTGCGACGATTTAGCAAGTTCCACAAGAAAACAGCGACAATTGCGCCAAGAACTGCTACCGCGATACCGGGAATGCTGAGTGTGGGAGCGGCTAATGTCAAGGTTCCTGTACTGAAGAATACACCCAAACTACCACCAACAAAAGCACCAATAATTCCTAATAAGATTGTTCCGAGAATTCCGCCGCCTTGATGACCGGGGTAGATAGCCTTTGCAATAGCACCAGCAATTAGACCTAAAACAATCCAAGCAAGAATATTCATTGTTTTAATTCGATAGACGTTTTTTACTTACAAATAAACAATAGCAATCTAAACATTGACATTCAATCTACCAACAGAATCAACTATTAATAGCCTTGAGGATGAATGCTGTTACTTCTGGTGATATACCCCATAACTGAAATGGATAATAAATAAAAAAGCTCCTAGTTGGTCTAAAACCAGGAGCTTCGTTTATTCATTGCTTGATAATTGCAGTATATGCATTTTTAATGATTTATCTCATCTACTTTAAGAATTAAGCTAAGTTTGAAAGTCAAATATTAATTTGATAAGGTGAAAGAGTAAATGGCTTGTAGCTGCGACCAATGTTTAAAATGTCCTCAATTGCTAGCTTGTTAAATTCAGCCACCTTTACAACTACCTTGGCACTAGCAACAATTATTTTTTATCCATCAAAAAGTCTTTCACAAATACCAAGCGATGGGCGCAACACAGTTCCCCAGGCAGGTTGTCTATCTGGGTATCCTGATAGCACATATCAAGGTTCGCGCCCAGTTACGCGCAATGAATTCGCTGCTGGCTTAAATACGTGCCTAGAGAGGCTAAATCAACTTATTCCCGCTAACAGGGCGGATTTAGCAACGAAGCAAGATTTAGAAATTTTGCTCAAACGACAAAGGGAATTAAATCAACAACTTCAAGAACTCAACGAGCGAGTTGATACGTCACCTGCTACAAAATAAGTATTCGACAGCAGTTAGTTTATGCGATGGCTCAAGCGCCCGCTTTATAGCGATCGCTCTTAATTCTTAGAGGAAACCCTAAGCGACACCAAACAGCCCGTTGCAGACATCGCTCTCACTTGGGCCAGAACTGAAAACCCCATCACTCCCCATCTTTAAGCTCTAACTGATAAATCCGCATTGATGGGTATTCGTCCATCATTCGCCAGTAATACCCAGTAGGCGGCGATGACATCCTACCACCGCAACGGTACAAGAAAACTGGTTCACAGGAGCGCATAGCTTTTTTTATCATCTGCTCTCTTGCGGGATCTGGGTTCTCGCTGTTGTACCAAATTAGGTGTGACTTTCCAGAATATCCAGCATTCAGCAAACTAGCAAACAGCCATTCCATAACTGATTGAATCTGCTCTGGCTCTACACCGCAACTTTGTTGTCCGTAGCAATCAATAGTTGGCTGGGCTGGTTTGGGTTTGAGGAAGTTTAAGAATTTCATGACGGTGAGAAACGCAACTATTAACAGGGTTCCCATTTGATGAGGTGCGTTGCCTAGCTTGGGCAAGAAAGTGCGATCGCTATTGAGGTACAACTTTTCCTCTAAAAATATTTTTAACTGAAATACTCGCTCTTAATGAGGGCGATGTCTAGGACGGGCTACGCCAACGCACTCAGCAATAGAAGTGAAATAATAAGTATGCCTTGCTCTGGAGATACACGCCATGACCTACACCATGCATGACGCTCTAGAAGTAGCAAACCTTGCTGCTACTGATATTGAAGCTTGGCTGCTCTCCAAACCAGAAACTATTAGCGTTGTTAATGTTGAAAATGACCCAGATTACCAGCGCCGCGATATTGACCTCATCTGGACAACGCAGAATAGCCAAATTTTGATTGAGATTAAGGGCGATAGGTGGAATAAAACTCGTAACTTGTTCTTTGAAACCCACAGCAACCTAGAGAGGGGAACCCCCGGCTGCTTTATGTACACTGAGGCAGATTGGCTATTTTACTACTTTGTCAATACTCGCCAACTGTACAGGCTACCAATGCCAAAAACGCGGGAGTGGTTTTTGATTACCATGCGGCGGTTTCGGGAGCGTTCAACTACAACGCCCGTGGGGAATAGCTATTACACAACTGTGGGGCGGCTTGTGCCGATTACAACGGTAATGATGGAAGTGGCGGGGATTAAGATGGAGCAGCTGTAGGGGGGAGGGGGCGATCGCACTGTGTAATAAATCCCTTCTAAGAATCTCTAAGATAAGGGGTAAGATTATGACTTTTGGAACGATGAATTGCCCATTTTATAAAATAGCAAAAGTTTATCTTTTTCTCAATAACAGATTTTATCATCTCTAAATTTAGCGGAACTATAAAAACTCCAGAATTTTTCTTACATATATCAGATTTATGTAAATTAAAATCTTCTATCTCTTTCAAAGATCCTGAAGTAAATTCTTGCCCAAGGAAAAAGCTTAATGAACCTGATTTGCAAGCTCTCCAACAAGTTTTTTCTATTTCTTCTTTTTTAATTTTATTGCTAGGAGCATAATTCTTGCATTCTCCAATCATACCTAACGGTTGGTCATTAATTAAACCTAAAATTTTATACGCTATATCATCAATAGGAGTTAATTGTAAATCTACTTGACCAATAGATAAATCTCTATTAGTTATCCTTACATCATCAATAAATTTTACCCTTCCAAACAAAGATTTCATTAAATCTTCTAAAGAGTCACCTTGTACAGTGGTAGTAGTATTTATTTTCCGACTAGTACTTTTATTACGACTAGATAATACTAGAGATAGTAATTTTTCTTCATCCTCATACATCCTGTTATCATCAAACATATTACAGCAATTAATTGAGTTTTCAACAGACGAGTCAATATTGATTTTTTTAGCTATGAACTTTTCTAAATCAATTAAAAATTCTTTTATCTTAGATTCATCCATTAGATTATCTATTTGGAATAATTTACCTGTTGATTTACAATAGGATTGATATATACAATTGTAACAATGTCTACCTCTGAATACCGTAAGTCACAAGCAGGGCAGAAAGGGACATTATCATTTGGTATAGGATGGCTTTCAGGGCAAAAGTATCTTGTAACTATCTTTACTTTTCCCTGTGATTCTAATGTTTTAATTGCAGAATAAATTTTCCACATTGGTTGTTGGCAAAAGTCAACCAATATGGATATACCTATCAAACCACCTTGATAGTGACTTTCTATATACTCATTAATACACTCTAAATTTGAGTTAGACATAGCTTAAGACTCCTAAGCTATTTAATTTTGTTGAGGGTGTAGAGTATGTACGTAACTATCTCTTCTGGAACATATTCGTAAAATCTTAATCCTCCAGTTTTTGTTATCATAAATGAATATTTTTTGCTTTTGTATCGAAATGATATTCTTCCTTTGTCCAGTGTAGGTTGAACTTTATTAATTAGTTCTCTCAGAGTAGGTTCAGTCTCTTCATGTGAGTTTTGAAGCTCATCAAGATCTATTTTAACTCGACTGGCTTTACTCCCATTTACAATTGATGTCATACTTAAGAAAGAACCATTAATTGCTTTTCTTAAAGAATCAATTCCAACTCTCGCCCTAAGGGGAGCATCCCACTTTTTATTTAGGGAGCAAAGATTAATCCATTAAGGTAGG
>NZ_CAXTTT010000099.1:0-137 GCF_964247315.1 uncultured Nostoc sp.
GCCATCTATTCTCCTCTGATGAAGTTGGCTCAAATTGATATCCGTGGTGAGCAAATAAAAACTGTTATCCCTGAAGAAAATAGTAAACTTGGGGAGAGCGAGGTAGAACAATCGAAATCTTTTGATATTACATCAAC
>NZ_CAXTTT010000099.1:237-29239 GCF_964247315.1 uncultured Nostoc sp.
CGAATCTATCGCAGGACTTGAAAGTTCAAAAGTTGAAACTCAACCATTGCCACTACCTGCTGATAAGCTATTACATCGGGAGAGCGAAGTAGAACAATCGAAATCTTTTGATATTACATCAACCGAATCTATCGCAGGACTTGAAAGTTCAAAAGTTGAAACTCAACCATTGCCACTATTTGTTAATCAACCACTACCTCAATGGCAACAAAATGACAGTAGTTTTTCTGAATATTTGGAGAAATTACCTAAATACTTAAGTAGATTCTCCAGGGAATACCAACTGCCAATCATTTGTTTTACTACAATTATTACAGCAATAGTTGCAGTTAAGATAGTTTTAGCTGTATTAAATGTAATAAATGAAATTCCGCAGTTAAATCTAGCTTTTGAGTTAACTGGAATTGGTTACTTAATCTGGTTTGTTTTCCGATATCTATTCAAAGCTTCTACTCGGCAAGAATTAGCTGCACAAATTAGTTTTATCCAAAAAGAAATTGTCCAGGGACAAGATTCATAAGCTGTTATGCCTCCATATTTGCTTTCTTTCACTATGAAAGAAAGCACAAGGCAAACAAACACATTCATGCTACCTAATAACTTTTCCAACAAAGCTTATGAAAGTTGACTTTGGTGTCACTGCTACTGATAGGAGCAAAACACCGCCTTGGCTTTCCCAGTACATTATTTGACAGATCGTCTGAATAGAGTATTGATTTATCTGGACAGAAAATTATTGATCTCGGCACAGGTATAATATTTGTGCCTTTGACATACAAAGATTGGCGTGGATGTATTCGTGCTAATGCTGGTGTGAAAGCTAGCCTGACACCAGACAAAGTAGAACTATTTGACCAGGAACTGGTGGCATTACTCCAAACAAACTATCCCACACCTAAGCTTCAGGTTCATCATTGAGTTTGGGTTGCGATCGCTTTTCTATGAGAGGCTGCGCCAACGACGTGCAATACCTATAGCTTGCTTCTCCGTAGGGGTACGTTCGCTGTAGGCATTGCAAAAGCACTACAGTCGTAGTTATTCCTGAAGTCTTGTCATGTGCGTAATCTCATCACGATAAAAAACTTTTTACTTAAAGTTTTGATAAAGTCAGCGTTTAATTATGTAGTTGAATTGATTTTATCCAACCAAGTTGGTATGATAATTTCAATCGAAAACACCAATCCGTATAAAAACATACGCTATCAATACTGTTGAATAATTTATAAAGTTTAAACGCTCAGATCGAGGACTGTTTAAGCATTAGTTAAGCTGTTCCACACTTTTTAAATCATATATGGTCGTGTTGGCTGTTGAGTGTTAACTCTTGACTGTCAACTGTCAGCAGTCAAAAAACCTCACGAGTGACTATGCAATAAATATGTGTTTTAGCTTATCAAAAATGAGAAAGTGATTTTTTCCTTACTTATGGGCGATTAAAAAATGATGAAAAAGTATTTGCTTGCCGCTTCACTGACTGTATTAGTTGCCAATCTTACCTTTACAAAACAGACTTTAGCAGCCACACTGGCTGCACCTCCTGAGGTAACTTTATATGCTGCTGGTAGCTTGAGGGGTGGGCTTTCGGAAGTTGCTAGTGCTTTTACCCAGGAATATGGGATTCCTGTCAAAACAGAATTTGCCTCCTCTGGTTCATTGAAAGATAGGTTATTAGCAGGGGAAAAGGCAGATGTCTTTGCCAGTGCGGATTTAGGTAATCCCCTTACACTAAATCAAAAGAACTTAAGTGGGGAAGTCGAAACGTTTGCCAGAAACCCTATCTATGCGATCGCTACACCTGAAGTGTCACTCACCACAGAGAATCTGCTTGATAAGTTTCTCGATAGCGACGTTAAATTGGGTATTTCCAAACCTGTAAGCGATCCCTTGGGAGATTACGGGGTCGAAGTATTTCGCAAAGCTGAACAAATTAATCCAGGCAGCTTTGCCCAACTGAATGGTAAAGCCGTAATATTATCAGGAACATTGCCGCCAGAGAGGAATAGTCCGGGGGGCAGTATAGTCTACTATTTGCAAGATATCAACAAAGCAGACATCTATTTGGTCTATTACACCAGTGCTTTATCTGCCCAACAAATTTCACCAAGTTTACAGATAGTAGAATTGCCAGATAACTTAAAAACCCAAGCTGACTATGGTTTGACAGTATTTAAGGATGCGAATCCTGGAGGTTCAAAACTAGCTGATTATATCCTTTCACCAACTGGACAAGAAATACTAGCAAAGTATGGATTTAATAGTCCGAAGTCAGTTCCCGAATCTCAGGGGGTTGGTGGAATTTTACTTGCTGTGAGTGTAGCTTTTGCCTTGCAGAGAAAGTTGATTGCTGCCAAACAGCAAAAAGTTCAAGTAAGCGATGAACCAATAGGCTTGGGTTAGTACTAAAAACCTTAAACTGTGTAGGTTGGGGCAGCCCTGCGCCCTTGCGGTTTCCCAACTTGTTCACTTTTAGCGTTCCCGCTCTTTAAAAAGTGGCGTTTGAGGATGCAGCTGGTCATTTAGGGGTATCACCCCTCACCCCATGATTTTATAAGGTTTACGGCGGAATACTAATAATGCGATCGCTGGAATTTCTCTTCTTATCCAAATATTTTGGTAAAAATTGTAGAAACCAAAATATTTCTGAAAACCCTTCAGATTAAAGATGCTTACAACGCAGAGTTCCCACGCCACTTGCCTCAGCGATCGCTTTTTGTGTGGGAATTAGATTTTTACTATCGACTAAGCACCTGCATCGAGATTGTGAAAAAAAGTAATCCTGAGAGCCAATCGGCACTGTAGTGCAGTCGATGCTACTGGAGTTACCATGTGCCAGGAATTATCTGAGCGCACAATCACAGCCGAAAACTGGCCCAGTGGTACAATATCTTGGAAGACAGATTCTGGTTTTTCGTCCAAGAGAATTCGCAAACAACCACCCCAATCCATAGACCATTGTTCATTGAAAAATAGCAAGTGAGTCAGAGCTTTCGATGGTTCATCAGTATGAGGGCGATGACAGTGACCTAGATTATATCGGCGAAACCCAATCACCATTGCACAGTCTTTAAGTTCCACCCCAGACATTTGTGTTAAGGCTTGGCGGTAAGTAGGTGTCCACAGTTCTTCTATCAGTTGTCGCCAAATACTGCCGAGATTACCAAGATTAGAAGATAATCTTCCTTGTGTAATGCGATCGCGCCAACGATCTGACAACTCAGGGCTGGCGTGATCGCAAAATTTGTACATCAAAGCAATATCCTCATTACTAGCAAGCATCTCACTCCAAAGGTATCCATATCCTTCCCCTATTGATAAGCGAAACTGTTCCTGGGGAAAGCTGGCAGCAAGTTCCAAGCTAGCTGCTTTGGGCAACAAATTCTCTATCACAGCATAACTGTATGGAACTGATTGCATTGTTGTACGATAAATGGCATCTAAATTTAGCATTGTCTATCTTTACACTTATCTCTATGATTGCTAAATTCAAACTTAATATTATAAGTCAATAGTTTGCAATTTCAGCATTTAACTAATTCTGACGACTCAAGTATATATTTTTTATTAACAAAGTTATGTTGTTACCAACTATTTGGGATAATGGTAGTAATTATTACAATTCCTACAACTGAATGAGATTAGGTTTAGTGTGAATCTTGATTGAGCTATTTATTTGTCAGCCGAGCATAAAACTAAAATGAGTGTTTTCTTCTCAGATGAGGCGATCGCTAGGTTAATTGAGGAAGATGTTCCCTACCTAGATTTGACAACCTACGGACTTGGCATTGGCAAGCAACTTGGTGAAATCGAGTTTTCTACCCGTCATCCGATGACCATTTGCGCTACTGAAGAAGCAGCCAGAGTCTTAAAATATTGTGGTGCCGAAGTTCATTATCAACTCGAAAGTGGTACAGTCTGCCAAGAGAAGCAATTAATTCTTCAAGCTAGTGGCACTGCTCAAGCTTTGCATAGTGGCTGGAGAGTTGCTTTAAATTTGATGGAATACACCTCCGGCATTGCTTCGCGTACAAGAGTATTAGTAGATACTGCTAAAACAGTAAATCAGTCTATTTCTATTGTGACTACTCGTAAATGTTTTCCAGGTACTAGAGCGCTTTCCATCAAAGCAGTTCTAGCTGGCGGGGGTTTTTTTCATCGCTTAGGATTATCTGAAACAGTTTTAATCTTTAACCAACACCTAATATTCCTGGGAGGTCTAGTTGGGCTAATTGAACGCATGAATGAACTGCGACGACAGTTTCCAGAACAACATATTTGCGTTGAAGTAGATACACCAAAAGATGCTTGGATGGCTGCTCAAGCAGGTGTAGATTTAATTCAGTTTGATAAAATTCCCCTACCAGACCTTGAGCCTCTAGTTTTGAAGTTGAAGCAGGAGCATCCAAACTTAAAACTAGCAGCGGCTGGTGGTATTACCTCTGAAAATATAAAGGATTATGCTAGCACTGGTGTAGGTATTTTAGTGACAAGTTCACCCTACTTTGGTAAACCGTGCGATATTGCAGTCAAAATGACGATGGCACAGTAGGCATTTTAATTTAGTTTGATACTTAAGATTGCAGTTGTTAAAACGCAGGAGCTGAACCAGAAAGAATAGTGTTTAGGCAAGACTTAAAATGGAAGTAGAACAGGCGTTGTATAAAGCTCTTAAGTAGTTGATGAAATAGAGCGATAGACGGCTATATCGCTCTGTTCACCGCACCTGTGAACGGTTCCACTTCTTTAGTCTATTGGTTGCCTACACTACGAGTCTAGTAGCTGGATAATTTTGCTCCAACTTATAGTGTCGGCACAACTACAACCCTTCTCCACAAATCGGACAGTTTTCTAATTTACAGGTAAATCTCACTTATAAACACTTTATTAGCTTGATAGTAACCTATTTATAAAGCAAATAACGATAGCAAATTTATATACAATATTAAGCCTCACTATTTTAAAAAGAAATAAAATTTAATTTTGTTAGCATTTGATTACCAAATAATATGGTAATTTACTCAATAAGTTGGTATTATCTTCAGTACATACATAGATACACTTATTCATTTTAAAAAACGCAAACCTATTCTGAGATTTGCGAATAACTTTGTGTTTGGATTCATTAGTTTTTAATAATTTATATTGAAAACTAGCTATTTTGTATTGTCTGGTAAGGAGTTGAAAGTTAAATGATTTGAAGGTTTTACTTTTTTCTAACAAAAATTTTTGTCAGCTTGCTAAGTTGTAGTGAGAACGATACTAATTTTGGGTGAGCGAAAAGCTTTGAGCAAAACTATCTAATTTTTTCAATATTTAATAGAAAACGGAGAAGGATTTTATGCGTTTTACCCGCCAGATACCCATTGCGTCTTTAATACTATCTATACTGGTTTTATGGCAGCCTACTTTAGCTGACTCCAAAAGCGATGTTCCTTGGAATCAAAAAGAAAAAACACCTTCTCTCTGGGATAAAAATAAGTGTTATGGAGGTTATTCGCAAAGTTTTCGCTTGGGTGGAGAACTCAATAATCCAGCCACTTATAACTTTCAAAAACTGCAAAATTTACGAGATGCTTTAAAAAAACAAAATCCAGCATTAGTTACTGAAATCACTGTGAGCTTTCAAACTGGCTCAGGGCCACGAACAGAAACATACTATGGAGTTCCCCTATGGGAATTGATTAATAATCCGAAAGCCGGAGGTGGTCTAAAACCCGGAAATTCTGGCGTGAATAGTAAAAACTCTTTTCTGAGGCAATATGTTCTAGTTGACGCCACAGATTGCTATGGTGCAGTCGTAGCTATTGGTGAAATTCAACCTAACTTTGAAGGGAAAGCAGTGCTAATTGCATTTGCAAAAAAAGGTAGTGATGGTAAAGTCGTGCCTTTAACAGATGAAGGATTTGCTCGTTTAGTAGTTCCAGGTGACAAAGCTGGAGGTCGTTACGTTAGTAATGTGACAAATATCCTCATATTATCTGCTCCTCCTTCTCCTTTGAAACCAAAATATTTCTGAAAACCCTTCTGAGTAAAAACGCCTACAACGGAGAATTCCCACACCACTTGGTCTACTTGACCAAGTGGCTTTCGATTGCAAACATTACGCCTTCTTGCTCGTTTAAAACTAAGCTTTGATATTTTCATCCAGATGCAAGAATCAGGGTTTGATAAAGAGCATTCCAATCTTGTAAAAAAAGTTATATTAAATTATCAAAAAAGTAACCAATACAGTTAGTGGCATTCAACTGCTTGACAAATTACTAAATCTACAATCTGCCAAAAATTATCAGAACGCACCAAAAGAACTGAGTAGCTGCATCACCAAAAACAGTTTTTAATAAATCCTCCGCCAAGCTTTGACTGTCCCTTTAATTGTTTTACTATCGACTTTTTCGCCATCTTCTAATACCAGTCTGATATCTAAGTTATTCTGTAAGGCAGAAGAAAGCATCCGACTAAATGAAGATAATCTAATAATCTGATAGTTGTTAGTATTACTCAGTTTAGAATTATCTTAAAACTAGGGAGTATCAAAATATGGAAGTTAGCGCTCGTAATTCCTTTAAAGGAACTATTAAGGAAATTCACACAGGAGCAGTCAACTCTGAGGTAATATTAGAAATTGTGCCTGGGGTCGAAGTAACTGCAATTATTACCAAAGAGTCGGTAGAGCATCTCCAACTTCAAGAGGGAAAACAAGCGATCGCTGTGATTAAAGCGTCAGATGTTATGATTGCTACAGAATAGCTCGAAATGAGTAGATAAGTTGTGGCGATCGCTTTATTAGCTGCATCGCCACATTAGCCACAGATGCAGAAAAGAAACGCTTCAACTAAAGTGCTTCAAGAAACGATCGCCCTGTGTGACTCTCACAAAGCATTACTGGTAAATAATTATGAAAACAAAGCGATGTCTACGACGGGCTACGCCTACGCCAGCGAATATAAACTAAACCAAACTCTAATCTTTGCAAAACGCCTAAGACTTACGCATAGATAAGGAAAATTATGAAAATGCGATCGTTTTATCTACTAACTAATTTGGTATACTACACAAATAGTTGGGGTGAAATAAGTCGTGTTAGTTTTATGAGGCAATTATGACAACTTCAAATAGTGAATTTGAAATCACCAAAACTGAAGAAGAGTGGCGTGCAATTTTAACGCCAGAACAGTATGAAGTAATGCGTCAACATGGAACTGAACGCGCTTGCACTAGCCCACTTGATAAGCAAGATACCGAGGGTACTTATGTATGTACAGCTTGTGGCTTACCACTTTTTACATCTAATACTAAATTTAGCAGTGGTACAGGCTGGCCGAGTTTTTTCGCTCCCATAGAAGGGGCAATTGGTACATCTATAGACAAATCATATAATATGACCAGAACTGAGGTGCATTGTCGTCGCTGCGGTAGTCATCTAGGTCATGTATTTGGCGACGGCCCTGCCCCTACTAGCCAACGCTACTGCATGAATGGGATTGCTCTCAAGTTCATTCCTGAGGCAGACTGATTTTTACAAGTAAATTTTTCGTTGTATTGCTCAAGAGATAGTAGGTTCAGAAGTCAGGAGGAACCATTATTTATTTTTTTACAGCTGTAGCTTTTAGGGGGCGATCGCTCTTAAGTGCTGCATCAGCTATGGCGTCATAATTTGAGTAAGGTGAAGTAACAGCTACAGACTGATTTAACAACATCCCAAACTACTCTTGTGGCTTATAAAAGCTGGCTTTGAGAGCATATCGAATTTGAGTGACATCTGGTGCAATATGAGAAACCATATGCCATGCTTTATCTGAATTGATAAAGGCAACAGAAGTTTCAAACAGTGGTGGTACATCGATAAAGGCGGAATCTGGATGAGAGTTTTTTAAAATTCGGAAACATCCTCCCCAGCGAGAGTCCCACTTTTCAGAAAAATAGAACATATGAACGATTGTGCAGCCTAAATTGTCACGATGAGGATATGTACCATGTCCTGGATCGTATTGGTAGAGAAGCATTCCTAATATATGCTCGCTCAAGTCCAAGCCCGTCAGTTCTTCAAAAGCTATCCTATAAGTAGAAGAATGAAGTTCTTCAATTAATTTTTGCCAAGCAGTTCCTTTGGAAAAAACTCTATCTTTTCTAAAAGGAGGTCCTACCCAATGTCCATAACCATCTTTTTCTCCATATTGAAATTGATCTTCTGGAGGAGGAGTGCTAACTAATTCACTTTTAGCTGACTCATTAATAACATTATTAAATAGAATCCAACGATAAGGATAATCGTGAATTATACCATTGCGAATTGCGTCTAAATTTAACAGCATAATGTACTCCAATTTTCTAAAAGTATCTAAAACTTATGACTTGTTGACTAAATACTTAAAAAGGTCGTTAAGTACACGATTAGCTGCTAAAGGGCCATTGCCTATCCAGTAGACTCCTACTCGATAAACCTTATTATTCTGCACAGCTTTTAACTTGAACCATAGAGGTACAGATTGCAAACTCTGTAAATTTTTTTGGGTTTCTTCTTCTTTTCTAAATGCGAAATTAGTCACAAAAATTACATCTCCATCTATTTCATCAACACGTTCCCAAGAAATAAGATAATTATCTAGCATGGGAATATTTTGATTGAGAGAAGTTGTATGAATTAAACCTGCTTCTGACAAAATTCTATATGAAAAGCTATTCTTTTGCTGATTGAACAGCCAACAAATTTCTTTTTCAAAACCAATCACCGACAATCGAATTTTAGGGAGGCGATCGCCTATAGCATCTCTAAAATTTTGTAAGCGAGAATTATAATCAGTTATAACTTTTTGTGCTTCTTTAGTCTTACCTAACACCTCAGCTACTCTTAGAAAATGGTCTTTCCAGTCGTGAATGTCGATCTCAACGATAACTGTTGGTGCAATGTGTGATAAAAATGGGTAAATATCTTTCTGAGCATCAAAAGTCCCTAAAATCAAGTCCGGCTTGAGAGCCAAAACCTTTTCGATATTGGTTGGTGTATATCCCACATCCACAACGCCTTGTTGCTGCTCTAAGCTAATCTGTGGTGGTGTTATGCTAGCCCATCCCCGAACTGCTGCTCCCACTGGCTTGAGTCCTAATGCGATCGCATCTTCCCACAAAAAACCATGTAGAATAACTACTCGCTGAGGATGTATAGGTATCCAGGTTTCACCCATTGCGTGTTTAATCAGACGGCTATTTGCTTGTGAAACATTACCAACAGAAGTGCTGACTTTAATCTTAATTGATGAATGCTCGTATGCAACATTGCAAGCGCTGATTAGAAAAAAGGTAACTAATCCTAGTAACCAAATTCGTTTGAGACAATGTATCCAGAGTAGAACAACCATTCAAAACTGCCACCCAAGTGTAAATTTTGCAGTCAACGGAAAAGCAGGAAAAACCTGTGTATCGCCGTTAGAGGCTTCAAAATATCTCTTGTCAAATAGGTTTTGAATATTGAGTACAGCATTGAAATTATTGTGACGGTAATAAAGGGCTGCATCAGTACGAATGTAACTTGGTAGTTTTAAAGTGTTCAATGAATCTACTTGTTGGTCTCCTACATAAGTTAAACCGAAACCAAATCCTAATCCTTGTAAATTTCCTTTAGGTATAATGTAAGTCGTCCAGAAACTAGCAAGATGTACTGGCTGATTAGGTAATAACTTCCCTACAGGAATGTCATTGTCTTGTGTAATTCGAGCATCAGCGTAAGAATAAGCAGTAATTACGTTCCATCCTGGCAAAATTTCTCCTGCTAAATTCAGCTCTACACCTCTACTTGTTTGCTCACCGATTTGGATATTAAAGCCTTGGTTATTGAGGTCGGGCGTTGTGACATTAGAAAGAGTAAATTCATACAAAGCTAGAGTGGCAGAGAGTTTGCCATCGAACAGATCCGTTTTAGCGCCTACTTCATATTGAGTCCCATATTGCGGTTTAAAAGCACTACCATCGGCTGCTGTTCCAACCACTGGCTCAAAAGAACGGCTGTAACTAGCATAAAGCGAAACCGCTTTACTAAGTTGATAAACTAAGCCTACACGAGGACTAAATACGCTGTCATTTTGATTAGTTGTAGTTGAAGTAAGTCTATTGGTCTGACTAAAGTCGGTGAAGTCCCAGCGTCCACCTAGAACAAGCTTGAGGTTGTCTAGAAAAGATATTTGGTCTTGAGCATAAAAACCCAAACTATCAATTTTAGTTTTAATATTAGAGCGAGAGACAATAGTATCACCGCCAATCTGATTGTAAATTAGATTAAAGATATTAATAGAAGGAGCAGTAACTCTAGTAAACTTTGAAAGCGGTTGCATATATCTGGATAACTCGAACCCTGCTAGAATTTGATGCTCAATGCTGCCTGTCTTAAACCTACCAGTTACATTGGTGTCTGAAATATAATTATTGCGAATGTCGATATTATCAAAAACTCTAGTTCGTGTTGCAGTCTGGTTATCTGCTAATAAGGCACGAAGTTGTACACTCGGAACGTTCTGCCTCAATAAAGTAATTTGAAAAGCGTTTTGCAAAGACCAGTTCTCATTGAAACGATGCTCTAGTCTATAACTTCCTTGAGTTATAGCACGGTCTTCTGATGGATTTGAAGGTTCCCCTAAAAACCTATTAATGGGAAGTTCGCCATTCGGATTAGGTAAAATAGTACCTTTAGCAGGCAAGCCTATTTCTTGAGGTTTCCTAATCTGTGTATAGCTGCCCTCTACAGTAAGCTTAGTATTGTTTCCAAGACGTGTAGTAATAACTGGTGCAATTTGATAGCGTTCTTGGTTGTAAAAATCAATAAAGCTACCAGAATTTATGTAAGAAGCATTCAAGCGATACAAAACATTTTTATCAGAGGTAAGTGGCCCGGAGAGATCGATTGAGGGTCGATAATAACTATAACTACCTGCTGTGAACTGAAGATTATAGTATGGTTCAGCTAGAGGCTGTTTGGTAACTAAATTAACAAAGCCACTAAGATTACCCCTACCATAAAGCACAGAAGCAGGGCCTTTGAAAACCTCAACTCGCTCCAAATTCGTTAAGTCAGTGGGAGCAATAATTGAAAAAGTTGAACTTTGCCTTAAACCATTGATAAAGACATTAGTAAAGCTGTTTGAAAAACCTCGAATGGTAAACTCATCAGCAAAACGACCAGGAAAACGGGCTGGTGGTGCGACACCTGCATTTCTCAGTACATCCCCAAGGTTATCTGAGCCTTGATCTTGCCAAACTTGCCGAGGGATCACCTGAATTGATTGGGGAATATCGCGCAGTGGCGTATCGGTTTTTGTGCCAATACTTGTATTTGGAACTCGATACGTGTCTGGTGGTGCAGTCACCTCTAACTCAATTGGTGGTTGCTTCTCCTCAGTAGGAGGTTTTTGCTCTGGTGTTATTGTTGGCTGCTGTGCAGTTGATGGTGTCGCACTTACCCCAAACACCAACCCCTCAGTCTGACTATCAAATAACTCTACAACAGGTGTACTTGTTTCTCCTACTACCGTCACCCGCAAAGTATTTGCATCTACAATTGTCACTGTAATTAGTGCAATTCCAGAGTAAGGCTTCTCTTGTCGAAAATCTCCACTTGCAAGCTGTAACTTAGCATTAGGGATATCTGCAATGTATGAATTCCCTTCTGTTTTCGGTGAAACTTGTAATTTTACAGAATTAGCTGTGATTAAAATTAACTCTATCCCTTTGTTGGTAGTATTCACCTTCACATCTGTCACTGACACCACATCTGATGTTACCTGACTTAATTGAGGAACTTTGTTCTGATTTCTGGGTGTCCTCAACAAATACGTTGCACTCGTTTTCTGAGCCTGCATCTCACTCAATGAGTGAATTTTACTCTTGACTTCACCTGAATTTGCATTAGAGTTCTCAGAGAATAGCTGTTCAGCATCAGCTACAGTCATAGAAAAAACTGTTATTAACAAGCTACTGATAGTAAATAAAAGATTAAAACGCATTTTTTATACACTCCCGACCAACACACCAAATAAAAAAATAGAGTAAAATTTATTGCACTATCTATAAGCCAGTAAAAACACTGTTAATGGCTTGTTTGCATAAATAACGCACTAGTTAAAACAAACTCAATGTAGAAAACCGTAGTAGCTATTATTACTAACTAAACGAGTTGGTAAAAAAATTGTTTATACCAACTTTGGTTATTGCTAGAGAATACAACACCCAGAGCGATCGCATTTTCTTCCAGACGGACTTTTTTTTATTCGAGACGGACTTTTTCTGTCTGATAGGACTTGGGATTTACCCCAAACTTTTTATAAAAAGCATAGCTAAATGAAGGTAAACTAGCGTAACCTACTGTTCTGGCTACTTCTGTTACATTCAGATTTCTTTCAATCAGTAGCTTTTGAGCTAGTTCCATGCGGTGGTTATGTAGGTAGCCAAAGACTGTAGTGCCAAAAACTTGCTTAAATCTTTGTTTAAGTTTGCGATCGTTTAATCCCACTTGCCGTGATAACTGGATGAGCGAAGGTGGATTATGTAAGTGTTGTAACAAAATTTCTTTGGCATCATAAATGCAGTCAACCTCTGAAGGTTTGATTGCATTCATCTTTAATTTGCCTTGGTTAATTTGTACCTCTTGGTCTATCATTAATGCTGCTAATTCCCAAACCTTGCTCTCAAAATATATTCGCTTAGTCATGCCTTGGTAGGGACATTGAATAATTTGCTGCACTGCTAATTGCATTGCTGGAATTTGGATACCATAACGCTCATAAGTGAGTTGATCTGAATGTCTAAATAAATGTTTTAACTCCGGCGGAATTTCTTCAGAGATATCTGCTACAAATGAGTAAAAAACTTCTGGTTTTATATGAACCCCGACTTCTACTAACCCAAAAAATTCATTATAGAAATTAGTAGACTTAAGAGCCATACCACTACCGCTCAAAAAGTATTGTCCTGTTCTGCTGCTATTTTGAGCTTGAAAACCTACTAAAGGTAAAAATTGAAACTCTATCATGTGTCCTCGAACAGGAGATTCTACAATTACTGATTTCTGTGATTGATAGTTGTAGATGCTTAAAAATACATCATCTCGTAGGTGAATTTCTCGGTGATACCCTTCACCATATAGAATTTGAAGTTTGCGGGTCAGGTCAAAATTCTCGGAATCGCTATTTTGCCCAATTGGATATTCTTCATGAAATAGTTTCCAATAATCGGATAATGAGAGGATTAATGTCATCAGTTATCTAACGAGATTTTCAATAAGAAATACAATGCACATCCAAAATTGCTATCTAATTTATTATTGAAATAGAAGTGCAGAAAAAATGCTAAAACCTTTTGAAAATTAAAAGTTTTCACTTACAGATACTAAATAGTTTTTTAGGTGTTATTGTATTAGAAAATACCCTTAAAACTATCACGTACTGCCAGCGATAAATGTAATCAATTGAACAGTTTAATAAAATGTTACCAACTATACTGGTATATTCATCTCTATACCTTATTCCTTAAAGCTGCAAACCTTCGCAGACGATCTAATATATGCATTAGTAGAGATAGCAGTGATATCAGGCACATTCCAGTGACTATAACCCAAAAATGCTTTGATGCGTTGGCTTCTCTACAAGACGCGGCACGAATGCCCGCCGCAGGTATCGCCAAAAGGATTAGCTTTACAATTGCAAAATATTAGAGTAGACCTTTGTTAATCATCAATTGAAGAGAAAATAGGCTACTGAAAAAGGCCAAGGACAGAGGCGTTGGCGTAGCCCGCCGCAGGCATTGCTCTTGGTATATTAAATATAATAATTCATGGTTAAATTAGTTAGGTATTAGTATTTTGAGCAAAATTCCTCTCAGAATTTGCTAAACAAAAACCTAAGACTCTGGCAGCCAAAAGCAAGTCTGTAGATGCAAACGGTGTTGAGTTGCACTCAAGGAAATAGGGGAAACCATGTGCCAAGAGCGATCGCAACGTACAATAGCAACTGAATACTGCGGCAAGGGTGGAACTTCTTGAATTACAGAAGTAGTCTGATTATCTTTAAGAACTTGAAAATATCCTCCCCACTCTGGATTCCATCCCTCATTGAAATAGAAAAGTTGAGTTACATGTTTACGCGGGATATCTGTATGAGGACGGTTCCAGAATCCTAAATCATGTCGTGTTAAATAAATTGTTAGTGAATGGTTTTTCAAATCCAAATTAGTAAGATGCTCCATCGCCTCTCGATAATCAGGAGTGAGAAGTTGTTCAATCAATTTTTGCCAACTAAGACTCAGATCCTTGATATCTTGTAAACCTTTGTACTTACTTTCATCCAGAATGCAGCGTGCAAAAAACCTGTAGTCATCATATGTATATTCCGGGTATCCATCTGGCTCAAACTCTCTAGCATGATATTCTTTATAGTTTGTAGTCGGAAAACTATTTGCTAGTTCAGATTGGACTGAAGTGTCAAGCAAGTTTTCAAATACAATCCATTTATAAGGAATTGACTGCATAGTTGCATTACTAATTGCACTCAAGTTCAACATAATCCCTCCTAAAAAACTTTCAAATAGTTTATTGCTGTTTAACTAAATATCGCTCCAAATCGTCTATCATCCGATTGGCTGCAAGGGGGCCAAACTGAACCCAGTAAAACCCCACCTCATGAACTTTTTCCTGTTGGACAACTTTCAACTTTGACCACAACGGTTCTGTTTTCAGTTGCTCAAGCGTTGGGTGTAAATCCCTTGTGCCCAGTACGTCTTCTGATACTAGAAATAAAATATCCCCATCTAACTCACTCAGGAGTTCGTTTGATAAAGCGTATGCAGCAGGGCCACCCCCTAGACTTAGGGTTGCTTGACTATCCAAAGTTTGAGAGTAAGGACGTGCAACACCCGCATCTTTAAGAATAACTCCTGAAAAACTTGCCTTCGCCCACAGCCAAAGTGCATCAGTACGCAATTCGGCAACCGAGACTAAAGTTGTGTTCAGGCGATCGCCCATTTTTGCTTTCAACTGTGTCAAACGTGCATAATAATTATCCATTACCTGCTGGGCTATTTTAGTTTTACCCAGAACACTGGCTGTGAAAGCAAAAGATTCTTTCCAAGCTCCACTAGCTCCAGGAGGAGCCAAAACAGTGGGTGCAATGTGTGATAACAGTGGATAAATATCTTGATGAAAATGCATACCAAGAATTAGGTCTGGTTTGAGAAACAAGACTTTTTCGATACTAGGAGAGAGCCAATCGACATCTTCAATACCTGATAGCGGGCCTACTAATCGCTGCAATTGTGAGACAAATAACTTTGAGGCAGCTATAGGTTTGATCCCCAACGCCAAAGCATTTTCTAAACAACGACCACTAAGCACAACAACTCGTTGAGGATGAGCCGGAACTATTGTCTTACCCATAAAGTGCTGAACTACTCGAACCTGACTTAAAGAAGAAACACTCTTAGAATCGCTAACTTTTGGGTAATTAAAAAAGAAATAACTGTTTAGCCACACTACCACAGCAAGCAATCCTAAAAGGGGCAGGGATATGACAAAACACTTGGTTAACCAATGAGTTGTTCTCATTAAAATTCCCACTTTACTGTCAACTGTGCTGTATACGGACGACCAGGAATAATTCTTTGGAGATAGTCAAAGCTTGCTTCATAATATCGAACATTAAATATGTTATTCAAGTTGAGTCCAATGCTAAAGTTATTCTGACGATAGTACAGAGCTGCATCGGTAAGAAAGTAGCTTGGGATCGTATATGTATCTAAACTATCTGGCTTATTATCTCCAACGTAGTTAAAGCCAATTCCACCTCCAAAACCTTTGAGAGAGCCAGTACCAAAGGTGTAAGTTGTCCACAAACTAGCGACATGAGCTGGTACTCCTTCTACTCGATTCCCGACTGGAATATCATTGTCTTTGCTAATGCGTGCGTCTGTATAACCGTAAAAGCTAATCACATTCCAACCGGGTTGATTTTAACCATTGAGTTTTACCCACTTGACAAGACTCTATTTTTCTTAACTTGACACCAATGCTAAAACTCCCACGAAATTGTGCCCAAGACCGTTAACGGCGCACCGGGATAGATAGTATCTCTTCCCTGGCTACTTTCGTAATATCTCTCATCAAAAAGATTCTTGATATTGATTGCAGCCTTCCAGTTATTGCGTTTGTAATAAAGTGCTGCATCCGTGCGGAAGTAGCTGGGCAACACAAAACTGTTATCTAAATCGCCCTGTCTATCGCCCACATAATACAGTCCCAATCCAAATCCCAAACCTTGTAAACTCCCACGTTGGATTTCATAGGTTGTCCACAGACTAACAGTATTCTTAGCAACGCTTTCCAACAAATTCCCAACTGCATATTCATTGTCTTTGGTGATTTGGGCATCGGTATAAGCGTAAGAGGCAATAATTTTCCAACCGGTCAGGATTTCGCCAGCGATATCTAGCTCAACGCCCCGACTACGTTGCTCTCCGACTTGAATGAAAAAATCAAGATTGTTGGGATTGGGATCGGTGGTCAGGACGTTAGTTTTTGTAATTTGGTAAGCAGCTAGGGTTGCAGACAGTCTGTCACTCAAATCGGCTTTGACACCTACCTCGTATTGTGTACCTCGCTCAGGTTCAAAAACAGAATCGTCGGCTGCATTACCGATGACTGGAACAAAAGAACTGCTGTAGCTAGCGTAGAGAGAAATTGGCGGTATCGGCTGGTAGACAAGACCAACCCGAGGGCTAAAGGCTTGGTCAGATTGACTGATGCTAGTTGAGGCAAGTAAATTGTCATTTTTCTGCTCAGTAAAATCGAAACGCCCTCCGACTAGCAGCTTCAAATTATCCAGTAGGGTAATCTGATCTTGCAGGTAAATTCCTAATCTATCAGTGCGAATTTGTCTATTAACAAAAGTTATTAAAGGATTGGTAGGGATAACGCTGTTATTCACCGGACTAAAAATATCGATAGGTGACAAAATACCTCTGCTAAAAATCAGCGGACCTTCGCTTCGGTTTAGCTCTATTCCCAAAAGCGGTTGGTGGATAATTGACCCGGTTGCAAACTTTCCTATGACCTCTGTTTGGAGACTGTAGTTGTCAGTTTCAAATTTACCATTTGTAAAATTCCTATCCAAAAACCGATCGTCGATCAAGTCCCCTGGCTCTGCCCGGAAATCATTTACCTTGTTTATAGTAATGGAAAGGGCATTGCGAAGCTGCCAATTTTTACTAAACTGATGTTCTAATCTGTAGCCAGCTCTGTAAGCTGTGGTTTTTGAATCATTTTCTCCTGGAACCCCTAAGAAGCGACTAATCGGAATTGGGGCAGGTCTGTTACCAATAGCGACGATGCCTCGATCAAATTGGGTATTATTGTTTAAATACTCAAAATCAAGGTTTAATGTTGTCTTAGTGCCGATTTTCCAGGTTAGAGATGGTGCGATGAAGATACGTTCGGTGTCAACAAAGTCACGAAAACTCCCGGAGTTTTGGTAAGCAATATTCAAGCGATATAACAGAGTTTTGTCTGCATTCAGTGGACCAGAGATATCGAATGTGGGACGATAAAAACCGTAGCTTCCTGCGGTGAAGTCAGCAGCGTAATAAGGTTCACTCAGCGGCTGCTTCGTAACAAGGTTAATAATCCCACCCGGTTCAGCTTCACCGAAAAGCACTGAGGCTGGTCCCTTGAGTACATCTACCTGTTCCAAGTTTGCTATTTCTGATAATGTGAAAAAATCGGCATCGCGGAATCCATTTCTAAAATTTCCATCCTGCTCAAAACCACGAATGATATAGCGAGCAGCTCCTGTACCCCCGTAGTTGCCTGCTTGTGTCACGCCGCTGACGTTTTGCAGTGCATCCTGTAGCCGCACTGCTTTTTGGTCTTGTAACACCTGTCGGGGCACTATTTGAATTGAGGCAGGAATGTCACGCAGGGGTGTATCGGTTTTGGTGGCAGTAGAGGCATTTGGTACACGGTATCCATCCTGCTCGCCTGTCACCACTAACTCAATCGGTTCATTACCACTAGCTGATGGTTGAGTTGGTTGTGTCTGCAACCCTGGCTGCTGTTCTGGCGTTTTTGTTGGCTGTTGAGCAGTAGAAGTACTAGGGGTCACTCCAAAAACTAAACCTTCTTTTGTACTATCAAACAACTCCACCGCAGGCGCACTCATTTCCCCAGTCACCGTTACTCGCAAGGTGTTCGCATCTAAATTTGCAACTGTAATTAATGCAATTCCGGCTACTGGCTTTGATTGTCTAAAATCCCCACTTCTTAGTTGCAACTTGGCATTAGGGATATCTGCAATGTAGGAATTACCCTCACTTTTCGGTAAAACTTGTAATTTAAGAGAATTAGCTGTGACTAAAATTAACTCTATCCCTTTATTAGTAGAGTTAACCTTCACATCCGTAACTAATACTACATCTGTGGTTGCTTGACTAAGTTCGAGAGATTTGTTCTGCTCTCTAGGTACTCTCCATAAATATGAAGCATTAGTTTTAGGAAACTGTAGCTGATTCAATGTTTGAATTTCTTTGAAAACTTCACCTGAGCGTACTAAAGTTTTTTTGACTAACGGTTGTTCAGAATATGCTGGATTAGCTGAAGTTAGACAAACAACAGATATTAACCAGCAAACAGCAGGATATGGTAGTCTGATAAACATTTTTACACACACCACTTCGGTACTAATAAGTATTTAAATTGAGAATTAAGTATAATTTTCCTTACAGTCCATAGCTCTCAACTACTACTAACTAAGTTGGTGAAAAAATATATTTATACCAACCTAATTATTGTAAAAATATATAACTTTTCAGTGTTTGCGTCTTATTCGAGCCGGAATTTTTTTTATTCCATCCGGAATTTTTATCTGTGACAGGACTTAGGACTTACCCCAAACTTCTTACGAAAAGCATTACTAAATGAAGGTAAGCTAGCATAACCTACTGTTCTGGCTACTTCTGTGATATTCATATTTCTTTCAATAAGTAGCTTATAAGCTAGTTCCATTCGGCAGTGATGCAGATAGCCAAACACCGTAGTCCCAAAAACCTGCTTAAAGCCTTGCTTCATTGTGCAATCATTTAAACCTACTTGTCGTGCTAATTCCATAAGAGATGGTGGGTTGTCTAAATGTTTCAACAAAATTTCCTTAACATTGTAAATACGGTCAATATCTGATGGCTTGAGTTTATTAATCTGGAAGCAACCTTGGTTGATTTGTACTTCTTGCTCGACTAGCATTGCTACCAGTTCCCAAACCTTACCTTCAAGATAAATTTGTTTAGTAAAGCCTTGGTATGGACATTGAAGGATTTGCTGTACTGCTATTTGCATTGCAGGAGTTTGAGTTCCATAGCGTTCATAAGTTGGTTGATCCCAACGTCTAATTAGATGTTGTAATTCTTTTGGGAGTTTACCAGATGTATTTTCTGCAAAGCTATGAAACACATTTGGATGTAGGTGAATAGCTACTTCTACTACCCGCGCTGATGGTTCTAATACAGCGCACTCAGATGCCATACCACTGCCACTTAAAAAGTATTCTCCTGTCTTGAACTCAAGATTTTTAAATTCACTCTCTAACAAAATAAGGAATCGAAATTCTAATGGATGCTTTCGCTCATGAAGTTTTAAAATGAATGATTTTGGCTGCTGATAATTGGAAATTTCTAAAGATATGCTATCTCGTAGCTGAATCTGTCGCCAATCCCCTTGCCCAAATTGATACTTTCTGGCGATATCAAAATTATCTGAACTATCATTATTTTGAATTATTTCTGCTTGGTATAATAGTTTTACGTAATCTGGATACGGGAGTATTAATGTCATTGTAATGGTAAGCTACTATGAAGTATTTAAAGAGTCAAAATAACAGAGATTTGACTCATCGAGTAGATTCGGTTATTTATAAAGATGTTGTTTACGAATTTTCCGAACAAGAACTATTACCACATACCAGACATGAAGGATCGCGATAAGAATGTCGTTTGGCAAATTCCATTCGCATCAAGTCGATTGTCAGCAGTTGTGACAATAGGGGTTGACTAAACTTAGTAATCAGCTTTATTACCTCTAACGCACTAAGACAAGCTAGTGTCCCAGAAACAGCACCGAGAACCGAGAACCCACGCTGATTCCAATCAGGCTTTTCTGGGAACAAGCATGATAGACAAGGAGTTACACCAGGAATAATCGTTGTCAGGTAAGCTTCCATTCCGTCCATTGCAGCTTCCACCATTGGTTTTTGCCAACGCACGCAAGCCTCATTGAGCAAGTTCCGCTCTGTGAAATTGTGGGCGCAATCAACAGCTATATCAGCAGATTGCACTAAAGAATCTACATTCTCTTTTGTAACGTAATCATGAATTGCTTCCACCTGAATATCAGGATTAATAGCTTGCAGAGTTTCTTTGGCTTTGAGTACTCTTGGCTTACCTACCCAATCATTTGTCATCAGAACCTGACGATTCAGATCATCTAGCCGTAAATCACCACCCCGAACTAGGATTAGCCGCCCAACACCCGCTACTGCTAAATAAAGCGCTGATGTACCGCCTAATCCCCCTACACCTGTAACCAAAACCGTTGCAGACTTCAAGCGCTTTTGTCCTGCTTCTCCAAAATTGGGAAGCATCATTTGGCGGTGATAGCGTTCTAACTCAGTGGGTGTTAAGTTCATCACTTTTTACCTCTTTATCAGTCGTAAAATCTACCACCTAGTTGGTAGCAAGTATTGTAGTTGTCTATACATTTTTTGATTTAGTACCTGTAAAGTTGGTACTTATTTTAGACATCATTAAAGGAACTATGTGCAATACTCTTTGTCCTGGGTTGAATGCCAAATGAAATAAGCCCCACAGCAAAGCGTGGGGCCTTTGAAGTATTACTACTTTATGGTGGGATATACAGCAATGGCTAATGCAGGAATCATGTACGGAATCTATAACTGCTGCCTTTAGGTTGGGATTTCTCCTTCTTCATAGTGCACGATCGACTTGGCGATTCTCAAAGAATACTTGGAACAATCACCAGTACAGCAGTTTATCCCGATGTTTGGACATCAAAAGCGTGCGATCGCAATCCTATGTGGACATTTGGTGGTGTGGCTAATACACCAAATAGCTTTAGTTTAGCTTATCTACAACATATTATTGATGGAACAGTTGTACCAACAACTTATCTATGCGCTCGCGTTCTAGAGAGCAGTTTGATAGCCCACCTTAATAAAATCTCAACAATTACTCTAGTCTACGGCAATTATTACATCTGATGATTTAATTATGGCGTGAACTTCTTTACCTTCAGTAAGTTTGAGATTTTCTGCTGATGATTTGGTAATAATTGCAGTCACCTCTACCCCTGATGCTACTTCTATTGTTACTTCAGTATTTACAGAGCCAACAACGACGTTTTTTACAGTTCCTTTGAGAGCATTACGAGCGCTAACTTGCATTTTATGATTCCTAGTGTCTTTTTGTTTACACATAGATAATAACAACTAATTAAATTAATCTGTATCGCTACTGACAGAAAATATATAATTTTTTACTATCTATTCATATATAAAATATACACAAATAATTTGGTATTTATATCTTTTTAAACCAATTTATTTGGTAATAAAATTACTATAAAGTAGTTGTAGTTAATCCAACCATTTTTCTGACTGTTATCTGACACATGCAAAAGACATTCTTGGTACTACTTCATTTTGTAACATTAATTTTGGCAACAAAAATAAACTCAATTTGGTAGTGACGAAAATGCTAGTGCTAAGGTAAAGGTTAAAAACTTCAGTGGATAGACATCATCTCATAGTTACTGCATAGACAGGCTTGTGAAATTTTTTATACAAAAAAGGCAAACAGATAAATGAAAGACCGCAGACATCACAACAACAAAGGTAAGCAGCAAATTCGTTCCCACAAAACCTTAAGACAAGTGCAGCGTATAGCTCAACGCTTAGGAATTCCTTTTAGTTTTTTAAAATTGGCTAAAAGGCGGGACAAAAGTTGATATCATTTTGTTTATTAATCTTGGTACTAAAAAATAAATTATGTATGACAAACTACTAAATACTTCAGTTTTATTACTAATACATTTGGTAAAAAATTAGTGGGTATCGGCAGCAGTTGTTGGTAACAGTTAGTCCTAAGTAGTAATCTGTGATTTTTTACCAGTTTTTTTGGTTACTAGTCCCCTAGATTGGTAAATTATGAATTAATTAAGAAAAAACGCTTGAGAGACTGCAAATGAATAACAAACGAATCCTGACTTTTGTCAGTTGGGTATTTATCTCGTTTTTACTAATCGTCGGCTGTAGTCAAACAACTACACCTAATTCATCCTCAACTACTAGTCCAGCAGCCCAAACAGCAAATTTGACGATATCAGCAGCTGCTAGCCTCAAAGATGCAATGGACGAAATCAAACCTCTCTACAGCAAAGAAAAGCCAAACATTACATTGGCCTACAACTTTGGCTCATCGGGCGCTTTGCAACAACAGATTGAACAGGGTGCAGGAGTTGACGTTTTTATCTCAGCTGCAACTAAACAGATAGATGCTTTACAGCAAAAAGGTTTGTTAATTGATGGGACTCGCAAAAACTTGCTGAAAAATCAAGTGGTGTTGATAGTACCCCAAAATTCTACAGCTGTGGCTGATTTCAAAGACTTAACTTCACCACGTATTAAGAAAATTGCTCTAGGCGAACCTAAAAGTGTCCCTGCTGGACAATATGCTCAACAAATCTTAACTTCATTAAAAATAATTGACGCCGTTAAAAGCAAAGCCGTCTATGCCAAAGACGTTCGTCAAGCTCTCAATTACGTAGAATCAGGTAATGCTGATGCTGGAGTCGTCTACCTTTCAGATGCCAAAAGTACGCCAAAAGTCAAAATTGTAGCAACTGCATCTGAAAAAACCCATTCTCCCGTCGTCTATCCGATTGCGGTTCTCAAAAGCAGTAAAAATGTCGATGCCGCTAAGGATTTTGTACAATTTTTATCGGGCAATGAAGCCAAAACTGTGTTTGAAAAACAGGGATTTACGGTAGCTGGTAGTTAACAGCAGAGGAATTTTGATAAGGCTGGTTGAGGATTCAACGCACTACTCAAACCAGCCCTAATAAGCATTAGTTTTAGCACCAATCAGAAACTGTCAACCAAAAGTTTTGTTTCTTGAATAAATCGATTAAGTGCTTTCTGTGCTGTTTTGTAAGCTGAAGCTTGCCGTCCCAGCTTCAATTCAAATAAAATGCGATCGCATACAAAAATAATGACAATCAATTTAACCAAATGCGACGTTAACCTTTATGATGACGATAGCAACAAGCAAAAATCGTACCTGTTAAGTCAATGAAATGGATCTTAACAACTGCTCTGATTTTGAGCAGCATTACCCAATATCCAGCACAAGTAACAGATCAAAATAAACAACCAGTTACTAATAAACAGCCTGCACAACCAGTTAAAACACCTGCTTCACCTCAAGAACCTACTTCTCGACCAGTTTTTATTTTGCCAAAAGCACCTGCTCCATTAAGTCCTGTATCTGGGCGTAGAACAGGAATGGGTAGTCGAGATAATTGCCCTGCGGTTTCAATCCCGCTCACTGCCTTAGTACCATTTCAGGAGGAACAAAAGGTTAGCAAACAGACAAACAAACCAATTATCGGGACTGTAGAGGGACTAACCACTTTAGAACGACCTACATTTTGGTTTTACATTCCCTATACTAAGGATTTGTCTAACTCAAGCGCTGAATTTAGCTTACAGGATAGCGCCGAAAATGATGTTTATAGAAATGCGATCGCCCTACCTTCAAAGCCAAGTATCATTGGTATTTCTCTCCCTAATACTGCTTCATTAGAAATAGATAAAACATATCACTGGTATTTAAAAGTACGTTGTAACCAAGAGACAGCAAGCATTCCTGTATATGTAGAAGGGGACATTAAAAGAATCAATTTAGACGCTCGTGTTATACAACAATTAAAAGCCGCAAATGAGCCTCGACAAAAAACTATAATCTATGCTGAAAAAGGGATTTGGTTTGATGCTTTAAATATGCTAACACAACTACGCATTTCTAATTATAATAATGCATCTCTTCAAAAAGATTG
The DNA here is from genome assembly GCF_964247315.1 of uncultured Nostoc sp. GTDB lineage: Bacteria > Cyanobacteriota > Cyanobacteriia > Cyanobacteriales > Nostocaceae > Nostoc. The sequence continues at coordinate 24,383 of NZ_CAXTTT010000099.1, forward strand.
GCAAAGTTTATTGCAATCAATTAATTTGGATAATATTGCTACGATGCCCCTAATAAAATTACCAACCCCCTAATAATTTTATATCCAGTAAAGTATCTATAAGCCTATATTTCTACAACCAATTACCAACTAAAACGTAGGGCGCCCAGTACATCGGACGGTTATATTCAGGAGTTTCAAGTAATTTTAATTGAGCAAAGTGTAAAGCTTCTGCCGTAGTTTTACCACTCACTAACTGGCGATAAAATTCCTCAATAAATAAAGCTGTAGAGTTATCACCAATTTGCCATAGTGAGGCTAAAGTACTCCGCGCACCAGCACGCAGGGCAACTCCTGCTAATCCCAATGCAGCTCGGTTATCTCCTGCTGCTGTTTCGCAAGCACTCAAAACAAGTAATTCAACTGGTTCTGTTAGTTTTTGCTCTCTACTTTTAAGCAAACTATTTAATTCACTCACATTGATGCGTCCATCAGCTGCTAGGATAAAAGTGTCTTTTGCTTTAGAGCTAAATTGCCCGTGAGTTGCCAAGTGAACAACTCTAAAAGGTTGAGCGTTGATGGTTTTTCTTAAAGTCGTACTGGTAAAATTTTTATCCAATAATGTAGTTGTCGATACGCCTGATTCCTGAATTAATTCCAGTTCAACCTTAACGTTGGGAAGTGGTGCAAACTTTTCATTTTTGGGTGGTTGTGATAGTCCTCCAACCAAAGCATTCAATTTTTTGTGTGCTAAAGGTTTGGGAGTAAATAGTTGCAGTCCGGGGCTAATAGCTACAGAGTATTTTTGCACTAAATACTCTTTGCCATCATACAATGCAGACATCGGTATATTTCGCAGCAACCCATCTGGAATAAAGACTAGAGTATTAACTTTACCATTTTTAAGGTCTGTTTCAACTGGTTTAATTAACCAGTTATAAAGCTGTTGAGAAACTGCTTTAAATTGCAGATTAGCATCAGGTTCGACTATTGTATCTCGTATTTTTGTAATAACTTGCTCTACTTGCTGACGTTTGACTTTAGAAGTTTTATGCATCAATGTTTGATTGGAAAGTTTGATAATAATTTCTAAATAATTATCTAGAATAATCGGGTATAAAATAGCAGTATTCGGGTTGTCGCGGTCTATTACTTTGTCCAATACTACAAATTGGTTGCTCAAGCAAGCTTCTCGGAAAAAATTATCGAGTTCTGCAACTTGCAAGGCTTCCATTCGCTGACGTGCTTTATCTAAATCTGGTTTTCCTTGTCCTTTCTCTTGTAAAAGCAACTCTACAGACTGTCGATAAAGAGGTTCTATGCGATCGCGAAAATTGAACTGCACGTCTCGATTAACTGCAACTAAATCGCTGCGAAGAGACTGAAGAGTTGTTACAGCAGTATCATAAGCAGATATGGCGGCTGGCATATTTCCCTGTGCTTTGAGTAAGCGTCCTAACTGCCACTCAAGGCGATAAGCTATATCTGAGGCATCAATTTTTTCAGCTAGAAATAAGGCTTGCTGTGTCAAATCCTGTGCTTCTTGCCATTGAAAGTTATGTTCGTAAACTTCTCCCAAGCTGCCCAGTGCATAAGATTCGGCACGTTCATCACCGATTATTTTAGCTTGGTGAACGCTAGTTGCCAGAATCTCTGCAATGTCTTTTTTGTTACCAATTGTGGTTAGAGTCTGAGCAAAATTGATCCGTGCATAAATACCAGCTTGATTGGTAGGTAGATTCGGGACTTGAGATTGGATTGTGGGTATTAATGACTTTGCTTCGGTGATGCGTTTGTTTTCAACCAGCAAACTCAGCTGATTAATCAGGGCTTGAACTTTAGCCAGAGGGTTTGGTGCAATTTTGGCAGCATTTTCATAATGAGCGATCGCATCTTTAATGTTATTTAACGACCTAGCAGTATTACCAAGACTAAATTCTGTCAAACTAATTTCTAGAGGCAGTTGCAGACTTTGAGCGATTTCTAAGCTTTGTTGTAAGTTTTTCTGGGATGACTCTAGTTCGCCTAATTGTTGTAAGACATTGCCAAGCGATCGCAAAGCTATTACTTTTACAAGGGAGTCAGGTTGAGCTTGTAACTGTTTGGATACTTCCTCCAATATATCCAAGCTACGGCGGTAAAAACCATCAACTCGTAGGGCTTGTGCTTGGTTAATCCGGCTGCGCGTTACTCCAGCAGTATCACCTAATTTCTTCCAGATTTGCTCTGCTTGTTGTGATGTTTTTATAGATGCATCAGTTTGTCCCTGTGCTAGTTGCAATTCACCCTGAATATTTAGAGTTTGTGCAAGAATTTCTAACAATTCAGATTTTGGCTTGTTGACATTTAACTTTTGATTTATCTCATCCCAGCCAAGTAAATTTAAGCTATTGTCAATAGTTGCATAAGCTTCTTTCCACGAGCCGAGTTTTTGGTATACAAGAGAGAGGTTAGTCAGCGCTGCGGCTTGTGCGAGGTTATTGTTTTCTCGATGATAGGTACGCACAGCTTGTTGTAAAATAATTACGGCTTCAGTAAAGCGCCCAGTTTGATAAAGTGCTTCTCCTTGCTCAAGAAGTTGCTGTGGGGTTGTGGCTGGGGGTTTATTGATTTGAATGTGAAACCCGGTTGGTGAATTTGTCTTTTGTTGTTTAGCAAATGTGCTAGGGATAATAGTCAGGAAAACAGCAAGAGTAAATAGGACTACGGGAGTTACCGCAAATCTAACGACTCGCTTTGACACCTGAAGTTTTGCCATATTTCACACCTCCCTGAGATACAGGACAGGAAGCAGGTGTTTGCCAAGGGCTGTGAGGGTTGAGTTGAGGAACTTGTGCTACTAGTTCTATATTTCCCTTGCGATCGATTACCCAGCCAGAAGCTTCCACAATGGTCGTTGTAGCAGTAATGGGAGTAGTTGAAACTGCTGTTGATTTTGGCTGAGTCATTGTGTTTGCTAAGTTTTCTGATTTTGGTCTTAATTTCACCCACCCAGACACAGTACTTGAATCTTGTAATGGTTCAGTGGGACTCATGGGTAGTCCGCCGCGTCCTGTTGCCACAAATGTATTTTGGAATTGCCGAGTTCCAGGTGTGCAGGCATTAGAAATTTGCCTAGAAGCATCAACTAGATTAATTGGGAGTTCGACTAAGCCGCGAGTGGGGTCTACATCAGGTGTAGTGATTTGCACATTACCGCTTAACTCGCGAGTTGCTCCGGTAGCGGTGATGTCATTTGTGTTTGGGGAAGCTATATCCCGAAACTGAATGCCAAAGATCCCTTTAGTATTGATTCTGACATTACCGCCACGAAAGTCATCAGAGTTGGCAGTAATATCGCTATTTTCAAAAGCAGCCAGGACATCGGCATTGATATTGATGTTGCCACCGATGACATTTTCTCCTTTGGCGTTAGTCGTGATATTGCTGCCACGGCCTAGTAATAATAAATCTTTCACTTGCAGGGTGATAGTTGCCTGTGGTTGATTGGGATCGGTGTTGATGCTGCCCGTGTCAGAGCTTATTTTTGCGCCGTTGTCAAGACGGATAGAGTTAGCCTGTACTGTGAGATCACCTGCACTTCCCGAACCAACACTGCTCACAGTTAGTCCACTGGCTGCACCTTGATTGCCTACTTTCGGTTTGCCATATATATCGATATTGTCAGCGCCGAATTGAGCAAGTCGAGCCAAGTAAGTTGGATCGCTGTCTGTTATTGTCACACTGTCAGTGGCATTAAGAGTGATGCTACCCGCACGCCCACTACCAGATGTGATCGCAGTCAGTTGTCCACCCGACGTTGCATCAATTGTATTCGTATTGATATTAATTGCTCCCCCTGTTCCACTGGCTGTAGTTCGGGCATCTACAACTGCGCCCTTGGAAATACTAAATGTATTTGTATTCACTGTTATATTGCCGCCAACTCCAGAGGAATTGGTGTTGGTAAATATACCGCTCGATACTGCATCTACGAACTGTGGAGGAGAATTGTACCTGGGTGGAATATTGTTTTGAAAAAGGTCGCTGGGAGCCACTGTTGTATTAGTCCCAGATAAACTAACTTTATCTGTTGTATTGATGAGGATATTACCAGCTTTTCCTTCTCCTGATGTGACTGTATTCAGTTGAGCGCCATCTGTTAATAAGAGCGATTGCGCTGTGATGTTAATCCCTTGAGCATCTCCAGTTGCCCCTTTTTGTACGGCAGTAGAGATGTCACTATCAGCCAGGGAAATTGCACCCGTAGTCTGTACAGAAACCCCGCCAGCATTTCCTTGTCCTTGAGTGCTAGCAGATATCAAAGATTGATCAGAAAAGACAAATCCTGCCCGAATATCTATATCTCCCGCTTCGCCCTTTCCATTAGCAAAAAGTCTGGTCGTGATAAAGCTCTGGTCTAGAGATAAACCATCCCTGAGATCGATTGATATGTCGCCAGCATTTCCTTCTACTTTCTTCTCCAAAATATTATCGTCGCCCACTCCAGTAGCCAAAAAAGAGTCGTTGATTAACTGGAGAGATGGGGCTGCGATCGTAATATTGCCTCCATTGCCTTTTATCGTGTTATTACTTGGGGTGCAGCCAACGGCAATTAATGAGCAGACTCCAACATTGCTGAATGCGCTACCTTGATCAAACAATACGCGATCGCCGGCATCAATGGTTATATTTCCAGCATCTCCACTTTCTCCATTGGCGCTGGCTGCTAAAAAAGATTTACTAGTCACAGAAAGTGCGCCAGTATCGATGGTTATATTGCCTGCATTCCCTTTACCTTGGGTGTTGGAAATTAATTGAGCGCCATTCGTTAAAGAAAGCGACCCGCTAGTAATTTTGATGTCACCTCCCTTACCTTCTACTTGTGTGGTATCACCA
>NZ_CAXTTT010000100.1:0-28188 GCF_964247315.1 uncultured Nostoc sp.
ATTATTATCAACAAGCCCTGGAAATATATATCGAATTCGGCGATCGCTATTCCAGTGCTAGCATTTACTATCAGCTTGGGAAAGTAGCAGAAGAATTAGGAGAGTTAGAGGAAGCAAAAGCCAATTACCTACAAGATTTGGTAATTACAACTGAGTTTAATGACGAGCATGGTTTGGGTATTTCGTTGCGTAATCTTGCCCGTTTTTATCAAACTACCCAGGATGAAAATTTATTGAGGGAAGTAGCGAAGATATTAGGGACAACAGTGGAGGAATTGAAGGAGACAATAATCAATAGTGAGGAGTAATCGATCGCATTTTGGGTTTTGTGGGTAAGGGCGATCGCTCTCCCGTTATCTTAAAAGTTACAATGAGTATGGTATTTACAGGAAAGGCAGAAATAACTGCAAAAGACAAAATTCACGCTGAAATTGATAGCCTTAATGAAGAATATCTAGATGAACTATATCTTTTAATCCAAGATTTTGCCCAATCTAAACAACATCTGAAAAAACCGAGTTTCATGTCAAAATTGAAACAAATCAAGATAAATGCTCCAGAGGATTTTGCTAGCAATCTTGATTCTTATTTAGCTGGGGATGAGGCAGGAGGCAGAAGGCAGGAGGCAAGAGAGAAGAGGGTTTGAGTCTATTTAATTTTTCTTAACACACTCTGGTAGTCCAAATTTTGCCCTAACTTCCTGTGCAGAAATTACTTTACCAGCTTGACTCTCAGCAAGTCCAGCTTCCACAACTTGCCTAACATCAATCTCATACATGAGGTCATCCCATGTTGAGTTAGCAGGTAGTTTATCAATTAGCTTTCGAGCTTCTTCTTTAATATTTAGCTTTTCCATAGAGATTACAGATAACTTGCTTTTCTATATTGTATGCTCAAGGGTAATCGCGTTTGGGGTTTGTGGAGGTGCGATGTTTAACGACAAGCCGCGTTGCGTCTACGCGTTTTGGGTTTATAGGGAGGTGCGATTGAGTTTTGTGGAGGTGCGATCGCTCTAAGTTTTTCTTGCTTCTCAATTTTCATCTTTATAAATATTTCTACGATGTCCGACTTCCACAACATTCACCACTTATAACTCACGCAACTTCCTTTTTGATTCCTGCTTTTAGTTCTTTTTTAGCTTCTTCCCATGACAATGAATTATCAATATTAGCTTCTTGTTTTGCTTTGTCGTAGACTTTTAAATCTTCTTCCTCTTCTTCTGCTTCGATTTTTTGAAGTAGTGCGTAAATCTCATCTAAAGTACTATCATAAGCTTGACTTAACAGGATATTAATTTCTTTAATTAATTGTTCGCGTTCCTGTTCACTTTTCATTTTTAGACCTCTTTTATTGCAAATATATGTTTATTGAAAGCAGCGGGAAACTCCATCCCATTATGTGTGGAGAGGGATAGCCGCCCCGCCGCTTGGGGCATTGGGCATTAAATTTAGGGTTTGACTTTTTTATCTTAGCTTTTTGCGATCGCATCCTTGATGATATGCGAATTGACAAGTCAGCGCTTCGCTATCGCCTGTGGTTGATTACAAGTGAAGTGCGATCGCATCTGTATTTTATTTCCCGGTAATAGTTCCCCCGTCACCTGCATCGGTATACTTAACAATAGACATTCAAGCCGATTTTGAGGATGTAGAGAATAGCGGCAAATGTCAAGCGATTATTCCCTCTTCGACGTTATCTGTGCCAGTGCGAACCTCGCGTATGCGTTCCTCACCGAGATTTTCCGGCAGAAATCCACCTGCTTGCATTTTCCATAACCTGTGGTAAGCGCCGCCCAGTGCCAGCAGTTTAGCGTGGGAACCATCTTCAATAATGCGACCTTTGTCGAACACCAAAATCCGGTCTAGATGGACGATGGTAGATAATCGATGAGCTACGACGATCACCGTTTTCTGATTCATTGCTAAGTCAAGGGTATCCTGGATCGCTTTTTCAGTGATTGAATCGAGGCTGGAGGTGGCTTCATCTAAAATCAGAATCGGCGCATCTTTGAGGATTACCCGTGCGATCGCAATCCGTTGTCTCTGCCCTCCAGATAACTTGACACCACGTTCGCCCACCTGAGAATTGTAACCATCCTGACTTTGGATGATGAAATTGTGAGCATGAGCTTTTCGTGAAGCCTCTATTACTTCCTCATCGGTTGCATCCAAGCGTCCGTAACGAATATTTTCCAGCAAAGTGCGATGAAACAGAGACGGATCTTGGGGAATCAAACTGATTTGAGCGTGTAGGGCATCCTGAGTCATGTCTCGAATATCGATCCCATCAATAGTAATCTGTCCAGATTGGGGGTCGAACAAACGCAGAATCAGATTGACAAAGGTGGATTTTCCAGAACCAGAGAAGCCCACTAGTCCGACACGCTGTCCCGGTTGGATGGAAACAGAAAGGTTGGTAAAAACTTTCTTCTCATCCGAGTAGTTGAAATTCACCCGCCGAAATTCAATCTTACCTTGAGTGATTGAGTGGGCGATCGCGCGATCGCGATCGACCAACTCGTGCGGTTGAACGATGATAAAGACACCATTGGCAACATTACCGACATGTTCAAAAAATTCTAGAAAACGGCGGCTCAAATTGCGGGCTTCACTAATGATCAACAGCGACAGGCTGGTTGCTACAATAAAGTCAGCAGTAGCGATCTTTCCTTGACTCCAGAGGGAGAGTGAGTAATACAGAGTGCTGATTTTCAGAATGGCTGCTGAGATGAACTGAAACCAGCGAATTCGCTCCGAATACCAATTGGATTTTCTTACCTGTTTGATTTCGCGCCCTAATTGCTCATTCAAATAGCGTCGTTCAAAACCCAAGCGGGCAAACAATCGGCTACTGGTGAGATTTGTTACCGCATCTACGATGATGCCAGTTGTCTCACTTCTGGCGGCTGCGGCTTTCCGGGAATAAAATCGGCAGCCAGTTGCTAGCCAGAACGAAATACTGATAAAGAGAACTGCCCATATACCCACGAGTGCAGCTAGCGGAGGATAGGCGCGATACAGTATCGTTGTGGCAACGGTATACACAACAATTACTGGCATAAATTCAGTAATCATCATTTGCATCGTCTGGGTAACACCTAAAGAAGTTTCGCTAATTCGATGTGCCAATGCCCCAGAAAAACTGCTACTTAAGTAGCGATGCGAATGGTGCTGTAAGTAGGCATATAGCGCTCGCACAATGTGCTGTCGGTGGATTGGATGGAGAATCGTATGCAAAAGTCCAGCCGATCGCCCGAATATCACTTCACCCACACTCAAGCCGATGAATAACATTAGGGGTTGCTTCATGGCATCAAAAATGGGCTTGCTGTCGCCCGTCGATCGGGTTACACCCCGAACGATCTCGCCAATGGCATAAGGCAACATAATGCCACAGGTTGCGTGTATAATCTCCAAGATAACTGCTAGCACATACCACCAGCGAAAGTGGTTAACGAAATAGCAAATGAACCTGAATGGAGTTGATGGCAAATCTGGTGCATCAGCAGCACGTTGAAAAAATTTGGATTGTCTGGTCTTTTTTGTCATGAAAGTTCCGGTTTGCAAACGTCTAATACCAATTCGTAATGACGCTCCTACATCGCTAGTGCTGCGCTAACGTAATTCGTAATTATGAAAATCATTTTTTATAAATAGAAACTAACGCAGGGAATCTCCTTTTCGATATTCGGCGGTTAGGTCGTCTAACTTTTGTTTCAAACTGTCGTCAAGTTTTAGTTCTAGTGCCTTGAGGTTGTCAGTGAGTTGTTCTGGACGGCTAGCGCCAATAATCGGGGCAGTGATAATAGGATTAGATAAAACCCAAGCTACCGCCAAGGTGGTGAGGGAAAATCCGGCGAGATCCGCTACTGTGCGTAAAGCTTCGACAGTATTAAATTCGCGATCGTGCCAGTAACGATCTTGATAACGTTCTGCGGCAGCACCTAGCGTAAAACGCGTACCTGAAGTGGGGCCTTGAGCAAGAATGTGTTTGCCGGTAAGCAAACCGCCCGCCAAGGGATTGTAGGAAATTACACCCAGTCCCTCTTCTTTCGCCAGAGGCAACAGTTCTCGCTCAATTTCGCGGAATAATAGGTTGTAGCGGGGCTGAACAGAGATGAACCTGGTTAGATTGCGCGTCTGGGCACGACCCAAGGCGCGGGCGAGTCGGTAAGCTAAGAAGTTGGAAACCCCGATGTAGCGCGCCTTGCCAGCACGAACCACTGTATCCAATGCTTCCAGAGTTTCATCGAGGGGGGTGGAGGCATCGTCGGAGTGCAACTGATACAGGTCGATATAATCGGTTCCCAGCCGCCGCAGGGAAGCATCGATCGCATCCAAAATATGTTTCCGCGAAGCCCCTTGATCCCAAGGTGCAGAGCCAACCCGGCCGACGCACTTGGTAGCTAAGATAAAATGTTCGCGTTTGCCTTTCAGCCAGCGCCCAACGATTTCTTCAGTACGTCCAGCAGTAGCAAGCCCGCCGCCAAGGGGATAAACGTCGGCTGTATCCAAAAAGTTAATTCCGCCATCAGCAGCAGTGTCGAGGATGTGCCTGGAAGTTTCTTCATCGGTTTGCAATCCAAAGGTCATGGTGCCGAGACAGAGGCGCGAAACGGTCAATCCAGTTTTACCGAGATTGGTAGTTGGTAAGGTCATAAAGATGTTGTTAATTGAGAAAATGTGGAAATTTTTAAATAAAATGCGACGTGCGTTCCGCCCCGCTTCTCTACGAGACGCTACGCGAACCCTAACGCAGAACTAAAAACCTATAGGACATATTAACTAAGCCATGATTAGCCCGATTTCGGCATTTTTAAGGTGTGAACCAATTTAACCAAGCTTCCCAGTTTTGGACGATCGCAGCAAATTCTGCATAACCATCAGCTTTTGGGTGAGCGCCGTCATTGGCTTTTGCTTCTGCTAGCCAGATAGGTGACTTCATTAAACTAGAAAACACATCAAGATACGGAACATCTAGTTGATCGCAAACCAATGCGAATTCCTGTGACAGATTGGCAAGAATTTGATTATCACCACAGGGTGGCGGACTAACCATCAAGATCGGATACAGTTGCTTTGCTTGGCTTAAGATGCTGCGAGCATTTGCGATCGACTCTGACAGTTCGATTCCTTGTTGTTTACCCGCCCATCCTGAATCGTTTGCCCCAAAGGAAAACACTACTCGACCATCAGATTCTTTTGGGAGACGATAGGAGACTTCCGAGTACCAACGTTGTTTGAGATACCGACTCGTCTCTGCCCGCACCCCCAAATTGTAATGGGTAATAGCGTATCCTCTTAACTCAGCACTGCGGCACACTCTACCTGTCCAACCCAGAAACTCTGGATCGCCTGTGCCATTGACAAAGGATTCACCAATAAAACAAATTCTGATTTCTTTGCGAGAATCTGACATAAGTCAACTGAATTTTGGTGAAAAAGTTCGGTTTTGACTTGAGAAAAAGCATTATGTTCATGATTCTAGAAGATATTAATATATTGTTATGTTAGGCAAGCAGGTAGCCTAGCTCACAGAATATTGCAAGTTAGTTTTTGGGCATTTTGGCATTGACAGAACAGGCGAGAAAAGATAAAGCAAAAAACCATTGTTGGTGTCGTGAGACACGCATTTCTCACAAACTTCAGGGGGAGAAGGGGCAGAGGGGAAAGAAACTTGTACAAGAACTCTCCCCTGCTCCTCTGCTCAAGAGCACAAGCCCAGGCAATGCTAAGTAAAGAAGTAGGGAATCTCACTTCTTTACTCAGCACTCTTCATGCCACCACTAGACTCTTGTCCACTTGTTTAAATTCAGTGTTACCTACTTTCGATTCGATCGCTGTACCTTTGAAGAATTCGGGGTTAGCTTGGGTGTAAAACTTGTAGGGATTAGCGAAAACATAAGATTTGAAGTCGGCTTCGGAAATAACGCCTTCTTGCACGAGATCCCAGCTTTCAGCTAAGGGGGAAGTCAAGTCTGGCACATCCCAATGACCAACATCTGAGGAATAAATGGCGTTGATCTTGACTCCCAAGGGATTGGCTTTGTCATTGAATGCCGTAGCGATCGTGCGATCGTCGGACTCGGAACCAAAGAAGAAACTATTCACCCAGCGATCGCGGATATCTTCAATGGTTTCAATGCCTGCTGCGGCAAAATCATCCAATTCGCTATCAATGGGCGCACGGCTATAACGGCTGAATGAAGCTCCCAGTACAGTCTTGGTCAATTCATCTTTATCGAGGGAATGTCCTTGAGTAATTTCTGCACCGTAGCGCTCAAATATTTCAAACAACTCATCGGCATTTGTCAACGCTGGATTGTAGTTTTGCAGTGCCTTGACATTGCGCTTGGAGAACCGATCTACCAAATGAATGTAGACGCGGGCACCCCAATCTGCACCACCTTCCAGCATTGCTACACGCAACTGCGGAAAACGCTTGGTAACACCGCCGAAGAACAGCGCCTTCGCAAATGCTTCTGAACCATCGGCGAAGTGGCCGATATGGTTGTTCATGTAATTACTGATGGAGGAACGACCAGTCCACCCCTGACTGCCGTAATGGGTGGTGACGGGTACTCCCAGTTCCACAACTTTGGCCCAGAAGGGATCGTAGTCGTATTCACTATCTAATCCGTAGAAGTCGATATAAGAAGCGTACTTGGCAATTTCGAGGAATTTATCAGCTGGATATTTATCAGCGATCGCTTTGATTGGGCGTTTCACTCCACCAGTGATATTAATTACCTTTAAACCCAGTGTTTTCACAGCAAACTCTAGCTCCTCAATCCCTTCTTGGGGAGTAGTTAATGGGATACCAGCTACCGGTGTCAAGCGATCGCTATATTTCCGGTAAATATCAGCATGATAGTGATTAACCGCACGTTGCAATGCTTGACGATTCTCTGCACTCGCTCCAGCCGGTGCTAAAACATTGTTCGGAAACAACACTGAATAGTCTGACCCTTGCTCTGCCTGACGCTCATAGAGGAGTCCGGGGAGGGTATAAGTAGCGAGATCCAATGTGTTTTTGGTAACTCTAGCCCACCAAGGCGATCGGATTGTCCGGTTGTATTGACGTTCTTCAGGGGTTTGTTGATACCAGTCTTTACCGTTGCTCTTGGAGTTAAGACGGGAGGCTTCCGTCTTACGTAACTCATCTACGAGTTTCACACCGCCGTACTTAGCGATGTAATCCTCAAAAGCTGGGGTGAAATCATTAGTATGAACGTCGGTATCGATTACTGGATAATCAAAGGTTGCTCTGATTGCGGCGGAGCGTGAGGTCTTTAATCGGCTATATTCAGTCATGTTTTTTTCCTTGCCTACGGCACAAAAAATTACAGGTTTTTCCTAGCATCTAATGCTACTATTGACAAATTTTCCCGTAGAGACGGCGATTTATCGCGTCTCTCGACAATTTTCAAATTCTGTAGGGCGGCGATCTACAGAAGGTGCAATTTAAAAGGTATGGCTTAAGCATCCGTAAAAAATTCATTTACGCTACAGCACTGCACAGTGCAGATATAAAAAGTCATTTACGCCAACACCAATCTTTCATCTAATTGTTTAACGGCAAAACGATTGGCCGGACGACGCAATCCCAGGTTTTCACGCAAGGTACTGCCTTCGTATTCAGTACGGAACAGTCCGCGTTTTTGGAGGACGGGAACGACTAGGTTAACGAACTCATCTAATCCTGTGGGAAGGATTGGTGGCATGATATTAAAGCCATCTGCTGCAGCGTTGTTGAACCATTCTTCTAACTGGTCGGCAATGGTTTCAGGAGTACCGAGTATGGTGCGATGACCTCGTGCAGTAGCAAGAGAGAGATACAATTGACGCAGTGTGAGAGTACCACGAGTAGCCAAATCTCTGACTAGTTTGAGACGACTTTTGTTAGTGTTGGTGTCGCTGGGTAGTTCCGGAGCTGCATCATCTAAAGAATATTTCGACAAATCCACACCTTTGTAATAGTTCTTTAAAATTCCCCAGGCGACATCGGGATGGATTAACGATTGCAGAAATTCGTACTTTTCTTGAGCTTCTGATTCGGTACGGCCAATGATTGGGAAAGCACCAGGCATGATTTTTAGATCGTCTGGCGATCGCCCATATTGTGCTACCCTACATTTGATATCAGCATAAAATTCCTGAGCATCAGCTAAGGTTTGATTAGCAGTGAAAATTACCTCAGCAGTGCGTGCGGCTAAGTCCCGTCCCGATTCGGAGGCTCCAGCCTGAACAATCACCGGGTAGCCTTGGGGCGGACGACCAACGTTTAAAGGGCCTTTTACAGAGAAATATTTGCCCTTGTGGTTCAATGTATGCAGTTTGTCTGGATCAAAATAAATACCAGACTCTTTGTCACGGATGAAAGCATCGTCTTCCCAGCTATCCCATAGACCTTTCACCACTTCCACAAACTCTTCAGCTCGTTCATAACGCTGGCTATGTTCCGGGTGATGCTCAAGGCCGAAATTACGTGCAGCATTCTCATTGCCTGTAGTGACTACATTCCACCCGGCCCGGCCCTTACTCAAGTAGTCCAGAGAGGCAAACTTCCGCGCCAGGGTGTAGGGTTCTTCATAAGTGGTCGAGGCGGTGGAAATGAAGCCGATGTTTTGAGTTACAGAAGACAAGGCCGAGAAGAGGGTGACAGGCTCAAAATGGGCAATTTTACCATTGCGATGCTGAGTTTCTGGAGCGCCACCCCAGACTCCTGGACTGTCTGCTAAAAAAACTGCATCGAATAAACCGCGTTCGGCAGTTTGGGTAATTTCTTTGTAATGCTCGAAATTCAGTCCAGCATCTGCTTGTGAATCGGGGTGTTGCCAAGCAGAGACATGGTGTCCGGTAGCTTGAATGAATGCACCTAAACGAATTTTGCGTGTTGTACTCATGCTTTTTTCTTTTCTTAAAATTGTCTTAGCAGTAGCTCTATGGTTGGTATCGCTGACTTGTATATAGCTGAATAGCACGAAGAAAAAGTGAAACCTCGCTTTTGTCAGGGTGTAGGGGGTAGTGCTAAAAGACTTTGCATTTTAGAGTGTGAAACCTAGCTCTACTCTTCTTATATTCCCTACACCCCAAAAGCAGTAATCTCAAAGGTTAGCACTTTTATTCGTGCCATTGGTATGGCTACGTCAGTACTAAATGTAATTATGGAATGCTCTCTAGCAACTGAGCTTACCGTTCAGTTGCCTAGATAATTGCTAAAAAATCAAATAACCGAATTCTAAGCAAGTTTAATAGCACAGCAGAATCTCTAATTCTGCTGCTTGGTGCTCGAATTACCATAAATTTATCTAGTAATTTTACCCAGCAGATATGAGCCTACACGATCGCTACAAAAAAAGATGTGCTGGCAATCACAATCTCATGAAATACTAATTATTAGTTTATCGAATATTAAGTATTACAAACTATTTGTTTGCGGAGTATATAATTATGTATAATACCCAAAGCTTGTTTGACAATACTCTAGGTTCGCTTGATCTCTCTCCACGACTAGAAACTGCGGGTTTTCACTCTGGCAATTGTTCACTGGTTTCAAGATTCTGTTTTATGGCAGCACCAATGGCATGAACAGTTGGTTCTGTACTTTGTAGCAACGCATCTGCAACATTACTCTGGTCAAAATGACTGCGATTTTGGCTAAGTTTATATTTCCCTTCCAGTCGCGTGATCGTCATCTCAAAACCAATAATGCCGTTCATCATTCCTTCACGAAAGTTATCGGATAAGCTATGCCATTGAGATTTATACTCAGAGCCATAAGTGTCAATCATATCCTCAATCATCTTATCCATCAAATCCGGCGAATCACCAAAGGTAATAACTTGGGGCACACCAGATGCGTGTACAGCAATGTAGTTCCACGTCGGTACACTCTCCTGCTTCTCATACAAAGATGGTGAGATATAAGCATGAGGTCCCGTAAAGACGGCAAGTGCCTCGCCTACGCCAAAGACCTGCCATTGAGGATTTGGTTTGGCAAGATGACCCAATAGCTTAACTACATTATTTTGCACTGTAACAACCAGCGGAATATGTGAGGCAACAGGAACATCATTGAGAATAGATACCAGTGTGGCAAAACTGTTCGCACGCATGAAGGCGACAAGTTTCTCAATGTCATTTTCTTGAAAAGCGTTTGGAATGTACATCATGCCTTAACCTTACTCTCATTTCTCTGGATATGATAACGAGAGATGCTATGGTTTTTGACGTATGGGTATAACTTTTGATTATTCAACCACACTTAGAAAATTGTAGGTTGGGTTAAGCAAAGCGCAACCCAACAAAGCTCAGGAAATGTTGGGTTTCTCAACCCAACCTACGTAGAAGTTGAGTTTTAGGCTTAACTGAACTGTATTGGGTTATAAATAAGTAGCAGTTCTATATTTGTTCTTTTTATGACTTGGCAAATTGGCAACTCTAAGAAAATTAACTGTGTTATTTTCAATACTATACAAGGTGTATTTGCACTTTCAAGCTATTTAGACGGGCTGCAACCCGTCTTTTTTATCCCTAGACCGTTTTAAAATCTCGTTAAATCTCGTTTCCGGGTAAAACTGAAAATGCTCTTTAATTTAACTATATACAAACTAGTAATAGAGCCATTGAGAATGGCTGTGTTAGGGCAGGATTGTTAGAAGCACCTGGAACTTTTTCAGGCATGGCACTCCCTGGACAAATTGAGCAGGGAGCAATGCTAGAAAGCACTATTAGACTAATTTCAGGTTTGATTTAGCCGAAGAAAACTGTATTGTACAAATTCTCCAAAGCAGTGTTTCTCTTTTGTCTCTAGAAGCTTCTATTCAATTGTTTGTTCGTTAGTCCAATCCTTGCCCAACAAAGAATAACTTTTAACTGATTACTCCTGAAAGTGGGTGCAGTATTGTTAAATGAAAACTATGTCTGGTTTCAGTTTTCAGATACCGTTCTTGCAAAGGTTGCCACTGCTGCCACGACTGGTAACGATTTTCAGTTAATAAATTAGCAAGGGTGGGCAACTCAGTCTGAATTTCTGACTTGTATACATCTGCAAGCCAATCAGTTAAAACAGCACTATCTTGCATCGTACCCAAAATTTCTTGGATATTTTTCACTTCTGTAATATAAGCTTCGTAAGATTCGCCATATAAGTCAGTAAATAACTCCATTTGATAGCGTATACGTTTAGCTTCTTTTCGCAAACTATGAAGATTTTCACCTTCTGTTGTCAATTGTTTTTCTATCTTTTTTGGTTTCCAGTTTTTCTGGATTTTCACTTCTGATTCTACAAATTCAGTACCAACTAGCCAACCTGGATGCAGTAAGAAGTTACTCACTTCTGGTAAAAGTAAGTCTGGTAGCACTTGCTGAATCGAAACAGCTGCCAAAGGTTGATAACTGGGTTTCTCTAACCACTTATCTAATGCATCTTTTAAAGACTTGTAAGATTCATCGTTTAATGTTTTCTGCACACTCGATTGTACATCTTCACGTTGTTTTGCTAAAGCTGTAAAAGCTGTTTGTAGAGACTCCTGCTCTTTACGGGGTAAGTTTGGTTTGTAATTGTTTTCCAAACTTTCTTTGAGTACGTCTAAATCTCGCAGATTACCAAGACGACGAGCTATTTTACCAATATTTTTATCGCTGACTGGTTTCGATACATCCACCGCTAGCCCAAACCGAGTTACCGCTGTCCGTAGGCGGCGCATTCCCACTCGCATTTGGTGTAGCGCTTCTGGATCTTCATCTTTCTTTACTGATTTTTCCCACTTCAAGGTTTTCTTAAAGTGTTTTTCAATCGCTTGGTAGGCGTAGTCACCAAGAGTTTTTACTGTAGGTTGTGTAGCTAATTTCATAATTTGTCTGAATGATTCCCTCATGAGGTTATTGCATAATAACAATATTATTTAAAATTTTTCATCTACTTTTGATATTTTTTAACTATGAGGATTGTTACGTATGCTTATGACTATTGATAGGTGCATCCTCTTCTATAAATATGCAATGTCTCTCAAAGGTTTAAATAGTAGTTCATCCCCTCAAGTTAATATGAACTATAGTTTTGAGATAAATGTTTAGGATAATTGAATCATATATTATAATACCATGACTAGTATATTTATAACTATCAATATAATTTAAAATGCCAAACTTACATTTGTTAAATCAAGTTTTATTGACTTTTGTAGATTCTTTTCAAGAACATAGAGAAGACTTATCAGCAGTACTGTTAACACATCAGAAGTATTTATGGTTGGGGTCAGATGAAACCTCAACTATTGAGCGTTTATCTTTGATTGATACTGATAAATTTACAGAACACCAACAATTTCATGTAGCAGAATTTATCAATTTACCTGCACCAGAAGAGGAAGAAATTGATATAGAAGGACTGGCTTACGCTGATAATTACTTATGGTTTGTTGGTTCTCACAGCTACAAACGCAAAAAATCCAAACCTGAAAATACAGATGCCAAAAACTTTAAAAGGCTAGCAAAAATTGAATTAGAACCTAACCGTTATATTTTAGGACGAATTCCTTTGATAGACGGTAAGCTATGCTCATCTTGCCCACACCCAGAAAAGCCAGATGTGCAACTGAATGCCGGTAAATTAGAGATGACGAATCAGGGTAATTTGCTAATGACAGCTTTAGCAGATGATGCCCATTTAGGCTTGTTTATTAAAGCAGGAATTCCCGGAAAGGATAATGGCTTTGATATTGAAGGAATAGGCATTTATCAAAACCGTGTCTTTCTGGGTTTGCGGGGCCCTGTATTGCGGGGTTGGGCTGTAATGCTGGAAATAGAGTTAGAAGATTCTACTCCTAGACTGATGAAACTAAAGCAAATTGGGGAATTGAAGGAGTTATATAAAAAGCATTTTATCTGGTTGAATGGTTTGGGAATTCGGGATTTGTATGTAGATGATAAAGATTTGTTGATTTTAGCCGGCCCAACGATGGATTTAGATGGGCCCGTGCAAGTTTATCGCTGGTTAAATGGTGTGAATTTGCAAGAAAATATATTTAGCAATCCCGATTTTGTGCAAGATATTCCTTATGGAAATCGAGAAGAACACGCTGAGGGAATGACGATGTTTCAGGATGTAGCTGGTATACCTTCGCTATTGGTAGTTTATGACTCTCCAGCAAAAAGTAGGCTGGTGGGTGATAGTGGTGTAATCGCGGATGTGTTTAAGTTGGGCTAACTTCAATTTTAGATTTTGGATTGCTGAGAAAGTTGGATGGGCAATCCTCCGTGGTGTATACAGTAATTTTAAATGTTAGTAGAGATTGCTTGTACGGGACAGGTGGGAATACACTGTTCGCAGACAATACAGCGCGATCGCGTGAATGTCAACTTGTATGTCTCTGGCTGGAGGGTGAGAGCTTCGGTAGGACAAACCCCAGTACACAAACCACAGTGGACACACACATCCTCATCGATCGCAATTTCGCCTAATGTAGAAGAAACATTAACATTACGCGATCGCATCCATTCGATCGCTGCATCTAATTGATCGATGTCTCCCGATAATTCTACTACCAGTTTGCCAATTTGATTTGGGGCAACTTGGGCGCGGATAATATTGGCGGCGACGTTGAACTCTTTGGCCAGTACGTAAGTAACTGGCATTTGCACGGCGCGTTTCGGGAAGGTAAGCGTTACTCGTTTTTTCACAGATTTAGCAGAGGGTTTTTTCTGTTGTAGCGTATTGAGAGTTTTATCAGTCCTTTCCTACGGTAAGTTGCACAAACGAGCAAGGCAAGAGAAGGACACTGCTCTTACCTCAACATACATAGCACCATTTCCAAAAATCTTTGCAATATATAAATTGGCTCTAGAGGCGTACTAGCTAGCTGTACCAGTTTAAATACAGATTTGCGATCGCTTGCAGCCAAAGATGTGCATACCTTGGGGGTATCTTGAAGATCCGCGTCAGTTCTGGGAAATCTTGGAAATTGTTAAAGAACACAATAGGTAAAAATCAATTCAATTGTTCTTGAAATACATAATATAAACGAACGGCTTAAATAAATTGTAACTTAGTTGCAAAATTAGCTATTTACCACAATTTAAGTTGACCAAGAACCTTTTTTTATGAATAGTAATAACTTATATTTATATATGCACTAAAATTAGTTTAGTTTTTATTAATAAAATTTAATATATGTTTACTGAACTACTTGATGTTGTAAAATAAGCAGTGGATTTTGTCGATTAACAAATTAAATCGTAATTTGCTTATTTTTGGTAATGAAGACCAAAACAATTGGACATAATCAGCATTTTCATTTCACCGAATTAATATTACGGATGGGTCTAATTGACGAACCACTCATTTTGGTATTATTGCTTTTTGTTCTTCGGTATCACTCTTGCCCGATACTTTCTGATTGCTGGTGGAGCATACTTGCTCTTTTATTTAGTTTTAGGGAAGTCTCTTGCCAACAAGAGTTTGCGTTTGAAACCGTTGATGAATTGTTCCATTAAAAAGGATATTGAATTATCAGTAATCTCCACAGTAGTTTTTGCTATTTCTGGAGCATTTATGATCTCAGAGTATAATTTGGGAGCTACGCTGTTATACGCTGACATCTGGAAATACGGACTCTGGTATTTAATAGTTAGCTTTATTGCAGTGCTAGTTCTTCAGGATACTTACTTTTATTTTATCCATCGGATGTTTCACCAGCCTCTAATTTTTAGATGGATGCATTATGGACACCACCGTTCAGGCGAGCCAACACCCTGGAGTTCCTCTGCCTTCGACTTACCGGAAGCGATCATACAAGCACTTTTCTTTATAGGTGTAAGCTTCATAGTTCCGCTGCATTTTGTCACCTTAGTTGCCGCACTTATAACTATGACAGTATGGGCAGTGTTTACCCATCTTGGATTTGAGTTATTTCCCTCCTTATCTAAAAGTTACTGGATTGGAAGGTGGCTTATTGGTTCTATGCATCATTCCATACATCATCGCAAGTATAAAGTACACTACGGTTTGTATTTTACGTTCTGGGACAAACTGCTTGGTACTGAAGATCCTAATTATGAAAGCGAAACCCACACAAGGGAGTTTTAACTATAGCAGTCCTAAATCATTTGTGAAATATTTTTCTGTTGGCTGTCATTTGTCCTTTGTAATCACAAATGACAAAGCGCAAAGTCTGAGCGGAGGTTTCCTCCGCTCAGAACTTTGTAAGAGAGGACAAATGACTACTGACTATTTAATTTTTGTCGAATTCTCAAGCTTGTTTGGATTCACCCAACGATTGATAAATTCGTTGTTATGTTTGTAAACCTTGATTTGCACTTGCTTAGAACTTAACTTGACTATTTCGGCAGGAATTCTTTGAACATCGCTAGAATCGGTGCGGGGTTTATAAAGCCAAATGACTTTTTGCCCAACTTGAAAGTTGTTAGGATTGCTAGTTAAAGAAAGCGTACTTTCTGCCCACGAGGGGAAAGCAATTACTAAGTTTATCAAAAGTGCTAAGACCACTAGAGTGATTTGAAAAAGTTTCATAATCATTGCACTTGTCTTAGGTTGGATGGGGCAATCAATCTGCGGCTCTAGCATTTAGTTATCGTCCTTCTTTGGGTTATCAAAGTTGAAAGATGGGTATACTAAAACTTCTTTAGGCCATTTAGTAAAAGTTAAAATATCTACTGATTTCAGGATAAAACGACTTGTAGAATAAAATCAAATAGTCTTATTTGTTAAAACGATAATTTAGATTTATATAGGACTCCGATTTAATTTTTGAAAATATACTGAGACTGAAAAGCCCATTTTATCAGGGTTTCATTTGAAATCTTGTTCAGAAATCAGACAGGAGTCCTATATATAGAAGATTGTGTTGTAAAAATACGTTTGACACAGAACAAATGGAATAGCTGAAGTAACAACTTGATTTTACGAAAGCGATCGCTGTTTGTCTTTAACCAAAAGAAATATTTTGACTGAGACATTCAAGCGATGCCTACGGCGGTAAACTACGCGTTCTGTGAAATTTAAGCAGCCCAAAAAATTGGGGCAGGTTCCAAACCCGCCCCGACATCTGATATAATACGCCCAACGGCTGTGGCTACAGGTTTTAAACTATTAACTAAATGCACCATATCTTCTAAAGAAAGTGCTTGACGGGCATCAGAAACAGATTTTTCTGGTTCTGGGTGACATTCAATAATTAATCCATCTGCACCGCAAGCGATCGCAGCCCTAGCCACAGGTGCGACCAACTCCCGTTTGCCGACAGCATGAGAAGGATCTACAATTACAGGCAAGTGAGTTATTTGCTTGAGTGCTGCCACTGCCCCTAAATCTAGGACGTTACGGGTGTAATCATCGAAACTGCGAATACCTCTTTCGCACAACACCACATCAGGATTCCCGTGGCTAAGGATATATTCAGCAGCCATGACAAATTCTTCAATAGTCGCTGCTAAACCACGTTTGAGCAGTATTGGTTTACCAGCTTGTCCCAAAGCTTTGAGCAAATCAAAGTTTTGCATATTGCGGCTACCAACTTGCAGCATATCAGCGTGGGCGGCGACTACTTCAATTTGGGAAATTGACATCACCTCCGTGACAACTGGCATATTGTAATGCGATCGCACCCTGGCTAAAATCTCTAACCCTGACTCTCCCATACCCTGGAAAGCGTAAGGAGATGTGCGGGGTTTGTAGACACCGCCACGCAACCCCTGTACTGATGCAGTAGATAATTTTTGGGCGACTATCTCCATTTGTTCTAAGCTTTCAACAGTGCAGGGCCCGCCGATAATTACCAGTTCTTTACCGCCGAAAGCGACTTCTTTCGAGATTTTAACGATTGTCTGGTGGTTTAGATGGGATTGTGCAGCAAGTTTGGCATTAATCATGATTACATTCTCCAGAAAAATTAAGTATTGGGAATTGGGAATTGGGAATTGGGCAAAACAGTTCCGTTAGCGTCAGCGGGGCGTTTAGCCCGTTTCGAGTTCCTCGGCAAGCGAGTAAACAAGTGAGATTCCCCACTCAGCACTCCTGAAGGGTATTGGGGATTAGAATAAGAGTTATTTTCTAGCCCCCAGTCCCCGATAACAACAAAAAAGCCCGAAACCTTTAAGAGTTCCGGGCGCGTTCAGATTCATTGGCATGACGCTATTTACCCGGAATTTATTCTGGGCCAAAAGTAAAAGCCATAAAACCAGCTACTGAAATAAGTCATGACAATGAAATTCTCCTTAAAAAACAAAAACCGCAGAGTTTGCTCTGCGGTTCACCGGGCGGTTTCCATTAGGAAACTTAATTCACTCCCGGTGAACCACCCTAAACCAAAAATAAAAGTAGGAATTTGTGTTAACCATTTGCGGGGTTTTTGCTGAAAAACTTAAGAAATATATCTATATAGACTATAAATAGCAGGAAAAGTGCGCTTTGTCAAGACCTGCACAAACTATAAAAAAACGATAGACTCAGTACAACTCTGGGGATTAAGACTAATAACGCTTTGCATAATTCAAAATCACACCCTGTTCTTGATTGTACGAGTTGCTTATTTGCGTAGCGAAAAAAGTGGCTTGTCATTAGATATTAAGATAGTTATATAACCTCAGAAGAAAAAGCCAGGATTGAGAAGTCAAAATATATAATTCTCCTGACTTATGATTTCATCTTACGAAAGCTGATTGCAGGGAATTGACAACCGCCATACATTATTACCCAAGTCCTCATTGACCAGATCAACTTTTTAGGATCATTAGTCTCATTATGCCCAGTTCCAAAATCTTAACCCAATCTTTCGACTATTATGGAGCTTATCCCTGCCCAGTCTGTCGAATAGGTAAGATTTCTCACATGCCATTGATGGAAGCTATGGCATGTGACTTTTGCCAAGAGATTTTTACAGTCAACTTAGAACAACAGCAAATCAAGATGCCTTCTAGGCAACCACCTTTAACTTGGCGTTGGAATGGGTTTAGTTGGACAGAAGGCCAGTTGGAAGGTGTGGAATTAGGTTGGGGTTATGGACTAGCAGCAGCAATTTTTATAATTTTTCCCACTACTCTAATTGGCATAGTAGCTTACTATTTTCCTGCTAATCTGAAAGAACCCATTACCTGGATGCCATATATTTGGACAATATTAACCTTCTTATCACATTTATCAATTATTGTTTGGATTTATATTGAAGTCTATCAGATTCCAGTTGCAGCATATTTTAGAGCGATCGCTCGATGGAGAAATGGAGAGATGGGAAGATGAGAAATCAATTAAAAATTAAAAATTAAAAAACTTCTGCCTCCTGCCCCCTGCCTCCTGCCCTATAATCCATAATAAATAATGCAGCGTATAGATGGCTCCATCACTCATAATTAAGTTGATTGTCCACCAAAATATCGTATGAGCGATCTGGAGCGGTACTATAGAGTTTTGGAATTAGAGCCTGGAGCAACACTTGAAGAAGTGAACCAGGCTTACAAAGATTTAGTCTTTGTTTGGCATCCCGATCGCATTCCCAAAGACAATCTCCGTTTACAGCAGAAAGCACAAGACAAGCTGAAAGCTATAAATGAAGCTCGTGAAAAGTTGCGCTCTCTAAAAACCAAACCTCAAACCACACATCAAACTACATATCAAACCACACATCACTCACCGTCACCTCAACAGGAAAAACCATCTCAACCAACCCAGCAACCACCAAAACAAAACTCAGATTTAAGCGGCAAAGACTACAGTCGGGCAAATTTGAGCAATAAAGACTTATCTGGCAGAAATCTGAGTTATGCCAATTTGAGTGGTGCTAATCTTAGTGATACTTTTATGCATAAAGTCAACCTCAGAGGTGCAAATTTATCTGAAGCAAATTTATTTCGGGCAAATCTACTTTTAGCCGATCTCAGGGAAGCGAATTTACGCGCTGCTAATTTGATTGGAGCGGATCTCAGTGGGGCCGACTTGCGAGGAGCCGACTTGACGGGAGCGCGGATTCGCTCTGGTGAGCGTCTTCTGGTTAAATTAGTTGGGACTAACTTAGCAGGGGCAATTATGCCTGATGGTTCAATTTATCAATAAGTGAGGTTGCGCCATAACACCAAAATCCTCATGTAGAGACGCGATTTATCGCGTCTTAAAAGACCAATTATCTACACTAATAACCCTTAACTGAAACGTATTGGTGCATAAATTACTTTTATGCAATGCAATTGAAAAATGCTATATGCCTATTTGCTTGCCTAAAACACTAAAATGAATACGCGATTTACCGAAATGAGAAAGCAATATGCCTTTTTGCTTGCTGAATCTACTGAAATCAGAAAGCAATCAGGCATTTTCAGAAAGCAATATGCCTTTTTGCTTGCTGAATCTACTGAAATCAGAAAGCAATCAAGCATTTTCAGAAAGCAATATGCCTTTTTGCTTGCTAAATCTACTGAAATCAGAAAGCAATCAAGCATTTTCAGAAAAAAATCTGTGATTTTAACAAGTCGGGAATTTGACCTCGCTTCATCCATCCCTACAACCTACGTGTAAAATTGAATATGATACATCAAGGCTTTTAAGCACTGTGAACTTTTTTATTGGTTGTGCTGTTTGGGCATATAAAGGTTGGGTAGGCGAACTCTATCCCCAAGGTACTCGCACTGCCGATTTTCTCCATCTCTACAGTCGTCGCTTCACTACTGTAGAAGGTAATACCACCTTTTATGCCGTGCCTAACCAAGAAACTGTAACCCGTTGGGCTGCTGAAACACCAGCAGGTTTTGAATTTTGTCTAAAATTACCGCGAGATATTACCCATCAAGGGTTGCTAAAACCTTATATCCCAGCTGCTTTAAAATTTCTGGAGGGGATGCGCCCTTTAGGTAAGCATCTTGGCCCAATGTTTGCCCAGTTACCACCCAGCTATGCACCTGCATTACTTGACGATTTGTCCAACTTTCTGGAAGCTTGGCCACGTACAGAAGTACCCCTAGCAGTGGAAGTTCGGCATCCCGACTGGTTCAAGGAACCCGATGCTAGTAATTTGACGACGCTTTTAGAAAAGTTAGGTGTCGGAAGGGTACTGTTAGACTCGCGCCCCATTTATACTGGAGATGACGATCCCCAATTACAATCGGAACGACGCAAACCGAAATTACCGTTGCAATTGAGTGTAACAGCACCTTTTACTCTGATTCGGTTTATTTCTCATCCGAATTTATCAGTGAATCAGCCATTTATGGAAGAGTGGGTGAGGCAAATTCAGCAATGGTTACAGATGGGAGTGCGAATTTATTTTTTTGTCCATTGTCCAATAGAAGCGCGATCGCCCAGCACAGCCCGTCACTTCCAACAGCTCTTAGAACAGAGTAGTACACCAGTTCCACCCCTACCTTGGAATAATCTTGAGCATCCCCCTAATCAACTCAGTTTATGGTGAGCGTATTTAGTAGATAATTGGTGTTGTCATACTTTTTTGTTAAAGCAAAAATTTTTTCAGAGTAGTTCCACCAAAGGAGGTTGATATGAGTCGTCTTCTTTATGAAAAATCAGTCTCATATAAAGGATATCTCATTATTCCATTTGTTTTTGGCAAGGCGGATAATTACGAAATTTATTCGTATAAAATGCTATCTGAAATTGGGCACAGAAGCCAATTTCACAAAGCAGGAAATCCAGCAGGAATCTGTGGTAGTGACGTTAGTAATATCATTGATATTGCTAAAGAGCATATCGATCAAAATTCCGAGTTTGTTCATCTGGGGGATAGTTTTAAGTCTCGCTATATTTATCGGAACAATTTAATTATCATCTTTCAAGAAGGAGATAAATATTTTTATGACCATTACCCACCAGAGTTATTGAATAATATTGCAGCTCCAAAGTTATTCAAATCTGAATATGAATGTCTGAATTGGATTAAGCAAGGGTTTGATGGGCGACATGTACGGCAAAGAGCTATTTAAAGAAGGTAAGAGCATTTGCATTTGTGTATTACAGATATAGCGGTTCCCATTCAGATGCGATATAACGTTGTACTGCATCTGAATGGGAGTTCTTCAAACATTGGATTTTCAACCTTGATTTATTGCGCTTGGCTCCATGTAGATAATTTCCCAAATGTGGCCATCTAAGTCAGCAAATCCATGTCCATACATAAAACCGTGATCTTGCGGTTCATTGTAGGTTGTTCCACCAGCGGCGACAGCTTTGCGAACTATTTCATCGACTTGTTCTCGGCTATCAGAAGATAAACACACAAGCACTTCTGTACTTTTTGTGGCATCACAAATTTCTTTGGGAGTAAACGTCTTAAACTTTTCATGGGTCAAGAGCATGACGAAAATGTTTTCGGACACAATCATACAGGTGGAAGTTTCGTCAGTGAATTGAGAATTAAACTCAAAGCCGAGTTGAGTAAAGAACTCGATCGATTGATTGAGGTTTTTAACTGGCAGATTAACGAAAATTTGAGTACTCATGGGTTCTTCTTTTAAATTATTGCACAGTGAAAGATCGGCGAAAAAGCGTTGAGGTTTTACAGGGAAGATGCCCATAAGCACCTCCCCACAAGTCAAGCAGTTTTCTGGCAATTGACCATCCACGGAATACCGAATCGATCGACCAACATACCAAAGCGGACAGACCAAAAGGTTTGATCGATCGGCATCTTCACTTTTCCGTTTTCTGCCAGGGTATGAAAGATGCGTTCTGCCTCCGCTGGCTCGTCAACGCTGATTTGCACGTAAAAGCCTTGGGGTGTATCAAAATATCCAGGCGGACTGTCAGAACCCATCAAGAGGCGATCGCCTAGATCGAGGCAGACGTGCATGATTTTGTCATGCCATCCGGCAGGTATATGCTCGGCTGAGGGTGCATCTTTGTGGGTCATCATCATGACAATTTTGCCGCCAAGACAGTGTTCGTAGAACTTGAACGCTGCTTCACAGTTGCCGTTGAACATGAGATAAGGATTGAGTTTCATGGCTTGGCTCAGTAGATTGGGCTATGGGTTTAGCGTGAATACAGCTTGAGAAGTCTCTGGATCGAATGGAACCGAGAGATGTTCGTGTAATATCTGCCATTCACCTTGATTTTTCTGACAGACAGCGGTGACGCGCATCCACGTCTGCATTGCTGGATGATATTGGGTTCCTGTGAAGCGAAATAGCCAATGTGCAACTGCTAAGTCTTCACTGACGGTAATCTTGAGGTCTCGTGTTTCAATCTCAAAGGTGTCGGGGAAGTGAGGCAAACATTCTTTCCACACTTGACTCCAAGCATCTTTTCCTTGAGTTTGGAAAGGAGGTTTAACATCGAAGACAATAATCTCGTTGGCATAGTGGGACATGATTTGCTCAACATCCTTGGTGCAGATGGCACGTTGTTGCTCGGCAATTAGTTGGCGAATCTGAACTTCATTAGTTGCGATCGTGCTTTTGGTTGTCATCGGTATCTCTCCTTTTGGGTTGAGGTTGAGTGCAGTTACGAATTCTCTGGCAAGCCAGCAACTTCAATTACAGGTCGAATTTCAACGGTACCGACGCGCGCGCTTGGAATCCGCGCGGCGATCGCGATCGCTTCGTCGAGATCCTGAGCATTAATCAGAAAAAAACCGCCCAATTGTTCGCGAGTTTCTGCAAACGGCCCGTCAGTTACTAGCGGTTTGCCGTTGCGCACCCGAAGGCTGGTTGCAGTTGCTACAGGGTGGAGCGGGGCGGTTGCAAGATACTGCCCCTTTGAGTTGAGTTGTTGTGCCAGTTGTGCGGATTCTACATAACAATGTTCCCGTTCAGTTTGGCTCAGGGCATTTTCCTCCAGGTAAATCAGCAGCAAATATTTCATCGGGTTGCCTCCTTTATTTCCCGTTGTTACTTCCCTTCTTTAATTAGTCGAACGGTGCTGCCTCAAATCGACACCTCGCCAAAAATTTTTATCGTTTAGTACGATCAAGGTATACCTCTGTTGTTTCCCTTCTTTAGTTAATCGAACGCTGCTGCCTCAAATCGACACCTCGCCAAAAATTTTTTATGTCAGGTATAATTCCAAACGCAAAAACAGACGTAAACCAAGCGATCGCTTCCCTTTACCGGGCTGAATGGGGGCGGATCGTCGCCATCCTCATCCGGTTGGTGGGGGATTTTGATGTGGCTGAAGAAGCTGTACAGGAAGCTTTTACAGCCGCCGTGAATCAATGGCAGTCTAGTGGCGTGCCCGATCTCCCCCGTGCGTGGATCGTCAAAACAGCCCGATACAAAGCCATTGATCGCCTCCGACGGCGGACACGGCTGACGGAAAAACTGGAATGGTACGCCGCCTCTGGGTTAATCCCAACCCGCAAGGAGCCAACTTACGACACAGACGAAATTCCAGACGAGCGGCTGCGGCTGATCTTTACTTGCTGCCACCCAGCACTGGCGATCAAGGCGCAGGTGGCTTTGACGCTGCGGCTGCTGGGCGGACTTGAAACAGATGAAATTGCACGGGCGTTTCTCGTACCCACGGCAACGATGGCGCAACGGCTGGTACGTGCCAAGCGCAAGATTCGGGATGCAGGTATTCCCTATAAAGTGCCGGACACAACCGATCTGTCTGTGCGGGTAGACGCAGTGCTGACGGCGATCTATCTGATTTTCAATGAGGGCTACGCGACAACTAGGGGCGAGACGATGGTAAGGGCTGACCTCTGCACAGAAGCGATTCGCCTGGGTCGCCTCGTAAGGACGTTGATGGCACCGCAACCGCCCTCAGAAGTGACTGCACTCTTTGCGTTGATGTTGCTGCACGACTCCCGGCGCGATGCCCGTTTGGATGAGGCAGGCGATCTGGTGTTGCTCGAAGATCAGGATCGTAGTCGCTGGAATCAACAGCAGATTGCTGAGGCGCTACCGCTCGTTGAAGAAGCATTGCGGGGTGAGATTGGTTCGTTTGCAGTGCAAGCAGCGATCGCGGCACTACATTGTCAGGCAGCACAAGCAGAAGAAACGGACTGGTTACAAATTGTTCGCCTCTACGATTTGCTCGAAGGCTTGCAGCCCTCGCCAATTGTGTCGCTGAACCGGGCGGTGGCGATTTCAATGATAGAGAGTCCTCAGACGGCCCTCGAACTCATTGATGGGCTTGCCCCCCAACTTAATGGCTACCATTTATTTCACGCAACCCGTGCCGAGATGCTGCGCCGTATCGGAGCCTCAGCCTCAGCCGCACAGAGCTACGCGATCGCGCTCATGCTAGTCACTAATGACAGCGAACGCCGCTTTCTGGAGCGTCGGCTGCACGAAGTTCAGCCTTAAGGACAAGGGAATTTTACCAAGAAGCGATCGCACAGTGGAGATATACAGCAGATTGCAGGTAGATAGCGTACACTAAACGCGCTTTGCAGCAACCAGGACTATGAAAGCTTACTCCATCGACTTTCGAGAAAAAATAATTAACGCTTACTCTCAAAGCGATCGCCAGTTCTCACTATTAATGATATAGAGCGACGAGTTATTTGACCGCACAGAGATAACAAAAATGTACGAGGTTGAGTATGGATACTCGTATCCCAGAATGTATTCGTCTAGTATTAAATGATTATTTGTTGTCATTACAAATCGAACTTCCGTGTCTGATAGATGGCTGCTATATTCATGGATCTATCGCACTTAATGCTTTTAACCCATACTTAAGTGACATTGATTTTATTACTATTTTCATACGACGGGCTACAACATCCGAGGTAAAAAAATTAAAAGCAGTTCATAAAAAACTAGAACTGAGCTATCCACAGTGGAAACTAGAAGGAAGTTATTTGCTTCTTGAAGATGTCGGGCGGGAGCAACAAGAAATTGCTCCTTATCCCTACTATCATGACAGCGCTCTGCACTCTGCTGGATATCATGACATAAACCAGGTCACTTGGTGGGTGTTGAAACATCGAGGCATTTGTCTGATTGGACTTCCACCAGAAAACCTTGCATTTACAGTCGATTGGAATCTGCTGCAAACAAAGATGAAGGAAAATCTGAACAGCTATTGGGTGAGTTGGACACGAGCGCCAAGTAAAGTAGCATATTTATTAACAGATAGTGGTATTCAGTGGGCTGTGCTTGGCGTTCTGCGTCTGTTTTACGCGTTAAGAGAGTATGAAATCCTCTCCAAAACTGAGGCTGGTCGATATGCATTGGTGCATCTTCCACCAAAGTAGCATCAACTTATTCAAGAGGCAATTAACCTCCGTGAAATTCGGCATGGTTCCTCTTATCGCGGCAAAGTGAGCCGCGCTGTTGAAGCAGTACGCTTCTTACGCTATGTAATTAATGTATGTAACGAATAGGCATCTTCAAGAGAAAACCTTAATATGTAACTGTAAACTCTGAATCGAGTAAACCTTGTTTACTCTCAGGACTTACGCAACTGGCACAGCGCGATCGCGAAAGTTGAGTACATCTGTATTAAGACTTAAGCAACTGTCACAAACAAAGGCGCGGCATAGCTGCGATCGCTTGTCCAACAACTAGACGATAGACATGGGAAGATCGGGACGTTTGAGTTGCTGAACTAAATAATTGGACAACAACCCATGTTTAATTTGATAAATTGTTTGGCCGGTTTTATAAGCTAACTCCTTGAGTCTCAGCCAGACTAAAATCGCGCAAGCAATATGGTTTCTTTGAATCCGACCCTTGCGACATTGACATGATTCAATCCCAGTCAACTGCTTTAATTCAAAGGTGTTACTCCTCAACTTTCCATCGCACCTTACACACTTTTTGTACAAAGTCCGTAGAATCTTGAGATAAATCGTTTGTAGCGATAAAATCCGTTCTGTCGGTAGAGACAGTTACCCGGAACAGTTTCACTTTTTTCGCTTGAGGTCTCAAAAAATTTGCTTCTTGATTTTACACAAATTGATTATTCTTACTAATTTCAGCAATATCTTTGTATTATCTGTATTTTTCATACACATGTACTAAAATTCAGCGATCACCCTGTGCCAGTTACGTTGCTTGTATAATACATGCGTACTAAAATTTAGTGATCGCCTGTGCCAGTTGCGTAAGTCCTGTGTAATAACACTTTTAATTTTACAAAATTTAGTCCTGCGATGTCTACGACGGGCTACGCCTACGCTGATGGATGCAACACAACGATATCATTGAGTATTAATGTGTCAGTATATGCTGTAGTTAACACTAACAGTAAGTTCACATTTCGACAAAGATTAATTAAGTTATATGAATAACGACGCGATAAATCGCGTCTCTACATTAGGGTTTTGTTGCTCATTCTGAACTGTATCGATCTATAACAGATTACTTCATATCATAGCCAAACAAATTCGGGTCTACTTCTCCTAACTGCAACTCTGCTAAACCATACTCTGCCCATCGCCTCTCTACCATCGCCGCCACATCTGGGTCAGATTCTAAAGGCAAACCCCATTCATGGTTTGTTTCCGGCGGAATCTTTGTAGTCGCATCAATTCCCATGCGTCCACCTAAGCCAATCTTTTCACTGGCAAAATCCAAGGTATCAAAAGGTGTATTTGGCAGAATAAAGACATCTCGTACTGGGTCAACTTTGGAACTAATCGCCCAGACAACTTGACGCGGATCGCGAATATTTATGTCTTTATCCACAACAATTACAAATTTGGTGTATGTAAATTGTGGTAAAGCACTCCAAAATGCTAAAGCCGCCCGTCGCGCTTGTCCTGGATACGCTTTATCAATGGAAATAATCGCCGCTTTGTAACTCAACGCTTCCATTGGTAGGAAGAAATCGACAATTTCTGATACTTGTTGCCGCAGTATGGGAGTATAAATGCGATTTAGTGCGATCGCCATCATCGCTTCTTCTTTAGGTGGACGACCGCTAAATGTTGTTAAGTAAATCGGATTTTTCCGGTGCGTCATACACTCAAAGCGGATTAACGGCGAATCTTCCACACCACCGTAATAACCCATGTGGTCGCCAAAAGGCCCATCTGGTAAAACTTCCCCTGGTGTAATCGTTCCTTCCAAGACAAATTCGGAATCGGCGGGAACTTCCAAATCTACAATTTTACATTTCGCTAACTGCACACCAGAACCGCCGTACAGTCCAGCAAACAGCCATTCTGATAAATCTACAGGGATGGGTGTGGCAGCTGCCATAATAATTAGAGGATCTACACCAAGTGCGATCGCAACTTCTAATTTTTTCCCACGTTCGGCTGCTTTTCGCAAATGCCTCGCCCCACCCCGCACCGATAACCAGTGAACCGTCATCGTATTCTGAGATTGTAGTTGTAAACGATATACTCCTACATTCGGAGTACCAGTTTCACAATCCTTGGTAATTACTAGCCCCAGTGTGATAATCTTGCCAGCATCCCTAACATAAGGACGTATCAAAGGCAACTTATTTAAATCTAAATCATTACCTTGAAGCACAACTTGCTGACAAGCGGGGAAAAAGTCTCGTCCTGGTTTCGCCTTCACCACATCAAACAGCACTTTGCCAAAATCTATCGCCTGGGAAATCTTCTTCGGTGGTTTTGGCTGTTGCAGCATACTCAATTTTTTCCCCAGAGTTTCCAACTCCTCTGGATGCTGCATATTCATTGCCCAGCAAATCCTTTCCACAGTTCCCATCAAATTCACCGCCACCGGGAAGGAAGCGCCTTTGACGTTTTCAAACAACAACCCTGGGCCACCTTTTTGCAGCATCCGGTTGGAAATCTCAGCAATTTCCAACTCTGGGTCAACTAAAGCTGAAATTCGCCGTAATTGTCCTTTTTCTTCCAAAATTTTAATGAATCCCCGCAAGTCTCTCGCCATTGTTCTAATAAAGCTGATTATTTAAGAAGTGTGAAGCGCTTTCTTATATTATGGGGCATTAGGGATTGGGGAGGCAGTGCGGTCTTCTGCCAAAGGGAGAGGCTAGCGCCAAGGGGTTTCCCCAAGTGGAGCAACTGCCGTCATTGGGAAGAGACAAAGAAGAAACTTGTTCAATCATTCCCCCTTGTCCGTACATCACAATAAAAATATGTACCAAGCCATAATAAAGTAAGACTCCTTGCCAGAGCAGAAAATCATGGTCAACCGATCGCTCAAGCAGCGAATTCCTCATTTAGAAAATGGCGATCGCCTCACTCGCTATGAATTTGAGCGACGCTATCAAGCAATGTCCCGACGGTGTATTCATATTGCACCTTGATTCAATGAAGTTTAGGGATATTCTCTC
>NZ_CAXTTT010000101.1:0-27991 GCF_964247315.1 uncultured Nostoc sp.
CACCAACAGCTACACCAACAGCTACACCAACAGCTACACCAACAGCTACACCAACAGCTACACCCTAGTCGCCACAAAAAACTCCTACCCCAAAGCCCCTCAAGTCATCTGATTTGGTTCTTCTAAGGGTCTGCCCTTGGGTGTAGGTAGAATTGGACGGCGGTCATTGTAAGGCATAGGAATGTACTGTACGCTGGGTCGTCCTCCTTGTGGCTGTGGGAACAGATCCATAAGATCGTAAATAGAATGGGGCAGTCCGACAGTTACGGGCAGCCCCATTTCTGTTGCTTCTT
Source organism: uncultured Nostoc sp. (assembly GCF_964247315.1). Classification (GTDB taxonomy): domain Bacteria; phylum Cyanobacteriota; class Cyanobacteriia; order Cyanobacteriales; family Nostocaceae; genus Nostoc. Next base: position 294 of record NZ_CAXTTT010000101.1, read on the forward strand.
CAATAGTGATGGGATAGTCGTGGGTGACGCGCCCAGTTGTCAAGGCTTCGATAATCGGTTCGATATTTTCTGGCAGAACTTTTTGTTTGGGTATACTGTCTTTTAGCAAAGTTCGTACAAACCGCTGTACCTGCTGTATTGCTTTGCGTGAGAGATCGGCCATAATTAGGGTTTGGTCATCAATCTCACTGATGGGTTTATCTTCAACTACTTTCAGGATACTGGCTGCGGGGTAATTGCCTAGTTGTGGATCAACTGGCCCTAAGACAGCGTTAGCATCCATAATAATTTCATCAGAGGCGAGGGCAAGCATTGTACCGCCACTCATAGCATAGTGAGGTACAAAGACTGTGACTTTTGCTTGGTGGCGAATTAACGCTCTGGCGATTTGTTCAGTAGCCAAAACTAAACCGCCAGGAGTGTGCAAAATTAAGTCAATTGGCACATCTGGGGGTGTGAGGCGAATTGCCCGCAATATTTGTTCTGAGTCTTCGATAGTAATATAGCGAGATATGGGAATTCCCAAAAAGCTAATGGACTCTTGGCGGTGAATCAGTAAAATTACCCGACTTTTGCGTTCCTGCTGGAATTCTTGTAAAGCACGCAAGCGCCGATATTCTATTTGACGTTTTTGCCAAAGGGGTTGCAAAGAAGTCAGAAGGAGGAAAATCCAAAATAAATCACCAATACCAAAGCCCATATAATTTTTTATTGTTCAAAAATAACGGTTGCCGTCATTATTGTCACAAATTTGGGGCGATCGCAGTTCTATCTGTAGATTTATAGAAAAATTACGAATTACAAATTATTTACTACCCCCTTCGCCAAATTTTAATAGTGTCGTCATCACTACCGCTAACTAGGGTTTGGCCATCGAGACTGAAGGCAACACATCTAACATAGTTGGAATGCCCTGTAAGTGTGCTGATTTCTCTACCACTGTGTATGTGCCACAGCTTGATAGTGTTGTCCCAACTGCCACTAGCGAGAAATTGTCCATCCTGGCTAAAGGCGACTGACCAAACTGAATCAGAATGACCAATGAGAGTACGAATTTCTTTGCCTGTATTTATATGCCACAGTTTAATTGTGTTGTCACCACTACCACTGGCGAGAATTTCGCCATTTTTGCTGAAGGCGATACAGTTGACAAAGAAGGAATGGCCTGTGAGTGTGTAAATATTTCTGCCTGTATATATTTGCCAGAGTTTAATCGTGTAATCATTGCTGCCACTAGCCACTAGCTGTCTCTCCTGGCTATTAGTTGCAGACGTTCTCGGAGAATAAGCGACTGACGAAACTGGGTCAGAATGACCTGTGAAAGTTTGGATTTCTATGCCTGTGTGTACCTGCCACAGTTTAATTGTGCAGTCAGCACTGCCACTAGCCAGAAACTTGCCATCTGGACTAAAAGCAACAGAATTTACCCAATTAGCATGACCAGTGAGAGTACGAATTTCTTTACCTGTGTTGACATCCCACAATTTGATTGTATTATCCCAACTCCCACTAGCTAAGATTCCCCGGTTCAGGTCTGCAACTCCCGCAGATTTGCCGGACTCGCCTTGATAAGAAAGGTTTGAAGAGATTGGGCTAAAGGCGACGGAATGAACCATATTAGAATGACTAGAAGACCAACGACCCAGTTGACGCACTAACTTGCCAGTGCCCACTTGCCAAAGTTTGATGGTCTTGTCATTACTGCCACTAGCAATAAACTGCCCGTCTGGGCTAATGGCGATCGCATGAACCATACTAGAATGACCTTTGAGGGTCTGTACACATTGCCAGTTCTGCCGATCTAATACAATAGGTACAGGTAGTTGCAGTTTAGGGGTTATCACTAAAGTAGATGATATTTTGGTTACATCTTCCCCTGTATTAGGGCCCAATAAATCCAACCACTCCTGCACAGACTGGGGACGATACGTTGACTCCAGATCCATGCCGCACATAATAGCTTGATTTACCCTGTTGCTGATGTTGGGATTAAAATATTGTGGTGGTTCTAAATTAATATTGTGACGTCTATCATCTGCACTAGTTGGTACAACTGCGGTAAGCAAATTATACAAAGTAGCGGCTAGGGCGTAAATATCAATGTATTCTCCTCGCGGCGCCTCTGATTCATACTGTTCAGGTGGGGCAAAACCAGGAGTACGATACACTGTATGCCTTTGGATCGTATTAGGAACAAACTCTCTAGCAATACCAAAGTCTATTAGTACTGCTTCTAATTTATCAATGCGGATCATGATGTTGCGTGGTTTGAGATCCCGATGCAACAGTCCTTTAGAATGGATTAAGGTCAAAGCATTACCAATTTGCCGGATGTAAAGTAGCGCTTCTGCCTCTGATAGCACTCCTATTCGCCTCAAGCGCTGTGCCAAATCTTCCCCTTCAATGTAATCCATCACCATGCAGGGCAAATTCCCCTCATCGAAGATGGTTTCTATCTGTACTATATGAGGATGGTGGCACACAGCCAGCCGAACTGCTTCATCACGGAAGTCTTGCCGTAACTTGTTTCGGTGGAGTATCCAGGCGGGGTGATTCAGGATTTCTTCTTTGAGGGTTTTAATTACTCGCTGTTGATTTCGTTGATTTCTGGCAAGATAAGTAATGCCAATTCCGCCTTCACCTAGTTGGTTTTCAATAATGTAGCGTCCCCCGAATAAAGACTTTCCTGCATTCCACACCATTAGTAATATTTGACAATTGCTGGTATTTATTTTGGCACGGTATCAGAACAGCCAACACGAATTTTTGGGAATTCCATTTTAATTGCTGTTGTAGCTTTTAAGAACTTACTTACTTAGATAACATTTTCATTAACCTCAATAATTACTAATAGTATAAAGTTGAATATAGCTTCATAGTTTTGCTTAAACTATGCCTTTATACAAAAAAGTGAAAGTTGATTGCTCATGTTAGAGTAAACAGTAACTTTAGATATATTTGTTCATAATAATTTGACTTGTAGGAAATCTAAAATTATGCTAAAGAATCTCAATTTGAAACAAAAATTTACAATTCTGCTACTGGTAATTTTGACATTTGGTCTGACCCTGAGTGGATTTACTCTTTCTTCTCTACTGAGAGAGAATGCTAAACAAGATATTAGCTCAACTGGTCTCATGCTCATCCAAACAATGAGTTCTGTTCGTAAATATACCAGCGATCAAGTGAATCCAGAGCTAGTTGATAAATTGGCTACTGAGTTTTTGCCGCAAACTGTGCCTGGATACTCAGCACGAGAGGTATTTGAAATTTTACGCAAAACAACAGACTACCGTGATTTCTTTTATAAAGAAGCAACTCTCAATCCCACAAATCTTCGGGATAAGGCTGACGGTTTTGAGACGGAAATTGTAGAACAGTTCAGAAATAAATCAGACCTTAAAGAAGTTAGTGGATTTCGCTCAATTCCTGGTGGGGATATCTTTTATATTGCTCGTCCCTTAGCAATTTCTGAACAAAGTTGTCTGGTCTGTCATAGTGTACCTGAAGCTGCACCTCAAAGTATGATTAGTCTTTATGGTGCTGCTAATGGATTTGGATGGAAGCTTAATGAAATTGTTGGCGCTCAGATTATATCAGTACCTGCCAAGAATGTCATCAGCAAAGCAAATCAGTCTTCCTTACTAATTATCTTGATTGTATCAGCTATATTTATAGCGACTATCCTATTAGTTAACTTGTTCTTGAATCGACAAGTTGTAAGGCCTCTCAAACGCATGACTCGCATAGCCGAAGAAGTTAGTACAGGACACATGGAAGTTGAATTTGAGCAGATGTCTAATGATGAAATCGGTAATTTAGCTAGAGCCTTTAAACGGATGCAGTTAAGTTTAGAAATGGCGATGAAAAGAATCAAACGTACTCAAGGAGGTTCAGGCGATTATAATAATTCATAATGAAACTCTCTCAGGACGCTGCGCGTAGCTTGCTTCCCCGCAGGGATACGCAGACTCGCTACCGCTATGCTAACGTAATAACCCTCTGTACAAGACTTTGCGTGTAGCTTACTTATCCATAGAAGTATACAGACTCGCTTTGGGCAATACTAACGTTATTAATCTTTGTAAGATGTATTTAAATCCTGCAAAAAAACCTTGTTACTTTATATTATCTCTTTTGACTGAAACCCACAAAATTAGTTAAGAGATGAAAAATTATTCCTCAATTCATAATGTCTAAATCTCTATGAAAATAAACTTTTTTTGAATTCAAAAGCTGCTTGAAAGTTAGGAATTTCCTTAGTTATAAGTTCAATAAATTGATCGGCTGAAATATAAGGATTGTGAGCTAGTATTTCTTCTATAATCAGATTTGCCATTGGACCGATGTGGTAGGCTAATTCTTGCTGACAATGTTTGATAAATGCTGGTTGGAGTGAAGATTGTTGTTGTTCGATTCTTTGCCCAGTTTGTGGACTAGTAGGTGAATTAAAAATTGTTTCTTCAGGTTGGTTATATGACTGTGAAATGGCCGACATTGCCTGAAATTCCGGGTTAAATACTGTGGCTGGCAAATCATCAACCATGATTGCAGAAGACATAGCCACTTCTGGTTCTCCAATACGCTCTAAATCTCGAAGAACTTCGCTGGCTGTTTGGTATCGCTTGTTAGGCCTATCTTCCAACATGCAATCAAGTACTTGAGCAAACCCATCAGTAACATAGGTATAATCACGCCAGTTCCATTCAAGTGAGTACTGATCCATTAGTAAAGATGGATCTCTAGCTGTGAGTAATACAATAGCAGTTACACCTAAAGCATAAAGGTCACTAGAGGGTGAACATAAACCCAAACTAATCTGTTCGCGGGGAGCATACCCCACTTTGCCGACAAGGGACATTTTACCAACAAACGTTACCTCGTGGTTGGAATTTCTCCCCTCGTTAATATCAGCAATTTGCTTACCTACCCCGAAATCAATCAGCACTGGCAGATCCTTGCCATCGGGTAACATGATGTTGTCAGGAGAAATATCTCGATGGATGATATTGTGCTGATGGACATATTCTAAAACAGGCAGCAGATTCTTTAGCCACTGTATAACTTCATCTTCAGAAAAATTTCTTCCTTGACCTTGAAGTTCTCCTAGCAGTCTTGAATATGTTTTACCGTCAACATACTCTTGTACTAGGAATAGCCGACCATCTCCTTCAAAGCAAGCCAAAAACTTGGGAATTTGAGGATGTTGCAATTGATGAAGAATTTTTGCCTCTCTTTTAAATAAGTTACGATATTGTTCCAGTCCACTTTCGCCTGTGCCAATGGGTGCAAATTCTTTGAGAACACAGGCTTCATTAAACCGACGAGTGTCAAATGCTAAGTAAGTTCTTCCCAATCCTCCCTGTCCTAGAAGTTTTTGGATAATATAGCGGTTATCGATTAGAGTTCCAGCAGCTATTTCTGGCCTTGTCATAGGGGACTGTGACATCATCATCGCACTCCTAGCGATTTTGTTATTAATAAATTATCTAATTTGCTGAAAGTCAGAAACTCTAGCAGATAAAGGCTGATAACATCCTTTAAATTGAGGTTAGCACCACTATCGAGCCAAGGAAATACACTTTTCTACAATTTTCTGATGGTCTTGTCTACCAAATAGACAATTTTAACCTGAGTAATTTGATCGTACTACTAATACTTAAGTATTTTAGCCGCCGCAACATAATCAGTGTCTGCGGTAATATCTGCAAATGTTCAGGGCATCGCCTTTTAGATTTGCTGCTGAACCTGATCTTAGCCTTAGCAACCCAATTGAAACTGGATTGAGGAACAGTAAGGATATAGCATGATATCATGGTTTTTCATAAAAACCGAGGTGGCTATAGACTTCCTGAAAGGAATATTATATGTATTTCAAGTGCTAAATATGCGATCGCTCTCAAAAATTAATCTTTCTGAGAACCTATATCATTATGAGATAGCTGCTTCGGCATCGGCTATCAAAGTTTTCAGTACAGATGATTTCTCAAAAGCAGAAAATTATGCTGCGTATCAGACAAAACTCCTGAAGCTACAATAATTCATCTAGTTCATCAGGATTCACGCCTAACTGACGCAAATGTTTTGCTAATTGTTCTACTTTTCGTTTAGCTTCTGTAGCTTCTTGTTCTGCAATTATAGCTCGTTCAGTTGCAGCAGCTGCTTCCTCTGTGGGTGCGGGAATTAATTCTCCCGTCAAAGTGAACCACCTTAACCACAACCTTTCAATATCTCGAAATGAACCTTGCCATAAGCCTAAACTTAAATCTATCTCTGGCATTAGTAGGTATCCATTAGTCAAGTTCATTGGTTCATAGTGACCACCGACTAACTGAAAAGCCCGAAGTTCATTAGTATAGCGACTAAATACAACATAGTAAGGAATCCGCAAAATTCGCTCATAAACTTCCCATTTGCTAGGAGGTTTATCTGCTGCATTTTCTCTTCTTCTACCTAAATCTTCCTCTTCCGTACCTGGAGATAATAACTCAACAACCACGAAGGGATTTGCTGGTTCTTGCCATGTTACATAACTTAACCGTAAGTCTTGCCCTTTATATAATTTTCCTACACCTACTACACTAAACCAATCTGGGCGCTTATACCACAAAGGATGCTGTAAATCATAGTAGAGATTAAGGTCAGCCGCACTGTAAACTAGTTCGGGTTTCCAGTTAATGGGCTGAAAAGTTAAGTATAAAAGTAAGGGTTGTAAAAAATGAAAATCGTCTGGCAAGCCTGGTTCCTTTGGGTTGTCACTTGGTAAATCATACATCGTTGGTAGAGTTTCCCAAGGAGGAAGTGGGGGATCAGATTGAGGAATATAGTGGGGAGAAGAAGTCATAGTAAAAGTATAATTTGAGATTGTTCAGATTACAGTAACAACTTAATTTCCGCAGATTCTCCTAATGCTTCATTGACTACGATTAATTTACCCTGTTCATCAGCGCCTAATTGCTGGTTAGCATTGAGCAATTCAATCCCATAAATTGTGCCATCAGGAGCAATATCTACATTCATTTCTTCACTGACATGAACTGTTTCTACTTGTGCAGTTTTTTCTTGGAGATAGATATAAGCTATGTTGTATCTTGGATCGTAAGTAAGTTTCATTGAAATTTCCCCTTTAAAAATATTTAACGATGACTGTAATAACTAACCAGTATTCTTCCTCTTGAACAGCTATTGCCTCAACTTTTTTAGTAGTATAAAACTTTCCATTCCATTCAGCATTGAAGGGAAAGTTACATCTAAATCCAGTTCTACTAGATTGAGCGGGAAAAGTAACACCACGTTCGACTGTGGCAATAACTTCTGCTTCTGTTGCCTCACGTTCATTTAATCGCGCTTGTGCATGGGGATGCAACCTGACATTCATATATGCTTTAATTTTGACTCCCACAAATCCTAGATTTTAATGGATTTGCGTTATTAAAGCGGAAATAAATTTCTAGGCAGTTTATGCTAATAGCGAAATACCTTGTCAAGTATTAATACTATTTTGACGCTGTTATTGCCAGACTAGCTGCGTCGCCAAATTTTGATATTCCCGCTATCGTCGGCAGCAGCAAGCAAACCTCCATTAAAAATAAAGGCGACAGACTCAACTGAATTAAAATGACTGAGAGTGCAAATTACTACCACTAGCCAGCATTTGTCCATCACTACTGAAAGCTACAGAATAAACGCAACCTGAATGAGTGAAAGTGCGTAGTTCCTTATCTGTTTCCAATGACCATAATTTGATAGTCTCGTCACTACTACCACTAGTCAGGATTTGCCCATCACGACTGAATTCGACAGAATGAACGCTGCTGGAATGACCAGAGAAAGTACGAATTTCTGAGCCTGTTGCCACCTCCCACAGTTTGATTGTGTTGTCACTACTACCACTAGCCAGCATTTGCCCATCACTATTGAAGGCTACGGAATTAACCGAGTAGGAATGACCAATAAGAGTGTGGATAAGTTGACCTGTAGCTGCTGACAATAAGTGAATAACACAACCTGCTACACTTGCGAGCATATCTCCCTTGGGGCTAAGAGCTATTTTTCCAGAAATACCTGGGATGATATGCACGCATTGCCAAGATGAAGGTGTATTGGGAAGAGATATTACTGGTTGTGTTGGTGTTATTGTCTCTATATCCAACAAATCTAACCACTCCTGCACCGACTGGGGACGAGACTTGTAATTTCGCTCCATTCCCTTGATAATTGCCTCATTTACTCTATTGTTGATCCTTGAATTAAAATGTTTAGGTGGTTGTAAAGGAAAATTTAGCAGTCTAGCTGGTGCTGGCATAGGTAATTCTCCAGTCAGCACAGCATACAACGTGGCAGCTAAGGCGTAAACATCAATATATTCTCCTCGTTCTTCCACAGGTACATACTGTTCTGGTGGCGCATAACCAGGTGTAAGGGCCTGTGTATGTTGTTGGACTACACCAGGAATAAACTGTCTAGCAATACCAAAGTCAATAAGTACAGCTTCTGATTTACCTGCACGCATCATGATGTTACTTGGTTTTAAATCCCGATGTACTAATCCTTTTTTATGAACCAAAATTAAAGCTTCGCTAATTTGCCTGATATATAGCAGTGCTTCTGCTTCTGGCAATGTTCCTTTTTCGGTTATCTGCTTACCTAAATCTTCCCCTTCGATATACTCCATTGCCATACATGGCAAGTTAACCTCATCAAAGACGTTTTCTACCTGCACAATATGAGGATGGCGACACAAAGCTAGTCGTAAAGCTTCATCTCGAAAGTCTTGACGTAATTTATCTTGTTTGCTTATCCAGGCAGGATGATTCAGGATTTGTTCTCTGAGGGTTTTGATGACTCGCAATTCACCGCGTCGATTATTTGCCAGATAGGTGATGCCAATTCCACCTTCACCCAATTTTCTCTCGATTATGTAGCGATCGCCAAATAACTGCTGCCCTAGATTTCACACCATAGATAAAAACCGTAGTTTTATTGGTATTTATTTTGGCACACGCAAAACTCCGTCTTGTGTCGAGAAAGATTTAAGGCGCTGCTGATGCAGCCTAAAATAAGCAGTGTATTCAATCGTAATAAATTTATAGCGATTGCAGTTGTTAAACTCTCGTCTTGCCTAACAACTGGTATTTAGCCCTACTTAATCATTTGTGAGTAAGATCCTCGGCTGGTCAAATAAAACGCAGAGCAATGGCTTTCAATTTTTCCTAAAAAATTTCATCACACTTCTGGCTCAATTCCTGCCGCTCGCAATTGTGCTGCTAGTCGTTCAGCGCGTTGTCGTTCTTGTTCAGCGCGTTGGCCTTCCTGTTCGGCTAACTCAAAACCCCAAGGCAAAAGGTTTCCTTGTTCATCCCACCACCGTAACCACTTTCCTGGGCGATTTTCACGAGTACCTTGCCACACCCCAAGGAAAAGATTCATTTCTGCTATCCAGTAGCGTTGATTTTCATCAGGCTCTTGCAAAATATACTGTTCTGTGTTCTGTAAGCGATACATCTCAAAACTGCCGCTGTCTGGCTCAAAAATAATGTAGTTTGGTACTTTTAAGATGCGCTCGTAGAAAAACCATTTTCCTTGGGGATATGTCGCTTTGATAGAATATTCTGTCTCCTGTGTATCGGAAACAAATTCCATCACAATTACGGGAATGTCACCCTGTAATTGAGGTGTGTAACTGCGTATTACTTCTTCTCTACTAACATTAATTTTGGCAATGAAAGCCCAATCAGGAGCTTTAATGACCATTTTGTTGTTTAGAGTGGCACAAATGCCGTAATTAGTTGTTGTTAGGGCGTTAGCTGAAATTTTTCCTGCTAATTGTAGGCTTTCTGTGAGTGCCGCAGCTAAGGCTGGTTGGTTGATGTTATCCACTGGATCATCTGGCAGTTTGTAATCATCGGGTAGTTTTTCCCAAGTGATTTGGTAGTCTTGGGTGAGGGTTGTCATCATGGGTTTTCCTTTGGTGTGTAAAAGTGACTGGAGACTGGGTTTTTACTTGTAAAAATTATGAAATTTGCTTTGAACCCTGCCAAATTTGGGAACAATTTCCTAGTACCCAATAGTTACTCATCTTCGTCGGGTTCTAAATCGTCTGCTGTCAATTCTTGATGAGGGATGGCGGCGATAATTGCATCTATCACCTTAGATACTGGTAATATTTCAATATTCAGGTCAGGAAATTTTGTCCCTTTGGGCACGATCGCTCGTTTAAATCCCAATTTAGCTGCTTCTTTCAACCTTAGTTCCATTTGGGAAACCGATCGCACTTGTCCACCTAACCCAACTTCACCGATTAATACTGTGCCGGGATCGACGATGCGATCGCGGAAACTAGCTACAATTGCGATCGCAATTCCCAAATCTACCGCTGGTTCTTCCACATTCAAACCACCCGCAGAAGCAACATAAGAATCTAACTTTGACATAGGAATTCCCACTCGTTTTTCTAAGACGGCAAGAATTTGCACTAGGCGGTTGTAGTCTACGCCAGTTCCAGCCCGCCGAGGGGAAGGGTAGCTGGTAGGACTCACTAAAGCTTGTAACTCCACAACGATTGGGCGAGTGCCTTCGCAAGCCACGACAATGGCAGTACCTGGTGCTGGATCGTCACGGTTGCCTAAAAATAGCTCTGAGGGATTGGAGACTTCTCGCAATCCATCTGTCACCATTTCAAAGATGCCGATTTCGTGAGTTGCACCGAAGCGGTTTTTGACTGTCCGTAATAACCGATGTGAGGCAAAGCGATCGCCTTCAAAATACAACACTGTATCGACTAAATGTTCTAAAACTTTTGGCCCAGCGATCGCTCCTTCTTTGGTGACGTGTCCCACAATCAGCATAGTGACATCTTCATGCTTCGCCACTTTCATCAGTGCTGCGGTACATTCCCGTACCTGAGCTACTGAACCTGGTGCAGAAGTCAGCGCCGGAAAAAACACCGTTTGGATACTATCAATCACCGCCACATTTGGTTTAAGAGAGTCTATTTCGCGTAAAATTTCTTCTAAATCTGTTTCTGGCAGTACATATAAATCTGCACCTATACTATCAGGGTCTATAGGAAGTGTAGTATCTACTACTACTGTTACCTTCTCCTCGTTCACCACACTTAGGCTTTTTGATACTCCCAAACGAGAAGCTCGTAATTTTACCTGCTGCCCTGATTCTTCACCAGTTACGTAAAGGATGCGATATTTCTGTGCTAATTGATTAGATACTTGCAACAATAAAGTCGATTTACCAATCCCCGGATCGCCACCAATCAGCACCATAGAACCAGGGACAACCCCACCTCCAAGCACCCGATCTAATTCTTCATAACCAGACTCCCAACGGGCAATTTGGCGATCAGTAATTTGATCAAATGTTAAAGAGGCTCGCGCTTTAGCTGGTTTACCGTGAGATTTGCCATTGCCTTGAGCTGATTGCCAACTACTCACTCCTCCCCGACTGGGTACATCTACTGAGGATTGAATAGAAATTTGTTCTTCTAGAGAGTTGTAAGTACCGCAAGCTGGACACTTACCAAACCATTGGGGCGATTCTGCTCCACATTCGTTACAAGTGAAAAAGGTTTTTGGCTTTGGCATTCTTAAATCTTATTAAATAATCTTAATATTTACTTAATTCTTGAAAAAAACTAAAAACTAATAATAGTAGTATTTAGAGCTTTTTCCAAATCAATTCATGGAATGATATCTTAATATTATGGTATTAAAAATTAATCATGTAAATTTTTAGTTAAGGAGCCTAGAGAAACTTGGAAAGCCATAAAGAAAAAATCTTGGTGGTAGACGACGAAGCCAGCATTCGCCGGATTTTGGAAACACGCCTTTCCATGATTGGCTACGATGTAGTGACAGCTGGCGACGGGGAAGAAGCTTTGGAAACTTTTCGCAAAACTGAGCCTGACCTGGTAGTTTTAGATGTAATGATGCCAAAGCTAGACGGCTATGGTGTATGTCAAGAATTACGAAAAGAATCAGATGTCCCCATTATTATGCTAACAGCCTTGGGTGATGTTGCCGATCGCATCACCGGGTTAGAATTGGGTGCTGATGACTATGTAGTTAAACCATTTTCTCCTAAGGAGCTAGAAGCCCGGATTCGCTCGGTACTGCGACGGGTAGATAAAAACGGTGCTTCTGGCATTCCCAGTTCTGGGGTAATCCATGTCGCTAATATTAAAATCGATACGAATAAGCGACAAGTTTACAAAGGTGATGAGCGGATTCGATTGACGGGTATGGAGTTCAGCTTGTTAGAGTTGTTAGTCAGTCGCTCTGGAGAAGCTTTTTCTCGTTCGGAAATTTTGCAGGAAGTATGGGGTTATACACCAGAACGTCATGTAGATACCCGCGTAGTAGATGTGCATATATCACGTTTGCGGGCAAAATTAGAAGATGATCCTAGCAACCCAGAATTGATTCTCACCGCGCGGGGTACTGGTTATCTTTTCCAGCGGATTATTGAACCAGGGGAGGAGTGAGGATGAGGGAGCAGGGGAGCAGAGGAGAAGAGGAGAATAATTAATAACCAATGCCCAATTCCTAATTCCCAATTCCCAATTTCTAATGACTAAACCTGATCCTAATCGAGTTTTGCGGCGTCTACCCATTGTCGTGGGTGGGCTAGGCGCTGTGCTTTTACTGATTAACCGTTTATTAACACCAGAATTAACCCAGTCTCAATCGCGTGGTGATGTAGTGGGGGTGATTTTGAGTGCAGTGTTAATTTTGACGGGTTTAATTTGGCAGCAAGTTCAGCCGCGATCGCCTGATACTGTAGAACTAATTGGAGAAGAAGGTTTTGTACTCGCAGCAGATTTACCCGAAGCCGTGAAAACAGAGCTAGCCTGGGCATCTCATTTATTGTTGACCAATACAGTAACGCGATCGCTTGTGGTTTTTTATCAAGGTAAAGTTTTGTTGCGTCGCGGGATTCTAGGTACTAAATCTGAAGTTGTGCCAGGAGTAATCTTAAAACAGGTACTCGAAAAACAAAAACCGATTTATCTAGTTGCTCTAAAAATATATCCAGGTAAGTTTGAATTTGATTATTTACCAGAAAATACTCAAGGTGTAATTTGTCAACCTATTGGCAACCAAGGTGCATTAATTTTGGGAGCAAATGCTCCTCGAAGTTACACCAAACAAGATGAAAACTGGATTGCAGGAATTGCTGATAAATTAGCCGTTACTCTTCGCTCGAATTTATCCAACCAAGCAACTTAACCTAAATTTAGGTTTGTCATCTGTAAGAATAACTTGTAATTACTACCTCAAATTAACTTGCTCGTATTTATAGGGAGCATCCCAATTTTGTAAAAATATACAAGACTAGTGCAAGAAAAAACTGCCCATCTTGCAGAACCAGGGCAGTTTTAAGCAGTGGGGGCGTGAGTTGTTTTGGGGAGATCCAACAAATAAAATGCCCAGCCGTCGCTTTCGCCCTCAAGGCGAAAGCGCCTAGATATCTCGGTTGTGCCAAAAATATTATTGATACGGCTGGGCATTTTATTTTCTGGAAGTGCCTTGGAGCAGGGAGTGTAAGAGTGCGATTGTTCCTATCAGATATTGTTATGCTCCAAAGATGCTTAAAGCTAATATCGCCGTTGCACAAACACAATCAGGCACAACAACGTTAAGGCAAATAAAATCAAATGAATAAACTCATAGCCTAAATAAGGTAACCAACCTAGCATCGAGCCTAAGCCTAACTGGAATGAGTTTGCGAGAATCGCTAGAATTCCAACATATAGCAACAAGGTAATGCCAATACTCGAAGGAATATTAAGTAAATTTATTAGCACTAAAGTAGCTATTCCCAAAAAGCCAAGATAAGGAAATACAAATAAATATATCCAAAACCAGTAGCCTACTCTATCAGGGTTAGGAGGTGATAAAAACCAACTCAGATACAAAAAACCGTTAACCCCCATCCCACAAAAAATTAGTACGTAAAGCAGCTTTTTACCAATTATCATATTCTCTTTTAGATAGCTAATTACGAATTACGAATTATTAACTCACCAAGAAGTCAAAAAATTCCAACCTTCCTTTTCTTCTAGTGTCTTTCCTTCTTTTTCTTCTAGTTCTTCCGCTGTCTTTAAATTTGTCTGTTGAATTAAATTATCATAAGCTCCTGAATCAACCCATTTTAATAATTCGCCAGCTCGCATAACTATCCAAGAAAGCCCAGGCTCTGTATAGCTTAAGATTTTAGTGACTTTATCCACGCTATCAAAGTTATTGGATGCAAACTCACGGGCTTGGATGAGGAAATCTTCAATTACAGCGGTAGTCAAGTACTCATCTGGTAAACCCGCGAGTTTCATCAATGTACTAGTTGCTACGTCAATATCCTGACAAGCAAGCATTGCAGCCCGATCGGCAGTAAACCTAGCCATCATCCGCCAATTATACAAACCTAGTTCCATTCCACCAGCTACTAAGCCACCGACTCCCAATGTGGTACTGCTCAACAAATTTTTCAACGTTGGCATAACAATTGCCATTTGGTGATAAATCATGTGCTTACTCTTGATGCGAGCGATTTCGTGTCCGAAAACGTAAAGCAACTCATCTACGCCAAGCCACTCCATTGCATCTAAATTGATACCGACAAGGGGTTTTTCTACGCCAACAATGTAGGTTTGAATGTGACCTGTGCCTCGAAATAGATACAATTCAGGAAGTGGAGCAACATCAAGAATTTGGCAGGTTTCTACAAATGTTTGATGTAATTCGGGAAAATTACGCGACGAAATTCTGATTTCACTACCAAGGCTTTGCAGTCTAAGTAGGCGATCAATACCATATTCGTTAATTTTTTTGAGTAGTAGGGAGATACCGGGCATATTTTGCAAAGAAGCCAAGGCTTTGCGATCAAAAGGGTGCTCGTAGGCTTCAGAACTTAGTCCAGTTAATATTTTTCTTGTCATTGGTTTTGAGCTTTAAAATAGGAGTTTAGAAGCATTAAGCAACATGGCGAAAATCTAGCTATCATCTCAATTCACCAGACAAGTTACTCTGATCTGGTTAAAGGTAAGCAAACTTCTACCACAGTCTACTAGGGATTTTGTCACTATCTTGCCCAGATAGAATATACAGTAGGGTTGCGTAGCTGTGTGTACCTACGAAAAAATTAGAAATTTACAACTGAATCTATGCAAATTATTTATTGGCTATTAGTTGCTCTAATGGTTGTGGGTATTATTGGTGCTGTAGTTCCAGCCATTCCTGGTAGCAGCTTAATTTTAATTGCAATTATTATCTGGGGAATCGTTAGTAGTTCTTTTGCAGCTATCAAGATTCCACTAATTGTGACAATTATAGTTTTACTAATCAGTGTTGGAGTGGATTTTTTAGCTAGCTATCTAGGAGCAAAACAAGCAGGAGCTAGCAAGTGGGGGCAAATTGGCGCAATTGTTGGTTTGGTGGTAGGATTTTTAGGATTATTGCCAACGTTACCTTTTGGGGGGCCCCTGTTAGGAATTTTACTAGGCCCGCTTTTGGGAGCAATTATTGGTGAGTACCTTTACCGGCGTGAATTAGGATTGGCGGTTAAAGCAGGTATAGGAATTGTAGTCGGGTCTTTAGTTGGAAATTTGATTCAAGGGTTGTTAGCGATCGCCGCAGTTGTAGTTTTTGTTGTGACAACCTGGCCACAGGTATTTGGCTCTTAGCATTTGAAAAATCTGACAGGTTTGAGAACAGCGATAATAGCTAGCAATTAGCTGTTTGTTACAAACATTCAATTTGATAACCAAGACTATCCATAGTAAACAAATACAGCGGTTCCTCCCATTTATTCTATGAGAGGAACTGTTTCACTAAATATTTAGTAACTAGAAAGATTATAGATACACTTCATACTCCATTTATCTAAAATATAGTTTAGCAAGCTAGTATAAAATTAGACTTTTATGTATATAGTTACGTAAATAGGTTTTCTTAAAGTTAGAGCTATTGCCAATAATTTCAACCCTAGAAAGTAAGAGATATACGAAGCGCAGATATGTAAGAAATTAAAACTTTATGAAGACGATTTATTAGTTTAAGATGTGATGAAGACCACTCAGTAAATATTGCAGGTTCTAAGTCTATGTGATTTTATGGAGATAAGAAATACATCACGCAAGTTTCGCTTTCACTGACAGTATTTTAAATAGATTACTGATAGTAAAAGTTAAGTAATCAATTTCTCTGTTCCATATTATTATTAGGACTCTCAAACGCTCATGATTAGTTTAAAATCTAAATTAGTAAACGCGACTCTGGCTGCTACTTTTGTAATCCCCTTAGCTACTGCTGGGATTTTTACATCTGCTGGTTCGGCTCAAGCTGTAACCCTGAACGGGAGTATTGGTCTTAGTGGTAAATCTGTCATTCCTTCTGATGGAATCAATCCAAAAAATACTAGTATTAAATTTAACACTGTTCATGTTGATGATACTTACGATGATTTTGCAGCCTTCTTACCAAGCTTAAACTCAGGTATTAGCATTAACACTCTAAATTTAACCAAGCTAGCTAATCTACCAGCAGTGGGAACAACCACAAGCGCTACATACTCTACAGGCGTTTACACTCCATTCATTGATTTCGGATGGCGAACCTTGGGTAGTACTTTTGCGCATCTTACCTTTAATCTAGATGATTCTGTAGTTACCAGAACTCGGAAATCGGCTACTGGCATTAGTGACTCACTACTTGATCTTATGGGGAAATTTTATTTCAATGGACAAACTATTGCAACAGGCACTCTGAACGCTTCTCTTTCTGGGGCTTCAAGCACTTACCAGTTAACTCTCGTCGCTGAAGCAGTTCCTGAGCCAACCACAATACTAGGCTTGGGTGCAGTAGGTGCAGTAATGGCTATGTCTCGCCGTCGCAAAAGTGTCATTCAATAGACCTATCTTCAAATATAAAAAAGTTACTTTTAGTTGCTAAAAGTAACTCTAATTTATCTATTCGATCTGGCTGGAATACAACATTGTACCAACTAGGTCGAATTTTTTTATACTGTCAGACAAATTTATGATTAAAGGTGAATTTTCTTAACCTTAAATAGACTTAAACTGACTGCAAAGATTGTTTCGCTTCGCTTGCGATCGCATCTACTTCATCATTAGCCAGAGTTTCTAAAATAGATTTGGCTTCTGGATTATCCAAACGAGCTAAGGCTTGTACAAGTCTGTAACGAATTTGCCAATCTGGATTGCTAGCATAGGGAGCCAACAGAGGAACTGCTTGTACATCTCCCAAGTCACCCAAAGAACTAATAGCAGCAGTTTGGACTAATTCGTTTTCTGATGAAAGTGCCTCTTTGAGTAATTCAAAGGCTCGCGGATCGCCCAACTCTCCTAATGTAGCAATAATACTGAATTGTATTAGCCATTCATCGGTTGTATGATAAAGCTGCTGTAAATCTTCAAAAGCTTCGCTTAACTTTAGAGCACCCAAACAGTCTGCTGCTGCTGCTTGTACATCTACTTCGGAGTCATTAAGTAAGCGATCGCGCAAAATATCCAAGGATAGCTGTAAATCTTGGGTTCCGAGTGTATCCATTTGACTCACTGCTGTGTAACGGACACGGGAATTGCGATCGCCAATCGCACTTTGAATTAATTCAAAACCAACGGCTGGTTCCAATTGGCGGATTTGATTTACTGCACGTAAGCGATCGCCTAAATCCTCAGAACTGAGCAATTGCTTAACAGACTCCGGAGTAATACTCATTTAGTTATCCTTGATTTTCAAATGTATAAAAAAGACAGACGCGATTAATCGCGTCTCTATTTTTGGATTATGTACAGACGCAATTAATCGCGTCTCTATTTTTGACTAATCTTGACTAGCAGCCATTGCACGAATAATATCACCACGAGTGAGAATACCAATTACTAGACCTGTGCTGTCAAGTACTGGTAAGCGGTGAACGCTGCGATCGTGCATGATTGTAGCTGCTTCTTTTAAAGTTTTATCAGGGGAAATAGCGATCGGGTTTTTACTCATCACCTCCCCGACGGTTTGCCCTAAAGCCTTGTGCAAATCACGGTCATACGTAGCAGGATTTTTTAAATAGATAACACTATCAAGAAACATAATGTACGCAGGTGGAGTAACACCAGTTTCTTGCCACATCAAATCGGTTTCCGAGATAATGCCCACCAATTTACCAAGATCATCCACAACAGGTAGTCCGCTGATATGGCGTTCTGCGAGAATTTGGATAGCTTCCTTGAGTGGAGTTTCCTCCCGGACAACAATAGGATCGCGGCTCATTACATCGGCAACGGTTTTAGGCATTTATTTGCTGACACCTTAAATCAAAGTCCCTGCGCCTATTGTAGAAAATTGCGGGACTCAACCTGATGCAATTAATAGATTGTTACGGGATTGGTCATTAGTCATTGGGCATTGGGCATTGGGTGCAAAGGGGAAAGACTTGCAGTAACTTCCCTCTGCTCCTCTGCTCTTCTGCTCCCCTGCTCCCTTACTTCCCACTCCCTTTTTAATGCAGCAATAATTTGAATATTTGCTTTCGGAAAAGCAAACTGCTCCAGTTCTTCCAAAGTTACCCAGCGAATTTCATCGGATTCTAAAGGTTGGGGAATACCTATAACGTGTCGGCAGTGATGTACTGTG
Organism: uncultured Nostoc sp.; assembly: GCF_964247315.1. Classification (GTDB taxonomy): domain Bacteria; phylum Cyanobacteriota; class Cyanobacteriia; order Cyanobacteriales; family Nostocaceae; genus Nostoc. The sequence continues at coordinate 18,953 of NZ_CAXTTT010000101.1, forward strand.
AGAGTAACGCGCAAGTTTGTATAGCTGTGGTCAATAGTAATCAGATGCTCTCCCACTTCAATTACTATTCCCAGTTCTTCAGAAATTTCCCGTTGAATACATTCTTGGATAGTTTCACCAGGCTCTATTTTACCACCAGGAAATTCCCATAAACCACCCATCGCTCCTTCTGGACGACGGCGGTCAATTAAAATTTGCTTTTGGTCATTCCAAATTACTGCAACACCAATGATTTTATGGGGTGGGAAAGAACTGGTTTCACTCATAATTGAATGGGGAGTAGGGAAAGAATTCCTGAATTTTGACTCTTGACTAATAACAAAACTCGGCAGACTAGTTGTAACTCTGCCGAGTTTAGATTTATTTATTGCAAAGGTCATTTAGCACTGTTCGTTTATCCACAAATGTGCATTAATCATCTACAAATACACCTCTAATATTGTGTCTGGTTAAAAACTTATTATTAATACAGTAGAGATATACATAGGAGGAATTTTCCACCTTTCTGCATAGATTAGGGAGTTATACCTAACTAGCCTGATATTATATACATATAATTGATTGAATTAATCACAAAACCATAGGAGTTAACAGAGAAGCGAAATCAAAGACTCCGCGTTCCTCTGAGTTTAAATTTCAACCTGAATTCGTCGCTATTTTGGATATTTTAAAAAACTTAGCTGATGTATAATCGGGAATTAGCGGCAAAGATTTCGCCGAGACTTGTTTTCAATTCGTATCGCCGTAACTATGACTAGCTACCAGCCCAACAATATTGATTGAATTTACCAAATTTTACATTTCTAGTCAATTTCGCTGTTGTCGGTTTCAGATCCTTGTAGAGCCATTTCAAAATTCATTCTCTGTTCAGCGTTACGCAAGAAATAACCACTAATCATTGCAGAAGCAAGAAGCCTACCTAGATTTTCCCGATTTGTAGTTACAGTAACACCAAAGTGTTCTGAAGGTAAATTACCTAATAGTCCTGTAATATTCCGTTCCATCACCTGAAAGACTTCGGCAGACGTGGGTTTGGATAGCTGGGTAACTGTCTCTGGACTTAAGGATTTAACGTACTGCCATAGTAAATCGTTAGTTTCTGATTCGCTATTAAAAAATTCTGAGACACGATTGGATGGGTTACTCATTTTTTAGCTCCTTAACTACCACTATTAGCTGCGGTGCTTGTGATTTGAATATTAAATGTCTATTTTGGATTTGACTTAGTTATTTTGTCTTCCTGTCAACTAATGTAACAGCCTAGCGTCAGAGTGGGAGTAGGTGTAACCGTACCAAAGTCAGCGTATTTTCTCACCCCAATAAATAGGTGAGGAGTGGAAAGTTAATTACAAACTCATCACTCCTAACTTCTAACTTGCCAAATATTCATCCATATTCGCTTTAGACTTGCGAAGTTTGCTTAAGGCTTCCCGTTCAATTTGTCGGACTCTTTCTCGACTGATGTTCAATATTTCACCAATTCTAGCCAGAGTCAGGGCTTGCCCATCAGTTAAGCCAAAGCGCAGTGTGATTACTTCCCTCTGTTGTGGCGTGAGATCGCCCATTAAGCGATCTAAATCATAAGATAGGGAAGATTGCATAACAAACTCTTCAGGAGAAGCTCCTGGATCTTCCAGCATTTCTCCGAGTTCGGTGTCGTAGTTATCACCCAGCCGCAAATCCAAGGAAAGGGGCAAACGCGCCTTTTCTAAATACTCTCGTACTTGTTTGGGTGTCAATTCTAATTCTTGAGCTAGCTCCCCAGCCGTAGGAGCGCGTCCCAACTTTTGAGACAATTGGCGCTGTGCCTTTTTAATCTTATTTAATTTTTCGGTGATATGGATCGGCAGCCGAATGGTACGAGCTTTTTCGGCTATAGCACGAGTAATCGCTTGCCGAATCCACCAATAGGCATAAGTAGAAAATCTGTACCCTTTAGTGGGGTCAAACTTTTCTACGCCCCGTTGCATACCGATACTACCTTCTTGGATCAAGTCTAGTAAATCGACATTGCGCTTGATGTATTTTTTGGCAACGGACACTACCAGCCGCAAATTGGCTTCTACCATCTTGCGCTTGGCAATTTCACCATCTGCGATCGCTTCGTTCAACTCTGCTGGTTCTAGGTTTGTTGCTTTGGCCCACTCTTCTAGAGTCGGTTGATGACCTAACTGGGTGGCAAGAGATTCCCTTGATTCGTGCAAAGCGCAGGAACGTTGCACCTGTTTTCCATAGAAAATCTCTTCCTCGTGGGTTAAGAGTGGAACACGGCCAATCTCGCGCAGGTAAGTCCGCACGAGGTCTGTGGCTGTCTGAGCGGTCTTCATGGCGCTACTCTTTGGTAATGATGGGGTTGGCGGTAGGGTCATTAAGGGATTAAGGGATAGATGCTTTATTTATTAGGGCGCTACCCAGTCAGACTGGGAACCCGTACTATGGTTTGCAACTTACGCGCCTGAGAAACTCGGCTGCTCATAATAATCAAATTTAGGCTTCTTAACTGCTAAAACTACAGTTATTTCCTACTTTTCACAAGTATCTACAGTTAGATAAAAGGTTGCTTTTTAAACATTTTTTATGGAAGTCCTATTAATAATTGTAACATTTATGAGAATATTTTGGCTAGATGGCGACATGAAATTTCCTGGTTTTTCCAGTTCATCCAACGTTGCCCTCTATCTTAAGGCTGACTAAAAGTCAATTTAAGAAATGATCTGGTTCAAATAATTTTCCTCATATTTGTTAAAGTATCTCAATGAGAACTATATTCATTCTCTTCTAAGAATTGTTTAATTTTTTCTGGGAATTGGACATTGAGAAGAGATAAGGTAGACAAGGAAGAGACTTGTTCAATAATTACCCCTTGTCCCCCTTGTCTCCTCATCTCCCCTGCTCCTCTGCTTCCCTACTCTCTACTCTTTAGCGATCAGGCAGTACTCTTGGATAGTTTTTACATCCAAAGTGGTATTTTGTAAGGAACGGATGGCGGCGACGGTAGCTTTTGCACCGGCGATGGTAGTAATGATGGGAATTTTGTAAGCTAAGGCTGTGCGGCGGATTAACCTAGCATCAGTCTGGGCTTCTTCCCCTGATGGTGTGTTGATAATAAGTTGGATTTTCTGGTTTTTGATCGCATCAAGGACGTGGGGACGACCTTCATGGAGTTTTAACACTAATTCAATATTTAACCCCTGTTCCAGAAGAACTCGGCGTGTACCAAGGGTAGCCATCACTGTAAAGCCCAAATCTATAAATTCCTTGACCACACTACTTGTAGCAGCTTTATCGCGATCGCTCATTGATACAAATACAGTTCCCGTTAACGGTAAACGCTCCCCAGCACCCATCTCCGCTTTGGCAAAGGCACGGCCAAAGTCGCTGTCAATCCCCATCACCTCACCAGTGGATCTCATTTCTGGGCCCAATATTGTATCAGTTCCTGGGAATTTATTAAAGGGTAATACAGCTTCTTTTACAGCAATATGTGTGGGAATGATTTCCTCGGTAAAATGTAGCTCCTCTAAGGTTTTACCTGACATAATTAAGGATGCTAGTTTCGCCAACTGTACGCCCGTTGCTTTAGAAACAAATGGGACTGTACGCGAGGCGCGGGGGTTGGCTTCCAAAATGTAAACTTGGGGAGAATAACTGCTTGCGCCGACAACAGCAAATTGGATATTCATCAACCCCACGACTGACAGCGCTTGCGCTAGCTGCACCGTCCAAGTGCGAATTTGATTGAGAACTGCTGGTGATAGGGAAATGGAAGGTAAGGAACAAGCGGAATCTCCTGAGTGAATCCCCGCTTGTTCTATGTGTTCCATGATGCCACCAATCACTACTCGTCCGGTATGATCGGCGATCGCATCTACATCCACTTCGATCGCATTTTCTAAAAACTTATCAATCAAAATCGGATGTTCTGGTTCCACTAGTACCGCAAAGGTCATGTAGCGTTCCAACTCAGCATCAGAATAGACGATTTCCATTGCCCGTCCCCCTAACACATAGCTGGGACGCACCACCACTGGATAGCCAATGCGTTTAGCAACAATCAACGCATCTTCGTAACTCCGCGCAATACCATTAGGCGGTTGGGCAATATTCAACTGTTGAAGAATCTTTTCAAACCGCTCCCGGTTTTCAGCCATGTCGATGGAATCTGGTGATGTACCCCAAATTTGAGTGCTGAGTGCTGAGTCCTGAGTGCTGAGAAATTGCTGGAGTGGGATAGCCAACTTCAGCGGGGTTTGCCCGCCAAACTGGATTATCACCCCAACTGGATTTTCAGTTTCGATAATATTAAGGACATCTTCCTTTGTTAAAGGCTCAAAGTAAAGGCGATCGCTGGTATCGTAGTCTGTCGAAACTGTCTCTGGGTTGGAGTTGACCATAATTGTCTCATACCCCGCATCCTTCAAGGCATAAGCGGCATGACAACAACAGTAATCAAACTCAATTCCCTGTCCAATGCGGTTGGGGCCACCACCCAAAATTAATACTTTTGGCTTAGTTGCTGACAAAACCTCTGTTTCTTCTTCGTAGGTAGAATAGTAGTAGGGGGTAAAGGCTTCAAACTCAGCGGCGCAGGTATCTACGGTTTTGTAAACTGGGATGATTCCTAGTTGTTTGCGGTAGGCGCGAACTTCATCTTCAGTGGTTTTGGTGGCGTAAGCAATCTGGCGATCGCTATATCCGTCCCGCTTCACTTCATAAAGTTGTTCTTTTGTCAATTGCTGTAAAGGTGTCCGCTTGAGGAATTTTTCAACATCTAGCAGTTGCTGAAATTTATCTAAGAACCACGGGTCAATACCAGTCAGTTCGTAGATTTCCTCAGCACTAATTCCTAGTTGCAAGGCATGGCGCACGGAGAAAATGCGATCGGGGTTAGGTGTCCGCAGTTGAGCGCGAATTTGTTCGCCACTGGGTAATTTTTCGGCTTGATCGCAACCCCAACCAGCGCGTCCAGTTTCGAGCGATCGCAGTGCCTTTTGGAAGGATTCGTTAAATGTCCGCCCAATTGCCATTGCTTCCCCGACTGATTTCATTTGGGTTGTCAGCACTGGCTCGGAACCGGGGAACTTTTCAAAGGCGAAGCGGGGGATTTTTGTCACCACATAGTCAATTGTCGGCTCAAAGGAGGCGGGAGTTTTCTTGGTGATGTCATTTTTAATTTCATCCAAGGTGTAGCCCACAGCCAATTTTGCGGCCATTTTGGCGATTGGGAAACCTGTAGCTTTGGAAGATAAAGCCGAACTGCGGGAAACGCGGGGGTTCATCTCAATTACAACCACATCGCCATTGAGCGGATTGACGGCAAACTGGATATTAGAACCGCCAGTTTCCACACCGATTTCGCGGATGATTTTAATTGCCATATCCCGCAGCCTTTGATATTCTTTATCAGTGAGGGTTTGCGCGGGAGCGACGGTAATAGAGTCTCCGGTGTGAATGCCCATCGGGTCAAGGTTTTCGATGGAACAGATAATCACCACGTTATCTGCCAAGTCACGCATCACTTCAAGTTCATATTCTTTCCAGCCGAGTAAAGACTGGTCAATGAGAATTTGCGAAACAGGACTGGCATCTATACCAACCTGTGCCATTTCTTCAAATTCTTCTTGGTTGTAGGCAATGCCGCCGCCACTTCCACCCATTGTGAAAGCTGGACGAATAATTAGGGGATAAGTACCAATTTGACGGGCAACAGCTTTGGCTTCTTCTAAAGATTCGGCTGTATCGCTAGGACAAACAGCTACCCCAATCCTTGCCATTGCTTCACCAAACAGCTTTCGATCTTCGGCTTTTTCGATCGCTGGGAGTTTAGCGCCAATTAACTCAACGCCGTACTTTTCCAACACCCCTTTTTTGGCTAAAGCAACGGCGAGATTGAGGGCAGTTTGTCCTCCCATCGTTGGTAGTAGAGCATCGGGGCGTTCTTTTTCGATGACTTTTTCGACCAATTCCGGCGTCAGCGGCTCAATGTAAGTGCGATCGGCCGTTTCCGGGTCGGTCATAATCGTTGCAGGGTTGGAGTTGACCAAAACCACTTCATAGCCTTCTTCTCGGAGTGCTTTGCAGGCTTGAGTGCCAGAGTAGTCAAACTCACAGGCTTGTCCAATTACAATTGGGCCAGAGCCTAACAGTAGAATCTTCCGGAGGTCGTCACGGCGGGGCATAGTCGTTGCCTTGGAATACGAGAATACAAATCCTGATCATTTTAAGGGTCTTTACCCCCTATGGTGCTTTTTATTATTAAGTTTTCTAAGTTTGATGATAGGAAGGACTGGGGAGTAGGGGAGTAGGGGAGAATAATTAATAAACAATGCCCAATGCCCAATACCCAATGCCCAACCATTATTTTTTATTTCTAATTTTATTTAATTACGATCCTCAAATTTCTAAAGCTTTTGCGAATCTTTATTATTTAATCTGATGAACCTTGCGATAAATGATGATTTATTTTGGCATCTATCTGTCTGCTTATTTATGCACAAATAAATTACTTAGAGAAAAATTGATCTTAACTAGCTAATTGCTAAATATTTTCAATGTTAAAGATTATATAAATATGTTTACTTAGATGAAAAATGGCAGAGAAATAGGTATACCATTCTCTGCCATTTTTTATAATATTTTAATAGTTGGACTGCCAACTTTTTCTTTGAGTCTAGGTAGACAAATCTAGATTATGAAAATTTTAGCTTTGAGCAGCTTGGACAAACCCTAAAGTTAAGCTGTCTTTGGCGAGGAAGTGAGATAAATGATATGCACGTTCCTCAGTTTTCAACAAAATCTTTTCGTACAGATAGCGTGTGCCTCGATCGCCTAAACTCTCTGCCTGAGCAGCTTGACGACGAATTACGCCAATGATTGCTTGTTCAGCAGCTAGGTCGTTTTCCACCATTTTGCGACAGGAATATACGCCTTCAGATTCTTGCTCAAAACAGGTTAATTCTGCTAATTTGCTGAAGGTAGCTACTGGCACACCACCTAGTCCATCCAAACGTTCGCCAATTTCATGAACGTGATCTTGTACTTGGTTGTAGCTTTCGTTAAAAAACTCATGCAGAGAGTAAAATTCTGAGCCTTCAACTACAAAATGATGCTTTTGGTACTGCAAGTACAGTGCCTGGAAACTAGCTAATATAACGTTAAATCCTTCTGTAACTGGAGCAGTTACACTGTGATCCAGCAATACAGGATTGTCATATACATGACCAAAATTTCGTAACAAAGTTTGCGTTTCAGACATTGTTCTCCTCATTATTTAGCAATTATAGATTTTAACTGCTCATTGTTTACATATTAACATTTTCACAATAAGAGCAAGCCAATTTGCCATCACAAGATTTTGTATTTTTGTTTACTAAAAGTCTTAAGTTTCTCGTTTGCTGGATTATGGCAAGCTCATCTAGTTGTGTATATTTTTCATTACTATTGACATGAAAACTTAAGTGTGCATATACCCCAAGAAGTGAGGGGAGATAGGGGAGTAAATACCTCCTTGTCCTAATTGTCCAGGTCATCCCCCCGATCTCCCTCATAGGAGGGTTGCAAAAATTTTATTCTTTTTCCAAAATTAATGAGAATAGTTTGCACTTAAGGTATGCTGGTTTTAAGACGCTAGACTTACTAAGACTTTCAAAAAGCAGGGAGTTAAATGGCGGTAGTTACTGCAAGTTTGTTGCACTTTGAGGGCAATTCTCTTGAAATCGTATAGTTCAGAAATAGAAATAAACCACCTTGTAGAGGTGAATTGGGTAGATCGGTGGCAAGTCTATCAACGTCTAGAGGAGTTAGACATTCCTTGTAGTTGTGCGGCTAACCAGCCATTAAAAGTTGAAATTAGCAATCTGACTGCGGCTGTTCAACTTTGGAGTGTAGTACGGCGATTTACAGCCTCTCGTCAAGACCAGATTTGGACTCTTGAGTGTTGCTGGAAAAGTCGCTACCAACAGTTATAATTTTTAGCTGCTGAGAATATCTTGCTTGATAGCTTGTATTAATTAAAAGGAGGTTAAAAAATGGGTGGATCTCACAATATGGAAGTATCAGAATTTTGCCTTGAGGGCAGATTTATAGATTTTGTTATTAAAGATGGCTATAAGCTGAAAGGTTTACTGCTGGCTACTCATGAGGGTGAATGCTACGTTAAACTCGCTAAACATTTACGGGCTGCTTTTGATTTGCGGCTACCAGCAGGTACTTGGCTACAAGTTGTTGGTTATAAAGAATACGATATAAAAAAAGACAAAATTACACTGAAAGCTGAACGTGTGATGGCGGCACGTTCTGAAATAGCAGCAGTTCAAAGCATCGCTGCACCACAAGAACCCCCATTTATTGATGATGTCAAGGTAAAACCAGCTAAGACTAAGGCCACGATTTTGGTGTGTCAAAAGTCTGATTGTATGAAACGCGGTGGTAAAGCAGTTTGTCAGGCGTTGGAGGCGGCTTTAAGCGATCGCGGTTTAGAAGACCAAGTTACAATCAAGGGCACTGGTTGTATGAAGAACTGTAAAGCTGGGCCGAATTTAGTTATGCCAGATAAAACACGCCATAGTCGAATTCAAGCTACACAAGTTCCCGCCTTGATGAATCAGCATTTTGGCGACAAAAATTTATCAGCACAGCCTGAGAATTTAAAGGAAATTGCGATATATAATGGCAAACTTTGGGGAAATAATTCATAAAATCTTGACATTTTAATCAGAAAGCTTAATAATATCTTCTCAAGTGTGTTCCGTTAATACTCGGCCTTAAGTCCGCTAGAAGTTTGCAATAAAATCAAAAAACTGGCTTTAATTAAGGCCAGTTTTTTGAATGAATAGGATTTTTATTGAGTAATTTTTAACTGAGATGCTCCCATCGTTTGCGAAAATTCAAGGGAATGTGATTGATTGGTGAGTAGGTAGACGCACTGAGGCTTGTGATTAGACATCGCTTACAGTAGAAGCGTCAATTATCAATGACTTAAAAACCTACTGTTGACAATTTCTGCTCAAATTCAAGCTTTGCTCTATCTTGAGTCGTCGT
>NZ_CAXTTT010000102.1:0-27854 GCF_964247315.1 uncultured Nostoc sp.
CCCATGTCCAATCCCCAAACCCCAACCCCCAATAACCAAAAACTAAAAGTTATTTTTCATTTCTCGCATCCGCGCAAAAGTTTGCACTCCATTGCTACCTTTAACAGTTGATTGTAATGATGGCTGATCCCAACGTAAAAAGGGATTGGTTCGCTTTTCCATTCCCAGCAGCGAGGGGATAGTAGCTTCTCCTCGACTACGATCGTTTTTCACTTCATTGAAGCGTTTTTGTAAGTCGGCATTGTCGCCATCCACAGTTAGGGCAAATTGCAGATTTCCTAAAGTGTATTCGTGGGCACACCAGATACGCGTATCATCTGGTAAAGAGCGCAATTTGGTTAAAGAGTCTACCATTTGAGTTGGTGTTCCTTCAAACAAGCGACCGCAACCGCCAGAAAATAAGGTATCGCCGCAAAATAAATCGCCTGTCTCACCAGATTTTTCAGGGGGAAAGTAGTAAGCGATATGAGCGCGGGTATGTCCGGGAACAAAAATAACTTCAGCTATGCGGCCAGCAAACTGGACGCGATCGCCTTGTTGCAAAAACACCTGCTGTCCGGGAATTCGCCCGCGATCTTCGACGCCACCGTAGACTGTTAGTTGGGGGAAGTGTTCTATTAATTGCAGATTGCCGCCTACATGGTCATTGTGGTGGTGTGTGTTGAAAATCGCTACCAACTCAGCTTTTAACTGTGCAAGTTGCTTTAGTACTGGTTCAGCCTCTGCTGGATCGACAACAGCAGCAATTTGTTGCTGGCGATCTACTAGCAAAAATATGTAATTATCTGAGAGTGCCTCAAGCCTGATTACTTGCATTACTTAATATCTCCCTTTCCAGTAAATACTTTGGAATCTATCAGCAATCTTAAATATCTCAATGAGAAAAGGTGAGAAAGTCCATAAGTACTATGATAGTATATATCCGTAATAATACTTAAAAATATGTTAAGTAACTATAAATTATGATCTGGGCATATCAGTAAAATTTCTCTGGGAGGAAGTGTAAAAGCTAAGTTAGATTTATTCTGTTATTTTTGCCCGAAATTGTCTTATTTACTCAAAAACCCAAAATCAGTAATCGAAAAACTTTTATTTGTACATACTTACTAATTAGTACAAAATTTTATAGATTCACTTCGGGTTATTTATAAAAGATAGATGTTAATAATGAAAAATAGAACAATCAATTATGGTAAAAAAAAATGAGCTTTCCAATTTTTTCTTTGCAGGTTCATAGATGAAGCTAATCCATACAACTAGCTGGTATTTTCCAGATTCATCAGGTGGTGTTGAAGTATACTTACATTCACTACTGCATGGCTTACAAGTACGTGGACTCGAAAGTATTGTTGCTGCTCCTCAACAAGGTACAGAAGAAGATACTTACGAATACAATGGCATCTCAGTTTATCGTTATCCTGTTTTTCCTAACCCCAGTAAGATACAGGTACACAAACAGCTACCCCACGGAGGCTTTAAAACTTTTGCTAATTGGCTAGAAAACAATCGAGCCGATGTATACCATCAACATTCATGGCGATTTGACTGCGGTTTACATCATCTTGCTCTCGCCCGCCAATTAGGGATGGCTACTGTTGTCACCGTCCACATGCCTGAGCCTATATGTCTGCGTGGTACGATGATGCGCTGGGATAAAGAACCTTGCGATGGGCTGATTGACTCTGTTAATTGTAGTCAATGTTTGGGAGTACCAAAGCAAGTAGCACCTTGGATGCTCAAGGCTTTAAGCCGAGTTCCCTTAGATGTTGGGGTAGCAGCAGAAACAAAATTACTTACCTCTAAAAGTTTTAAGCTACACCTACTTGGTAAAACTCTTGGCATTCCTACTCTAGTGTCTCAACATAGACGCAATTTGATGCAACTTGCAAAACTAGCCGATCGCATTGTTGTAACGAGTAATTGGCAATACAATGCTTTTGTTGCAAACAACGTTCCTCCCGAAAAACTTACTGTTTGTCGGCAAGGTGTTGCTAATACTTTCAAACGCGAAGTAACACCAAACAAACTACAAAATACATTAAAAATCGGCTTTTTGGGTCGCTGGCAAGAAACTAAAGGGGTACAAGTTTTAGTAGAAGCAGTACATAGTCTACCAAATGATGTATCTGTTGAGTTAATTATTCATGCTACTCATCCGGGAAAATACGGTGCTGCCAATCGTGAAAAAGTTATGGCGATCGCTGCTCGCGATCGCCGGATTCGGATTGCTGAACCACTTTCACGCGAAGCAGTACCAGAGGCATTAGCAGGTTTCGATATCCTAGCAATACCGTCGCAGTGGTTAGAAACTGGACCGATAGTTGCTTTAGAAGCACAAGCTATGGGTATTCCCGTACTCGGTTCAAATTTAGGAGGAATTGCTGAGTTAGTCCGTCACGGCACCGATGGTTGGTTAGTTCCAGCCAAAGATGTCCAAGCATGGGCTGAAGCGATCGCCATTTTAGCCAAAGACGCCGATTTACTAGCTAAATTACGTCAAGGTATCCAGCTAGTACGTACAATGGATACTGTTGCTTCAGAGATGCTGACACTTTACCATGAAATCTTAAAAATTCCTCAAAAAACTTTGTATATTGATGGACTGACACCTAATTTATTATGAATAAACCAAATAAAAAATTAAAGGTTTCAATCCTCACGCCTAACTTTTCTAAAGGTGGAATTGACAGAGCATATTTGCTAAGTCAAATTTTTAAAAAATTAAATTATGAAGTAGAAGTATTAGGATTTTTATTTGGAAAAAATATTTATCCAGAGCCACCATCCGATCTAGCCATTTTCTGTCTACCAGGCTGCGATTATCCACAATTGTTCGGTTCTGTCAGGCAAATTTTAAATAAGATAGATGGAGATATTATCTGCGCTGTTAAACCAAAACCTACAAGCTATGGTGTCGCTTTAATTAACAAAATCCGCAGCCATAGACCAGTGATTTTAGATATTGATGATTGGGAATTAAGTTGGTATGGCGGCGATGAGTGGCAGTATCGCCCTAATTTGAAACAGCTAGCTAGAGAACTTCTAAAAAAAGAAGGTGCTTTAAGGAATCCAGATCATCCACTTTATTTAAAGTGGATGGAGTCATTGATTGATCGTGCCGACGCTATTACAGCAGATACTCAATTCTTGCTGAATCGTTTTGGTGGTATTTATATACCTAATGGCAAAGATACTTGCTTGTTTGATCCCCAAAAGTACGATCCGCAAATCAGTCGCCAAAAATATGGTTTAGCTGAATACCGCGTTCTCATGTTCCCTGGTGCGCCTCGACCGCACAAGGGTCTAGAGGATGTTTTAATAGCACTTGACCAGTTACAAGAATCCGACTTCAGGCTAGTGATTGTTGGTGGTAATCCTTACGATAACTATGATGAACAGTTAATTGAGCGCTGGGGACAGTGGATTATTATGCTGCCTCAAACGTCAATAGAACAAATGCCGGAAGTCGTAGCTGCGGCCCATATTATAGTAGTTCCTCAACGAGATACATCTGTGGCAAGGGCGCAATTTCCGATTAAACTCATGGATGGTATGGCAATGGCAAAGCCAGTTTTAGCGACACGAGTAGGAGATATTCCCGAAATTTTAAATGAAGTTGGTTATTTAGTCGATCCAGCTTCTCCAGAACAAATTGTAGAACAAATTAAATTAATATTTCAAGATTTAGAAACAGCTAACGAAGTAGGTAAAAAAGCGAGAAATAGATGTTTAGAAAAATATAGTGTAGAGAAAATGGCATCTACTATGGAGTCAGTAATTGCCCATTTATAACCAATAAATTGATATTCAGTAACTAAAACAATTAATTAAAGCATTAATTAATTTATGAATTATGTTAATACTAAGTAAATCATGATGATAAAAACCAATGTCTAAAGGTCAACTAATCCTAAGATTTGCCAAACCCTATCCAGGTTTAATCATCCTAACGATGCTGTTGGGATTTTCTGGTGCTTTATTTAATGGTGTCGGTGTGACTTTGATTGTGCCAGTAATTTTGAGAATTGTCGGACAACCAGTAGATTTAACTGGTTTTCCTCCGATTCTCAAAGCTGTGATGTTTCCATTTGATAATCTTCCCGAAAATTCTCGCAATTTGGGAATGGCTGGAACAATTATATTTATAATTTTATTAAAAAACTTATCTAGTTATTTTAGTATTTTAACATCGAGTGTTTTCACTCGCAAATTAAATGCGGATATTCGCGAAGCTAGCTTAGAGTTATTGCTAGATATTGATATAGATTATTATTCAAAAACGAAAGTAGGCGATATTATTAATCGCCTTGGTTCGGAAACTGCCCGCACTTCTAGTGCTATCGGTAGTATAATAAATTTAATTATTTTAATAATTACAATTTTAGTTTTCGTTGGTTTATTATTAGCAATTTCTTGGCAGCTAACAATCGCAGCAACAATTCTATTGGGTTTTATAACATTAATCAATCAATACACAATTAGTAGAGCGAAAAAATTTGGTCAACAACTATCAGAAATGTCTACATCTTATTCCATCAGTGTTTTAGAAACATTGAATGGAATTCGTTTGGTAAAGTCAACTGCCAATGAAGACAGAGAATATCAAAAAATTACCAAATTAATCCGCGATCGCGAAAAAGCAGATTTTGAATCTCAGGTAAACTCACAAGCGATCGGGCCGATAAGTGAGGTGATGGGAGTTATAGCCTTACTTATGATTGTATTCTTAAGTAAAACTTTCTTTGCCAACCAGATTTCTTTCATTTCAACGGTACTACTGACATATTTATTAGTATTACTGCGACTGCTGCCTTTGGTATCTCAGTTAAATAGTCTTCGTAGTAGCTTTGCCAATAGTGCTACTAGCGTAGAAATAGTGAGTGAGTTTTTAAGTCGCGATCGCAAGCCGTTTATGAAAAACGGTAATGCGATCTACACAAACTTAAAAGAAGGAATACGCTTTAATTTACTTTCCTTTGCCTACCCCAGTCATGAAAAGTTAGTACTCAAAGATGTAAATTTATTTTTACCCCGTGGTACAACTCTCGCTTTGGTAGGTGGTTCTGGTGCTGGTAAGTCCACCTTGGCAGACCTCTTACCCAGATTTTACGATCCGACATCTGGTAGTATCTCTATCGATGGCACAGACCTGCGTGATTTTGATATCAAATCTCTCAGAACCAACATGGGAATTGTCAGTCAAGATACATTTCTCTTTAATGACTCGGTGCGAAATAACATTGCTTATGGAAGACCTGAAGCTACTGAAGATGAAATTATCTCAGCAGCCAAACGAGCAAATGCTTATGAATTTATTGATAAATTATCTCAAGGATTCGACAGCCAAATTGGCGATCGCGGCGTCATGTTGTCTGGTGGACAAAGGCAAAGATTAGCGATCGCTCGCGCCCTCCTGCAAAATCCAGAAATTTTGATTTTAGATGAAGCCACCAGCGCTTTAGATACCGTTTCCGAACGTTTAGTACAAGCTGCACTCGACGACTTAAGTCGCGATCGCACAACCCTGGTAATTGCTCACCGCCTTTCCACAGTCCAAAAAGCCGATCAAATTGCCGTATTAGATCAAGGACAGGTGGTAGAAGTAGGAACCCATGAAACACTTTTACAAAAAGGTGGTTACTACTCACGCCTCTACTCAATGCAATTTGCCGCTCAGACTGAAATTTCCACCAAAACTAATCCCAGCTTTGACCGTATTTCTCACGAGCTGCGTACAAGGCTTAACTCAATGATTGGTTTCCTCGGACTATTAGTTGACGATCTAGTAGACAATTCTCAAGAGCGCCAGGAATTAATTGACCAATCATATAACTCAGCCTTAAGAGTTCTCAACGCCATCGATCTCTTCAGCGATGTGGTTAACCTGAAAATTAACTGGCAGTTCTCGTCAGATATAAACCAAAATCAAGATAAAAATAATCAGTATCAAAACTTTAGCCATATTTCGGATGAGTTTCGCACGCGTCTCTATCCTCTAATTAGCTCTCTGCGCTTACTAGCCGATAAATTAGAATCTGAACCCCAAAAACAAAATCTATTAATAGCAGAATCTTATCAATCTGCTATTTACCTATTAGATATATTAAAAATTTTTGAAAATCAAGTTTAATTTTAGTTAATCTCAGGAACAAAAGTACTCATACTACAATTTTAAAAAACCTATTATCCCCAAAAAA
This sequence comes from uncultured Nostoc sp., assembly GCF_964247315.1. GTDB lineage: Bacteria > Cyanobacteriota > Cyanobacteriia > Cyanobacteriales > Nostocaceae > Nostoc. The sequence continues at coordinate 6,198 of NZ_CAXTTT010000102.1, forward strand.
ATGATAAATTCTTCAAAGAAAAATCAATATATTTTTTATACCGGAGAGCTATCATTCAAGCCGGACACAGCACACGAAATTCATGATGTTCTTTGTGCTAACGCAGCAGCTAACTTACAAATAATCAAAGATAAAAATGTAGAAAACGTTAAATTTTTAGGCTGGATACTTCCACGGGAGCGATTAGTCAGCTTGTTTCAAGCAGCTGATATTTTGGCTCATCCTGACTGCGCTGGAAAATCAGCAGATTTCACGAATCCAGTTAAGTTTTTTCAGTACATGGCTGCTGGCACTCCTATCGTTGCAACTGAGATTCCACCTTTAATGGAATTCAAAACATTACCTTTGATTGCCAGTTGGTGTACACCAGATAACCCGCATAAACTTGCCCAATCTATTCAACATACGTTAGAAACTTATCCCAGAAAAATAGAAGGTTATGCAGCTAGTATAGATTTTTCCCAGCAATCTTCTTGGGAGAATAGAATTACTAAAATATTAAGCTACGTAGAAGAAAATCTACGTCCATCAATTTTAGGGTAACGGTACAAAAATTAATTGAAAAATAACTGAATAAATACGATTTATGACTATTAAAACTGTTGGGATGATTAGCAGCTATTCAGGCCTTGCTAAAAACAAAGATTGGTTATGGCAACAAACTCCGCACTACTTTGGTGTTTGGAATAAAATCCAAATGTTGAAAATGGCGGAAAAACCAGACTTTCTGTTGCTCTATCAATTTGATTTTCCTCAAGCATTGCCGCAAAAATCTTGGTTAGATAGTTTTCGCAAACAGCAGCAAAAACCAGTAGTAAATGTTGAATCTCTATTGCGTGGTGTTAACAAAGAGCGGATTATTTATTTGCTCAGAGAACCGCCTTTAGATGAGGTTGTAAAAATAACTAATTATAATTATCAAGAAGCCCAGAAGTATTGCGGCTACGTTTCTGGCCCCGATGATTTTGCTCCCATTCCTGACTATATGCCTGCTATTTGGTATCATTCAAATTCATTCCAAGATTTAAATGAAATGCCACCGCCTCCAAAAGTTGCTTCATGTAGTTGGATTACTTCGGGAATTAGCCGCACAGTCAATCATCGCCAGCGTTTAGATTTTTTACAATCTTTGCAATCTAGTGGCATGAAATTTGATTTGTATGGGCGTAACTTACCAGAATGGGCGAACAGTTCGGGAGAACTAACTAATAAATGGTATGGCATGGCACCATACTATTACAATCTGGCAATTGAAAACTATGCTGATAATAATTGGTATGTGAGTGAGAAACTTTGGGATAGTTTACTTGCTTGGTGTTTACCAATTTACTATGGTGGCCCGGCTGCTGATAAATTATTGCCACCGGGTAGTTTTTTGCGCTTGCCTAGTTTAGATGAAAAAGGCATTGCCTACATCCAAGAAGTGACAGCTACACCTGATGCTTGGTATGCTGCCAAAGATGCGATCGCAGAAGCACGTCAAATCATTTTACACAAATTAAACCTGCTTAACTGGTTATCAAACTTTGTCGATCAACACTCATAAATTATGAATGGTATTTGTACCCTTGGCAATGATTATGTTTTCGATCAACTGGTGGCTTTACTCAACAGTATTGATGTTATCTTAGGCCCAGAAACTCCTGTTTGTATCTATCCTTTCGACGATCGCACACAACGAATTGTTGACGAAATAGCTAAACGTCCGAATGTATTTCTTTACGATGACCAAGAATCAATCAACCGCTGGGATCAATTTATGCTTGCAGCAGCCCCAGAACGATTGAATCGGAGTAAATCCCGTCTTTATGGTGCTCACCGTCGTTTTTGCGCTTTTGATGGGCCATTCGAGAAGTTTATCTATTTAGATGCAGACACCTTGGTGATGAAATCACTTGCAGGAGTGTTTGAAAAGCTAGATAGTTATGATTTTGTGGTCTACGATTTCCAATTTAAAGACGTTAGTAAAATATATAATATTGATTCTCCCAAATTACTAAAAGTTTTTGAGCAAAAACGCATTGATTCTGAAATATTTTGCTCAGGCTTTTATGGCGCAAAACAAGGACTATTTGACTCGAAAAAAAGAGATTGGCTAATATCACATTTACAAAATGGGGAGTCAGAAATTTTGTATGGTGGTGCTGGCGAACAACCATTAATCAACTACATGGTAATGAGGTCTAATCTTTCTATTTATAACTTTGCTTGCCAACTACCAGATAATGAAAAAACAGGATGTTCTGCTAGCTCTAAACACTTCGAGGAACGAGAAAATATTCTTTATGATCGCGGTAATCAACTAACTTATCTCCATTATATTGGGATTCCTCCTAATATTAATCAAGCAGTCTGTGCGGGAGAAAATATTCAGTTTCCCTATCGAGATTTATTTCTCTATTATCGTTACTTACACGAACCAGAAAAGCGTCCAGTATTTAACAATCCTCCTAAGAATTATAATGACGCTCCAGTACCAAATTTACTTACAAGAGCTTTGCGAAAATTTAAGTTAATTAACCAAGGATAATTTATGAGCCGGGGCATTTATATAGTTGCCAATGACCGCGTTATCGATAATGCTATTGCTCTCCTCAATAGCATTCGTTACTACGATCCAGAAGTTACCGTTTATCTCATACCTTTTAATGACAATTACTATAAGGTAGCAGAACAGCTTGCTACCTTACATAACGTCCAAATTTTCCCAGATTTAGAACTTATTGATACCTTTACCAAACGCATCGGAGAAATTTTTGACCGAGATTTCCTCGCCTTACCCAACAAAATGCGAAAACTGGTGGCGTGGTTTGGGCCTTTAGATGAATTTATTTATATTGATACGGATATTGTCGTTTTTGAAAAAATTGCCGACAATTTAGACAAACTGTCAGAAGTCGATTTCTTCTGCTGTGATTACCATCATGCTAATGACAAGCTGCGAAATATTTTTTCCCCATTTGTGAAAGAGCAGCAAATTTTTTCCGATGCCCAACTTCAAGATGTTTTCAACAGTGGTTTTTGGGCTTCGAGAAAAGGAATTATTACTGAACAACAAATGGATGAGGCTTTACGCGAGTGTGCAGCAAATCGCGAATATTTCGATTTTTCTGAAGGAGTTACAGACCAACCAATTTTAAATTATCTTGTTCTCAAACTAATTTCTAAACGTGGAAATCTCGTTAAAATTCCTGGGGGAGGGCCTGGTAGTTGGGCAGGTTCGCAAAATTTTCAACAGCAAGATTACGCCCTATATGACCGAGGACAACGACTAAAATATCTCCACTGGGCTGGTACGCGGATGAAAACTGGTAGTCCCTATTGGCAATTGTGGGAACACTATCGCTATCTTCATGAGGGTAAATTTGCCTTCATTCCTAAACTGACTCGCCGTTTATTTCCCTTTGTTTCTGCCCGTACTTAATATTAGGAGTATCCCAATGATAGATGGTATTTACACCTTAGCGAATGATGTTGTCTACGATCAACTAGTTGCTTTGCTCAACAGCATAGAAGCTAATGCTGGTAGAAAAATTCCTGTTTGTGTAATTCCATATAATGACCAGCTAGAGAAAGTAAAAGCAGAAATTGCATCTAGAGATAATGTTACTTTATTTGAAAATTCTGATTCCATAGCCTACTGGGAAGAATTTGGCTCTCGTATCTGGAAAGCTCACCCAAGGGCGTTAAAGCTATGGCGAGAATATGGTTTGCCAGAGAATTTTCGCATAGAAAGACATCGAAAACTTTGCTGTCTAGATGGACCATTTGACAAGTTTATCTTCTTTGATGGAGATACCTTATTGATGAAATCACTCGATGATGTTTATCAAAAGTTGGATGAATATGATTGGATTACGAATGACTTTCAATATAAATCCGATTTGAATTATATTTTCAACTGGACAGAAGATAAGCTAGCAGAGATTTTTTCTATAGAAGATATTAGGAATCAAATTTTCTGTTCTGGTTGGTTTGCTTCTAAAAAAGGTGTTTTTAACGATGCTAATTTAGCAAATTTACTAGCAAAGTTAGAAGCAGGTGAAGCTGATGCACTCGCATGGGCAGATTCCGATCAAACAGTTCTCAACTATTTAGTTTTACGTAGTGGAATTTCTTACTACAATTACGCCTATCACGGTAAAGCTACTGGTTGCCATTGGACTTCTAAATTTGATGTTGTAGATAATATTCTTTACGACCAAGGGCAGAAATTGACATATTTACACTATATGAGTGTATCTTCCTCAGCTTTTACGAGGCTTTGTGGGGGTGAAGATGTTGATATTGCTTACCGCGATGTTTTCTTATATTATCGTTATTTAAAATCACCTGAAAAACGTCCTCAAAGCTTTAAGCGCCCAAGCAAGCTAACACTTCTGCAAAAGTCCACTAGTAGCTTTATTCAACAAAAAATAAACAATATTAAGCTGAAATACCGAAATTTCAAGCATAAAATTGCTCAATAGACATTCAAGAGAGTTTCAGACTCTCTTGAATTTAAATTATTAATTTCCTACTCTTTCTTAAGAAAAAGAATCTAAATCTAAAGATTGCATACCTTCGCGTTCTATAAAGGTCATCATACTTCCCAGCTGCAACCAAACTAGCAAACAAGTAAACAGACTAATTGGTAGACCGACTCCTAAAGCCAAGGATGAGGGAAAGCCAAATATCTCTAAACCTGAAGACATAAATAGACAAGTACCGCCTGTTATGCCGATAAATGGTACAAGTAATTGTTTGAGTGAGGAACGTGGCTGAGTATTTTCTGCTCGTTCGCTTGGCCAGTTCTGCACAATTACTTTCAAAGTGCCAGATAATGCCAAACCAGATGTTAATGCAGTCAAAAAGCCAACAAGTAAAAGAAAATAAGGCGGTTGCAGAGGAAAATAGTACATGAAAACTCCTAATTTCTATTAAAAATTTTTTACTTTTTATTTGTTGACTGGTTCTCAGCAAAAGACCCAAGTAATGTCGCTTTTGGCAGAATAGCGGCTGCACCTTCTCTGGATAATTCTGTTAAAATCCCGATCGCTACATTTAATAAACGATCCGGTTTTAAATCATCTTTAACCAAATTCCACAAGCGTTGCACATCTTCGGTGTGCAGGCGGTCATCTTCGGTGAGAGCAAGCACCAACTGTCGCCGCAGAAACTTGCCTTCTTCCGACATTAAGTATTGGAACCCCATCTGCGCTGTGGGCAATACATCAAAGTTGTTATCGGTACGAGCGATCGCAATCAAATTTTCTAACCGCTGCCACTGAAATTTACCATCTTTGAACAACACATTCAATAATCGTCGCCGTAATGCCGGCGATTCCCCTGTAAGCAACCGCCGCGCTATATAGGGATAACCCACTTCAACAATTTTGAAATTCGGGTTGAGGCTAAGGGCAATACCTTCTTGAGTAACTAGGGAACGAATAATCAAGGCAAACTTTGCCGGAACTCGGAAAGGATATTCGTACATCAGTTCCGAAAACTCATCGGTAATAGTTTTGAAGTTAAAATCCTTGACATTTTTACCAATAGCGTTTCCTAGCACCGCTTCTAATGCTGGCACTATCGGGCAAATATTCGTATCTGGAGTCAGAAACCCTAATTTTACAAAGTCTTCAGCTAAGTCGGTATAGTCTTTATTCACCAAATGCACTAGCGCATCTACCAGTGTTTCTTTGGTGCTTTCTTCTAACTGATCCATCATGCCGAAGTCAATATAAGCCATACGACCATCGGGCACAGCAAACAAATTGCCAGGATGAGGGTCAGCATGGAAGAAGCCATATTCTAAAAGCTGTTGCAATCCTGATGTCACGCCAATTTGGATGATCGCTTCTGGGTCTAAACCCGCTGCACGGATGCGTTGAGTATCCGTCAGCTTAAAGCCGTCAATCCATTCCAGGGTTAAAACGTGGGTATTAGTATAACGCCAGTAAATACCTGGAACTTTTACTTGTAGGTCGTTGTGAAAGTTGCTAGCAAATTTTTCGGCGTTGCGACCTTCATTAATATAGTCAATTTCTTCAAATAATTTTATGCCAAACTCATCAACAATTAAAGTTAGGTCGTGACCGAGATTTAAAGGCAACCAAGGAGCTAGCCAACCTGCTGCCCAACGCATTAGGTATAGGTCGCGTGTGATTACTGGATGTAAGTTGGGGCGTTGCACCTTTACTGCCACTTCTTCGCCGCTGACCAGACGACCCCGGTATACTTGACCCAAGCTAGCAGCAGCGACTGGGTTAGGTGACAGTTCGCTAAAGCTTTCGCTAATCGGACGGTCTAGTTCAGTTTCGATAATCTGGTAAGCGATCGCATTATCGAAAGGTGGTAACTGGTCTTGTAACTTTATCAGTTCTTCTAAGAAATCTTTGCGTATCAGGTCAGGCCTGGTGGAGAGGGCTTGACCAACTTTAATAAAAGTCGGGCCGAGGCGAGTGAGCATCTCTCGCAACTGGATAGCTCGTTTACCCTTGTTCTGCTCAACTCGATCTTGCCACTCGTCCCACTTCAGACTGAATATAAATCCTGCAAAGGAGGAGATAATTCTCAGCAGTCGCCCCCAGGCTAGCCAGGGACGGTAACTATAGTAGCGAGCGATCGCATCTGGATTATAGAGTTTTAGTTGAGCAGGTTGATACTGACCCACGCCTTTTTTTGCCTCTTCAACTGAAAAATTTACAATGATTGTTTTTCTCCTGACCCACAAGTTAGTTGCAAGTTCAGGATAGCGGTAGTCTTTTATCTAAAACAACTAGAACTCTACCCTTTGGGGATAGTGTTCGAGGCAATTTTAGCCTATATTACTGCCTAGATTTATTTATCTTTTTCTTAATTATACTTTATAAAACTACAACTACTTATCCAACTTTTAGATGATTTTATCTTTTCTTAACTTTAATTTATATAAATATAAATATGTACCTATATATGCAAATTGAAACTCAGTGACCGCTTACAATATAAAGATCCCCGAATTCTCTTAAAAGTCGGGGCTCTTGGTACTATGTTTATTTATACCTGTGATTTAAGTGGAAAATAAAATATTTTATGTCTCCACAATAAAATTACAGTATCAACTAAAACCTTGGTAATTGTTAATAGCTTTGCCACAATTACCAATTACCTGCTTTTAATTGTCATGTAGTGCTATTTAGATTTGGCCTCCAAGTTTTCTAAACGGCTTCTCAATTCCTGGTTTTGTTGTTTGAGTTGGTCGAAATCTTCACGCAGTTGACGCAGGGTTTTTTCTGAACCAATATTCTTTTGCACCTTGGAAATTTCTTCTTCAGCATAGCGACGTACACGCCCATCGGCTGTTTGTTCAGCTAGCGATCGCAAAATTCCTACAGCTTTAGGTGTTTCCATTTGTCCTAATGCTGCGGCTACGGCTACTTGAGTCAAAAAGAAGGTTTCTTTGGCTAATTCTGTTAATTTTTCTAAAATCCGTTCCAAATTAGCCGGACTTTGACCTACAGAAATCTTTCCTAAAGCGCGAATTGTGGTTAAACGTAGTGGTTGTGGTACACCGAGTTTGGTGTATTCGATTAGCAGATTTAAAGCTGCTTCCGAAGTTGTGAATTCAGCTAAACCAGCAACTGCCCCACTCCGCACCACTTCATTCCAACCTGCCTTGTCTTCTAAAACGGATTTCAGCAGCTTTAATACTTTGTCTTCCTTGGGTTTTTCTTCCGAGTTTGCCGATGCGTAGGCGAAGCCCCTCGCAGAGATTGCCCCGATAACACGAGAAGCTGCTGCTTCCACGTAATAGCTGGGATCGCCTTTTTGCACTAACCCTCTGACAGCTTTATAGCTTTCAGCAGTTTTGAATTGAGTAAGTGCTTCCACTACAGCTCGTCGCACATAAGCATTTTTATCTTTTAACCCAGCAATTAAGCCATCAAAGGCTTGATCTAAATTGATTTGGGCTAGTTGTTTCGCTACTTCCACACGCACACCCCACAATGGGTCATTTTTTAGCGATGTAGACAATGCAATGATAGCTTCTAACCCACCTTTTTTCATCAAAGCTGCTGCTGCGTAACTACGCGAAATCGGGTCGGGATCGAATTCTAACTGTGCTTTTAACTCCGCGATTGGATATTCCAAAGCTACTGTTTTTAGGTAATTATTTCCAACATCAAAGCTAATAAATTGGGGCTTATTTTCTAGGGGAAAATAGAAGCTTTGTTCGCGTTCGTTCACCCGGACGGTGAAAGTTTTGAGTGCTGAGAATGAAGTGCTGAGTTTTCCATTACTCCTGACTTCTTCCTGCTGGGTATAGCCAAAACCAATAGGTATTTTTAAATCAAACAAATCCTTACTGCCATTTGTACCTTCAGCAGCTTGGGTTTGAGTTACTGTAATTTTTGCTAAATTAGCATCTCCATCCCAAGAGTAAGCTACTTTAAAATCGGGATGACCACCACGATAAACGTATTGGTCAAAGAGGAACAAAAGATTACGTCCGGTTGCCTTTTCAATCGCCCTAAGTAAGTCTACTGTTTCTACGGTTTTATGAGCATTATCTTGGACAAATGTTTGAATTGCCTGCCAAAACAACTCATCTCCCAATTGGGCGCGAATCATGTGATAGACACAAGATCCTTTTTCGTAGATGTGGCGATCATAAAGTTCAATAGCTTCTCGGTAAACGTGCGTTACCATTGGACGGCGATAACGGCTGCTATCTTCACTTAAGTAACGACGAGCTTCCAATAAACGATAGTAAGCTGCTTCTTCTAGACTATATTCCTGTTCTGTCCACATCACCTCAGAGTAAGAAGCCATCCCTTCTTTAATCCAAGCATGAGACCAATGCTTAATCACCACCAAATCGCCAAACCACTGGTGCGCGAGTTCGTGAACCACTAAAGCTTCAGTGTTGCGGTTATCTAAGGCAGCGCGTTCATCCAGTAAACATCTGTCTGTTAACAGTGTTGTGGAGGTGTTTTCCATACCGCCAAAGATGAAGTCATCAACGCAAACTTGGGCGTATTTCGGAAAAGGATATGGATAACCATACTTTTGGCTCAAAAATTCGATCATGCGGGGAGTTTTTTCCATGCTGCGTTTAGCATCTTTCTCCCGTCCCTTTTCTACGTAGTAGGTAACTGGTTTACCATTCCACTCATCCTGAATTTCGGCAAAGTCACCTATTGCCAAAGTCATTAAATAGGTAGGATGAACTTGTTGCTGTGACCAATGGTAGATTTTGTAATCACCATCTTCTGTGGTGTCAATTAATTCGCCATTGGAAATCGCCACGAGAGGGTTGGGAACGCGGACGCGAATTTCCGAAGTAGACAATTGTCCTGGATAGTCAAAGCAGGGGAACCAAAAGCGAGAGTCTTCGTCTTCGCCTTGAGTCCAAACTTGAGTAGGCTTGTTTGGGTAGTGCTTATCTGGTTGAATAAAATAAATACCGCGTTGCGGTTTTGTTACTGAGTAAGCGATCGCAATCAGCAAGCGTTGACCAATCTGGGTTGCCTGAGAAAGTTCGATGGAAAGCTGTTCCCCGTCATAGTCAAAATTTTGTGGCACTTCGTCCACCTGCACAGACTCGATATTTAGGTTGACAGCATCCAAAGTCAAACGATCAATACTATTACGGATTGGCAAGAGGCTAATGCTACAACTGCCCTGATAGCTTTGCTTAGGAATATCCAAGCTGAGATCGAGGAAAATATGCTCTACCTGTCCGGGGCGATCGGGGTTGTAGTGTGGTCTTGCCCCCGGTAGCTCAAAAGGTTTGTGTCCGTTATTATCTGTATCAAAATAAGACTGCGACATTGATGCTTACTGACCTTGTAATCCTGAAAAGTCTGGCTTGGTTGGATGTAGTTAAGAAAAATAGCGGTGTTTGATGTATTTCCCAAATCAACAGGGCATTATGGAGGTGAAAACTCCTCTTTGGGATTGGGGGATTAAAGTTAATCTCACCCGAATTTTCGAAGATCGGCTACCGATCCTTGGGTTTTTCCATATCCCTGCCGCATTTACTTTTTCTGATGTTTTGCACTTTTTTGGCATTGAGTCAAGAGTCTCTTGCACCTCGATAGATTCTCATTAAGTACAAATACTCCTAATTATTTTTATAACTTTAGGATAGCTTGCTGCTGAACACGTTCTTTTGTTTAAGATGAACAACATATCATTTGCAAATTCGCTCCTCATCTGGTTGAAGTATTTTTGAGAGTAATTTTAGACCGCTAATTTGTAAGATTACTAATTTTATCAGTAAATACCAACTGGAGTTGAAACTAAATGCAGGATACCAGTTGTGTGAGAGTACAATAACCGATTTCTGTCTCCGTAAAAACTCCCATACTGGCGAGTGACCGTAAAAGTTGATCGCAGGTTACGCTTGTAGATTGATGTTGCACTTCCCAAATCCTCTTAACTCCTTTAAAAAATCGGCGATCGCTAGCTTGTTTGCTGTATAAATGGATTGCGAGATCCAAGTGCTATAGCAATCCTAAATCATTCCTAAACAATGAGATTCCCAACTTATTAGAGAAGTCAGGAATCTTAGCCTTGCAATTTTTACAAATCAGATAGGATTGCTATCCATTTCATTTGCAAAAACACCATTTGTAGCGAAAAATCACTTTTAAGTTGGATGTTTGCTGATTGAGATATGACATTTAACTGAGAATTTTTCTGATTAAGCTCCGATTAATGATGCATGTCAAAAGCGACAATTTTCAGCAAGCAGGAGGTAGATGTGCAGCTTGTCAATGAGCGTGCTGCTAAATCCTTTTGTCATGGGTTAGTCTAGCGATGGATTAGCGGAAATTATTATAAATCCGAAAACTCTATAGTGACACTTGTATAAATCTCGGTGACAATCTGAGCAAAAGAGGATAACAAAATGCCTGAAAGTAAATCAAAATTTCTCATTCCTGCTGTTGGTGCTGCTGTCGTTGTCGCCGGAAGTATAGCGGCTTATACGTACTTTAAAGGCCCATCAGGAGGTAGTTCAGACGCTCTAGGCAGTGCTAAAGTAGTACCTTCAACAGCACTGATGGCAACTTATATTACTACTGACTCTGAAGCCTGGACAAAATTACAGCAGTTTGGCACTCCAGAAGCACAAAAGTTAGTGGCAAAAGGTCTGGAAGATTTCAATCAGCAAATGTTCAGTGACAGTAACGTTTCTTATGAAAAAGACATAAAGCCTTGGGCTGGTGGTGTGATGATTGCTGTATTGCCACCAAATCCTCTAAAACCAGCACAGTTAAAAGTGCCCTCTGGAACACCGAATGTACCAACAAATTTACAGCAGGAATCAAATATCCTGATAGTGGTGGGAATCAAGGATAAACTCAGCGCCTTGAATTTTGCTAACAAATTGAAGTCACAAAAGGGAGTGAAATTACAGGAATCTGACTATCAAGGTCAAAAAATTGTCGAAACTACACAAAATGGCAAGCCGACGTATAGCGTAGTTTTAAATGATAGTCAGTTGGTATTAGCCCCCGAAAAGCAAGCTGTAGAAAAAGCAATTGATACGTTTAAGGGACAGTCTTCTTTTGCCAATAAAGAAGGTGCTAGCAGCATTCTTAAAGGAGTGGATGTTAAAAACAGCCTCGCCCAAATTTATGTACCAGACTATGCTGGGATGATACAGCAATTAACCGCTGGAAATCCGCAGGCAAAGCAGTTACCCCCACAAACCCTGACACAACTGAAGCAGATAAAATCTGTGGTAGCGGGTGTTGGTGTTGATGATGCGGGAGTGCGGGTAAAAGCGATCGCTAATTTAGATCCACAATTAAATAAATTTCAGTATCAATCAAGTCCTGGGAATATAGTCGGGCAATTTCCTGCTGATACCTTTGCTCTGATTAGCGGAAATGGCATCAGCCGTGGTTGGGAAGTGCTAGTAGAACAGTCAAAAGATTATCCAGAAATGAAACAAGCTCTAGAACAAGCGCGAGGACAACTGAAATTTGTCAATCTAGACCTAGATAAGGATATTTTTGGCTGGATGAATGGGGAATTCGCCTTTGGTGCGATTCCATCAAATCAAGGAGTGTTAGCGAATGTTGGTTTTGGAGGTGCTTTAGTATTTGATACTAGCGATCGCAAAACTGCCGAAGCCACCTTGACAAAATTGGATACCCTTGCCAAAACCCAACAAATCAACATCGCCAACAGAAATATCGGTGGTAAAGACGTAACTGAATGGCAAATTCCCCGGCAAGGAGCTTTATTGGCACATGGTTGGCTGGATCAAGATACTGTATTTGTAGCTCTTGGTGGCCCGATTGCTGACACAGTTAGCGATCGCAAGAATCCATCTCTCGACACTAGCGACGCCTTCAAAGCCGTTACTGGTTCTTTGCAAAAGCCCAACGGTGGCTATTTCTACCTAGATATGGATAAAACTAAAACTGTGCCCCTGATCAATAGTTTTGTATCGTCTAACGCCGATACCATCACCATTTTGAATTCCATTCGTGGTATTGGTTTTACCGCTATTAGCCCCGATAAATCCACCAGTGAATTAGAGATGTTGTTAGCTCTTAAGCCTACTGCAAAGTAGGGTATGGGGCATTGGAATTAGGGGAGAAGCGACAGATGATAGGGAATAATCTGTACTCTGTAACCTGTACCCTATTCCCCAGAATGTTTTTCAATTTGCATCTAGACTGGACTCTAGCAACTATGTCATAAGTAGAAAAGGCTGTTAAATGCAAACTTATTTATGACCGCTACTGTAAACACTAATCCTGGTTTAGCTTCCCGTTTGGTAAATGGCATACTGGCAATCCAGCCTTTAGCTAACCTAGCCAAGCATCAAGCTAGACAAATGATGATTAAACGTGCCCAGAGAATTGGTGTGCCTTGGACGCAAGAAGTCGAAACACTACAAGCGCTTGATTGGAAGACCGATCTAGCTCAAGTACAAAATCCTCAGCTTTCCTACCCCGATTACTACATCACCTCATTCCATGCCTACGAAACCGGAAATCTCAGTTGGCAAGCTGCTTTTGAGGTAGAACCTGCTGCTTACGCTGTCCACGCTAAGATTTGGCAGAGTGCTGAAGAAGCGCAAGGCGATGCTATGCTCCGCCAAAGTTACCACAATATCCTGAAAAGTCAAATCCCCAATGAGCAGCAAGACATCTTAGATGTAGGATGTAGTGTTGGCTTGAGTAGTTTTGCCCTACAAGCAGTTTATCCCCATGCCAAAATTACAGGCCTAGACTTATCTCCCTACTTTTTAGCTGTTGCCAATTACCGTGCTGGGCAACGTCAAGCTAAAATTAATTGGCTTCATGCCCAAGCGGAATCTACCGGATTACCTGATGCCTCTTTTGATTTAGTTTCCATTTTCCTGATGTGCCACGAATTACCCCAATCAGCAACCCGACAAATTTTAGCTGAAATACGGCGTGTGTTGCGTCCGGGTGGCTATTTGGCAATCATGGATATGAATCCTAAATCTGAAGTTTACAAGAAAATGCCAGCCTACATTTTGACTTTGCTCAAAAGTACTGAACCGTATTTAGATGAATATTTTGCTTTGAACATTGAGCAGGCTATTGTTGAGGCGGGTTTCCAAACTCCCACTATTACCAACAATACCCACCGTCACCGTACAGTGATTGCTCAGGTGAGTGGTTGATTTATCTCTAGTGTTGTGGGCAGCAATACCACCCTTGCTGCTGCTAGGCTACTACTACTGTCGGATGCCGTTTGCCCCACCTCTGTTAAAGTTACTGATGTTCTTTATCATTGGGGCAATATCTGGTTTTTTAGCCCTTAGACTCGAATCGGATTTTGAAATTGTAGCGAACTCTTTTGTACACTGGCATCAAATTAAGCGATCGCTTCCCGGTATAGCCTTGCGGCAACTTGTGGAAATAGGCCCAATCGAAGAAGGCTGCAAGTTAGCTGCGGTTGTTGTCCCAACCTACTATCTACAACACAAGTATCGATTACTTCACTCTACGGTTTTCCTGTTCACGATCGCCATTTCCCTTGGATTTACTGCCGAAGAGAACTGGATTTACCTTTTCCACGGTACAGCATCAATTTTTGAACGTACTATCGGCACGCCAGTCCATGCTATGTTCTCTGCGCCTTGGGGATATGCTTTAGGAATCTATATTTCCTCTAAAAATCGCTTAAATCGAGACAATAAGTTTATTTTTAGGGCTTGGCTAAATTCTGTAATCTGTCATGCTCTAGTTAATATCCTATCTAGTGCTTGGGGTTACTCATTACCCCTACGTTTCCTGAGTTATGGTTTATTCCCGTTTTTGTTGTGGATGTTTTGGCGACTGGAACAATTACTACGAAAAGTGCAAGGTAAACCTGTAATTACCCTGATTCGGGAACGTACACCCCAGCGCCGTTACTGGCAGAGGAGTTTAGTGTTGTTTGCCCTCGTGCTAGGTGGAAATGCTATTTTTGGGCTGTTTCTTTTAATCAGGACTGTTAGTCCTTTGAGTCCGTCAAAGCTTTTTGACACTGATATTTTGTCGTTTATATTTAGTCGCTTTTTACTAAATCTCTTTTTTGGAGTTTTAGCGTGGGGCATTTATCGCTATTTGCGACATTCCGCCCGTCGTCGGTATTTTTAAAAGTATGATTTAAGAAAAGGCTAGGGGGTTTCTATGCAAACAACTCCAGTGCGTTGGACGACTGCTGACCTAGAGCTATTTGCTGGCGATCGCAGAAATCGCTATGAGATTATTGATGGAGAACTATTTGTGACTAAATCACCTAGTTGGGATCATCAATCAAGTTGTGGCAATATTGTTACAGTTCTTAACAATTGGTCAGATGAAACTGGTTTAGGTAAGGCTGCGATCGCACCTGGAATTATTTTTTCAGATTTTGACAATGTGATCCCTGATGTGGTATGGGCAAGTCATGAACGCTTAAAAAACTTGCTAGATGAAGCTGGACACCTTACGGGCGCACCAGAGTTAGTAGTAGAGGTTTTGTCACCCGGCGAAAAAAACGAGAAACGCGATAAGGAAACAAAGCTAAAGCTGTACTCAGTGCAAGGGGTTCAGGAATATTGGATTTGCGATTCTGTACAGAAGAAAGTTGAGGTTTATCGACGCGAACAGGCTGCATTAAAGTTAGCAGCTACTTTATTTAGTCAAGATGAACTGACAAGTCCTTTGCTACCAGGTTTTAATTGCTTAGTAAGTAAACTTTTCTAGATGGGCATTGGGCATTGGGATGATAGAAATTCCCTATGTCTTATGCCTGGATTTTCAATTAGCTAAACTCGTGCTAGTACTGGCTGATTCACAGTTGCGCTGACTGAATCAGATTCAGAGTCCGTACAGTAGATTTCGCAGGAGTTATTGGGACTTTCAATCAGTTTTACTTTGTAAAGTTTAGCTCCCAATTCCTCAATAGGCGATCGCAGTAAATTACTAATGTAAAATGCGATATTTTCAGCAGTGGGTACAACTTCGGCAAAATAGGGAATATCTTTATTTAAAAACGTGTGATCGAATGGCTCTAGCACATTATCTTCTACCACTTGATTCAGGCCACCTAAATCGACAATCATGCCAGTACGTGGGTCAATATTCCCTTTGACACTAACTTCTAAATGGTAGTTGTGTCCGTGACCGTTGGGACGAGCGCACTTACCATAAATCTCAGTGTTTTCTTCATTACTAAGGTTAGGATGAGCTAGCCGATGGGCGGCGCTAAAGTGAGTACTGATGGTGAGGTAGGCTTCCATTGCGTTTCCCATATAATCTGCCCAAAGTTCAGGATGTTCAAATAACTGCACGCGGACTAGAGGCAAATGAGGTGCTAACCGCTGCCAGATAATCCGTGCAATATTCTCAGTGGTGGGCAGAGTTTGTTGAAATTCTGCCCACACATCGTTGAGATAAGAGAAGTCCAATTGACTGGTAACTTCCCGTTTAATTACGTATTTCACATTAGACAAGTTCAGCACCATGCCATATTCATCCAATTCCCCGGCTAGGGAGATGAATAAAACATAGTTATGCCCGTGTCCCGGAAATCTAGTACCAGCACCAAATTTCTCAATATTCTCGGCTTCACTCAGTTCTGGCAACCAATAACGATGACTTGCTGAAAACTGGGCGCGACGATTAACAATGCATTGCATGAGTACACTAAAATCAGAATTTAAAATTTCTTAATCTTTTTCTGTTTCCAGCATAAACTAATTCCTAAATTATGTGTCATTAGTCATTAGTCATTAGTCCTTTGACATCCAGCGATATTGACCCATGCCCAATGCCCAATGCCCAATGACTATGTAACAGACGCTTGCGCCTCACAGTGCAATCTCGTAGCTATGCGGAATAGTTCATGACCTGTGTGTAAATAACGCTCATCGTAGTTCAAAGGAAAATAACCTAATTCATCGAGTCCATCTGCTACTTGATCGAGGCTGTAGTAAAGGTGAGCCGCTGTTCTTGCTAGACTAGGGGGATTTGGCAGGGAGCGAAAAGTAGTTTGTGCCTGCTTGAGGTCATCTCGACAGGTTTTTAAGTATTCCTGAAATTCATCTAACAACTCATCATCAAAGGGATCGGCAGCTAATTGTTCCATTTGTTCTTCTAACGAATAAAGAACGGTACAAAGCAAGCGATTAACTGGTTGATAAACTTGGCACAGCCATTCTTCAACTTGCTCGTCAACATCTCGTCCAGTTTTTCGTCTTGTCTGGTAATGCTGTTGGGCTGATGCTGTACGCTGTTGGCGATCGCTATTTAATTTTTGGGATTCATTTTGCAGTTCTTGGTCATAATTGCGGCGATTTTGGTTGTCGCCTAAGACCTCATAAGCTGCATTGATGCGGATAATCTGTTCGCGATCGGCTGTTTCCTGATTACTGTCAGGATGAAACAACTTAACCAAGCGGCGATAAGCTTGCTTAATCTCCGCAAGGCTTGCACTTGGACTAACTTTCAGAGTTTCGTAATGGTTAGAAACGTGCTTAGAATTGACCATTAATTCAATGTATCGTTAACTGACGCTAGCAGCCAATCTTGCCTCCAGGTCTTGGAACAACGGCGTACTCAAATACCTCTCGCCAAAACTGGGCTGAATCATTACAATTAAACGTCCCTGATTTTCTTGACGTTGAGCGACGCGAATTGCTGCACATAAAGCTGCTCCACTGGAAATACCAGATAGTAGCCCTTCTTCTTTTGCCAAACGCCGACTGTAGGCGATCGCTTCTTCATCGGTGACAGTAATCACTTCATCAATCAATTTTATCTTGAGTACTTGGGGAATAAACCCAGCACCAATTCCCTGGATTTTGTGGGGACCTGGTCGTCCCCCAGATAAAACTCGGCTATTGGCTGGTTCAACTGCGATCGCCTTAGCGTTAGGCTTGCGTGCTTTAATCACTTCTGCTACACCAGTGATCGTACCACCTGTACCAACTCCTGCCACAATTATATCGACTTGTCCATCAGTATCTTCCCAGATTTCCAGCGCTGTAGTTTCCCGATGCACTTTTGCGTTAGCTGGATTACGAAACTGCTGCAACATATAGGTATTTGGTGTAGTATTAACTATTAACTGCGCTCGTTGAATTGCCCCACTCATGCCTTCCATTCCTGGTGTTAGTTCCAGTTCTGCCCCGTATGCTCGCAACATTGCCCGACGCTCTCCACTCATCGTCTCTGGCATTGTCAAAATTAATCGATAACCCTTAGCTGCTGCTACCATTGCTAAGGCAATTCCTGTGTTTCCAGAGGTGGGTTCTACCAATACTGTTTTTCCAGGAGTAATCAACCCCTCTTCCTCGGCGGCGTTAATCATACTTACCCCAATCCGGTCTTTGACTGATGCCGATGGGTTCATACTTTCCAGTTTCACCAAAATTTCCGCAACACATCCTTCTGTTTGAGGAATACGGTTCAACTGTACTAGGGGTGTACGACCAACCACTTCTGTAATATTACGAGCTATTCGCATAATTTAGTCCTTAGTTAGTTATTAATTATTAATTATTAGTCATTGGTCATTACTCATCAAAAAATGACAAATAACTCTTGACTAAATGTAGTACATGATATCCAATTGCCGCCGTGAATCTCTTTTTTCACAAAGATCCTGGAGCGTATATTTTTGTAACACTGAATTTGCCGCGCGACTTGCTTCTTGCCAAATTTCTTCTATAACTGAACTATCTATGCTTTGGGAATTAACGTTTTCTTCACCAGCCTGCGCCTCTAAGCCTTCTAAACATTCCAAAATCTCAAAAAGGATGATTTTTCGGGGTTCTCGCGTTAACAGATAGCCACCTTTTGACCCACGCTGACTTTTAACTATACCGCCACGCCTCAAAGTTGCTAGTAGTTGTTCCAGATAGCGATCGGGTATGTTTTGTTGTGCTGCAATTTGTCGAATTTGCAGCGGTTCGCCGCTTTCGTAATGAGCAGCCATCTCTAATAAGGCAAGAATTGCGTATTCCGATTTACAGGATAGTTCCACAAGCAGCAATAAGTTAGGGGTTAGAAATTAGGAGTTAGGAATTAGGAGTCATTCAATTTGGATTTGAGATTTTTCCTTAAATCTCAAATCTAAAGATCAAAATCTCAAATTGGTAGAGTTAAGATATTACGCAATATGTAGCTTTATACCGCCAACTTCTACTAAAAAAACTTGCTTAGAAAAAGTTGCTTATGGCGTAAGTTACTTGTAGAGTGGGCATTACTGTGGTCTATTCATATAAAACCCGCCATAACTCATAACTCCTAACTTTTCTAGTATACTCCGGTTAACTACTGGGGTTTATCCATTGTTACTACTGAAAACAAAAAGCCCCGCCTGATGGCGGGGAGAAATGGAGTTCAAATTTGTGAGTGGATAGTCAACACTCTAGAAAGTGAAAGTAGTTCTGAGCGTACCGATAATAGCATCATCGTTATCACTGTTTTGACCAGGAGAGGTCAACCAGATTACGCCAGGGGTTACAGAGATGTTATCCGACACACGATACTTGTAGAAGCCTTCAAAGTGATAGGGTATATCATTGTTGCCGCCAAAACCTGGGCGGTTAAAGGAATAGGGTTCTGCACCAGCAAAAACACCTAAAACGTTACCCTTTTTACCGAAATCAGGTAAGGCTACCCCTAAACCGTAGCTCCAAGCTTCATAATCATCACCTGCACCGACACCTGTGACGTCATGGTAAGAGACAAAACCACTAATGGACAGTTTGTCACTGGGTCTAAAGGCAGCCGACACACCGTAGGAGTTGCTGGAAGATGGGGTTGTTACACCTGCTGCAGCACCTGCTGCATTACCTAAAAAGTTAGCTTGTCCAGTACCTACATCAAAACCTCCAGTTGCTCCGTCTGTACCAGAGTCAAATAAAGCACCACTGGCACTATATCCGTGGACGTAGGTTGCAGCTAAAGCCAAGCGATCGCCAACACTAAAGTTCAACTGTCCTAAAGCGGCATAGTCGCCGTTGGTCAGACCTGTATTAAGACCAGGATTATTAGCTTGGGATGCCAAGTAACCCGCAGTGATTGAGCTATTTCCCAAGATGCCGCCACCTTTACCAATGGGTAGAGTGAGCGCTATACCAGCACCGCCACCAATCCGATAGATGGGACTTTCAGAAGCAAAGGTAGATAAAGCGCCGTTACCACCGTCGTCAGTGTTGTCAAAAAAGTAAGGATTGTTGACAGATGCATACTGGCTATGTCGTCCGCCACTAGCTGCGAGGTAAACTTGGGCTGGGCCTATGGGAGCTTCATAAGTCAAGCGGTCTACTCTGACACTGTTGTTGCCATTGCCTATACCAACTTGATATGTTTGTGTGCCTTCAGCAGTACCGATCGGATTATTAGCGTCGTCAAATTGTGTAAAGGCTGTTGAATTACCTGCTGAGAGACGGGTATGCAAAACGTCTTTACCAGTGAAGCTGGTTTGCAAGTCTAAACGTACCCGATCTTGGAAGACAGTATTGTTGTTGTCACCAGTGTTACCCCCAAATATATCACTAACGGCAAAAACGGCTTCACCGACTAGTTTTGTGGTAGTGGAGAACTGATTCGCTTCCAATTCAGCAGTCCGTGCTTCTAAGGAATCTACGCGACCGCGTAGGGTTGCCAATTCTGCGGAAAATTCTTCTTGCAACCGTTGTAAGGTAGCTAAATCTTGTTTAGTCACCAAGTCGGCTGTTGCTGTGGCAATCAATTCGTTAACCCGATCCAAACAAGCATTCAAACCAGCAGCAAATTCATAACGGGTCAAAGCACGATTACCGCGATAAGTGGAATTCGGATAACCTGCAATACAACCATAGCGTTCAACCAACGACTGCAATGCTTGGAATGCCCAGTCAGTGGGTTGTACGTCGGAAAATTGAGAAACTGATGTTACTTGGGACTGAGAGTTATTTTGATTACCTTCGTTACTATAGCGGTTAACTTGATCTATGGTTGTTTGAGCCAATACTTCTGGCTGTTGGGCAACTTCGGTTACACCTAGTTGTTTAGCTGATGATACTTCTGTGGTTGGGTTTGGGGCCGCCATTGCTGCGGTCGAAACTAACAACGTTGCTCCCAAAACTGCTGGACTAACCACTAAGGATTTCCACAACAGATTAGACATCTTTACCTTACTCCTCACACCTTGTTTAGATAATTGATTTCGTTGCACCTAATTCTCGAAAATGCGACGTCTCATTCAAACCTGTGAATAAGACATAGTTGCCACTACTACAATTCTAGTTTTTGCAAAGCTAATAAACGATTAACTTGGGGTTAAAAACTGATGTGATTAACTTATGCAAAAACATATCTTTATATCATAACATTATAAAACATCCGATCTAGATGGCAAGATTGGAGCGATCGCCTTAATAACTGTCACATATACTTATCTAAATATCTAAGCAGGGGGTAGGGTTTGGGTGATTCACTCTCTACGCAGGCTAAACTGCTGAAAGCTTTAGACTTTTAGACACTTAGCAGTTTGCCATCAAAAATCGCTTCTTCCACTTACCCCTAGTATAAATCTCACACCAGTTAGAACATACTGGCTCGGCTATATAAACCCTACATCGCGGTGACTTCCTATCGTCTGGTGCAAGATGTTAGACGAAATCACTTAGTTGATCTGGGAAATCACTCGTGCTAGATCAAAGTCTAGCTGCGTCAATCCGCCTGCATCATGTGTTGTGAGTGTAATCTTTACTTTATTGTAGGAAATCTCTATGTGTGGATGATGTCCCGCTGACTCTGCCGGCTCCACCAGCTTATTGACAAACTCAATTGCTTCAATAAAATCTTTGAATCTGCGGGTAATCTGCAACTTGGAGTCTTCAACAGTCCAATCTGACAGACTCTTTGCCTGTTCTTGAATTTCCGCTTCGGTGAGTAGTTGTGCCATATCAATAAATTCCTACTGATATATTTGTTACATTTTGCATCTTACAAAGGCAAACCTCTTTTATTCTCCACACAGAAAGTATGGGAGGATAAATTAAGCCACAATGCGTATGTCTAGATTTAAATCAGATTTGGCTAGATAGACGCTATTTCTCACATTTGGTCATATTCCAAGGTTTAATGTAAGATATTTATTCTTTTTAAGAAAACTTTTAAATATAGCGGTTCTCAGTTGGGTGAAATATAGTAACAGCAGTGGGTAAACCAT
>NZ_CAXTTT010000103.1:0-27423 GCF_964247315.1 uncultured Nostoc sp.
GTGGTGCGGCAGCGCTACGCCCCGCCCGCTATTTGTGCCAGTTGCGTAAGTCCTGCTCAGTTTCTGTATCTTGTTTAAAAGTTGGCTAAAGTTTTTCTTTGACCAGGTGATGGAAGAGGGTTAGACTAAGATGTACATGACTTTTGTCGTTACATACCATTACATCTAGGCTAAGTCTTGGCTATCAAGCGAAAGCTAGCAAGATTTTTTTGGCAAGATTATTTGCACAAAGTGTTTTTTAGCGCTCATGCTTATTGACCCCCAACCGGACTTTCTCCGCCCCGTTGAAAGCGACGAATATCTTCCACCAATCAGCATCTGGACAAGGCTCGGAGGACTATTTTTAATTGGAAGTGTTGGCGCTGCTTTCGGCCTTGCAAGTGTCATTCAATACAATATAGTAGTGAAAGCAGATGGTACTGTCCGTCCAACCGGAGAAATACGGTTAGTGCAAGCAGCAGCAGAGGGGACGGTTAGAAGCATTAGGGTGAAAGAAAATCAAGTTGTGAAAAGGGGAGATGAAATTGCACTGCTCTACGACACCCAATTACAAAGTAAAAAAAGCCAAATTGCCGGCAATATTCGGCAGAATCATTTACAAAGAACCCAAATCGATGCACAACTAAGAGCGCTACAGACTCAAATCACAGCTGAATCCAATTCGATGGGACAGGCGATTATCTCCGCGCAAGCCGATCTAAGTCGTAATCAACGGGATTATGGAGACAAGCGAATTACCACTAAGGCAGAAGTGGATGAAGTAGAAGCCTCTGTGGAGTTAGCGAAGGAGGAATTGAAGCGATATCAGCAGCTAGCAGATACTGGAGCGATCGCAGCTTTACAGATTAAAGAAAAAGAACAAGCTTTTAAGGCTGCACTTGCCAGATTAGAAGGGATCAAAACTGGACTCAATCCCACTAGTGCAAATGTGGAGATCGCCCAAGAACGCATTGCCCAAGAACGGGCAAAGGGTGAGTCTATGCTTGCGGCATTGAACAAAGAAAGACAAGAACTTATTGGACGTCAAGTAGAAGTTCAAAATCAAATCAGCAGCGCTCAAGAAGAACTAAAACAAGTCTCAACGGAACTACAAAAAACTATAATTCCGGCTTCAGAGGCAGGTACTATCCTGAAACTAGAATTAAGAAATCCTGGGCAAGTTGTGCGGATTGGGGATGCGATCGCTCAAATTGCTCCTAGTAGGGCTGCTCTGGTAATCAAAGCTCGTGTTGCCGCTTCTGATATTAGCAAAGTACATGTATGTAAAGCCGTACAAGTAACAAAATGTTCACAGGGAGAAGTACAAATGCGGCTTTCTGCCTATCCGTACCCAGATTATGGCATCCTCAAAGGTGCTGTTAGAGCCATAACCGCCGACGCTATTACATCTCAAGTTAATGGCAATCCAATTGCACCTTACTATGAGGTGACTATTGAGGCACAAAGACTTTATTTAAAAAAGGGCGATAAATCCTATCCCATTCAACCAGGAATGGAAGTTACAGCTGATATCATTTCCAAAAAAGAAACTGTAATGACATTTATTCTCAGAAAAGCAAGGCTGCTAACAGATTTGTAGGCTTCTTTTTATATTCCACGCCATTGAGAACCACTCAGGATTTAGGCATTGAAAACTGGAAACCTAGATTCTCCCTAATCTCCTCAAATACTTGTGTCTACACATAAGTATTTGAGAGTTGCACCACAGGTTTTTGATCCCTGCAATCCCCCTGCAAAAGCAACAGGGCTGTTTCATTAGACCTCTTGCACGAATACAAAACTAGCCCACCCTGCGGGAAGCGAGCTACATCCCTCAACCCCTTCTCTCAAAATTGGGAGAAGGGGAGACAATTTCACAGTCCCTCTCCCAAGCTTGGGAGAGGGATTTAGGATGAGGGCTTTTGATTTATGCAAGAAGTCTATTGCCTCAAAGGTTGATAAGGGGTAGGGATAGGTTGAGGATTTGATGGTTTGCTTGCCTGGGGAGTTGGCCCACTCCAAATTTGATTGAACTGATCTACCGATAACGACTGTAAAAGACTGAGATTAAGTGGCTCTTTGCTGATAAATGTGGCGTAGGAAGGCTGCAAATAAGAACGATATTCAGGGCGGTTGAGGAGATGGGTTTCTAAAAAAGCGACGCTGAGGGCGTTGAGATAGGAATAAATAGCAGCACGATCAGGGCCCAGTAAAGCAGGTGGCACAGGTAAGACATCATTTCCAGAAGTAGGTTCGGCGATCGCTGAAAAGTGGGTAGCATTTTCAATCAAAGCCAGGTACTTATTGGAGTCAGAAAGCCAGGTAAAGGGGCGAATTTGCTCAAATACGGGTGGTGCGAAAACATCTTGACTACCTGCTACCAGCATGACGGGAATTTTAATTTGACTGATTTCCCCCTGACCCAAAACTGAACTGTCAATGGGATTAATCGCAATAATGGCCTTGATGCGATCGTCTTTGAGTTCGTAATTTTTTGGAGGTAAATCGTTTGCTTGACACTGCAAAAATAGCGATAAATTAAAAGATGAATTATCGGGATTACAATCTTGCCTCAATTGCTCAAAGTTAATATTCGCTCCTGCTAAAGTCAAAACAGTATAACCACCAAAAGACTGACCAATCGCCCCAATTTGCTGAAAATTGAGTTTTCCCTGGAGGGTGGGATCGGATTTATCTAGACGCTGGAGTTCATTGAGTAGATATTTGATATCCAAAGGTCGGTTAATAAATTCTGCTGCATCAGGCGGCCCTGCCAAACCTGCAAAATATTGTTGAAAGCGTTCGGCATTACTACCAGGGTGTTCTAGTACAGCAACGGCAAAACCATAGGATGCTAGATGTTCAGCTAGGTAGACAAAGGTAGAGCGGTCTGAGGCCAGTCCGTGAGAAATTACAATCAGGGGAAAGGGAGGTGAGAGTAATTCGCTAGTGTTTTTTGAACCTGCTGACGGCAGATAAATATCCACAGGTAGACGGCGTGAGCGACGAATGTCATTTAATTCCAGGCTTTTTTTCTGCCAGGTGAATTTTCCTTGCGATCGCAAATCTGGTTTTTGGGAGAAATCAATTTTGGAAGTGGCTGCTTGAGCGATCGCTTCTTTTTGCAGAGAGGCAAAAACTTGATCCTTTTTTTTGATCAATTGCGATAAGTCATCGACTATCCTCAACCCCTCTGTGAAATTCACCCGGATAGTATCGCTAGGAAATTTCCGCAGTAAATTCACAACTGTTAACCCCTCTTGTTGATCGGCAGCAGATAAAATTAAAGAGGCACGTATGGCATAGAAGCCATTTTTTCGAGACTCAGTAAGGAGTAATTTTCCCAGTTGTTGCACCAACTGCTCGCCTATCGGTGAGTAGGTAACTTGAGATACTAGTGTAGGAGTGACATTAAAGCGCTGCTGGAGTAGATCCCGCAATTGAGCGAGTTGTTCGGGAGTCGCACGACTAGCATAAAATGAAAAATCTTGATCGATTTTGCCTTCTTTAGCAAAGGTTTCCAGCGAGTTCACCGATAAGGAAAATTCGCCGAAGGGAGGATAATAAAAGCTAATGCGTTCAGCCCCCAATCCCGGAGTAGCAGTCAAGAACGTAGATAGAAAACCTAAACCCAGATATCTCAAAAATTTTTTCATTAGAAAAACCCACTATCTAACCCTGCTTAAACTTGTTTGGGCAGGGAGGAAAGCGGGGCGGGATATATAACCGCTTTCCTGTTTAATTGGTTTAGATATATCAAACAGGCTACAAGTACAATAAAGCAAGTACTTACCGAAAATTTGACAAGAGCTTTGAACGATCAAAATACATGAGTAGTAAATTTTTCAGCCAAACAGCATCAGTAGCGCGATAATAGATATAGAGATCAAAATTAAGTTATATGTCCTTTGCTTCCTGCGCCTGCTCTGTTGTCGTCCTCAACCAACAACAAGAGCAAAATATCTCCCACCAAAAGCAGTGCCAGGATGTGCCAGTTAACCACAGTAAGAGCGCGGTTAAAAGTTGCACTGTAATTGAAAATGGTCGGGTGCTCGTTAAACCCTTACAACCAGCACTCAATCAGACTTCTGAGTAAGTTTCAGGAATTTCACCCCTTCACTCTAAAGGTAAAACATCGTGGAAGCGGTTGTAATCAATGTAGCAATTTCCATCGGGTGTGTGATGAAAGATATCGACAAATTGATTGTTCCACAAAATCTCATTAGCACCATAGCTATGACGGGCATGGACGACCTGGGCAACTGTTTCATCAATGCCACTCAAAGAGACAATCAGCATAGTATTTGTCTGGGTTAACGATTCTGGTGTCATTCCATATAAAGGACTAAACTCATCAATGACATGCATCACTGACCAGCTTAACGTGAAGCTAGGTGTTTGGTTCCTCAACAGTTTGAGATCGTAGAATCGACGCATGAACTGTCCTTCTAGGCTTACTTCATCGCGCATCAAGTAGACTCGCATCTGCGCCTCCAGAATCGTATTGCGACGCTTATTAGCGCTGCGAAATATCAGAGTCGGCATCGCATCATGAGCTGTAATCACAGCAACACGGCTAAAGAGTACACGGGCTGTAGGCCGAGAAAATCGAGCAAATGCTAGTCCTGTCATCACGGCAATTCCCACCAAACCGATCATTGCTTCAATCGTGACAATAATGTTGGCGTAAGTTGTTTTTGGATACATTGCCCCATAACCGATGGATGCTAGGGTTTGCACGCTAAAGAAAAAGACATCAAAAAAAGAGCCAGGTCGGGCGTTGGCAATACAATCTCCTCCGATCAAGTAAGTTAGAGCAAATAGAGCATTAATAGTTACATAAAAAGTACAAATCAGGAACAGAAAGCCAGTCCAGGGAATCGTTAGCAGCAGATGATAAGGATCGCGCCAGTAGGAATGCCATGCACCCATACCTATAATCTCAAATTTTCCATCTTGAACTTTAATCTGAATCGGTGAGATCAAACGCTGTCGTTTCTTGAGTGAAAGTCTCTTCAGTCGAAATTTCATTGCAAGTAGCCAAAAGAACGGCAACTACTTAGTATTGTAAATTAAGTTGCTTTAGAGACATTCACTCTAGACAATTAGGGAGTGGGGAATGGAAACTTCACCTTTGTTTTTTTTAAATCAGCAAAAAAATAGGGTGAGCAATGCCCACCCTAATAATTTATCTGCTAGAAACTTATTTTTCCGGCTTTAGTGATTGACCTTTAGAACAGCGATCAAACCACTCCTGGTATTTTTTCTGATGTGACTCATCTTCAACAGTAAGGGTAATACGCACCTGCTTGCAGCCGTGATTTTGCTCTAGTGCGATCGCATTCAATAATAAACTAGCAATTTTAGGTGAGCTAAATTCGCCGCTTCCCGTTAAACCGTTGTTGAAATGTGTAGCTTCAAGTCTTTCTACTTCGGTCAAATCAACGCCAGGAATTTCTCCTTGTCCTAAATCAATCTCTGCAAGTTGTTTGTGTTCTGGGCTAATTTGTTCCACAATCAGCTTTTCGCGCCGGACGGGAACTTGTACCATCTGGGTTTCGATTACCTTGCGAACAATTACCTCACCAACTTTACGCTTACTGCTTTCAACAACTAGTCGTTCTTCTATTAGACGAATAATCTGTTCTTCAGGAACCTGTTCTAAATTTACTGGCTCAACTGAGCTATTGGTAATTTGATTTTTAGCTAGTTGCTCAGTTGAGTTAAAATCGCCTGGTGTTTCTGATTCTAAATATTCAGGCATATATTCAATTTCTGATTTGTTTAAGTCGATGAAAACAGATTTAGTCGGCTTGTCTATTTGTTTTATTCTCTGGCTCTGCAACCGAAATAAAGAAGGATGTTTATCAGCTAACTGCTGGCTATATTCAGCAGTTTTTTGATTAGCCTGGTTAGATATAACGAGGTTTAGCCGACGATTACCATCCACAATTAAATCATGAACTACTCCTACTAGCTGACCTTGATTATCAAACACAGCAAAATTATTCACCTTCTTTCTTAAATCTGCCAGCGAGGAGCTAGTGCGAGAATTACCCTTTGCCTGTAAAGTGTTTTTTGCCATAGTTTGGCTATTTATCTGGAAAATTTACGAACTGCTTTCTACTTAGCTAAATTAAATGTATTAATCATCTGGATACCATTTAGAAAATATTTGCGATCAATGCATTTATCCAACTCATATCCAGAGTAATATTTGTAATTCCAACTCCAAAACGGTATCAGGTATTGTAAGCACAGGTAAAGCTAATTCAACAGCCTTACCTGCACTGTATAGAATTAATTATTAGTCATTACTTACTAGCTAATGACTATATTTAGTTAGCGTTCTTCAATTGGAAGATTACCAGAATTTACATCTAACTCTTCACGACGCACGGTTTCTTGAGTTTCAACTGTGTCTTGATCGACCACTTTTCTAACTCTGACTTCTTCACGCAAAAATGCTTCTTTGCGAACATCAGCAGTTTCTTCATGGATTTCTATGCGAGCAACTTCGCCTTCACGGAAGTCTGCTTCGCGCCCAGAAACAGCTGTACCCGCATCTGCTGGAGTTACACGTTCAATCACAACTCGTTCTCTTTCTACTGGCACTGCAACTCGTGCGGTATCAGTTTCAACATGCTTGCCAATCGTTACTTCTCCAGTTTTTTGGCGTCGTTTGCTGGCAATCAGCCGTTCTTCATACAATTTCAGAGTTTGATGATCTTGCTCATTTAACCCGTATAAAGTAGGCTCATTTTCGTAAGTATAGCTATCACGGGCGTAACTAGGAGTTGTAGGAGTTGTACCTAATGGAGGCTCATTTTCGGAAGTATAGCTATCACGGGCGTAAGTAGGAGTTGTACCTAATGGTGTTACAGGCGATCCTAAAGGATCTAATCCTACTAAAGGATCTAATGGTGTTGCAGCTTCTACAGGAAGATTGTAGTTTGTAGGTTGACGATATACCCCACGCACCCGTTCTTCATAATCGTAATCAAGGGTTTGACGTTCATCGAACTCAGGCAAATCTTCAGCTTGCTCTCTAGTCAAGCCAATTGTGTAAACGCGATCAACGTTATAGTCGATACGGGCGCGGCCAATTGGTAGTAATACTTTTTTACCAAAAATCCAGAAGCCTAAGTCAACAACTAAATAGCGAAAATGACCTTCTTCATCAACTAAAACATCGCTAACAGTACCAACTTTTTCATCAGTTCCCTGTGTATAGACACCCAGCCCCTTAATGTCATGACCATCAAAACTCTCTTGATAGCTTGGCTCAAAATCTTCTAATTTGTAAAGAACCATTATGTTTAACCTCAAATATTTTTTTGTCATCTCTTAATATCTAAAATAGATATTTATTTATTTTTGTACATCCATCTGCCGAATGAATTATTTCCAGAGTTAAATAATCGAAAGTTATAGAAATTTTTGATCGATATGGCTAACTAGAAACATGAAATTGGGAGCATCTCACTTTGCTTTGTAAAGATATGTCTAGCTTTAATACACTGTATTAACCAGATATATTAGAATTTTCACCCCAAAGTTTTGTATTTTTGGAACTGTATATAATAATTTCTCAAAATATAATTTTTTTTTGAATGTTAAGATTCCCGATTTCTTAGAAAGTTAAGAATCTTGTTATTGAATAAAAAATACAGGCAGAGATAAAAATCAACTTTGCCTGCATGGTTATTTTTAGATAAATCTATCAAACAATATAAACCAGCTAATTAAATAGCTTCATGTGCAGTAATACCATATTATTGCACATGTAAATTCCCCGCAGTATCAACATCTAACTCTTCTCGACGAATAGTGTCTTGTGCTTCCACAGTGTCTTGTTCTACTACTTTCTTCACCCGAACTTCTTCACGCACAAACGCTTCTTTATGTATCTCAGGCGTTTCTTCATACACTTCTATGCGTGCTACTTCCCCTTCTTGAAACTGAAGTTCATTGGGATTTACAATCTTTCCTGCTTCTGTTGGCGTAACTCGCTCAATCAGAACTCGTTCTTTTTGAACGGGTACTGTAACGCGTACAGTTTCTGTTTCAATATGCTTACCAACCGTTACTTCTCCGGTTTTGATGCGGTGTTTGTTGGCAATTAATCGTTCTTCATAGAGTTTAAAAGTTTGATGAGATTGCTCATTCAACCCATATAAACCTGGCTCTTCTTGGTAATTGTATGTATCGCGATTGTAAGTCACATCGCTACTTGGAGAACGAAATACACTACGTACCTTTTTTTCATAATCATTATTAACGATCGCGTCTTCTGTATGATCGGGCAAACCTTCTATTTGCTGTCTGCTTAACCCATCAACATAGACGCGTCTTTCTGGATAACTGATCCGGCAAAGACCAATTGGTAGTAAGATTTTCTTGCTAACAAAGTCTAAGCTGATATCAATAATTAAATACCGGAAATGACCATCATCATCAACTAAAACATCGGCAACTGAGCCCACTCTGTTCCCTGCGTCAGTATAAAGATCCAGCGCTTTGAGATCGTCTCCGCCAAAAGTATCTCGATAATTTTGGTCAAAATGTTCAAGTTTATGAAGAGGCATACGCTGTTCCTACAGTTGTTTATAAGGTTTATTTCCAAGTATAAAAAATATTGAGCTAAGTATCCTCCTGCTGGCGACTGAGTTCAATGGAGATATTTGAAAATTTATTTATTATTAAGGAAAGACTCAAGCTGAACTCTATTAATAATCAATAAAGATATAACTAAAGTTGTAAAAAACAAGACACTATACTGAAATAAAATATTTTGTTCAACTGGTTGAGGCGATCTCCTCTGCGTAAGTCCTAATTAAGAGCCAATACTGAAACAATGGGAGTAGACACTACAGAACCATGCAGATTATGAGTGAACTTCCAAATACTCTTGAAGATGCGATCGCCCAATCTTGTGTAGCCGTCCAAGCTGCCCTTGCAGATGGCTGTACTCGCTTACAAGTTGAGTTCCTATTCCCAGAACTGAAGTTTATGCCGGTGGCGGAACAATTTCTACCAGCGTTTACAGCTTATGATTCCCGTTTGAAGATTTTCTTTGCTGACGCTGGGGCTGCGGCCCTAGCCCGTCGTGATTGGGCAGATGCACCATTTCAAATTTTGGATATTGGTACAGGTAGGGCTGCTTCCTTGCAGACAAAAATTCAGCCAGAGGATGAAATTTTCTTATTCATCGCCCCGACATCCGTAGAAGTGCCGCAATTGGAAAAGCTGTGTGAAGTAATAGGCGATCGCCCTGTAGTCTTGTTAAATCCCCGCCTAGAAGATTCTGGAACCGTAGGCATTGGTTATACAGCTAGAAAAATCCGCGATCGTTTTATCAGTACCATTGAATCCGCCTATTACGTGCGCCCCATAGACGATGAAAGTGCCCTATATCGCTGCTACCCAAGACAGTGGGAAGTTTGGCTGGAAACCGACGGCGAATATCAAAGAATTGCCGAATTACCCACAAAACCATCTGGTGATGATTTGGATCTCATTGTTTTAAAAGGACAACCGCAAACAACAGACGAGACACCTACGAGAAAGCCCAGTGTGTTTAAGAGTTTGCAACGGTTCTTAAAGGCGTTGAGTAGTTAAAATAATGCAGAGGTAGCAGGAGGAAACTTAATCGCCTGCTGCCTCCTCGGTAAGTTTTCTATTGATATACCTTTTGTCAACGGTGCAACACAGGTAGAGCGAATCATCTAAAGTATGATCGGAATACTTCGCTAGAAAACTCTTAAATAGCTATGACACTTGAAAACCTTGAAGCTGAAGTTTTGGCACTTCCAAAAGACTCTCAAGCGGCACTACTGGCTCGACTCCTTGAACATTTGGGCAAAAGTGGCGAAATTGATCGAGAAGTTGCATCCATCTGGGCAGAGGAAGCTGAACTGCGCGATCAAGAATATGGATAGCGGTAAATTAAGCGGTATTTCTGCTGAAAAAGTTTTTCAGCAAATTCGTGCATCTGTACAATGACAAACGTTATATTTCATCCCTTAGCAGAGCAAGTAATTAATTGATGCTGTAGCCTATTACGAAGAGCAAAGACCCGGACTTGGGCTGGAGTATCTTGAAGAAATAGAACACGCAGTAAACTTCGTCATCCGATATCCCGAAGCTGGTTCAAAAGTTCGAGGCTCCCTTCGCCGCCTGATTTTGCCCAAGTTTCCATATTATTTGTTGTATCGTATTTTAGAAGACGATCGGATTCGTATTTTGGCAGTCGCACACCACAAGCGTAAACCACAATACTGGGTTGATCGAGAGTAGTTGATAGTGGACTAAACAGCGCTTGCACTCAGAATGGAGGACGACTCAAGGGGGTTTTTGGAGTCAGTGAGTTAATCCTTATCCCACAGCATAATCTGTATACTGCCGTATGTAATGGGGGTGAAACCCAACTACAATATCGTGTTTTGGTACTCCCAGCATAATCAATATATTTTGCCAAAATCATAGGAGAAAAAGAGGAGTTAGTAATTTTACTATTAACTCCTCACTCTTAATTTTTTTAATTCGTCTGCAACGGCGCATTCAAGACTTTCTCGATGCGATCGCGCGTTTCTAATAAGTGCGCTTTGGTATATTCATCTTCAGAATTAACACCCTTGAGCTTCTCATCAAGTTGTTTCAGTTTATACCAAGCTAAAGTGCGAGCATCTTCTGGAACATTTTCTTTTCGCAATACCATACTAGTCAAAATGTCCAAATACTGACGCTGCAAGCCTCGCCGCAAACTGGCAATCTTCATTGGTTTACCTTTGGGTTTGATGACTTCCGTCCAAATATCTGATTGTAAAGTATCAAATAGTTCCGGCAGAGTCAGTGCTTTTCCTTCGGGAGTTTTGAGTTCAATATCCTTGAGACGAGAGAGGCGATCGCCTGAGAGTAAATCTCGCAACACAGAACCCTGCATCAGTAGCACCAAGTCATGAATGGGAAAATCCAAACGACCAACTTGCGGAGAACTACCCCAATGTCGCCAACGGGAAGGTGCTAATTTATTCAGTAATTCTGGTGAAAAACTGAGGGCATCTTCTGCAAATACATACTTTTGTAGCGTTTCTAAAGCTTGCCGTTGTTCTTCAACGGGTACTGGTTCAAATGGTAAACGGTGTTGGGGTACTCCAGAGATTTTCTCAGAAGGTATCTCGCTGGGGTGAATGCGATAGAAAGATTGTCCCCCGATGTATTTTGTGGTGAAATATATTTGCTGGAAATAGTTACCCAATACTGTGCTAAAACGTTCGCTGACATCGCTGTAACTATCACCAGCCATTGGGAAACGCTTATCGAGACGTTCCCACATCACCCGCGAATTATTCAATTGCCACTGAGAATAAAGCAGCACATTACCGCTGTTATCCCAAGCATCAGCAGTGGGATCAAGGTCATATACATCTTCATCTGTGGAATAACTCAACTCTGGCTTGTAGGATTGTGCAGCAATTTCCTCCAAAATTGGCTTTTCTGCTATGGGAGTTGATGTCTGAATTGTTGTATAGCCGTACTTAATCGCCCATTCATCATAAGGCCCCACCATACTAGGAAAATAATCTCCTTGTTTTGTACCTTGAGGGGCAATATTTGGGGGAATATAGTCCATTACGGAAGTTGTCAGACCTTTATTTTTGGTAATTTCCGTATTATTCATCTCCTGTGGTGGTAGCAGTGTACTACCACGGAAGTTATGACGTAAACCAAGAGTATGTCCAACTTCGTGAGCGATGATTAAACGTAGATATTGATTAATATATTCTTTCACCTGGTCTGGAGTAGCCATAGTATCAGGCAGCAGTGACATCGCCAGTGAACCAAAAGCAAACTGGTTAGCAGCTTCCATTCCGTAGCATAAATCGTATTCGCCTGCCATTTTCGATAAACGACCCAACAACCCCTCTTGTCCTTGCATCTTCTGAGGCACACCATTGTTTTTCCCATCTAAACCATTGGCGCAAAGTAGACGATTTTGCATCAAAGCTGATAAAGTCGTGCGATTTTCTGTTTGGCTGGGTTGGATGATTTTGCGATATTCACTCTTGAGTGCCCGGATAAAGCTAGCATCTACGAGAATATCTGCATCCAAAATTTCCCCTGTCAATGGGTTAACGCGGGATGGGCCCATTGCAAAGTAGCCATCGACTGTATTAATCCAGCGAATCGTGTTGTAACGAATATCTGCCGGATCCCAGGTAGCATCATCTGGCATTTGGCGGACTTCAATTGCATCCTTGAATCCGGCTTTGAGAAAGGCTTTGTTCCACATGAGAACGCCTTCTTTCATGGCATCGCGGTATTCTAAGGGTACAGCGTTATCAATCCAGAAGACAATCGGTTTTTTGGGACGAGAAATGACTGCTTTCGGGTCTTGTTTTTCTAAATGCCAACGATTTATGTAACGGACAAAAGAATCGCCGCGATCGTCGTCTTTGGATAAATCTTGGTAGGCGGTGATGAAATAGCCAACGCGATCGTCAGCAAGGCGCGGTCGATAATCTTGATCGGGTAGTTGGGAGAGACTGTAGTGAACGCGCAGCGTAAAGCCACGGTTGTCAGCTAGCGACGCAAAGCTCGCCACTTCACTGTTGGGTTCAGCGCTATCAGAGTAATTCAAAACTGACTCGACTTCTAAGTTTTGGGGAAAGGCTTTAGCAGTACCAAAATAGGACTGGTCTGTGCTTGTGGGGACTCCTAAACTTGCAGATAATCCAGCTAAGTCTGTGAGTAACAAATCTCCCAAGTCAATGAGAAGAGTTTTGCGTTCTGGATGAATGCTTTTAATAGAAATGGTGTAGAGAACAGAGTCACTAAAAGATCGCGTCAGCGATCGCACTTGCGGATCTCCCTCACGAGTGCGAAAATTCACATTGCGGATGACAAAGTGTAGTTTATCATCCACCCGTTGGAAATAAAACAAAAAATCTTGCAGAGGCATACCACTGTAAATACCCCGTTCGCCAATACCCGATTCCAGGGTTGCTGTAGCTAGGTAATTTTTATTAAGTTGTTCTGGCTTAATTTCTAGATAAATCTTATTCTTTTCTTTATTG
Organism: uncultured Nostoc sp.; assembly: GCF_964247315.1. GTDB lineage: Bacteria > Cyanobacteriota > Cyanobacteriia > Cyanobacteriales > Nostocaceae > Nostoc. The sequence goes on from NZ_CAXTTT010000103.1 coordinate 13,059, forward strand.
CGATAAAGTGTGAACAATCCCCCTGACTTTTGGGTGTTTTTAATTACTTCGTTAAATGGCTCTAAATCATCCTTTGCTGCTGGTTTAGCACTAGGTTTAGGCTTTGTATCCGGTTTCTCTGGGGATTTTGCAACTTGTAAAAATGGTTGCTGGTCTGCTTTTTTTAGGTTTTTTACTATCCAAATAAACGGTTGAGGCTGTACTTGTTTATTTTGATTAACTACCCAAACTTGACCTGACGGTAGTTTCTTCTGAGGAATATTAATATCCTTTAATGATAAAGCTGAAATTTTAGTTGAAGAAGTTTCTGTCGATAACTTACTATTGGATTTATTTCCACTTTTGGTTGCAACGACATCTTCTACAAGAATATGCTTGGCTGTATCAACATTGTTAACAAACGGTGACTTAGCGCTAGCTGTCGCTATCCCTAAAAACAAACTATGTAACAAAATCATATAAAAGGTTAATCTGTTCATCGCATTCATTCTCTGATAACTATCTCTCGTTAACTTTTAACTTTTGCAAAGGCATATAGCCTGCCATCTGGCGATTCTCTTAGCTGCTTTATATTAGGCAACAAACTTCCGACTTAAATTTTAGTTGCGATTTTTCAGCTTTGTTGTGCTGTTTTAGTGTAGGATTTTTCCTAACAATTGCATCTCCCCCAAACAGTAAGTATGATTTTTACATCAGAATAGTAAATTTCTTGGATAAAAACTATAACAAATTAGCCAAATCATAGAATTACTTGATTTTTGAAAGATTTTTTAAGTTAACACTTTATTTACATCATGAGAAGAAGCTTAAGGCTACTACAGATGAGCCAAAAGCCGCCATCCAGGAACACCGTTGGCCAATTCATCAGAAGTAGCCCACCGTAAACATCGCCAACTCATGATTTTTTTCCTATAGTATTTATTTATACTATTGATTGTTGGGAATGCAAAGCAAGCTAGCGTAGAAAAGTTTTTAATTCAGAATTATCAAAAACAGTTATTTAAATGTAACAACGGAAACAAAAATGTCAACATATTTATCTCAAGTCTGGCAACTGCTGAGAAATTATGTGAGGGGTACAAGGTTACAAGAGATGCCAAAGACCACATCGCTAGAAACTGAAGCAGTTTTACCTCTAAGAAAAAATATTAAAGAACCAGACAAAAGCGTTAAATTGGCTCAAAATAATTTGCAGGAATATTTAAACTCTCCAAAACTGCAAAAAAGCTTAGAAAAATGGGCAATACCAAAAAACGGTTTGACTTCTCAGATAGACGATCGCACATTGGGCACTTTACCCACTGGGTTTTACTTTAAAGTGTGCGATCGCCAGATGTATGAAGAGATTTATGATCTATTGGGCAATGCTGCCCTGAAACCTGAAACAATCAACCAACTAATGGAATTGGTTGTGACTGGTCAAAAAAATTGCCCAGAATTGCTTTTTTGGCGGCTAGAAGATTTTTATCGTCGCTGGTGTCAGGGAGAATTTATCGATGAGACACCAGATGATAACCTGCCTCAGAAAACAAAGTTAAAGCTAGCGGCACAAAATATTGCGATCGGGTTGAGACAGGTAGACATATATACAGGGCTGAACGTACTGATTTTATTATTAGAGTTACACCGTTACGCCCAAGGGCAAGATGAACTCAAACAAAAAATCACTTTCTATCCATCTGCCCAACCGGACACAGACAATTTTTTCACATCGCAACTGCTGCGGATTATCAACTATAGCGATGCTCTGGAAATTGGCAACTTTAGCAGTATAGTTGGACAATTCCTTAAAGGCGGTAACTTTCGGAATGCTTACCTTGGTGATGCCAACCTCACTGGGGCAGACTTTAGCAACGCTGACCTAAGCCTTGCTTATCTCGGCGATGCCAACTTAACTGGTGTAAACTTCAGCGGTGCTAACCTTAGGGGTGCTAACCTCGGCGATGCCAACCTCAGCGGTGCCAACCTCAGCGGTGTTAACCTCAGCGGTGCTGACCTCAGTAGCACCAATCTCAGTGGTGCTAATCTTAGCTGTGCCAATCTTAGCCGCGCCGACCTCAACCGCGCCGACCTTAGCAATACCAACCTTAACCGCGCCGACCTTAGCAGCGCCGACCTCAACCGTGCCGACCTTAGCAGCACTAATCTCAGCCATGCTGACCTAAGTAACGCTATCCTTTTCGGTGCAAATCTGAGTGAAGCCAATCTTAGTAGCGTCAGCCTTAGCCATGCCGACCTTTGCCGCGCCGACCTCAGTGGTGCTGATTTGAGTCACGCCATCCTCAACGGTACTAATCTCAGTGACACAATTCTTTTCAGTACCAACCTCAGCAATGCTATCCTTGTTGCCGCAGACCTCAGCTATGCCAAACTTAATGGTGCCAAACTTAACAATGCCAGACTTAACGGTGCAATGTTCTTAGGTGCCGACCTCAGCGGCGTAGACCTGAGTCGGGTGATTCTCAACGAAGCTGACCTCAGCGGCGTGATTCTCAACGACGCCGACCTCAGTGGTGCTGACCTCACTGACGCCATCTTGTTTGGCACAGACTTCAGTTATGCCAAGCTTAACAGTGCTAACCTCAGTGGCAGTAACCTCAGTGGTGCTATCCTCAACGGTGCGGATCTTAGCCATAGCAACCTCAGTTACGCCATTCTCGGTGGTGCAGACCTTAGCGACGCCAATCTAGAAGAGATGATCTGGGGTAAAAAGCAGCAGTGGGAAGGTGTGCGGGGATTAGAGACAGCAGTTAATGTACCGGAGGCGTTGAAGGAAGAACTGGGACTGAATTGAGATGAGATGAAATTTTACACTAATATGTATAGGTTTCTGCCTCCAACTAGAAAGCCCCCAGATATTCCAGGGGCTTGGATGATTTTGGTTGCGATCGCAATCTGCGGTAAATGCACTCTAAAATACTTAATTAATTACGGTGATTATTGCTGTAGTGAACCCTTGTACCTGCCCACAGCAACTTCTCCCGTAGCGTCTGATAGTAGGAATTGTTCTCGCGCAAAATAATAAATTTAGCCCGACACTCTGCCATCCGCACATCAACGCGGTGTCCGGGCCAAATTGAAGTTCCCAAAACCCCATCTGTCCACAGCTTGGTACTCAAATCGTAATCCCCCAAAGGCCAAATACTCACCACAGAACCAGGGGGTAAAACGAGGGGACGACTAGAAAGGCTCATTGCACAAATAGGAGTGATGGTAAGCGCCTCCATACCATCATGCATAATTGGCCCATTAGCAGAAACGGTATAACCTGTAGAACCTGTGGGAGTAGAAATAATCAACCCATCCCCGACGTATTGATCGACTACCTCACCATCGATTTCCATTTCTAGAATTGAGGTGATCATTCGGTCAGCGGAGGCGGGTTTGACACAAAATTCATTCAAAGCTAAATAACGTTCGCTGACTGGTTCCAAATTAGATCCATGACCCTCATACACAGCAGCTTGTAACATCATCCGTCGTTGGATAGCATAGCGATCCTCAAACAGCCGATCCCAAACTTTCTCTGTATCCTGAAACTCTTCCACTGACTCAGTTAAAAACCCCAGATGACCTCCCACATTCACTCCCAGAATTGGGATACCAGCTGGGGCTAAATGTCTGGCACTAGTTAAAACAGTACCATCGCCACCAAGTACCAAAGCGAGATCGATTGGCTGACCCGCCGAAGCCAAAAAGACTGGATAGGGGTTGTCTTTCGGCCCGCTAGGCCCCATCAACACTTGGCAATCGCGACTTTCTAGTTGTTTCGCACAGATTTCTGCCCATTCTTTACTCCGGGCATCCCGCGCTTTATAAGCAATGATTACCTGCTTGAGTTGCACGCACAATTACCACTTCAGGAGATTAAACTGCTCCATATCGACGGTATCGCGGTTGCGATAAATGGCCAGCACGATCGCTAAACCCACCGCCGCCTCGGCTGCGGCCACGGTAATCACAAATACTGTGAAAACCTGACCCTTAATTAATGTTGAGTCGAGGAAGTTGGAAAATGCCATTAAATTCAGATTAACAGCATTGAGCAGTAATTCAATTGACATCAGCACCCGCACAGCGTTGCGGCTGGTAATTAAACCGTAGATACCGATACAGAACAAAGCAGCCGCTAGTAACAAAAAATACTGAAGTTGCATTAATCTAAATATTCCTCCTCAAAAATCTGGCTATTTATCTGCGACTCAGGTCGCAAATCTTACTCTTTTGTTTCACTGGTTGTTGATACTAGTTCTCTAGGGCGTTCTTGCAAAGTCAAAACAGTTTGCCCCAGTTGGGATGGTGTCAATAGGTCTGGCAAATACTCACGACGTGCCAAAATAATTGCTCCTACCATAGCTATCAGCAGCAAAATAGAAGCCAGTTCAAAAGGTAGTAAAAAGTCAGTAAAGAAATGCTCTCCAATCAAAACTATAGAACTTTCACCACCCGCTACAGGAGCAGTTGAGTACGCCCAAGGAGTAGCTAGAACCATCGTACTTAAAAGACCAAACAATCCTACACTAACTACACCCGTAAGTACTTTACGCACCCATGAGTTAGGAAATGCTACAAAGTTCTGTCGCTTGTTCACCAACATAATGGCAAACAAAATCAACACGTTAACCGCCCCAACATAGATTAGTATTTGTGCAGCTGCAACAAAATCAGCATTTAGCAACAGGTACATTCCCGCTATGCTGATGAACACACCCCCCAGCAAAAAGGCAGAATAGACGATGTTGGAGAACAGCACCACACCAATGGCCGCCCCAATCATCATCACGCCTAGTATGCCAAGCGATACTAACTGTACTCCTTCTGCTAGATTCACTGTTTTTTGTCCTTAGTCAATTGTCATTGGTCATTAGTCATTGGTCATTGGTCATTAGGAAAGGAAAATGGACAAATGACAAATGACATTTATTTTTCTGTTTGTTCTACCAAGTCTTCTGGACGTGCACCTGCACGCGGTGCATCCGCAGGTAGTCCGTGGGGTTCGAGGACACCTTTGGGTAGGTAAACTAGTTCGCGCAGTGGTGTAACCATTGGGTCATCTGTTACCTTATAGGGCAGACGACCTAGCGCTACGTTGTCGTAGTTCAATTCATGGCGATCATAAGTAGAAAGCTCATACTCTTCTGTCATAGATAGACAGTTAGTTGGGCAAAATTCCACACAATTACCGCAAAAGATACAAACTCCAAAGTCAATACTGTAGTGGTTGAGTTTTTTCTTTTTGCTGGCTTTGTCGAATTCCCAATCTACTACAGGCAGGTTAATTGGACAAACGCGAACGCAAACTTCGCAAGCGATGCACTTATCAAATTCAAAATGAATCCTACCGCGAAACCGTTCGCCAAGAATTAGTTTCTCGTAAGGGTACTGTACAGTAATCGGACGCCGCCGCATGTGGTCAAAGGTGACAGAAAGCCCCTGACCAATGTAACGCGCGGCTTGTACCGTTTCTTTGGCGTAATCACCAACTTGTTTTAGGAACTTTAGCATTGTGTTTCACTCTCTCTTTTCAAGCTATCAGCCTTATTTGTCCCTTGTCCTTTGTCTTTCGTCATTAGTCATTTGTGTATGCTACTAATGACTAACCACCAAAAGCGAAGGGAAAGGCTAGTTTCAGGGCGGCGGTTAATAGCAGATTAACTAAACCAACTGGCAACAAAAACTTCCATCCTAAATCTAACAGTTGGTCAATCCGTACCCGTGGCACTGTCCAGCGCAACAGGATGGCGACAAACACTAGTAAATAGGCTTTGAACACGGTCATGGTGATACCCAAAGCCGCAGTTACTATCTGGAACACGGGATTTACTTCACTGACTCCCAGCCAACCAGCGATGAGGTTGAGGGGAAGGGGAAAGTCCCAACCGCCCAGGTAGAGAATCGCTACTAGTAGGGAAGAAAGGATCAAGTTAACGTAGGAACCCAGGTAGAAGAGACCGAATTTCATACCTGAGTATTCAGTCTGATAGCCGGCAACGATTTCTTCTTCCGCTTCCGGTAAGTCAAAGGGTAATCGTTCGCATTCAGCGAGGGCGGCTATCCAAAAGATCAGAAAACCGATTGGTTGTCGCCAAATGTTCCAGCCCAGAATACCGTAGCCAGACTGTTGATTGACAATATCAACGGTGTCGAGGCTGTTAGACATCATAGCGATCGCTAACACTGCCAGCGCCAAAGGAATTTCATAACTAATAGATTGCGCTGCTGCTCGCAAGCCCCCTAAGAGGGAGTATTTGTTATTAGATGCATAGCCAGCCATCAGCAAGCCAATGGGTTGAATGCTTGACAAGGCAATCCACAAGAATACGCCCATGCCCACATTGCTAATTACGATATTCTGTCCAAAAGGCACAATCAGGAACGACAGAAACACCGGAATTACAACAATTATGGGGCCGAGGGTAAACAGCCAAGGGTCAGACTTGGCTGGTACAATATCTTCTTTAAATACTAGCTTCAGACCATCCGCTACAGGTACCAGCAACCCAAAAGGCCCTTGGTATTCTGGCCCAATTCGCTGCTGTGCGGAGGCAGAAATTTTCCGTTCTAGCCAAGTAGCAACTAATACCCCTACTGTCGCCCCAATCAGCATCAGTATCATTGGTAGCGGCATCCAAATCGCTTTGGCTGTTCCTGGTGGTATACCTAAATCCCGGAGGGATTCAATAAAAGTTCCTTGGAGGTCAATTCCTGAATTCATGTTTGGTGCTCTTTAAGACATCGAGTCATGGTGATTTACAACTATTAGTTAAATTAATACCTGTAAATTCACCCATTTTTAATTTTTGCTGCGATCGCGCCCGATTGAAGATTTGTTGCCAATTCCCATGCCTAGTATATCGTTGGATGGTTTTAGCACTCTGAAGCGAGATGAGAACTTCTACTTATGGTTGGCATTGAGGTTGGCTATTGAGGAAACGGGGGAGCAAGGGAGCAGGCAAGCAGAGGGAAATTGAAGTAATTCTCTTGCCAATGCCCAATGCCCATTTACCGTTTGTCAATGGGGGTATAAGTAACTTCGTGATGACCGTTGTAAACCTGTGTAGGACGGAAAATCCGGTTTTCTGCTAGTTGTTCTTTCCAGTGGGCTAGCCAACCGGCAACACGGGCGATCGCAAATATTGGCGTAAACAAGTCTGTGGGAATCCCCATCTTTCTATACACCAAACCGGAATAAAAGTCAATATTGGGATAGATCCCCTTGCTACCGAGTTTTTCCTCTACCACTCGTTCCATTTCTTGAGCAATGTCATAGAACTTGTCATGGCCAAACTTCTCAAACAGTTGCTCTGCTAGTCCTTGTAGAATTGTGGCTCGTGGGTCTTTAACTTTATAGACACGATGTCCAAAGCCCATAATCTTAGATTTACTTTGCAGACAGTCCTCTATGTAGGGACGGACATTTTCAACAGAGCCAATTTTCTCCAACATCTGAATTACTTCTTCATTGGCTCCACCATGCAGAGGCCCGCCCAAAGTTCCGACGGCACTAGCAACCACAGCATAAGGATCGGTTAAGGTGGAAGCTGTCACCCTGGCGCTGAAAGTGGAAGCATTCATTGTATGCTCGACCTGAAGTATCAAGCAGATATCAAAAATCCGCGCCATCAGAGGATCGGGTTCTTGCTCATTGAGCATGTATAAAAAGTTAGCGGAGTAGTCTAAGTCATCACGGGGACGTACAGGATCGTTGCCTTTTCGCATCAGTTGGAACGCCGCCACCATTGTGGGAATGGTTGCTATCAGGCGCACCACCGAATCTCGAATATAGACAGGATTATGTAAATCGCGGAGCGAATAAAACAAGCCTAAAGCAGCAGCGGAGGCTTGCAAGGCATCCATTGGATGACCGCTTTCTGGAAAGCATTTCATCATGTCTCGAATGCGGTATTTTATCCGTCGGTGGTAACGAACTTCATGCTCAAATGTTTCCAGTTCTTCCTTGCTTGGCAGTTTACCCCAGATTAAGAGATAAGCAGTTTCTAAGAATGTACTTTTTTCTGCTAATTCCTCAATCCTAATGCCACGATATTCTAGTATTCCCTTTTGCCCATCAACATAGCTGATACTTGATTGAGCGGCGGGAATGCCTTCTAAACCAGGCTTGTATTCACACACCATCATGGCAACACCATTCGCTTTGTGAAATATCTGATCAAGCTAACTTACCAGAAATTTATTGTCGCCATAACAGTAGCCGTTCTAACAACAATCGAAAATGTTGAAAAACTGTTATAGCAGGTACTTGGGCGGTGTCAACCAAAACATCTGACTACGACCCAGAGGAGAACCTGTTTCTGGTAGTTTTATCCCAATCATACCTGCTTTTTTCAAGACTAAGCTTGCTTTGACTTCCCCCCACAGGAGAATTTCTGCCCATTTGGTCAAATCAGGTTCGTGTCCAACGAGCGCCAGTTGGGTATTTTGGGAATAATTCCTCGGTTCTAACCAGTCTTTTAGCCAACTAGAAATTTGACCGTCGTGGGCGAGGTGGCTAGATTCCTCTAACTGGGAGCTTAGTTTTTCTGCTATCAGGATTTCAGCCGTTTGGCGGGCCCGCACTAAGGGGCTGGTGAGAATTAAATCAAAGTTTAAACCTAATTTAACAAGTTTCTGGGCAACTTTCTCAGTTTTTTGCCTTCCTTCCTTGGTAAGGCTACGCTCCTCATCCTTGATGCCTAATCCCTTGTCTTCGGCAATGCCATGACGAATTAAGTATAGTTCCATACTTTGTACTATGAGTGATCAGTTAGGCTGCTCTTAGGCAATGTTAGAACGCTATCCACCACTTAGCAATCTGTCATACTCTGGATGTGATCCAATCCAAAACTATACAAAATTATCATCTTCTTTTACAGCAAGCGCCCGATAATATATACCAATACGCACTGACCAAAACTGACCGACTTTTTTGAAATGCAATGATGGATATTTGGGATCTTCTTGAAGAAACTCGTAACATCGATCAGCAAGCTCTTGGATATCAATTGGTAACTGGCGATAGTAATACCAAAAATCTGGGGTTGCTCGATGTTTCACAGATCAGTACAACGCCCTTCTCGAAGATGTTTGAGTGCTTTCTGTGCCAATGCATCTAACCGACCTTCAGCCACATCTTTTTCAATCTGTTTATCCCAAGCTGCTGCATCGAATTCTGCAAACCAGGTACTAAATGCGGCGAAATCCTCTGGTGAAAGTAGACTAACAGCGAATTCGACGTTCATTATAACCTGCTTGTTGTTTAATTCCTTCTTTTCCTTCTTTAGTTTTTTCTCACTTATCTCAGGTAGGCGCAAGTTAACTTTTATTTAGTTCAGCATTCTTTATAAAACTCAAATTCCCGACTTTTATCAAAAATCGGGAAGGGATGCTATCTGACCAAACACTTTGACTACTACATTAGTTAGGAGTTCTCCGCGTCTCCTTGATATCTCTCTACTCCGACTGAATCGGATTATCTCTAGGATTAACTAACCTCAACAGTTTTTGCTTAATTTGAGCGTCGAATACTTCCCATTTCATTTTCGCATAAGCAGAATTTTCGTTGCTGCCAGATAAGAAGCCCATCGGAATTTCAAAGCCACCTGCGCTTGTTCTTCCACCGCCGAAAAAGCGCCCTGTGCTATCTTGCCCAAAAGCTTCTTTGATAAATTCATCAGGGTCAAGCGTAAGTTTGCTGGTTCTTAGGGAGCCAATGACTATTTCTAATTCTTCGTCTTCATCGTGAACAATACCGTAAACTACGGCGGTGTGAACGTTTTCTTCAGTGACGAGAAAATCAGCCGCTTGGGGGATGGCATCACGGTCTTCGTAGCGTAAGTAACCAACACCAGCAATAGAAAAGTTATTTTGGACGATGCGGTTTTTGAGCGATCGCTCGATCACATCCATTACCCGCTTGGAACGGTTCGCCTGTAAAATGGCATTCAGCAGTTGGGCGTCATAAAATCGGCTTAAATACGCCGCTGCCATAAAATCTTCTTCTTGGGCTTGCATGAGCCGATTTGTATCCGATCGCAAGCCATGCATCAAGGCAGTAGCACATTTGACGTGTTGATTTATGCTGCTATCTAATGCCAATAATCCCGTTTGGAGGTATTGAGTAAAAATTGTTGCCGTCGCTCTTACATAAGGACGGATATCCTCAAACTCTGATTGCAGATCGCCTTGGATACTATGATGGTCGATGAGTACCACTAAAGGAATTCCAGCCTGCTGCACCGCTGACAGTAGTTGTGAAGTGGTTCCCTGGTTGTCAATTAATACAAAACCTTGATAAGATGACAAATCTTTGGTTTTCAAGGTTTGCGTTGTCCAGCGTTGGATAGGTAAATTAGTCAGCCTTACCAAGGCAATATTTTCTTGATGGCTCAATGCGCCAGCATAAATGATTTCACATTTGATATCATATTGCTGGGCAATTAACTGGTAAGCCCAGGCACAGGAAAGGGCATCAGGGTCAGGAAAATCTTGCAGAATTACCAGTTGGCGATCGTGTCGGTGTGCCAAAAGGGTTTTTTGCAGTTCTTCTGACTTTTGTTGTGCCAGAGAATTACCACGCTGACCGAGATATATAGCCCCATCACCTACCGATGGCGGTAATGACGGACTTTTAAATGCAACTTCCACTGGCGCTTTCTCGATTTCAGGTTCCTCTGGGTTTGGCTCTGTGGTCAATGACAAACTCTCAAACTGAGTAACGGGAGAATTAAAGTACATAGGGAACTTTTTTAAAGTGTAAGGCTCCTTTAATTCAGAAATACTACGAGCAGCAATTCACTGAATTTAGCCACATTATTATGATCTTCGCAAAAATCTCAAGACATTGCACTATACATCTAAGTATATTTCTTGTCAGTAACAGCGCTTAACAATCAACTAACTTCCACTAAAGGGCATACAGTAAGGAAGTTTAGGATATCGGGCTGTATCTGGCAGCATAAATATGTTTTAGGAGTTTTTTTCTCTTTCGTAAATTGAACCTGGGTGATTTTTATCTAACTTAGGGTCTACCTTCTATCTTATACTTTAGGATTAGTCCTCGTTCTTTGAAATATTCTTATGCTTAGTATTCTCATTATTGTGACTATTGAGCAATTAACAATTATTTTTGATGAACAACGCGTGTTTCGTATCCCCTTTGAAAATTCTAAGAATTTAGAGTAAAGTCCAATGGAAAGGGCAAAAGACAGTGAAGATAAAGAGCAAAGGGGAAACTCTGTATACATACAACAAATTTGAAAGCTTGATAGTTGATGCAATTGCTTTCGTTGCAAGCTATATAGCCATCAATTTTTAACACTCCATAACTACTAAAAGTTATTGGCTATGTCTTAAAGAAAGAGGGTATTTCTTCTTTTGCCTTTGCTCCTCTAATTTTTTACTCAAAGACCTATAACATACTTTTGCCACTCTGTGTGTAGTCCACTCTTAAGATGTTTGCTGACCTCGAAATAGAGACTACTATAAGGTTGGCGCGGAGGATGACGTAAAGGCATGTGAGCTTCGTGGGGAGTCCGACTGCCTTTTTTGACATTGCAACGGACACAAGCGGTAACAATATTCTCCCAAGTATCGCCCCCACCGCGCGATCGCGGTATTACATGGTCTAGCGTCAACTCATCTCCTGTGTAACCACAGTATTGACAGGCATGACCATCACGGTGCAATATATTTCGGCGAGTTAGAGGGATTTCTTTATAAGGAACGCGTACATAATGACGCAACCGGATCACGGTCGGCAACGGAAAATCCGTGTACAGAAATTTACCGTTGTGTTCCACGCGTTCTGCTTTGCCCTTGATTAAAAGAACTACAGCACGACGCCAACTCGTTATATTGAGAGGTTCGTAAGAGGCGTTTAAGACTAAAACCTTCCCCATTATTTGCGCTCAGGGTATGAGTTTTACAATATATTAACACAAATACACCCTGCTAGGGAGATGAGAAGAAATTATACTTGGGAGAGAATTTGGAAATTAAGTTATAACTCACGAAGTAAGATTTAATACTTAAATAAAAGATTACGTAGACTAACACAATCGCGCAGCGTCTCGTAGAGAAGAACAAAGTGAAAAGTTGAACTGTAAAATTTACTTCTAACTCGTAACTTCTACTTTAGCGCCGCAACATCTTGTATCAATTCCAATCTGAAGGTTAAACTTCCTATTTAATCTGATCTCGCTTTTAGGAGCGTGTATAGATAGATAACTTGAAAGTTTAGCCGTGGCGGGATAGGAGTCAGTACAAATGTTAAGTCGCAAACAAATCCCTGGTGTAGTTCCTAATCAGCAGTGCGACACCTACGCGTGGTTTTCGCAACGAGCTTGGGTTGAAATTGATCTAGAGGCTTTGTCGTACAATGTAAAGCAATTGGTGCAGTTTTTATCGCCGCGTACCCAGTTGATGGCAGTAGTAAAAGCTGATGCCTATGGACATGGAGCGGTAACAGTCGCTCAAATTGCCATCCAATCGGGAGCTAGTTGCTTGGGAGTGGCTACAGTTCCAGAAGCTATTCAATTGCGAGAAGGCGGGATTCAAGCGCCCATTTTGATTTTAGGGGCAACTCATACACTAGAGCAGATTCATGCGATCGCCCAATGGAAACTTCAGCCCACACTCTGTAGCCCTAAACAAGCTTTAGTATTTTCTGATACCCTAGAATCGATGAATTATGATTCTCCAGTACCCGTACACATTAAATTAGACACGGGAATGTCGAGGTTGGGAACTAATTGGCAGCAAGCTGGCGAATTTGTGCAATTAGTGCAGCGCTTACCACATCTTGACATTGCCAGTATTTATTCTCATTTAGCGACAGCAGACGATCCCGATACCACGGCAATGGAAGAACAGCATAAACGATTTGAGGATGCGATCGCTCAAATCAAAGCAATGGGAATTCAAGTACACTGTTTGCACTTGGCAAACTCAGCTGCTGCACTCACAAATCCAGCACTGCACTACGACATGGTACGTGTAGGTTTAGCTGTTTACGGACTTTATCCAGCACCGCATTTACAAAATGCCATCGACCTCAAGCCTGTTTTGGAACTTAAGGCACGAGTTACCCAAGTCAAAACAATTGCCGCAGGAACAGCTGTTAGCTACGGACATCAATTTATTGCCCCCCGTGAACTTCGCCTCGCCGTCGTGGGAATTGGCTATGCTGACGGTGTTCCTCGCAGTCTTTCCAACAAAATGCAGGCGTTAATTCGCGGTCAGCGGGTGTCGCAAATTGGGACAATTACAATGGATCAGTTGATGCTGGATGTGAGTGCCATACCCAATATCCAAGAAGGGGAAGTAGTCACCTTATTAGGGGAACAGGGAAAAGAACAAATTTCAGCAGACGATTGGGCAAAACAATTAAATACTATTTCTTGGGAAATTCTCTGTGGATTCAAGCATCGTCTGCCTCGTGTTGCAGTTATGTAATTGGGCATGGGGCAAAACAGTTCCGAGTTTCGAGTTCCGAATGCTGAGTAAAGAAGTGAGATTCTCCACTCAGCACTCAGCACTCCTGAAGGGCATGGGGCATTGGAAGAAGACTTACTGCAACTTTTGCTCTGCTTTGTTATTGTCCACTTACTATTTCCTATTCCCTATTCCTATTTCCAAAAATAATTTCTTATGGTAATATAGTAGACTGATGCGGATGTGGCGGAATTGGCAGACGCGCTAGATTTAGGTTCTAGTTCCGAAAGGAGTGAAGGTTCAAGTCCTTTCATCCGCACTTGTAATTGTCGAAAACTGCATGAGTCAACAGGCTCATGTGTGCTTAAGCTAAATAAGGATGTTTATTAGCACTTTTATACTGCTGATAAATATGGATAAATACTATATTACTCAGGTTGTCTACATCTTGGACACTTTGCTAAAAGCTTGAGTTGATGGCGATGTATACGACGAGCTTCCAACTCTTTTTGGCTAGGACAGGGATTAAAACTGTGATCGCTCCCACCTAGCTTTAATTTGTCACGACGACAAATAATTAGTCACTGTACACATTTCACTCCAAACAGCGTAAAATTTCATTCATAAATTTTTACCATAGCCTGATTCAGCTAAATCTGAGCTGATGAGTTTTTCAATTAGTTCGATAACACCATCCCCCCGACTACCATTAGTCACAAAATCTACGCGCTCTTTGAGCATCGGTAAAGCATTGGCAACTGCTACTGAATAACCACAAAAACTTAGGAAATCACAGTCATTTTCTGCATCGCCAATTCCGACTACATTTTCAGATGATAACTGCATCTGGGCCAAAACGACGGCTAACCCTGTGGCTTTATTAACCCGAATTTCTCACAAACTCAGAAAAAAGCGGAGGTTAAAACTGGTAAAA
>NZ_CAXTTT010000104.1:0-27289 GCF_964247315.1 uncultured Nostoc sp.
TCTCCACGCTCTCCGGCGACTGATTCCTCTTAAATTTTTGAATTTGGAATTGCTGGATAAACGGTAAGGGCACAGCATTGCTGTGCCCCTACGAACGCTTGTATTTGACGTAAGCGAGAACGGCTATAGATCGGGCGATCGCCTGTCTGAAACCCGATCCATGATTGTTGTAAAACAGCTTTATAGCTTCGTGACAGCCGATTGCTTTCATTGCTTGCGCTTCTTGCTGTAAAGTTAATCCACTATCGAACTCTTGTACCCAATGACCAATGACCAATGACAAATGACAAATGACAAATGACAAATGACAAATCATTACCGATATATTATTTTTTACAAACCCTATGGTGTCCTCAGTCAGTTTACAAAAGATGCCCCCACACATAGCACCCTAAAAGATTATATTGAGCTGTCTGATGTATATCCTGTGGGACGCTTAGACTGGGATAGTGAAGGATTGCTGCTGTTAACAAACGATGGACAATTGCAACATCGCCTCGCCCATCCGCGTTTTGGTCATAAACGTACTTACTGGGTACAGGTAGAGCGAATTCCAGATGCAGAAGCCATTAAAAGGTTGCAAACAGGTGTAGAAATTCAAGGTTATCGCACTCAACCAGCAGAAGTTAAGCTATTACCAGAAGAACCACAGTTACCCGAACGCACCCCACCGATTAGATTTCGCAAAAATATCCCGACAGCTTGGCTGGAAATGACTTTGACAGAGGGAAAAAACCGTCAAGTACGGCGCATGACTGCGGCTGTCGGGTTTCCGACTTTGCGACTGGTCAGGGTTAGCATAGCTCACCTCCAATTAGATGACTTACAATTGGGTCAATGGCGCGACCTCACCGCCTCTGAACTCGATAATTTCAGTAAATCGAAAAGTTTTCCTCCAAAAGCCGCCCAATAATAAAAAGTTGACTTGTCATTAAACAGTTGAGCGATCGCTAATAACTCCAAAGACTCAATCCGCTAGGAATTGCCCAAATTACTGAATTTCTTTATACCACGAATTACCAGCCAAGCTCCTCCAGAAGATATCAATAACAAGGGTGTTAACCAATCACCCCAACGCACATATAAAGTCTTTGTCTGTCGCCGATAAATTGTTTCAGCATGAATTTCGTAGGTATTATATCCAGACATCCATAAGGTTCTGCCATGAGGATCTACAAAAGCTGAATATCCGGTATTAGTTGCCCGTGCTGACCAGCGATCGGTTTCAATTGCCCGCATGATATCCTGTGCATGATGCTGGAATGGCATGGATGCAGTGTAATGGGCATCGTTAGAAGAACTGAGAATAAATTGCCCACCCATAGCAGCTTGACGGCGAAATTGTTCAGGAAAAGCAGATTCATAACATATACTAGCGATCGCTCGACCAAAAGGAGTGTCAAATAGCTGATTTGCTGAACCAGCAACTTGATGTGCATCCAAAGGCGACAAGCGTTGAACTAGTTTGCCTAAAATTCCTTCAAAGGGAATATATTCTCCCAAAGGTACTAATTTAGCTTTGTCGTAGCGGCTAACAATCTCACCTTTAGTATTGAAAGTAAACAAGCTAATTGTATAACTGTCTCCCCGTTCGCCAAAAGCCCCAATCCAAGCAACCACGCCTTTTTCTTTCACGGCTGCAACTAAGGCAGTTCCCAGCAAATTACGCTGGAAAATAGGTAAGGCTCCCTCTGGGGTGAGGACTGCATCTACACCTTGATTTGCTAAACTTATATACCCACTGGTGTAATTTTCTTGGGCGCGACGAAACCCTTCGGAGCTTCGTAAAAGTCGGTTTGGGATATTACCTTGAACAATCCCCACTTTCAAGGCTGCTTCTGGGGGTTGGACGAGGGGACGGCTGTACAAGATAAAACCGATGAGGTGTAAGGTAATTAATAATCCTGTGGCGATAACCCAGTATTTATTAACGAACCGCCAAGGCGCGGAGGACACAGAGAAAATCTTAGCGTCCTTGGCGTCTTGGCGGTTCGTCCATCCTTCAGCAATTAAACCATTAAAAGCAACGATCGCTGCTGTGACAGTATTAGGCCCAGAGAGTTGCCCTAAATGTACAATTACGAGATTGTGTGGGCTTTGTGTGTAAGCAAGGGAACTCCACCACAAAGGCCCCGCACTCCATAGACTCTCTAAACCGCACCAGACGGCTGTACCAATCAGTACACGTAGCCACGGTTTTTGCCCGCTCAGGCGAACCATTACAGCCGCCCAAATAGCAACAAATACCCCTCCCAATCCAGTGATAAATCCCCAGCAAAAAAGGGTGATTGCCAAACTTGGCAACCAAGGAACGCCCAACCAAGTCATCGGATGAATTCCAGTAATCCACCATAGGGCGACACCGTGATAACCGATACCCCAGAAGAAAGCAGGAGGGAATTGGTTTTTGCGTTTTGCTGAAGTGACAACTAGCACCCATAAAGGGACTAGGGCAATCCAAGCCAAGAACCATGCGCCGACAGGGGCGACGGTTAGCCCCATTAAAATGCCGCTAGCTAAGGCAATCAAGTAAGGGAGTAAGGCGATTAACCTCTCCCCCTGCTCCCCCTGCTTCTTACTCTGCTTCTTCTGCATCGCCAGCATCAGGTGGAACTATTGCCACTCCAGTAATGGCGTCGTCTTCATCTAAACGCTGCACTCTGACTCCAGTTGCCGATCGCGATTGGATAGAAATCGCATTTACCGCTTGACGGATGATAATACCGCGATTTGTCACCATCATGATTTCATCATCATCATTGTTGACAATGCGTAGGGTTGCCAACTTGTCTTTGTTTTTGCGGTTTTTGAACTTGGTTGCCATTAAACCCTGACCAGCGCGGTTTTGCAGGCGGAATTGGGCAACTGGTACGCGCTTACCATATCCTCCCATTGTAATTACCAACACCCAAGGGCCAACAATGCCATTGCTAGGTACTTCTGCGGACTCTTCATTAGTTTCGGTAATTTCGATATCTTCTGTTTCGATTGTTTCGATATCTTCTGTTTCTGCTTCTGTAACTATATCCAAAGTTTCCAGAATTGCTGCGGGGAGGATATCCATACCCACCAGTTCATCTTTATTTTTGAGTTTCATGGCTTTCACCCCACGAGTCGCCCTACTTAAAGGACGCAGTTGTTCGTGATTGCACCGGAAGTTAATCGCCATTCCGTTCCGAGAACCAATGATTACACTGTCCTCGACTCTGGCGCGTCGCACCCAGCGGAGTTGGTCGCCTTCTTCTAAGGAAATGGCAATCAAACCATTGGCGCGAATGTGACTAAAGGCTGCCAGTTCGGTTTTCTTGATATTGCCGCCCTTGGTGAGCATGACCAGATATTCTTCGTTGCTAAATTCGTCAACCGGGACAATCGAGGTGATTTTTTCCTCTTTGGGAATCGGTAGCATCTGGACAATTGGTGTCCCTCGGCTAGTACGCGAACTCGCTGGAATTTGATAAGCTCTCAGGCAATAAACAACACCACGCTCACTAAAGAATAAAATACTGTCGTGATCGCAGCAAGTCAAAAAATGCTCAATGGTATCATCATCTTTCACCTTGGCTGCGGCTTTGCCTCTGGTAGCACGGCTTTGGGCTTCAAAGGTGTTAACTGGCATCCGTTTGATGTAGCCTTGTTCTGTCACCAGAATTATCGCTTTTTCATTGGCAATTAGGTCGCGGTCATCTAATTCCCCTTCCCCTGGTAAAATCACTGTGCGGCGGGGTGTGGCAAAGCTAGTTTTTAGTTGCCCGACTTCGGTTTCAATGATTTCTAGCACTCTCTCCCGACGTGCTAAAATATCTTGCAAATCGGTAATCTTCGCTTGTAATTCCTCGTGTTCCAAACGAATTTTGTCTGCTTCTAAAGCAGTCAACCGCCGCAATTGCATCTGCAAAATCGCATCTGCTTGCACTTCCGAAAGTCCGTAAGTTGTGATTAATTCGCCTTTGGCTGTGGGCGCATCGGGAGCATGGCGAATCAAGACAATAATTGGATCTAACTGGGATAGGGCAATTAATAATCCTTGCAGGAGATGGTCGCGTTCTTCGGCTTTCCGCAGTTCGTAGCGGGTGCGTCTAGCAATGGATTCGATGCGGAAATCCAAGAAGACGGTTAAGAACTGCTTGAGGGTGAGTACTTGCGGTTCGCTATTCACCAACGCCAGCATATTCGCGCCGAAGTTGGCTTGCAGTGGCGTTTGCTTGTAAAGGTTGTTCAACACAACGCGGGGATAAGCATCACGCTTGAGTTCGATGACAACTCGCATCCCGTCGCGATCGCTTTCATCCCGGATATCTGCAATCCCTTCTAGACGCTTTTCGTTCACCATTTCGGCGATTTTTTCAATCAGCGCCGCTTTGTTGGTTTGATAGGGCAATTCGGTGATGATAATTGCTTCTCTATCTGGGCGTCCCCGTTGTTCAACGGTTTCAATGTTAGCGACACCACGCATGGTAATGGAACCACGCCCTGTAGTATAAGCTTCTCGAATGGCAGATGTTCCTAAAATCTGCGCCCCAGTCGGAAAGTCTGGGCCGTGGACATACTGCATTAATTCGATGTCGGTGATTTCTGGATTGTGGATTACTGCCACCAAAGCATCAATTAATTCCCCCAAGTTGTGCGGCGGAATGTTGGTAGCCATGCCTACAGCAATTCCAGAGGAACCGTTGAGCAATAACTGGGGAATCCGTGCTGGTAAAACTGTAGGTTCTTGCTGGGAACCGTCGAAGTTATCGGCAAAGTCTACGGTTTCATACTCAATGTCGTGGAGTAGACCAGCGCTAGTTAAAGCTTGCAAGCGGCATTCTGTGTACCGCATCGCGGCTGGCGGATCGTTGTCTACCGAACCAAAGTTACCATGCCCGTTAACTAGGGGCGATCGCATGGAAAAATCCTGCGCCATCCGCACCAAGGCATCATATACTGCCGTGTCACCGTGGGGGTGGTATTTACCCAACACTTCCCCCACCACACGGGCGCATTTCTTAAAGGGGCGATCGTGGAGCAGACCTAGCTCGTGCATTGCGTAGAGAATGCGACGATGCACAGGTTTTAGACCATCCCTGGCATCTGGCAACGCCCGACCCACTATCACGCTCATGGCGTATTCCAGATAAGACTGCGACATTTCGGTTCGCAAGTCTATCGGGATAATCCTCTCCTGTGAGGTTGTCATAACCTAAAAATCTCCAAAAATCGTAGATTTTAGCTTTTTTACTCAACAAAGCGCAAAATTATTCTAAATTGCTCTTGAATAATTGCTATAATTTGATACAATTCTATCATATATTGCTTTTTTTTACCTGGATAACTAACCCTAGTATTCAACAAATAAATAGTATAAGAAATTACAATTAAAAAGCTCTTGGTTAGTTAATGAGAGCAATGAACTAAAAGCTTGCTGAGTACAAATTTACTTAACTTGAAAGATGAGGAGGTAAATTTTAAGATAGCAATCTAAATTGGTTTTATAAGCTCTTACTTTTATAACCTTTATTTACTAAAAATTCTGAGGATCTGATGACTTTCCAAAAACTACAAATAGGTGAATACTTTCGGATACCTGGTATGAGTTCCGGTTGCGTATATAGAAAGGCTAGTAGTTCACATTGCAGCCTAAATGCTTTATTACAACCCATTCGAGCAGAAACAAAAGTTACACCGCTTACTCACGCAGAAATTACTAACTATTTTGCGCTTAAGCAAGAGTTCCTTCAAAGTCTCAGATAATAAAGGTTTTACATTTTGTTTAACACTCAAGCACAGTTTTGTCTTGGGCTGTTTTGGTAAAAGTTAAACTTACCTTTATTTTTGGCAGTAGCTACTTTAGCTGTTTAATTCAGTAGCTTCTTTCTGGGATTTAAGTTGAGATGCGATCAAAGGAACTTTAGGAGCAAGAAAAAATCCAATCAAACTGGCAAAAAGGATTGGCGTCAGGGGACTCAAGTTTGTCAGTTTTGACAGTAGTAAAGTCGTACTTATGGGTGTGCGCGTTACGGCTGCGTTGACAGCCGCCATTGTACAAATCATCGCCAGGGTAGGATCGAGTGCTGGAATTAAGACTGCTACTGCTTTACCAATGCAAGCACCAGTGAAAAATAGGGGAATGATGAATCCACCGCGCCACTCACCTGTTACTGTAATGCTAATGGCAGCCATTTTCCCAAGAGCTAGAGTTAAGAGAAAAACAGCACTAAAGTTAGCTGTCAGGACTGAATCTAACTCTTCATGTCCAAAATAACGGGTGAGGGGTAATAAAACTGCTAAACTGCCAATTCCCACTCCTGCTAGTGTTGTGCGTACATAAATGGGAATAGGAGTTGGTGCAGAGACGCCCAGACGTGAAACAGCTTGCCAAAAAGCATCGCAGCCGCGAAAAATACCGATAAAAATCCATCCCGCCACCGCCCCGATAATTCCAAACGCGATCGCGATCGCAAAATCATCAATCCTTTCTAAGTGATACTGAGGAAAATGCCAAGTGGGCGCAATTCCCAAATGTGTAATTGCTGCAAACACCAGATAGCTAGCGCAACTCGAAACAATGGCTGGCATTAAAGCTTCGTAATATTCCACAATATGCTCGTGGTGTAAAATCTCCAAAGCGAACATTGCACCGCCAAGAGGTGCGCCAAACAAGGCAGTGAAGCCAGCCGCCATTGCTGCTAAACTCATGGTTCTGAGGTCTTCACCTTGGAGTTTTAAGCGATCGGCAACCCAAGTACCAAAAGAACCTGTTACCTGTACGAGTGGTGCTTCTGGCCCAGCACTACCGCCTGCTGAGATGCTGACTAGAGAAGCAAGAATCATGGAAGGATTTTTGCGAACATCTAGGCGTCCGCCACGAAAATGAATATTATCAACAATCACAGCGATTTCACCGGGATTTCCCAAAAAATGAATTACCAGACCGATAACTAAACCGCTAAGTGGCATCACTATCAGGAGGCTAAAACCCTCAAATCGCTGGAGTTTATGAGTTAAAAACTCTAAAACATTCCAGTACAACGCTGCAAACAGACCACCAGCAGTCCCCACAACTACCCAACAAATCGTCCACCGCGAAATCATTAAGGGATTACGCTTTACCAGTCCAAAAAGTTGAGCAAATGTCCAGCGTTGAGTTTGGTTGGTAGCGGGAGGCTTGTTTGGTAACACTGCTTATTTCCTATTTGTGAAACTGAAAGTGCTGAATATTTACGCTTTTTATGGTAAGAGCTATTTAGTTTAGTGAATCATTTTTGGTCTACAAAGAGCTATGTCTCCGACGACAGGCTGTGATGTTCAACTGAGCAAATAATCACTATCGTCAACAAAGTGGACAAATCACAGAGATTGTAAAATTATTTGCAAATAATACTAACAGACTTACGCATGGGTAACGGAAAAGGAACCACAGAGTACACAGAGGTCACGGAGAAATGAGAGTTTCAGAGGGTTTTTGCATAAGTCCTAACAAAAAGACTTTTCACCCAGTCCCCAGTCCCTTGCTATATAAGTGGGTATTGACCACTCAAAAGGAATCGCATAAAAAAACCCCTAGCATTTCTACTAGGGGTGAAAAATAATACCATTTCACTTGATGTTTGTCTGAGATGACCCTGTTTGTGCCTCCGCTCTACGCAAGAGGCTGGAGTGTTTCTCAAATATTACAGTAAAAAGCGATCGGGTATAAAATTAGCCAACATTTGCCAAGAGCAGTTCTCGTTTTTCTGATTTTCGTACTTTCACTTGAGAGTCATCATCAACATCAATAAGCGCTGTGTCTCCATCTGTAATTTCACCAGACAGCATTGCTTCGGCGAGAGAATCTTCTAGAAGGCGCATAATTGCCCGACGTAATGGCCTAGCGCCGTAGCTGGGGTTATAACCTTCTTGTACCACAAGCTCTTTGAAGCGATCGCTAACTTCCAGGATAATTCCTTTTTCTGTCAAGCGATTAGCAACATCGCGAAGCATAATTTCGGCGATTTGCTTAACTTCATCCTTGGAAAGCTGGGTGAAGACGATAATCTCATCAAGACGGTTGAGGAACTCAGGACGGAAGTAAGCTTTCAATTCCTCATTTACCAAGGTGCGGATGCGGTTATAACTAGCGTCGGCTTGAGTGTCGAAGTCAAAACCTAAACCACTACCACCTTTTTCAATCACCTTGGAACCGATGTTAGAAGTCAAAATGATCAGCGTGTTCTTGAAGTCTACTTTCCGGCCTTTGGCATCGGTAAGATGACCGTCATCCAAGAGTTGCAGCAGCATATTGAATACATCGGGGTGTGCTTTTTCGATTTCATCGAATAGCAGCACTGTGTAAGGTTTCCGCCGCACGGCTTCTGTAAGTTGTCCGCCTTCGTCGTATCCCACGTAACCAGGAGGCGAACCAATTAGCTTGGCGACGGTGTGGCTTTCCATGTATTCGGACATATCTAGCCGAATCATCGAGTCTTCCGCACCAAAGAAGTAGGAAGCTAGTGCCTTAGCCAATTCTGTTTTACCAACTCCAGTAGGGCCAGAGAAGATAAAGCTAGCAATAGGACGATTGGGGTTTTTTAAGCCGACACGGGCGCGACGGATACCGCGAGATACAGCCGAAACTGCTTGCTCTTGTCCGATGAGCCGCTGATGCAGGGTGTCTTCTAGATGCAAGAGCAACTCTGACTCAGATTCAGTGAGCTTGTTGACTGGTACGCCAGTCCAAGAGGCAACGATTTGGGCGATGTCTTCTTCGTCAACTACAGTCGAGTTGACAGGTTGCTCGTTTGGTGTAAACGTTGCTTGCAGTTGTTCTGCGAGTTTTAACTCTTGGTCGCGCAGTTGTGTTGCTTTGTCAAAATCTTGGATTCTGACTGCTGCTTCTTTTTCTTTAGTAACGCCAGCGAGTTCACGCTTGAGTTCTTTATTCGGAGAACTTTGGGAGTTCCGCAGACGAACGCGAGAACCAGCTTCATCAATCAAGTCTATTGCCTTATCTGGCAAGAAGCGATCGCTAATATAGCGGTCTGATAATTCTGCTGCTGCAACAAGTGCCGCATCCAAAATTGTGACTTTGTGGTGTTGTTCGTAAGCACCGCGCAAGCCGTAGAGAATTTGTACGGTTTCCTCTACTGAGGGTTCCCCGACCTGAATTGGTTGGAAACGACGCTCTAGGGCGGCATCACGCTCAATATGCTTACGATATTCATCAAGGGTAGTTGCGCCGATGCACTGGAGTTCACCTCGTGCTAAGGCAGGTTTGAGGATGTTGGCTGCATCCAAGCCACCTTCTGTACCACCAGCACCAACCAAAGTGTGAATCTCATCAATTACCAGGATGATATTGCCTACAGTGCGGACTTCTTCCACGACTTTTTTGATGCGTTCTTCAAAATCGCCACGGAAGCGAGTTCCAGCTACCAATGATCCCATATCGAGGCTGATAACTTGCTTGTCCTGTAAGGTTTCGGGAACATCTTGGTTGATAATCCGTTGAGCTAGACCTTCTGCGATCGCAGTTTTACCAACTCCTGGTTCTCCAATCAACACTGGGTTATTCTTAGTGCGGCGACCGAGAATTTGGATTGCCCGCTCAATTTCCTTCTCGCGACCAACTACAGGGTCGAGTCTGCCTTCTTGGGCTAATTTGGTCAAATTTCTGCCAAACTCTTCCATCGTTAGCGGTTGGGTACGTTTTTGACTACCACTACCAGCAAAAGCTGGTGCATTTTCACCCAAACGGCGAACTATGGCATTGCGGACACTCTTGAAGTCAACCCCTAGATTTTGCAGCACTTTGGCGGCGACACCTTCACCAGCCTCGGTTAATCCTAAGAGTAAGTGTTCAGTGTTAATGTAATTCTGCCCTAGACTATGAGCTTCTTTAAACGATTGCTCGAAGAGGCTTTTCACCTTAGGAGTAAAAGGAATTTCTGGTGGTACAAAGCCAGAACCTCTACCAATAATTTTTTCTACCTCGCGACGTGCGTCTTTGAGGGTAACGCCTAACTCGGCTAGCACTTTAGCAGCAACCCCAGTTCCTTCTCCCATCAAACCCAGGAGAATTTGTTCAGTTCCTACGAAATTGTGTCCCAGGCGACGTGCTTCCTCCTGAGCTAACATAATTACTCTAATGGCTTCGGAAGTGAAGTGTTCAAACATAATGGGTTATTGCTCCCTCGCTGCTTGGACTTTGGGTGAGATATAAATTCACCCTCATCTAAAGTTTTTTGTATTTTCTTAATGACTAATGTAACTTTATTTAAAGTTAAGTGGCAGTGGTGAGAGCCGTAAGACATCAGGTGTACTTGCCGTCTAGTAGGAGTGCTGAGTGGAGTACGTAGAAAATCAAGAGTTGCAAAGTTGACAGTTAAGCTTTTGGTATTTGACAATTTTCTTTTGTCTGTCCTGTTTTCCACTGTCAGCTAAACTTAAAATTCAGGACTTAGCACTCTAAACTCAGGACTGACAATGATTGAAGCAACGGCCGGTAAAGACCAACAACATCCACTTTATAACCGCGATCGCCCCCTTATTGATATTTTACTCGCTCAAGAGGCGACAGACTATAACTTAGCAGAATTGGCTAGACTGCGAATGCGCTATCAAGGGTTTCCAGGGGCGAGAGACATCCAAAAAGACCTAGATAAAGTCTTGCAGCAGTGGGGTTTGACCGAAGCCCAGCTTTTTGAGAAAACTCGTCAAATTCACGATTTGGGTGGAATTTACAAAAGTCGTGGCAAGAAAGATGAACAGGATTGGAATTAGTTATGGAAAATAGGGCATTGGGAATTGGGTATTTAGTTATTCTTTCCCATTCCTAACTCCTGACTCAGCCCTGGAATGACGATCGCTAATTCTGTGCCTTTGCCTAATTCAGATGTCACTGTGAGTTGTCCACCATGTTTTTTCTATAATCTACCGGGAAGTGGCTAATCTTAAATCAGTATCTTTATTTACTGGTTTAGTAATAAATAACCAAATAGTTTTTGAAATATTAAAATAAACCTTGCGATCGCTACCTCGTTTGCAGAACGAGATGGGTTTAGACATTGTTTAGTAAAATGACTTGCACCGTTGAGGGTGTTATTGCCTATCTAATGGGGGAGAGAATGTATTTTATTACTAAGGATAGTTTTGAATTGAACCAACTCGTATTTAATATAACAGGTACTGAAGAATCAACTTTGTCAGTGATTAATCTTTCCCCTGCGACCAAGGAGTAATAATGGTTTTAAATCAATATCAACGTGCTGTAGGCGTATTTACTCATCGGATAGATGCAGAGCGGGCAATACATGAGTTGAAAGATTCTGGCTTGGCGATGGAGAAAGTATCTGTAGTTGTACAAAATTCAGATGGTAATCATGAGACTGCCGATAATGAAGTTAAAGAGAACACTGGTGATAAATCTGACGAAGGTGCAACAGTAGGAGGGCTTTCAGGGGGCGCTGTTGGTGGGTTAACTGGTTTATTAGTGGGTCTTGGAACTTTAGCAATTCCTGGAGTTGGCCCAATAATGCTGGCTGGGGCAGCAGCAACTGCTTTGGTTACAACCCTTGTTGGGGCAAGTATTGGGGCTGCCACTGGGACTTTTGCTGGTGCATTAGTTGGTTGGGGAATGTCGTCAGAGCAAGCTAGAGCATATAACGAGCGAGTAGAGGATGGACACTATTTAATAATCGTGGATTGTACATCTTTTGAAATTGCTAAAGTAGAAGAAATACTACGGCGTTGGGGTATTGAAGAGTTTGGCATTTACAAGCATCTCAACAGTGAATATGAAACTACAAATTATCTGACCACAACGACTTCTGTTACTGCCATTCCTAATAAAAGTGGGATGATGTCTAAGTATAGTGTTAGTTGCTTTAATAGCATAGAGAATGCTGAAGCGGCAATTAAGGATATGTGTATCGCAGGTTTTTCATTAAACCAGATTTCCTTAATTTGCAAAGACTTTTCTCAATTGGTTGGGTTAACAGGCATCAATTTAAGTGAACGCTTTGACGCTATGAGGTTAGGAATAGCAGATGAGTGGGCACGCTTTTACAATGAGCAAATAGAGCAAGGCAATTACATACTTATCGTTAGTGGCACAGATAATGAGCAAGATATAGCTAGCTCTATTCTGTGTAATTATGGGGTTCAAGAGTGTCAAATTTATGATCCAATGTTAATTCGTTCTTAAAAGTGCCAACAACTATCAACTAATTATCAATAAGCAATGGATTTTACAGCCTGAAAACCTTACTGTGCAAAGAATCGACACCAGTCAACAAAATTATGCGGTTTTCAAGGTTATGGCGAGTGGTGTCGATGGGCTTCAACACATTTACTTGACAGTAAAATATCTTACTTAAAATTCTCAACAGTTCGGCTTCGCTCAGGGTCAGCAGGGAGAGAAGGCGAAAGGTCAACTTGTATTGCCTCTTTCTCCGTCTCCAGTTGCCCTCGTTGCTTGCCATACTCCCGCAGCTGTTTCAACAGGTTTTCTTGGGATGAATTCGGGATAGACGGACTGGGACTTGGTTGAAGGTCGGTGTCGATATTTCCAAAATTATTAGGTGAGGGATTAATTACATAGACGGGTAGCGATTTGCCATTAAACATCGCCTGTTGGGTTGGTGCTGGTATAGGAACTAGATTCTTTGGTTTGCTCACAGCAGCTTTTACCGAATCTAGAGTAGTAGCAACCTGCACTTGTTGCTGCATCTGTTGTGTAGAAGATACTAAACCACTTAAACCATTTACCAATTGCCGCAGATTTTTACGGAAATTAGGATCGCCTGTCAATTCATCTAAATCAGATGTAATTTTTTGGGTATTTTCAAAGGTTACTCGTGCTGAATCTAAAGTTTGTTGTAGCAACACCACATTCTTGGGATCGTTTAAGGTTTTAGAAGCGTCGCGTAAATTAGCTGAGGCTTGGGCTGCATTTGCGGAAAGAGTTTCTAAATTGTTGAGTAATTCTCCTTTAGTCAATCGATTTACTGATGGTGATAAGCTACTGACTGTAACCCGCAATTGGTTGCTGGTTTCGGTGATATTGTTCAAAGCACCAACCAGCGCCGAACGATTTGTTGTCAACAGATTATCCAGGTTGTTCAGCAATCGATTTGCTTGAGTTGCAGTTGCACCAAATTTATTTACTGTTTGATTTGCGGATGCATTAAGTTGGTTTGTCGCCCGTTGCACTGAATTAGCCGTGGCAGAAAAGGTACTAAGTTGTAGTCGTAAGCTTTTGGTCAAATTTTGTAAATCTTGACTTAACTCAGTAAAACTGGATGCTGCGCCTGTGGTAGTTTCTAGAACCCTATTGATATTTCGATAAAATCTTGGATTATTGTATGCACCTGCTAGCTCAGTTGAACTGCGAATTAGTGCATCAACACTGATGCCAACCTGACCTTTTAACCGAGAGCCATTACAGACAATGAGACTGGTATCACAACTTTTTTCTAGAGGTTTAGCAAGCACAATCCCAGCAGGTAAGGTTGTTCTTGGTGTGATGTCGATAATACTTTCGCTAATTAACCCGCTTTGATTAGCTTCCACCACTACATCGCGAGGGATAATTAGGTCAGTTTGGGGAATTTCAATCTCTACATCAATGGCATTTGCCCCTGGTCGAAGTTGAGAAATAGTTCCTACCTTAACGCCACGATAGCGAACTGCTGCTCCCTTTTGCATTCCACCAGCGTTAGCAAATTCTACAATAATTTTGTATGAACGGCCGGCAGCAGTGAATCTATTTAACCACAGAAACAGCAATCCAAATACCCCTAGTCCTAGCAGGAGTAATAACCCCACAGAACCTTCTCTAAATGTTCGCCCAGAGGCGAAGCGGCTTGTCATAAGACCTCGCATTGTTTTGCCTCCACCAACAACCAATAACCAATTAGGAGTTAAAAGTTAGGAGTTAGTAACTCTTTACTCCTCATTTTTAAGTTTCTAGCCGGCGACTTTAATCGGGCCTTCAACACTTCCACTGATAAATTGTCTGATCAAGGGATGTTCTGTGTTGTATATTTCAGTAACTGTACCTTGCCACTGCACTTTACCTTCATAGAGAAATATAAGTCTATCAGATGTACGGCGGATAGTGCTGTCCTGGTGGGTAACAACGGCATAAGTACTACAAGCTCCATCTAAACATTGCAAGTGGCGGATTAAATCTTCGATTACTGTTGAAGCAATGGGATCGAGTCCGGCTGTTGGTTCGTCGTATAGTAGAACTTCTGGACTTTCACTGGGAGTGTCGGGGTTAGACATAATCGCACGGGCAAAACTCACCCGTTTTCGCATTCCCCCGGAAAGTTCGGCTGGGTAGAGGTCGCCTACTTCTGGCAAACCTACCATCTCCAATTTTTCTTTTACCAAATCTCGGATGCGCGATCGCGGCAGCTTTGAATTTTGATAAAGTAAAAATCCTACATTCTCTTCCACTGTCAGCGAATCAAATAGTGCCGCCTGCTGAAACACCATACTAATGCCAACCTGCTGGCCGCCATCCTCAATCAAACCCTCTCGCCGCACTCCTTGCACATAAATTTCTCCTTCATCGGGACTAAGTAACCCCGCTATTATTCGTAAGATAGTTGATTTCCCAGTCCCTGATGGCCCAATAATCCCCAGTGATTCTCCCCGGTAAATAGTTAAGTCTATATTGTCTAGAACTTTATGGCTACCAAAGGACTTAGAAACACCTTTCAATTCAATCAATGGTTCAGTCATTAGTTATTAGTCATTGGTCATTGGTCATTGGTCATTAGTCAGTAGAAAATAAACAAATGACTACTGAGAACTAACAAAGGACAAATATGCCAAATAGTAATTTCATAGTTATTGGTAGGACATTGTATAGTGTATTATAAGTACATAATTAGCATTCTGATTAGCAAACTTTATTTTTTTAGCATAATATTTAGTTATTTGCGATGTTTCTCGTCTTAAAATACCCTCAACGCAAGGCTGACGAAGACACCGTAGTAATTAAACATCTCAGTGATGTAAAAATAAGATTCCAGTTTTCTGTAGACATCAGTAAACTCCTTTAATAGTATTACTATACTACTTAAGGTTATAACTACTTTAGAGAAAAGTTATAGCAAAAAAAGCTCATTAAGCAGGTT
This sequence comes from uncultured Nostoc sp., assembly GCF_964247315.1. Lineage (GTDB taxonomy): Bacteria > Cyanobacteriota > Cyanobacteriia > Cyanobacteriales > Nostocaceae > Nostoc. Next base: position 15,111 of record NZ_CAXTTT010000104.1, read on the forward strand.
GATACAAGATATAAAAATTAGATTTAATTTATAAAAATCAAAATTTTCAGACTTCTGGCTTTTTATAATAAGTCAAAAATATGTTTGTCATCCATGATTAAATATGGCTATAAAAACTCATTTTGATTCCATTACAAATGATTTAAATTAGCATAATGATTAAAATATGGGAGAGGTTAATAGCATTATTTGTCAATCTTCTAATTGGCAAGTTCACAAATTATTTACTATTATTGTAACAATAACTGTTAAAAATCAAAATCTAAATTATGAGTAGCCAATTAGAACAGTTTGCAAGTGATAATTCCTCTGGGATTTGTCCTGAAGCACTGGAATATATGATTAGGGCAAATCAAGGTAGTGTTCCAGCTTATGGAAATGATGAATGGACTCAAAAAGCAACAGATTATTTTCGAGAACTCTTTGAAATTGATTGTGAAGTATTTTTTACCTTTAACGGTACGGCCGCAAATTCTTTATCTTTAGCTGCTCTTTGCCAGTCATATCACAGCGTCATTTGTCATGAGACATCTCACATAGAAACGGATGAATGTGGCGCACCTGAATTTGCATCTAATGGCTCTAAACTGCTACTTGCTCACGGTAAAAATGGCAAATTAACATCAGATGCTATAGAGTCAGTTGTCACTAAACGCACTGATATTCATTATCCTAAACCTAAAGTTATTAGCATTACACAATCAACTGAATTAGGAACTTTATATTCTATTGAAGAACTTTTAAGTATTAAAGAAGTTGCAAACAAATATAACTTAAAGATTCACATGGATGGCGCTCGTTTTGCAAATGCAGTTGCCGCTATGAATAAAAGTCCTGCTGAAATTACTTGGAAAACTGGAGTGGATGTATTGTGCTTTTGTGGTACTAAGAATGGAATGGCATTAGGTGAAGCCATTCTTTTCTTCAACAAAGCGCTAGCAGAGGATTTTGATTATCGATGCAAGCAAGCAGGCCAGCTAGCTTCAAAAATGCGGTTTATTTCTGCTCCCTGGTTGGGTTTATTAGAAACTGGTGCTTGGCTAAAAAATGCCAGACACGCTAATCAATGTGCTGAATATTTAGAAAATCAACTATTAAACATAGAAGGCGTTGACTTGATGTTTCCTAGAGAAGCCAACGCCGTATTTGTAAAATTACCTGAAGAAGTCATTCACAGCTTAAAAGCAAAGAACTGGCAGTTTTATACATTTATTGGTGTGGGAGGAGTACGTTTTATGTGTTCTTGGAACACTACTCAATCAAGGATTGATGAATTAGTTGGTGATATTAAAAACGCAAAAAAGTAAGCGACTTAGCCTACTTGTATCATGTCCGCATAAGTTAGTTATGATTCCTATAGTCATTGCACCCCACCATTAAATCTGACTTTTCCATATCCCGTGAAAAGTCAGATCAAATATTGTTTTGGGATTAGACAAAAATTCGTAACCGCGTTTGCGATCGCAAGAGAAACACAAATTTTTCTCCCACCAGTCCAATATTGCTTGTCACCTTTAGCGCCGAATTTCAATTACTGTACCGTATATCCTGTGCTTTGTCCAGAATCCTTTATGAGCAAGCTTTTTGATACTTAACGGAAAAAGTTAAGTCTAAGAAAAAAAGGTAAGAAATCTATAAAGTGTAAAGTATTGTTGTACAAGCATTTCTTTTAAGTGCGACCTTACAACACTTTTGCTGGGTTGTACCAGTCGCAATTGGGGGAGCCAAACCAATGCTACAAAGAAGGTTATCTAATACTGGTTCGTTAGTAAACAGGTAGGCACAATTAAACCGAACTTTATAAACTTATATAAAACACCATAAACGCTTTGAATATAAGCTCTTAAGCGATTTATATCTATTAATATATTTGCATTTTTTTAGCGTCCACCTACTTATTACGCCTTTAAGCTTGGATGTAAAATTTATAAATTTTGTCAAAGTAGATTTTATAAATCAACAATATCCTTCATACTTTAAAACAGTAATCCTACGTAAAATTTAAGGAAGGGATGCCAATGACATCTCTATTACAGCGACTAAGTGCAGAACGAAATCGCAGATTTGTAGGACGTGGGCGAGAAGTGGAGCTATTTATTGATGCGATCGCATCAACAGAATTACCTTTTCACATTTTGCACGTCTTTGGCCCTGGTGGTGTGGGCAAGACAACCCTCATGCACCAGTTTTTACGGTTTTGTGAACGGTCAAAAATATCAACTATCTACGTAGAAGGACGTAATATAGAAACTGCGCCAGAATCTTTTCTTAGCACGTTGCGTTCGTTGATGGGATTGAATGAATCAGATTCTCCTTTGCAGGTGCTAGCCCAAAGACAAGAACGTAATGTAATTTTAATTGATACCTATGAAGCTATTACCCAGCTAGATGAATGGTTGCGAGAAGTATTCTTACCCCATTTGTCTGTTAATACCTTAATTGTGATTGCTGGCCGCAATCCCCCCTCATCTGGTTGGTGTAGCGATCCAGGTTGGCAAGCTTTAATGCACACCTTGCCCCTACGCAACCTTACACCAGAAGAAAGTCAAACTTATCTCACCACACGAGATATTCCCACCACACAACACCAGGCGATTCTAGATTTGACCCACGGACATCCTCTAGCATTATCTTTGGTTGCTGAGGTGTTTGCTCAGGGAAAAGAAATCTCTTTTCAAGCAGAATCTGCTCCCAATATTGTTAAAACACTGTTGTCAAGATTCATAAAAGAAGTACCAACGCCCGCACACCGGATGGCTTTAGAAGTTTGTGCGGTGATCCAGCTGACTACCGAAGCCGCACTAAATCAAATATTGACTGCGCCTCAAAATACTTTGGCTGGTGAGGCTCACTCTTTAGGGGAAATACTTGATGTTCACGATTTATTTGAGTGGTTGCGCGAATTGTCGTTTATCGAATCAGGGCAATTGGGTTTATTTCCTCACGATTTAGCACGCGAAGTTTTAATTGCTGACTTGCGTTGGCGTAATTCAGAATTCTACACGGAATTACACCACCGAGCGCGTCAATATTATACTAAACGACTAGGACAAACCCAAGGGCAAGAAAAGCATCGAGTGCTACTTGATTATATTTTTTTGCATCGGGATAACTCGGCAATTCGATCCTGTTTCACCTGGGGTGAGCAAAGTAGTTTATTGACGGACTCACTACGAGAAACTGACAAAACCGCACTGCTGGGGATGGTGGCAGAATACGAAGGCGAAGAATCAGCAAAAATAGCAGCTCACTGGTTGAAGCGCCAACCGCAGAATGTAGTAGTATTTCGTGACTTGCACTCCGAACCTGCGGGATTTGCAATGATGGTGGCATTGCAGACAGCAACTGTTGAAGATTTGAGTGCAGATCCGGGCGCTCTGGCATCTTGGCAATATCTCCAAACCCATGCACCATTACGCCCTAGCGAAGGCGCAACTATTTTTCGCTTCTGGATGGCGCGGGACACTTATCAAGCTGTTTCCCCCACCCAAAGTCTAATTTTCATTAATTTTGTGCAGTATTTTCAGAAAACACCGGGGTTAGCATACACCTTCCTACCTTGTGCCCAAGCAGATAGTTGGACAGCAATGTTAAACTACTTCGACTTAACACGACTTTCTGAAACTGATTTTACAGTTGGGGGAAGACACTATGGTGTTTATGGGCATGACTGGCGAATTGTCTCACCTGCCGCATGGCAGGAAATTTTGGCCCGAAAAGAGGTTACAACTGCGGGAGAATCTGTAGATAATACTCCAGTCGGTGAACCTCTGTTAGTTCTTAGTCAGCCAGAATTTGTGGAGGCGGTGCAGAATGCGTTACGTAACTTTAGTTGTCCCGATGCATTACAGAATAATCCCTTAGTGCGATCGCGAAGCGTACAAGAAGTGTTCTCGCGCTTAGTGTCAGAACAAGTTGCCACAAAAGCAAGTATGAGCAAGAGTCCAAAGGAGATGCAACTCTCCGAGCAGCCGGACTCTGGGCAAAGCCAACGCGTTAAGATTTTACAAAATCTGGTGAAACAAGCAGTTGAATCCTTACAATCATCCCCGCGCGATCAAAAACTCTACCGCGCTGTTTATCGAACTTATTTAAATCCCGCCCCCACGCAAGAACAAGCAGCTGAGTTATTAGATTTGCCTTTCAGTACCTATCGCCGTCATCTGAAAGCTGGGATGACGAGAGTTACAGATATTTTATGGCAAAGAAAAATTAGCTAACAGCGAAAATTCCGAGTGCAGAGTGCGAAATGATTTTGTGAGCGAGGATTTCAAAGACTCAAATTCAGCCAAAAAAGCTTTTCAGCCTGTGACAAACTAATTTCAAAGTAGCCTATTATGCACAAAGCAGTTATTAAAAAAATGAAGATATATCGTTTCATATTTTCCTCAAAATAAGATTTTCTAATTGACAGATTTTAGCTTTTTCAGTTTACGCTTTAGTATTAAGGTGCTTCCAAGAATCCCAAAGACTACTGTGCTAGCTATTGAAGAAGGTTCGGGGATAAGTGTAATATTGCCAGGGCCTGTAATGGTATTGGTAAAAGTACCAAAACTGTTATTGCTATTGTCAAATCCAGTAGTGACTAAGAAGTATTGGTTATTGGCAGTTAAGCTCAAGCCACTAAAACCAGATGTGCCTTCGTCTGGGAAAGGATCGTTCCCACTGAGTAAATTAACTAATGGGGTAGTTGGGTTGAAGCTATTTTGGTATAAGAACTGGATGCCCAGGAAGTTTTGAGAACCTACAACATTATACGAGCCTGTAGTATCGACTAAGAAAGGTTGGCTATAATAAGGGACGGCAGTACCATTACTAGAAAGTGATGTGGGTGGGTTTGTACCACTTTCAAACCCTTCCGTTTGCGGACGGTTAAAAGTTGGTGCGTTTGTTGTGTCACCAGAATATGAAATGGTGGATGCCTGAGATGGCAGGATAGCACTTACAGATAGAGCGATAGCAGCAGAGGCAATAGAGATTGAACCTCTTAGCGATTGCCAAAAATTAAATGAATACTCACGCAAACTCTTAAGCTTGGCTGTTTGTGAAAACTTGGTAGAGTGATGAGATAGATTGTTTTCTCTGGCGATGGATTCTTTAATTGCTTGTGACATTATAGTTGTTCAGGGTTGTTTTTACAAAACTGAGTGCTTTTGTCTAGTTCCAGGGATGAGCAAGCAAAGCCTGTGAAGTAATACCTAAGCCAATTAGGGTAATACATAAGGCGCTGGCCACAGGTAACATCTTGATCTTGGGTATCTGGAGTGGCAAATGCTCAAACCGATTTTTGGCGTAGACGAGCATTAAGCCGATTCCAGTTAGTACTGCTGCTAGACCTAAGCTAAAGGCAGATACTAGCGCTAGTCCAAAGCCAATTCGTCCCATTGCGATCGCGCTCAGCAACACTACTAAGGCTGAAGGACAAGGTAACAAGCCGCCGGAAATTCCTAGCGCTAGTAGGCTAGACCACTTCATGGAACTTACATCACCGTCAGGCGGTAGATGCGAATGCTCATGGTGTACGTGGTCATGATGATAGCGAAGCGGTAGCGAGTCAGACGCTCCTAACGTCGCTAACGCTTCGCTATCGAGCGTCTGGTGATGATGCAAGTCGTGGCTGTGGTGATGACTATGTACATGGTCATGTGAATGAGAAACCTGAGTCCCTTGCAATCGACTGATAAACAAATTCAGACCAATTACAGTTACCAGCACACCGGAGATTACGCTTAACCAAGGGTACAATTGCTCTGTCAAAATAAACTGGGATGTGCCAAGAGCGACCAGCCCTAAAGCAAATATGCCAGCAGTATGGGTAATCGTCATAATCAGCCCCAGGAATAGGGCGTGTTGGGCATTACTGCGGGAACCTACCAAATAAGCACCGACTATCGTTTTCCCATGACCAGGGGATAGGGCGTGTAAACCACCCCATAAAAAGGCGATCGCTAGAGCTATTAGGATAGTCAGGAAATTATGATTTTCCTGGGTAATTAGGCTAGTAAATACATCGTTGCTTCTTCCTGTCAAAGCATTATCTAAACGGCTGGATGATTTAACAGACGGTGGAGGCGCTTGTTCACTCGAAGTCAGAGACGGATTGAGTTTAAAGTCAATCCGACGTTGGTCGAGAGGACTGCTAAGTAACTCAGTGGGGTAATCTCTCAAGCGGTTGCTGATACTCAAAGAGGTGAAATCACCTTGAATGGGAATGTCATTTCCAGCCACAATAATCTCACGCCAGCCCAAGCGCTGTGGATAAAACTGATCTTCAAACTCGATTAACTGATTCGCGCCAACTAACTCCCTTGTCCCCTGAAAATTACAACTCAGCCGCAGTGTAGATAATCCTCCGACACCTGGAGGAAATTCGACTGTTGATTCGATCAAAGACAGTGCTAAAGGCTGTTTATCGATCAACAGTTTCAGATGTGAATTGACTTCCTGGCATTTTTGGTCAGGGTATTGAACCGTCTCTACAGGTTCAGCTTTGCGATCGCGATTAGTATCTAAGTGATTAATTTCCTGAAAAGCCGGAATCTCTGCCATGTCTAGAACATAATCAATCCCCACACCATCGGTTGCTACCTGCACTCCTGCGTAATGATTGATGGTAAAATTGCCTAAAGGATGGGCATCCGCCTTCGGCATCCAAAATAAACATATTGCGATGATTGCAGTACTCCAAGCCAAGTAATGTAGCAGTTTTTTCATAAATAACTTCCTATAGCGTTAGCAGTGAGAAAAGAGACAGAGGGTACTAAGTTAGCCAAGACTTGACGAGCTTCATCAGCATACTTGTGATGAAATTGAGGATTGAGGCTAACAGCTTGAGTCAGTCGCTTTATTGCTTCCTGACGATTACCTAAGTGAAACGCAATCATTCCAGCATGAAATTGCAGCAAAGCATCTTCTGTCCCCAAGCGAGTTGCCCGTTGTGCTGCCTGTTGCGCTTCTTGCCATTCCCCATTAGCCGCAGCTGCCCAAGCCAAAGTATCCTCTGCATATACATCGTCTCGCACTGCTACTTCACTACGAGCAATCTCTAGCGCCTCTGTTAAATGAATTGCGTGTTCGGTGTAGTAGACTGCCAAAGCGCGATCGTAGATTCCTTTAACCTTGCTCAGGTAAGCGACTACCCCGATTAAATCTTCCGTTTCAGCTGCGCCTTTTTGGTCGAGAAGAGCTAGTTGAGCATCAGCCTTATACCCCAGCGTTTCTACCAACGGCATCAGTTCTATACCCTGGTTGGCGATATTTAGAACATCCTGCCAGCGATGCTGTGCCGCATAGAGGCGAGCCAGTCCTGTAAACGCAGCTATATGCCGTGGGAAGAGGTCAAAAGCTTCCCGATATCGCTGCTCAGACAGGGCAAAATCTCCGGCTGCAAAAGCCAGATCCCCAGCCCGCACATGAAACCAAGCACGGGTTTCGGCGCTCGTCGTGTAGAAAGAGTCCATCTCCTGCATAGCCTCATCTAGCAGTTGTCGCGCTGAGGCTAGATTGCCAGTTAACTCTAAGTAACGGGCGACAACTGCATTATGACCAGAGTTAGATTCTCCCTGAGCAAGATTCTGCAAAAGTTGACGAGTTGCTTCATAGTCACCCAACTCCATCTGAATCGATGCCTTGAGTGAGACAATATTGGGATTATCAACAGATGAATTATTTAATACTTCTAAAGCTGACTGAAACTGATGTTGAGATAGTAAAGCTGATGCTAGGAGCATAGAAGAAACCTGATTATGGCTCGGCTGTAATGCCAGGGATCTACGTGCCGCTTGTTCTGCTCGTAACACATCGTCTATATCTGCCAGTTCTCGAAAACGCCTCAAATATTGATCGGCTAACAGACGTAAAAATATTGAGGAATCAGGAGATTGGGCAACTTTCTCCTCATAGACGCTGATAATATGCGATCGCTGTAAATAATCGGGGAAGACTAAATCTGACTGCTGAACTGGTAATATCTGCCTAGAATTAACAGTTAGCAGTTGCAGAGCAGAGGAATATGTGCCTAACTTACCATTGGTGTAGCCTAAACTTAGCGCTTGTGTATCACAGGGTCTTAGTAAAACCAGTAGGCTAGTCAGCACTAACACCCATAGTATTCGTAGATACATAAACCTTACAAAGGATTGCCTAAATAAGGGAAGGTAGGAAGAAAGTTGGCATTATTAGGCCCAACATTATCGCTAGTTAGCCCCGGAATTTTACCTGTAGAAATGCCTGTAACTGCATCACCAAAGACAACAGATGCTGTTACATCGATTACGTCATCTTTTGGTCTTCTACCACCAAAATTTTTGCCTAACTGAGTACCAAAATAACTACCACTAAGTTTAGAAAGGTCAGCTTGAATCACATCAGGAATCGCCACTGAGATTACTGCATCGGCTATGCCTTTAGGTCTACCGATCGCTTTCACAAAGGCTTGAATGAATTGGGATTGATTGCTAGCGTCTTTGGTTGGTGTCTGAAGATTACTATTATTATGAGCTTTAAAGTCCATAAAAAGTTCATTCAGGGCTGGAACTGCTAACCGCTCGATCTGAGCAAAATGACCGTTTCTGAGTCTAGGAGTTTTAACACTAGTTGTCATCCAAACACCAATTTTGCCTTTACCAAGCAGTTTCCTGGGTAGCTCGGCAATAATTGAGTGAACATTGAATGGGGCTAAAGTGTCTTTTGCTTGTCCCGGTGGTCTAAAGGTAAGAACTGTGAAGGGAGGACTGGGATTAGGCTGAAGGCTATAGTTCCGATCCGGGATGATTTTAAAAAACTGTTCCAAATCGAAAAAGAACGGGTCTTTGCGTGTCCCAACAAAGAACTTCATGCCGTTATATGTGGCGAATGTTTGGTTAAGTTGCCCTGTCCAACTTACTGGAAGCAAAGCTGACTCTGTTCCTACTGTGGTTGGACGACATGGGCCGCGGACTGTAACGGTTTGCTGTGAGCCTTTACCATTTACATTGAATTGGAGTACGACATCTTCAATACTGTCGCCAGTGTTATCAATCTTGAACTGATAAAGAACATTTGGATCGAATGGTCTTTTTTCACCAGAAACGATCAGAGGGTCGAAATCCATGACTAAGACAACATTTTTGGGGTCTTTCGGACTCTCAAACACAAACAAATCTGTGAGATCCGCAGCAGTCAGCTTAGTGGCAAGAAAAGTTGTGTCTTGGTGGTCTGAAGCCAAAGCTTTAGGGGTTGCATAGGTTAGAACTACCAGCAAAATAGCGACAAATGCCACTAGGGGACAAAAAAAACGAGTAGCTTTAGTCCAATATAGCGATCGCTTGATGGAAAGAAATACCATATTTTGGACTGCTTTATCTATGAGTAACCTGCCTTCAGTTGCTATAAAAGACGTGATACTCCGAGCATTTATTCTCATAGTTGCCCTTTTTGAGGTGTTTAGCCTCTACTGTTGGTGTGGAAATAAGAAGTTGATTTGGATTTCAAAAAAGACTGCGGCTATTACCGAAGCGCTTCACAGCTTATTTGCTCTTACTAGTCACTTTCCAGACCAAAACTTGCTCATTTCTTGCTCACCTTTGTCTATATTGATTTTCTGCTAAGGAATAAAAATTAAATTCTGACTTTTTGATTACTTGTGCTGATTTTCATCAATAAAACCCTCATAAAATCTCTGAGGGCATTGATTAATATCTATGTCAATCATCTAGTGCAGAAATATCTTTTATCCTGCCTGTGCTTGACAATTTCTTTAGGCTTGTGTTTTTCAATAGGCGTTTCAAAGTGACGATGCTTTCTCATATCTGGAAAAATCCCAGCCGAAGAACGTGGAGTAATTAGGTTTTTAACGTTTCAACCACCTTATCCACGAGTTCCATTGGATCAATTGGCTTGGTAATAAAAAGTTGAAAACTTGCTTTTAAAATATGCTATTCATTTACAATGAAGGAATGTTGCCACAAACCCAAATGCTTATTTTTAGCATTAGCTTCTGCAATTAAAAATTGGGTTTTGCTCTCATAGCAATTTTGTAAAGATTCTTGGTCAACGACGGCATTACCTGACTCTACTAAAAGGAGGTTTACTGACCGATTATCTGCAAACACTTCACCCGCTGGGCGACCATTTTTAACTTGTTCTGTGCTTCTAATCACGACAGGAGTTTGAGATGGTAATAGCTGTTTTAGCCTTTGTGTTGCTGCTAAACCATAGCGCTTGTCAGTTGCTTCTGGTGCGTTAATACAGGCTAACTTGACTGTAGTTGTTTGTCCTGCATTATCTTTAACCAAAATTGTGTTCCCATCTACAACACCAACTACTGTACCTAGCACCAAAATCAGTTGAAGTAATTCCATCACTTTGTATGTAATATTTTATGCAAAAATATAATTTTATTTCAGTATTTAGGTTATTAGTGTGATTTAGCTCACAATTTGCAATTACAAGTAAAAGTAATAAATATTATCATTGTAAAAACCTGACATTTATATCAATTAAAACTTCATTTAATAACTACAGGTAATTGAACACTCACAGTAGTTCCTGTCAAAAGGTCAGAAGAGATTAACAGTTCCCCATTATGAGCATTGACGATGCGTTTGGTAATAGCAAGTCCTAGCCCAGTGCTACAAGGTTTGGTAGAGAAGAATGGCTGAAAAACTTTGGTGATAACTTGCAATGGAATTGGTTCGTCGCCATTATGGACATTAATGCAAACTTTATCTGTATGTGAATAATCTACTTTCAATTTAATGATATCTTCTGCTGAAACTGCTTCCCAAGCATTGCGGATAATGTTGATAAATACTTGTTTAAGAAGGAATCCTATAGTACGATGAGATTTAAGTCGTATGATTTTAGTAACTTGACTTTCTGGAGATATTTTTAATTCTGTATTAGCCATCTTCAATGCTTTAACACAGCCTTGTATTTTAATAGTTTTTACTCCTAACTTCTAACTTTATTTATATGCCAGAACAACAGTGGACTATAACAGCAACTGAACAACCACCAGAGTGGTTTATCCAAGCAGTGAAACAATATACACCCGCATCAAGTGGACTATATGCAGCGCAGTTGTTGTGGCAACGAGGTATTAAAGATCGTCAACAATTAACAGCTTTTATCAACTATAAAGCTTATCAACCAGCAAGTCCCTTTGAGTTTGGGCAAGAAATGCATCTGGCGATCACACGGTTACAACAAGCATATAATACTAAAGAAAAAATTGCCATTTGGGGAGATTTCGATGCCGATGGAATTACCGCTACATCGGTACTTTGGGATGGATTGGGCCAGTTTTTCGCTCAAAATACCCAGTTAATTTACTACATTCCCAATCGCCTGAAAGAATCCCACGGACTTAATAATCAAGGCATCGATAATTTAGCAAAACAAGGTTGCAAATTAATAGTTACTTGCGATACGGGTAGCACAAACATTGAAGAAATTATTTATGCTAAACAGCTAGGTATAGATGTAATAGTTACAGACCATCACACCTTACCAGCCGAACGCCCAACCGTTGCAGCGATTATCAATCCCCGTTATTTACCAAGGGAACATCAGTTATTTAATCTTTCTGGGGTGGCAGTAGCTTATAAATTGGTGGAAGCACTATATCAAAGCCTGTCCAATGTTGCCAAATATCCCTTAGAAGATTTATTAGATTTAGTTGCAGTTGGATTAATTGCCGACTTAGTGCAGTTAAGTGGAGATTGTCGCTACTTGGCACAGATGGGAATTCAACGGCTGCAAGAAGATTTTAAACAGCCAGCAGCAGCGCGACGGCGGCCAGGGGTAGGGCGATTATTAGAATTGTGCCAAAAAAGTGGCGATCGCCCTACAGATATTTCTTTTGGTTTGGGGCCAAGAATTAACGCCGTTAGTCGCATCCAAGGTGATGCCTGTTTCTGCGTGGAATTATTAACTAGTCGGGATGTCAAACGTTGTAACGAACTAGCCGAAGTTACAGAACTCGCCAACGCCCGCCGCAAATCTTTACAAAAAGATGTGCAAGCACAAGTGGCGCAAAAACTTACTCAATTAGACTTATCAACCACCAGCGTTATTGTCCTAGAAGATGCCCAATGGCCTGCGGGTGTATTGGGCTTAGTTGCTGGACAGGTAGCACAAGAAACTGGTCGCCCGACAATTTTGTTGAGTACGGAAGGAGCAGGGGAGCAGGGGAGCAG
>NZ_CAXTTT010000105.1:0-27037 GCF_964247315.1 uncultured Nostoc sp.
AAATAACAAATGAGTTCGCCAAAATAACAAATGCGTTGGCGTAGCCCGCCGCAGGTATCGCCATGATTGCAACAATTTAGCTTTGTCACGCCAGCGTAACGCACCCTTCTCCTATCGGAGACGCTACGCGAACGGGTGACGCTCCTGCGTCGCTAACGCTGCGCTAACAGCAGTCGCCTGCGGAGGGAAACCCTCCCGCAGCGCTGCTTCACCGCAAATCTTTGGTGGATGAAGTTTTTCCGACTTGTGTGTACAGCGTAGCCACTGCGGTCTTCTCCCAAAGGGAGAGGCTAGCGCCAAGGGGTTTCCCCAAGTGGAGCAAGTGGCGTGAGGGTTAGGGTGGGGTAAAAAAATATTTGATACATCAATTATGACTTTTCAAACATCCTCTAAATTTTGAACTTGGAATTAGTGATGAGAAATCTGCTCATTCTGACCTAAGTAGATCCTCACAATCCTTGCTATTCTCGCTCTGAGAGTTCTTTTATTGGCAACAACAAACTGGTTTCAATCTTCTGCCGCACGACACCTGTTACTTCACAGTTGCTATTAAGGCAATCAATTAGCAACTGATTGGCATCGTAATATTGTTGCAATACTTGCTGTTGCTCAGGACTAAAGTACCAATAGGTTAGGTGAGGAGTTTGAGCCAGCGCAAGGTAAAACGCACGAGTTGCAGCAGGTTGGGGGGGAGCAACAAGGGACTTTTGACTTGCCCAAGTTAAAAATTTTTGCAAATATGGATCTTCAGCCACTAGCGCATCAATTTGTTGCTTCATCAACTGCACTAGGAAATCTGCACTCTCCAACATGGCAACCGTTAACAAAAAGATTTCACGCCATCTAGGTTCAGTAATATGACTCGCCAGATGTTCCAATGGTTGCTCTGATGCGTGTAAATTATGAGTGGCGACGATTGTTCGAGCTGTTAAGTATTCTTGAAACGTCAAAGAAGAGAAGGAGAAAATCCCTCGCACTCGTTCTGCCAGTAATCCATGTTGCAACTCTATTGCCTTAAGTACCCCTTCACTATCTAATTGCAATTCCTCTAATTCCGTCGAAGCATTTGGCAAATCACGGATAAAGTCGCCAATGTATTGCTCAACAATCCGTTGTTCAAAAAAGTAATTACCATGCTCAAATGTCGCTGCTGCAACCTGACTTAGCAACTTCAGCTTTTGTGGTAATAAAAAACCTTCGTACACTTCATCGCGCTCAATTCCTTTAGTCTCGTCCCATTTGCCAAGCAAGAGGTCTAAACATTGCTTATAAAACGTCGCTTTTTGGGTTGGAAATTTATTCTGGTGAGCAAAAACCCAGCAGGCAAGGTGCAAAAACAACGGATTGACGGCAAGTCTGCGAAATTGCAAGTTTTCAGATAAATTTAGTTTTTCAATAAACTCAACTGCCTGTTGTTGCTTATCCTGGACATTCGTTTTTGCGATTACTGTAAACCATTTCTGAGCAAAAGCTACAATTTGCTTTTCAGTAAATGGAGCAATTTCAACATCTGTGAAGCGTCTGAGGCTAGAAGCTTTAGCCGCCGTGCGGCAGCTCACGACAAACAAATTCTTTTGATACTTTTCAGAGAGTCTGCGAATGTTGTTGACGACAGCTTTACTATCTTGAGCGAGTACTTCATCTAATCCATCCAGCAACAGCAACACTCTGCCCTCCGATAATAAAGTTTCAAGCACAGATGTATCTTTCATGCCGTAGGTGAAGAATTCCTCGCGAATATAGTTGAGTAAATCCAACTCCCCTGCTTTTCTAGATTCATCTGCAAAATCCCTTAAGGTGACAAAAATGGCAACCCGATTTGCTGCAAATTTACCTCGGTTGCATTGAATCGCCAGATATTGCAAAAAGGTGGTTTTACCTGCTCCCGGTTTTCCTAATACCCGCAGCTTTGAGTAAGTTTCAACTGCTCTCATGCCCGCGATTTGTGTCTGGGATACCTCACAATAGTCAAAGCGCTCAAATTCTTTTGGTGTGAAGCTTTGCAGATCAGCAAACTCTAACCACTGAAGGCTCGCAATCTCCTCCAAAATATTAACATCAATATAAATATCGTCGATTCTAACGGGGCGACTAACATCTAATAACTGCAAACTGCCGCACTGGTCTTGAATCTTGTCAAAGCGGTGCGCTCTCACCTGTTGTACTAGGGCATCAATATCTAAAAATTGACCACAAGTAAGTTCTTTTGATTCGCTGAACTCTTCTGGAGGATTAGCCGTAATCTCCTGCCAAGTCAACGACAACACAGTACAAATTTCTATAAAGATATAACGCTCAACCGGACGCCCAGTGAAAAAACGCCAAATTGGTTGCCGAGTCTTTAAGTTGACTTCAAAAGCCAGATTTTCTTGCGTCCATCCCTTTTGAGCAAACGCTCTTTTAGCCTGTTGTATTCCAACCTGTGATGCCTGGAGCGATCGCTTGACCATCGGACTAAAGCTTAATTCTAAAATCAATCACTCAAACTTTTATCAACCTCTTTTATCTTAGAGCTTTTTCTGCAAGCAAAATTTTCTTCTCAGTTAAACTTATACATCACTGATTAAAAATACGATCTCAAATATATTAATTTTTGTAACAAAATCAAATACTATGAACTTATTTTATACATTTCAAACTTTTAGCAAATTTAATCTTAAACACCCGTCTGTCATCCTCTATGAAGTAGAGATTAACAATCATCAAGGTAACAGACAGAGGGCAGTATTCCTCCTGCTCTCACCAAAGCTGCTTGATTGTTGAAGAGCAATCAAATTTTTTATTGATTAGTCAAGTATATAAATGATCTGCACAGCCGTTCAAACAATTCTTCTAATTGAAAATGATCGAGTTACCCTCAGTCTTTACTTAAAAGGTCTTCAGGCTAAAGGTTTTAATGTTATAGGTGTTGAAAACGGTCTTGTAGGTATCCAGCAAATACAAGAGCATTTACCTGACTTAGTGATTTGTGATATTACAATGCCTGATATCGATGGTTACACTGTTCTAACTACCTTACGCCAAAATCCTCAAACAGCACATATTCCCTTGATTTTCCTGACTGGTAGCACTGCTAGAGCCAATTTTCGCAAAGCTATGGAGTTAGGAGCGGATGACTATATTGCTAAACCATCAACACTAAACGAGTTACTCACAGCAATTACTGTCCGTTTACGCAAGCAAGCTCTTCTTCAATCCTGGTGGACTACTAAATTCCAGAAAGCTTTTAACTCAGCATCTGCAACCAAAAATTCACTCATGGTGACTCCTGAGTCAATCTTTCCCTGCACTCCCGAATTAAAAACAGTTTTTGACTTTATTGAAGCCCATTATCACCAAGGGATTTCTTTGTGTGATGTAGCTCAGGCAGTTGGTTACTCACCTGCTTACTTAACTAACAGAGTTGCAAAACAAACAGGAAATACTGTTAACAGTTGGATTATTAAACGTCGAATGGTACAAGCGTGCTTCTTACTCCAAAACAATGAACAAACAGTGGAGTTAATTGCTAAAGCGTTAGGTTATCAAGATGTATCTCATTTCTCCCGTCAGTTTCGCCAATATCACGGTTTACCTCCCCATGCTTGGCGTCAACAGTAGACCTCTTGTATAAATCAGGTTAACTGCTAAACAGATAAATTTATCGCTACTCTCTGCCCCTCTGCGTAAAACTTAAAATTCTTATTTTCAAATATTTGTGCAAGAGGTCTAGTATGTAAATTGTGATTTTTTAGAAATTCTTTAGCGATCGCTAAAGGATAAGAGTCTATCGAGAATAGGCTACTATTCTAGGCTGAGAATTTTACTTCCCTTCTTCCAGTAACAAAAGTTTTTCCGCTCCTCTTATACCAATTCTGTATAAAGATGCGCTAAATATATCAAGAACGAACCGCATAGACGCAAAGCGGCTGACCGCAAGATAGGGCGCATTCGCGTAGCGTTCCGTTAGAGAAGGACACAAAGGAAGAAAGAAAATTTGGCGCCGCCTCCCAAAGAAATGGTATTAAAAGAGGGTTAGGCAGAAGTCGTAGGAAAGGAGTTGTTTTTGTGAGGTCTGTATTGGACTTAACAGAGAAGCGCTATAGTCAAATTTGGACTAACATAACTGAGTGTCCGATCGCTTGCCTTTTCAAAGACTCATGACTAAAGTAACATCTCAAGAAATTGCACAGTTTCGCTCTCAATTGGCAGATGATAAGAGCGATATGGAAGCGCTGGATTTGATTGAAGACTGTGATGGAGATTTAGAAGATGCGGCGATGACGCTAGCTATCCGAGCCGGACAAGAACCAGAAAGAGCAAATTCCGAGTGGTTAGATGCCTTGGCGAGAAAATGGCGTGTGGTGATTTGCGAACAAGAATATCGCGAAGATTTGCTTAATACTTCACCTCAAAAGATGATGGAACATCTAAAAGCAATGCCGACGTTTCCGAAAATTTTGGCAACACCAGTTTTAATTTATGTCCTCAAGCAAGGCGTAAACAATTTTTGTGAGCCACTAGATTCGCTAAAGTGATCGGATGTACATTTAACTTGTGCTAAATTGTGCGATGCCTGCGGCGGGCTACGCCTACGCAGTTTGCAGTTGAGTTTAATACAGACCTAACAAGAACAGCCCCTTAAGAGCTAGCGTTGGGGAGTAAGACTGCTAACTCCTAACTCACAGGCGCGATTAATCGCGTCTCTACTCCTAACTCCTACCCAATGCAAGATGATTCGACCAGGACTGATACGCTGTTAGTTAAGGCAAAACTTCTATTAGACAAATTGTAAAATCAATGAATTACCTTGTTGCCGTATTACCAGACCGCATTCAAGCCGAAGCTGCTTACTTAGCTTTAGAAAAAGAAGGCATTAAGAGCACTATTTTGGGGAGGGGGTATAAAACGGCTGACGAGTTTGGCTTAATTGACCCCGCAGAGCAAGCTAAAAAGCAAGCAAAACAGATGGCAACCTGGCTGATACCATTTGGCTTTTTTGCAGGTTTTACATTCAGCCTCATTACTGGTTTAGATACTTTTGCTTGGGCGGGTGAAGTTGGCAATCACATTGTTGGCGGACTGCTGGGTGCTGCTAGTGGTGCAATGGGTGGTGTGTTTGTCGGTGGCGGAGTCGGTTTACTTATAGGTGGTGGTGATGCTTTACCTTATCGCAACCGCTTAGATGCGGGTAAATACTTGGTTGTCGTTCAAGGTTCTGAAACTCTTACTCGCCAAGCAACCAAAATATTACGTCAGTTTGATCCAGAAAATATCCAAGGTTATGCCGACACAAATACCGTGTATTGAATGAATCATAGTTTACACATCACGACACAGCGACTTGAGTTGCTTCCCTGTTCTTTGGAGGTGGCGCAAGCCGCTGCGATCAAAAACAAATCCCAAGTAGAAAGACTTTTAGGGGTAAAGGTTCCTGATGATTGGTATGCATCTGAAGTGCTAGATTTTTTTCCAATGTATGCTCAGATGCTAGTAGATGATCCTTCCCAGTTGGGTTGGGGTATGTGGCTAATGATTCACATTGCTAGATTCTACCTTGATTGGTGATTTAGGATTTGGTGGCAAACCCGATCGGACAGGAACTGTAGTAAATGGGTTATGAAGTCCTATCAGCTTATCGCCGGCAGGGATTTGCTTTTGAAGCAGTAGAAGCACTGGTCGATTTTGCCTTTACTCAGCAAGAACTTAAGAGAATTATCGCTTATTCTCTAGACGATCGTGTTGGCTCGATTCGCATTTTAGAAAAACTGGGAATGCAACAAATTGCTAGGGATGAAAATCTGCTGAAATGGGAATTAAAGTTAGAATCAAGATAGTTTTAAAGAGGGAATGGGGAATGGAGATGGGGCATGGGGCATTGGTAAAAGATAAATGAGAAATGACTAATTCATAATTTTTAAGAATGTTGCCACGAGAAGAACTTTTAAAAGGTGTTGAAAATCGAGATAGTGTAGCTCGTGCAATCGACCAAGCAGAGCAAGCAATCAAAACTTGGGAAGTGGTTTTAACAGATTTTCTATCTCCCCCAGAATTGGCGGAAATTCAACGGGTATTTAACCGATTAACAGAAGTGCAATTGGTGGCGTGGGGTGGATATCCGCAAGCTGAACGCCAAAGAATAGCGATCGCTCGTTCGGAACTTCCGTTAGATCAATCTCAAGTCAGCCTTGTAGCCGTGGAAATTGCTGGTAATTTCCTGTTTGATACCGCCTCTCACCGCGACTTTTTAGGCGCAATGTTGGGGACGGGAATTGTTCGTGAAAAAACGGGAGATGTGATTGTCTTAGGAGAACGAGGGGCGCAGGCGATTGTTGCACCAGAGTTAGTGGAATTTTTGTCAATGAGTCTGAAACAGGTGCGATCGGTTCCTGTGAAAACTCAGCAGATTGAGCTAACTGAATTAAAGGTTCGGGAACCCAAGAAAAAAGAATTAACTACTGTGGAGGCTTCTTTAAGATTAGATGCGATCGCATCTGCTGGTTTTGGCATGTCCCGCAGCAAAATGGTTGATTTCATTGATGCTGGTGATGTCCGCGTCAATTGGAAGGAAGTTACCCAAGCTAGTTCTCAAGTCAAATCAGGCGACTTAATCGCCATTCGCTCAAAAGGGCGTTTAGAAGTTGGGGAAATCGCCGTTACAAAAAAAGAGCGTTACCGAGTTCAATTAACAAGGTATATGTAATAAGTGAAGAGTGAGGAGTTTTAAATACACCAGTTTATTTAACTCCAAACTCCTAACTTGTACAGACGCGATTAATCGCGTCTGTAGTCCTAAATATATACTTAATACTTAAGCTTTAAAGTGTTTTGCTAACATATTCAGTAGAAGCTTACGCGGTACAAGTCGAGATAATTTGCTTCTAATTTGAGTGCTACTATCAGAGCTAATAACAGTTGGATAGCCTTTTTCTAAAGCCTCTAAAGATTCCAGAACCACTTTTTGGGAAGAATACACTTTATCTGTACTACTTGCCAGTGCTGGAGGAAAATTAGCTTCTGCAAAAAAGTTTGTTTCTATTGGCCCTGGACAAGTGACTAAAATACGGACACCATACTGATAATTTTCTGCCCATAATGCTTCACTGAAGCTGAGAATAAAAGCTTTGCTAGCAGCATAAACAGAAAGGTATGGTATCGGTTGAAATGCGGTAATAGAGGATACGTTAATAATACTTCCAGAACGACGTTGCCGCATCAATGGTAGAAATTTGTGGGTTAAATCTACCAATGCCAAAATGTTTAATTGTACGATTTTAACTTGTTTTTCTCCATCCCCCTCAGCAAAATCACCATAAGAACCAAAACCAGCATTGTTGATTAATAAGTCAATAGTTAATCCTTTTGCTTTCGTGGTTTCAAATACACTCTTCGCTGCATTAGGTTCTGTGAGGTCTTTTACTATAACGTCTACTTGAATGTTGTGTTGTTCTTGTAGTTGTTTAGCTAATTGGCTTAGTTTGTCTTCAGAACGAGCAACGAGTACAAGATTTGTCTTGCGTGCAGCTAGTTCTTGAGCAAAGGCTTTACCAATACCACTAGAGGCACCAGTAATTAAAGCAGTTGGCATTCTACATATTCAGATAGTTTTTGAGCACTTATAAATCTTAGCTATGCTGACTATAAGTTTTAACTACCCAAAGTGATATATCCAAAAGGGTAAAAGCAGCACTTAGTACTGTGAAATCTGAGTAAAGGCTTGCTCTACTCATAACTTCTCCTTACCTAAAACTTGACTTTTGGAAACTATATTAATTCTCCAAATATACCAATATGGGAGATTCTTAAATCTTCTTCATCTGTATTTTTCTCATAGTGATTCAAATTCATTTTGAATTGCTAATTACCATTTTTCAGACCAATAGATAATTTCTGAGTTGGAACTATTAATAGCAACGCCGTAGCTATCTCCATGATTCCACTTAAAGCCAGGTCTACCTTTGTCATCTGTATTTAATACTAAGATTTCATAAGTAGCTGGAAAAGATTCTGTAGGAGAGTCACTAGTGTAAAAGAAAGTTGTCGGCACACCGTTAGGTTGATTTATGTGGTCGTTTGTGTTACCACCTCTATATTTGTGCTTGGCACTATTTTTATATTGTGAAAGTAATTTTTCTATCTTGTTTGGTGGCTCTTTTAACCTAATTTGAAAAAAACTACTTCCTTGCAAAACTTTGGGAGAGTAAGCAATACGAACGTCTTTAGCATCAGGAGGAATCTCATTAGGAAAATGTTTTATTTGGTCATTATCAGACCATAGTTGATTACGAATTTCTTTATAGCGTGATGTATCAGTTATAATTTTAGGCTCACTAGTACTGTTAAAAGTTTTTCTCAGAAAAAAGCTTCCCCCGACAATACTAAGACTAGCAAGGGCTAATAGAAATTGCGATCGCTTCATCAAGTTGGGTGTGTCTAACTTTCATAGTCATATACCCAACTAATAAACTAAATTCGTACTATTACGGATATCGAATCAGAGATATTAACAGAAACTTTGTGTATTTAGAGGAAAATGGGGATAATTGTAAAATTAATGTGAAGTTGGTCAATGATTACCTAGTCAAATACCGTAGGCGATCCTCATTGAGGCTAGTACTACCGTTGTAGCTAACGAAATCAATTCCACAGCTAGCCATTTTTTTTCAATTCTTCCTGATGCAGCAATAACTAAAACGGATATATAAATAGTAGATGCACCTTAATTAAATCAAAGCCTTCAGCTTTTAGTTGAAGGCTTTTTTTTATTGCTGATATTTTTTTATTCAGAAACAAAATAAATTTACTTAAAATTATAATTTACCCGGATAGGGCAATAAATAAAGCGGATTAATAAATGGTAGATGCACCTTAATTAAATCATAGCCCTCAGCTTTTAGTTGAAGGCTTTTTTATTGGTAATAATTTTTTAATCAGGAAAAAATAAATTTACTTAAAATTATAATTTACCCGGATATGGCAATAAATAAAGCGGACTAATAAATGGTAGATGCACCCTAAGAATTTCAGCCCTCAGCCAAAAGCTGGAGGCTTTTATTATTTCAATATCGATGGCAGCAAACTGGGAGCTAACCACACTGCATAACCAATAAATCCAAACAGCAAGGTAATCAGAACAGTAATGCCGTAGCTGATGCAAATTAATAAACCATCAGATTCGATCGTGGCAACAGTCAAAAGTAAAATACCGATAGTAGGGATAGGATTTGTAAACGGAATTGGTAATATTAGTAATACTGTTAAGAAAGAGATACAAAACCCATTAATTCGCCAAACTAAAGGATTATGAGCTATTTTTGCTAATCGGGGACGGGCGATTTTCTGGAAAACTTTGGTAAGCCGTCCCAAATTTTGCAAAAGTAACTGGGCGAAGGAACGAGGAAATTTGTAGTTAGCGATTCTTTTTGGTAGCCAAGGCGATCGCCTTCCTAAAACCATTTGCACTGACAACAGTAAACAAGCACCACCAAATGGGCCAGTTAATCCCGGTGGCATAGGAAATAAAAAAGGCAAAACTAATAATGTAATTACCAGACTAAAGCCCCGTTCTGAGGTTTCTGTCAAAATATCACCTAGAGTCAGAGGTTGTTCAGCTAGGCGTTGCAACAGGGACTTTATATCTTGAGAAAATCTCAGATGCATTTGGCGTGAGTTGATGCGAGTTCCCACTTTGTAGTAAAGGGAGATAAGGGAGAATAACTTCTAAACTCTGCCAATTTTAGATTTTGGATTGAAAGAAAATCTAAAATTGAATGACTCCTAACTCCTGCTTTCTGGGGGTACTAAAACAGCTATAGCTTTAGGTATAACCCGAAAATGAGCAGGTGTGTAGGTAGTGATTTCACCATCTGTATTGATAGGGCGAGGTTTGCGAGTATGTACCTCTATTTCTTGACCTTGATGGGAGCGTACACTCTGCCAATGTATATGTCGCCCTCGTCGCATTGCGGGTAGTAATAATATAGCCTGCCACCAGTGTTCAATCTCCAAGCTATAAAGGTCTAGTCTTTGATCGTCTATTGTGGCATCGTCAGCCACTGCCATACCACCACCGTAATAGCGGCCGTTACCGACTGCAATTTGCACTGTTTTGACGCGAATTAATTCACCGTTGATCGCAATCTCTGCTGTAAAAGGTCTGGCTTCCAAAATCACTTGCAATGCAGTGGCTGCATAAGCAAATACTCCCCAACGGCGCTTGACTTCTTTCGTAAGTCGTTGGGTAATTTTTACACTCAATCCCATACTAGCAACGTTAAAAAAGTGCTTGTCATTCACACAACCCAAGTCGATGCGGTGTAAATGTCCATCTGCAATAATTTTACAAGCTTGGTTGAGGGAATTTGGGATTCCCAAAGTTCTCGCTAGATCGTTAGCAGTTCCCAGAGGCAAGATTCCCAAAGGTAACTGAGTTTCAATTAAAGCATCTACGGCAGCATTTAGAGTACCATCTCCTCCGCCAATAATTACCAAGTCAACTTGATGCTTATAGCTAAGTATGACTTCAGCAAGATGTTTGGGATCTTCTGTAGACTCCTCAATTAAATCAAAGCCAAGTGTTTTCAGATATTGAATTGCTTCTGACAGACCCTTTTGCCCTTGGCGAGCATGACGATTTACTAACAGCAGTGCGCGGGAACTCATGGGTAGTACCTTTTGTAATTGATATGTCCAATTATCCGCATCTATGTATTTTGCTTTATGTTAACTAGAAAAAAGTATTGAGGTTGTTATGAAAGTTATCAACAATTCATTTTAATAATACTTATTATATTGTAACTACTAATTTTTAATTTTTTTCTTTAGTTTAGCTCTACTAGTCATCAGTGTGTTTATCTTCAGCAAATATAATTATTACTCCCTAGATAAATAAAGTTTAGGTATTTTTATTTATAAAATAGCGAGTTATTCAAATATTATGATGCCAAAAACAAGGGAGATTTTTCATTAAAATAAATACATATACAGCAGATTGCAACTTGGTGAGGTACAGATTATTGTAAGGGCACAACAATGTTGTGCCTTTACCTGTCTACGTCATTTACTTGAAAAAATTTGTGTGTAGCGCTTCTGTGTTGAATTCAATACAGCGCTAGTTGGTTGCTTAACGAGGGTAAATCCCTATCTGCATTTTTAATTTTGCTTTTATGACTTTTTCGGGTCGGTGTCGCCACCAATAATTGCTTGAAACGTGTCCCCTAGTAAAAAGAAAAACGCCGCAAATAACACTACAAGCATTAAACTAGCAAGAGCGGCAAAAGGAGAGATGATAAACAAGATTAAAAGCGCAAACACCAATATATTTAGTAATGTTTTATTCATCTTTTTTCATATTGAATGATACGTGGATTTTCTACAAATAACAGATAAATCAACAATCTGTCACCTGCCCTCTGTTAGATTTAACCTGCGCGCGCTTACTTTTGTGGTCAAGGCGTTTTCTTTGAGAACTGCGAGTTGGTTTAGTGGGTTTGCGTTTTATTGTCACAACAACTGCGCTTTGAATGAGTTCTTGAAGTCGTTTCAAGGCTGACTCACGATTGTTCTCTTGGCTTCGGTGTTCCTGGGCTTTAATTACAACTACTCCTTCTTGGTTAATGCGTCGATCGTTGAGCTTTAAAAGCTGTTGTTTATAATAATCGGGTAATGATGAAGCCGCAATATCGAAGCGCAAGTGGATCGCGGTAGAAACCTTATTCACATTTTGGCCTCCCGCTCCTTGGGAGCGAATCGCAGTAATTTCAATCTCAGTCTGTAGGATAATAACTTTGTTGGAAATTTGTAGCATTGCTCACAAGGCAAAAGAAAAACTTTTAAATTTGGGATAAACTTTCTTTACTCGGTTTGCTCGGCTAAATCTATCATTACATCTGCGTCTTCATTGTTGTTCAAATTTACTTCTAAAGTCTGTCCTTGGATTGTTACTTGATCGCCCGGTACTAGTCGCCGTCCTCGTCGAGTTTCCAACATACCGTTTACTTGGACATCGCCACCTTGAATCATCAGCTTGGCTTGACCTCCAGTTGGTACTATCCCCATCAATTTTAAAAATTGATTTAACTTGATTGTGTTGTCTCTAATTTTCTTCATCGTAAATAAATGTACACGATCTTAATTGTATCGTGGGCTTCTCAAGCTAAAGCGTAAATCTGTTACACCACATAATCAGCTAAGTACAGCATTTCATTAATTCGTAGCAAATTAAATTTGGCAATCCCTGCAATGCCATTGCGTCGGGTGACAATGCCAATGCGTCGGGTGACAATGCCATTGTGTCGGTGAACAATGCCATTGCGTCGGTGAACAATGCCATTGTGTCGGGTGACAATGCCATTGTGTCGGTGAACAATGCTATTGTGTTGGCTGACAATGCCAATGCGTCATGCATTTAACAACGTTACGCTTTACGCAAAACTTTAGTGATAAATGTGAATTTACGCCAGTTTTCATTTAATTAAACCGTATATCGTAGTAGAAGCACAGCAATGCTGTACCTCTAGTACATGGTGTATTTATCTGAAAATTGCTAATTTTATTAGTTGGCTGTGGTGGAGCGACGCTGAACAGCCAGTCGTAGATATCGCTCTCACAAAAACTGTAATACCAGTTTATTATCTATAATGTTGATCGACAAAACTGCCAGATATGGGCTAAAAACTAGTCTGGAAGGTTCTTTTAGTGTGCTCAGGGGACTGGATCTATGATTAAGCTTGGTTTATTGGTACAGTCCCAGAATAACTCTTTGGGTATCGGAAAAGTTACAGAAATATCTGATAGCAATGCAAATGTTGAGTATTTCTGCTCTATAGGGCAACGTCTCCAAAAAACTTTACCATTAAATTCTCTCTCTCAAGTCAAGCTGGAACCCCAGGCTCGATGCTATATTAAGTCCCAAACTCAGGATAAATGGATAGTTGGCA
Source organism: uncultured Nostoc sp. (assembly GCF_964247315.1). Classification (GTDB taxonomy): domain Bacteria; phylum Cyanobacteriota; class Cyanobacteriia; order Cyanobacteriales; family Nostocaceae; genus Nostoc. The sequence continues at coordinate 12,918 of NZ_CAXTTT010000105.1, forward strand.
GAGTTTTCATCTGGGATGATGATACAGAAATGTATCAAATTGATTTACCAGATAAGAAAACTGCGATCGCTTCTGTTGAAGACATTTACGTTCGTTGTAATCTACCAAATACAGACCCGATCCAAACTCTGGCGATGAAGGGTCACGAAACGCCCTATTTCCACGATAAAAGATTGGCTTTTGTGAAATCCTTGATTCAGCAACGCGCTGTGAGTCGCGGGATGACAGGACTAATTTCGGCAAATATTAATCTTTATCCTCACCAAGTTGAAGTAGTGCGGCGGGTACTGGAAGACCCAATTCAACGCTACTTGTTAGCAGACGAGGTGGGACTCGGAAAAACCATTGAAGCGGGTGCGATTCTCCGTCAATTTCTTCTCGATGAACCGAAAAAAGGTGCGGTAGTGATAGTTCCGCAATATTTGCTCAAACAATGGCGAACTGAGTTAGAAAACAAGTTTTACATCTCCCATTTTGGCAAACGGGTAGCGGTGCTGGCGGTTGAAGATATCCATAAAATCAATCTGAAAGCAAGGATAGGTTGCTTAATTTTAGATGAAGCCCATCATATTGCGGCAATGGCAACCTCTAAGGATGCAACAGTGCGCCAGCGTTTTCAGACTTGCAAAGAACTGGCTCATAAAAGCGATCGCTTACTTTTATTATCTGCCACTCCGGTTCTCAATCACGAGCAAGATTTTCTGGCAATGTTGCATTTGCTCGACCCGACAACCTATAAACTGGGCGATTTAGCAGGTTTCCGCACCAAAGTTGAAAGCCGTCAACAAATTGGTAAACTTCTGCTTTCTTTTAAAGAAGGTGCAGAATCAGAGGTTCTCAAAAGCAACTTGCAGCAACTACGAAACCTGTTTGCGGAGGATGAATATTTACTGAAGCTGGCGGATGATTTAGCAAATTTACCAGCAAATTCTACCAAGCAAGAGCAAATCATCCAAGCGATTCGCGTCCATGTCAGCGATATCTATCGACTACATCGGCGAATGCTTCGCAACCGTCGCGCTGCGGTGGAAGATGTGATATTTGACCGCAATTTTACGCCAAAAGAAGAGTATGATTTAGACGAGCGATCGCTTGATATTCACGAACTCCTGAATCAATGGCGGAGTGTTGCTCCTAGTGAAAAGCAATATCAGCAAATTTTTCTGCTGTTATTTCTCGCTGCTGGGACTTGGTTAGGGATTTTAGAGCAGGTAATTACGGCGCGTTTAACTGCGAAACCTCATGCTAAACTCATCCAAGAGTTTAAAGAAGATGATGTTCGCCTCTTAACTACAACCCCCAAATTCTCAGGGGAAGAAGAGATTCTCCAATCCTTACTAAAAATTGTTCGTCAACCTCAAGAGGACGGACAACGGACGGAAAATTTGAAAACAGTACTGCTGAATCAGCTAGGTACATACTTCAAAATTCCCGCAAACGTTCGGAAGAATCAAAAGGAATTCATCACCAGAATACAGCAGAGAATCAAAAGACCAATTACTGGCGACATTCTACCCAAATTTGTTGTATTTACCAGTTTTGTGCAAACTTGTGGCGAAATTGTCCGGTATTTATCTGATACCTTTGGTGCAGAGACAATAGCTAGCCATCAATTTGGAGAATCACCAGATAAAGTTGAGGAAGGCTTAAATAGGTTCAAGAATAACCCAAACTGCTTTATTTTAGTATGCGATCGCTCTGGAGAAGAAGGACGTAACCTTCAGTTTGCCGATTGGTTAATTCATTTTGACCTTCCTTGGTCGCCTAATCAATTAGAGCAGAGAATTGGCAGACTTGACCGCATTGGCAGCAAAATTGGTATCCAATCTAGTGCCTTGATTGGGCCTTACTTGGAAGATAGCCCTCACAATGCTTGGTATAAAGTCTTAAAAGATGGGTTTGGTATTTTCCAACAATCAATTGCCAGTCTCCAGTTTTATGTCGATGAGAAACTTGCAGAATTAGAAACAGTTTTGTTTCAATCAGGTGCGGCTAGATTATTAGAGATGGTTTCACCAATTCAAGAGCAAATTGAAGCGGAAATAGCCAAAATTAGCGAACAAAATGCTCTAGATGAAATTGATGCAAACAATGAAATTGCTACCGAGTATTTTCAAGACTTAGATAATTACGATGCTCGTCATCTAGAAATTAGGCGAGCAATTGAAGGCTGGATTTGTGACGCACTGGGATTCAGAGGACTCAATAACCCCGATTCATCAGAGATGCGACGTTATCAACCGACAACGCGTACCTTGGTTCCGATAAATGAGTTACAAAACCGTTTTGCTGAGAGTTCCCTAGATCAATTTGGTACTTATAATCGCAGGGTAGCAAACCAAAATGCTGGTGTTAAACTCTTTCGAGTTGGCGAAGGATTTATCGAAGCACTCTTGAACTATATCAACTGGGATGACCGAGGTGAAGCCTTTGCTCTGTGGCGCACTGATGCATCTTGGAACGCGAAAGAAGGGAAGGAATGGTTTGGTTTTCAATGTAATTATGTAGTCGAGGCAAATTTAAAAAATGCCAAACAAGTTTTACTAGATAACAAACTAGATAATTCTCAGTTCAAAAACTTGCAGCGACGTGTTGATGCTCTATTTCCGCCAATTATAGAAACTATCTATGTTGACGGTCGCAAAGAGCCAATACGTGCTGTTGAGGATAAAGCTCTTTTAAGTATTCTACAACGTCCATACAAAGATAAAAACAATAATCAAGGACGAGATTATAACCTAGCAAAAGAGCGCTTAGGAATTATTGATGATTTTGTTGACCCTAGTAAATGGCAAAATTTTTGCTATCAAGTGCGTAACACTTCTTCAGAATTACTTTCCAATCGTCCCGATTTTATTGACTTGTGCCAAAATTGTGCTAAAGTTGCCGAAAAGAAATTAGCCAATAGAATAGAACAATTACGCCTACGTCTGAACCAGCAAAGTTGGGATAATGCATTAGCTGAAGAATTGAAGATAGAAACTGCTTTAAATGCAGCCATTCTAGAGGGAATTCGCCAGCCGCTTCTGAGGCTTGATTCTGTGGGTTTTATTGTTGTATCGGGGCGATCGCTTGTGCAATTTGAGTGATATTGTGTGCGATTGAATAGCTTTGGTAATCCTAATTGAGAGCTTGAGATCCCCGACTTTTTAAAGAAGTTGGGGATATTTTTGTTCTAGTGTTACTGATGAAATTGCTATAAAAACATATACAGCAGTTCTCAAGTAGATGAGGTACAAAGTGCAGGACTGCTAAAATTATGTTTTTATTGAGAATGAATAATGAACGAATAAGGTTTAGAAAAAACGCGATCGCTTTATTAGCCAAGGTGTAGTCCATCGCAGCACCAAGAAATTCACAAACAAAAGGAGAACCGATGACTGATAAAAAGGTCGTGCTAGTAACAGGAACATCATCTGGATTCGGGCAGCTAACTGCTCAAAAGCTTGCTCAAGAAGGTTACTGGGTTTTTGGTACTAGTCGCAAGGAACATCCAACTTTACAAGATGTGGAAATGTTGACACTCGATGTTACCTCTGAGTCTTCAGTACAATCCTGTATCAAACAGTTGCTCGCGCGGACTAATCACATTGATTTATTGATTAACAATGCTGGACAGATTCATGCCAGCATGATTGAAGAAACTTCTTTAGAACAAGCCAAGGAGGTTTTTGAAACCAACTTTTGGGGTGTTGTCCGGGTTAGCAATGCTGTTTTGCCAGTTATGAGACAGCAGCGTAGTGGGCATATTATTAATATCAGTTCGGTGGCGGGATTGATTGGCGCACCAGGCCAAGGTTTTTACAGTGCAAGTAAGTTTGCACTTGAAGGTTATAGCGAAGCATTGAGCGTGGAACTAGACCCCTTCAATATTAAAGTGTCTTTAATTGAGCCTGGTTACTTTAAGACCAACTTTAACCAGGCTATGTTGTCACCCACATTGAATTACGCTGATTACGACAATGTACGCGATGTGATTCGCTCAACTGTTAGTCAAGCAATTGCACAAGGCGACGATCCTGAAAAAGTTGCACAGACGATTCTATTTGCTGCTCGTAGTCGGTTGCCACGACTACGCTATCGTGTTGGCAATGAGGCACAATGGTTGCCTCGCTTAAAAGCAATATTGCCAGATAACTTATTTCGATTTGGTGCGCGCAAGCGGTTGAATTTACCATAAATCACAGCCAAATCTCCAACGCCGCAATTTTCGGTTAAGGCAAGTTTTTAGCCGGACACGATATTACACGCTCAAGGAGGGTGCTAGGGCTAAAGTTTTTGTCAGATCGGTAAGAAGAACGCGATCGCAGAGGTTAAACAGTTCTGCTTCAGTAGAAGTCTGTCGCATCAACCGTAAAAAATGACCTTCAGTGTCAACACTCAGAGCAATGTAGTTGAGGAACATTTTCAGATAGCCTACGCGCGATCGCTCTGGCATAGTTACTGCTGTTGGGGTTTGCCATAAACGATCGATATAGTTGCGTACCTCTGCTAAAGGAACGGGCGCGATCGGCTCGAAACGCAAAGCTTGCCGAATTTGATTAAAAAGCCAAGGATTACCGATCGCCCAACGTCCTACCATCACACCCGCCGCGCCGGTTTGAGAAAGCACTTCAACAGCAGTTGTTGCCGAGTTGATATTGCCATTAGCAAGCACTGGACAATCGACTTGTCTGACTGCTTCAGCGATCAAATCATATTTCACTGTCCCATGATACATATCTTTGACGGTGCGACCATGCAAAGAGAGCAAATCAATGCTGTGGCGATTGATTATATCTAGAATTTTGTAAAAATTATCTGTATTTTCAAAGCCTACACGCATCTTGACAGTCAAAGGTCGATCGTTCACAGCAGAACGCAGTTCTCCCAGAATCCGATCCACTTTTTCTGGTAAGAGCAGCAATCCACCTCCAACATTTTTGCGATAGATTCTGGGTGCTGGACAGCCCATGTTCAAGTCAACTCCAGCAATATTATACTTGCAAAGTTCCTTTGCTGTTCTTACTAAGTCTGGAATGCTTTCGCCAATCATTTGAGCAAAAACGGGGCGACCTGTGTCGTTTTCGGTGATTGCTGCCAGAATGCTACGATTAAGCCGTGAGGTATCATTGACGCGGAAATATTCGGTGAAGAAGTAGTCAGGGCTACCGTAGTGGGCAATGACCTTCATAAACCAGAGATTTGTCACATCCTGCATAGGCGCAAGAGCGGTGAGGGGCAGGTGTGGATAGAACGATTGGGGGAGCGATACCTGGGGCATAAAGATGAAGAGCGATCGACAAAGCATCACTGTTAAGTTATACCAATTTTAAAAATAATTACGACAGATGCACTAATAGAACCCAAACAGAGAAAGCGATTCCCAATCCAAAATCTAAAATCCAAAATGGTATTAATTGGTGTTATTGCACTAATGGAGAGGTTTTGTATGCTTATTTGTGGACGTAAGCAATCAATATTGGTACAGTAGCTCATACTACAGGAGTTCTATTTGTTGCAATTGCTATATATAAAGTATTCCCATGAAAAAGGCACTCTTACTAGTAGAAAAGACAGCGATGCCTACGGCAGGCTACGCCTACGCACTCTGAAAGGTTTGACATAGTAGCAGTGTACTGCCTGTTCCAAGCGATCGCTGCTTTGGTGCAACTTTGACTCTTTAAATTTTTTGTCAGATACAAGGATACTACAAGCAAATACAAGTGTCAAAAGTTACTTTAACCAACGTTTAGTTGCCTCTGCAATGCGTTCCCCGAAGCGTAGTGAAGTCAGATAATCACCTGAATCTAGCACTGGTTCTTTGCCACTCATATCGAGTTGACTTTGACCCATTACACCTAGAAATCCTCCTAATCGATTTACCCCATCATCTTTACCAGATAAAAAGCTTTGCAAATCTCCCACGTTTACCCAAATCATGCCATGTTGGGCTGCGTTGGTAGCTAAATAGAGAAGTGTGCCTTGTTTATCGCCACTAGGAGAGCTGGAATGGGTAAAACCCCCAGCGATTTTGTCTTTCCATCCATGTCGGAACCAAACTTCGCTAGCAGCATCAATAAATGCCTTGAACTGAGCCGCGACACCACCCATGTAGGTAGGAGAGCCAAAAACAATTGCATCAGCTTGATTGAGAGCTGCTATTCCCTGATCATTCTTCCAACGACCATTGACTATCTGCTCTCCAGTAACCCGTAGCAGTTCAACAGTAGTGTCTTTAACTTTACTTGCACCTTCAGCAATAGCTTGGGCCATAAGATGAGTATGACCTGCACCAGAAAAATAGATAATCACAACGCTGGGCATAGGAGGTTTAGTGAAAATTTTGACTGAAACTGAACGAGAAACATCATAAGGACTACTGGCTTATAAAGTAAAGTAGTCAATCTTAAAGTCATGCAAATCCCAGCAGGTTTTTTCTGGAGCTACCGTGTACTGAAACTTAGGGCTAAACTATTACGTAACAAAACATAAAAATAGGTTTTGTTAGTCTCTGGTATTCTTCTAAAAGAAAATTCTTTTGTTCCAAGTCTTTCTCCTATTTTTGTCAACCAGGTATGTCTCTCAATGATGTAGTGATTGACCGTGCCAGTCTCAATGATGTTACTGAAATTGTCAAGTTGGCCCAAGCCAATGACGCAGAACATGGTGGTATGTTGTTAGGTCATCTTGAGCCAGAGGCTGTGATGATGACTATCTCTCAAATGCCAAGTGTTGTAGCCCGTAAAGATGGTCAAGTTGTCGGATTCTTACTCAGTTGGTCAAAGACAACTGCTAATTTACCAATTATAAAGGTGATGTTACAAGCCTATCCTGGTACAAAAGATGCTTACTTGTATGGCCCCATTTGTGTTGATGAAACTATGCGCGGGCAAGGTATTGCTGCGGTAATGTTTGCTAAGTTGAAAGATTTTCTACCAGAGCGGGAAGGAATACTCTTCATCAAGGCAAATAACAAAGCATCACTTCAGGCACATCAAAAGATGGGTATGTGCAAGATGGCAGAGTTCATTTCTGAAGGCACTAAATTTTTGATATTCGCGTATAATGGCTAACTACTTGATAGGTTCTCTTTGAGATGAAACTGAGTGGCTAATCTGGATAATTTAAGTTATTTACTATTGGCTTAATCTGGAAAGTGATACAAGAGGATTATTAGCCAACAGCCAAGAAATTTATTTCATGGCGGAAGATGGGGCTTGATGGTGTAAATTATTTATCCATAAGTCTGTAATCTGCTCTTGTTGGAGTCCAAACCTCTATGCATTTACTCAAAGTATCAATTTTGACATTTTTGGTAACAACATTTTCATTTCTTCAACAAAGCCGTGCTGATACCAGTGCGCCACCAATTAAGACACAGGTTCAAGAAGTAGCACAGTGGTTCACTGGTTTTTTTGATAATGCCCAACAGATTGCTAACAGCCCCTCTGTGCCATTAATCACTATGTCAAATTGTAGTGTGCAACTGGATGATACTAATCCTTTGGCTGACACACAGAACGTTTATCTAGAGCAAGAAAGCCCAGGTTTTGAGCGCCTACGCCTTTATTCTTTTAATGAAGGAAATTCGGCTGTGAATTTAAGTATTAGCAGCTTTTTAAATGAAAATACTGTGCGTGGGTTGTGCAATCATTCTCAGTCTAGGCGACAGCTTAGTATTAACAATGTCGAGAACAACACCTGTAATCTGCAATTATTTTGGGAGCCGAATAGTTACATTGGGAATAACGCTCCCAATGGCTGTATAACAAGTAATGGCTTCAAAGTGGTTTCCGATGTAACTATTGAGCAGAGTAGCATCGACTCCTTAGACAAAATTTTTGACAAAAAAGGTAATTTACTTGTGGCCACACCCATCGAATTCCGTCGAGTTAATTCTGTTCCAGAACCCTCTGTTACATTCGGGTTGCTGGCTTTGGGAATCTGGAGTACAAAAAATACAATTTCAGATTGGCGAAAACAGAAATCAAAAAAGAATAAAACCTCTGTTTTAAGTTAGCGATAGGGGGCGACAAAGCTCTAAGCTTTAGCTGACTAACTTGAGCTATAGCAATCCTTGCAGGAGTCGTGAAAAATATAAATAAGGAAACGAACCGCCTTTCCTTCCCTACGGGACGCTGCGCGAACGGAACGCTTTGCGAACGCGTAGCGTCTCTAAGAGTTAGGACGCAAAGGGAAGAAAGAACAAAGAGATATATAATTTTCACAAATGATTTAGGACTGCTATAGATCAATTTGAGTGGTATCCAATTACTAAACATTCATTTTGAACTCTGGTAAGCATATCGTTAAAAGCAGGAGTATAACAACCATCTTTATCAACAACTCTACGGAGAGTATACTCACCAGCGCGAGAAAGTCCGCCGAACCAGACGTTCTTTCTGTGCCAAATATCTCCATTGAGAGAATTTTTGTCTTGGGACATTGTGAAACTGACAATCGATTTTGAAACTGGTATTCCTAGCAAAATAGGTGTGATTTGAGCTTCTTGCAAAGTTTCATCTTCAAACTGAATTTTGTAACTTACTTGAAACCATTGAACTAAACGTAGTAATATCCAACCCGCAATCGAGTTATGAAAAGTCCATTGTAACGGTGCAAAGACTGGTAAAAGCAAAGTTATATTCTGTATATCCCATTCTAAATTGTACATAGTAATGCAAGTATCTGGCAGTGGGTTGCCATCCATAAAAAACACACCCTTAAGCACAGATGGTAAGTTTATTTCTTTGACTGGAATCATCCAGGTAGCAATATTATTAAGTTGCTTTTTCTCAATTAATTCAGCCATATAATTTGTAATTACTTCCTTTCAGCTAAATGAATACCTAAATTTTTAAATAACTGAGTCAGAGAAAAAATGAGTAATCTTGCAATAGAAAAAGAGTAAAATCAACTCAAAAAACCAGAACAATTACCAAATTATAATTCAGGAATGCCACTTGCTTTAAGCTTACTTAATCAACCATGAGAAGTAGGGGCGCACAGCTAGCTGTGCACCTCTACAATGGGATGTTTTTTTAATTGGAAGTCCCTTACTCACAGTCGTTGAGCAAAACCTTGTAGTACTAAATTATTAGGAGTAACGGCAGTCACTTTTTCAAAATTCCACTTGACTTCTGTAATTGAGTCCCATTGATAGTTGTGGAACAGATGTAAACAGAAAATTTTGATAAAGCCAATTGATAAGGATTTACCAGGACAGGCTCGCTCATGCTCTTCGCCGTTCCAAGATAAGATATCTGAAAAATTTCGTGTTAGGTCAAAATCGTCTGGATTTTGGTATCTATTGGCATCCCGATTAGCTGTAAGAATAGAGCCAAGTAAGCGAGTACCTTTTTGGAATGGACATTTTTGTTTTCCAATCTCAACTTCACCCGCTTCAGTGGTGAGTTGGCTAACAAATCGCACAGGTGGATAAAGACGAGCCGTTTCTAAAATTACTTGATTGAGAAGTGTTAACTTTTCTAGAGCATCTGGATCTAAACTTTTCTTGCCATTCCAGACTGCATTAATTTCTGATACTACATCATTTCTAAGAGTATTATCTAAGCAGAGAACACCAATCACAGATCCCAAAAGCGCACTTGTGCCAGCAGTACCGGCGATATGAATCATATCGAAAAGGGTATTAGCGATTTGGTGTTCGTTCAACTGATACTGAGCACCTGTTTCAAAGTAAGATGGCCATAAAGCTGATTGTTTATATCGCTTAGTTAAATATTGACGATGCCGAATTTTTGGCGCTGTTAAGATTGCTAGCAGATACTTGCTGATAAAATTAGGTAAGGATGCGAGAGCCAAATTTTTAATGTAATTATCGGATGCTGTGATTTCTTCCTCAGATAAAGATATCTGAAAAACCAGTTGATGCAAAATCGACAGGATGATCTTTGGCAAATCGTTGCCGATGTGTAATTTGCCTTGTTTAGCAGTTTCTAATAGCCTTTCCTCAACTAGATTCCCTAAAAAGTCTATCTGCCCTGACGGTTCCGGTAAAGCTTGTAAGATTACAGTACGTAGTCCTGTGTGTTCGTTACCGTTTGTTCCCAAGCTCAGAGGATTATCGAGCAAGTAGCTAGGAGCTAATATTCTGATAATACCTAAGTCATTTCCCCGCAGTTGGGGTTGGGTTTGCATTAGTTCTCTTACCTGGGAGTGAGAGGAATGCATAATTGCTTGGTCTACTGCAAAATACTTGTCTCCAATATTGTCCTTACGGATGTAGAGAAAGTCTCGCCATGCGTTGAGCATGATTGACGCATCCATGTAATAAAAAATCAAGCGGAGAAACTTGCCGATCTCAGTGTCATAACCTACTTTAGCTAGTATAGGTGCAAGCCAAAGCTGGCGATCGTGACCTTTAAGGACTTTATCTTTAAGTGTCATGGTATTTATTTTGAGTCATTGGGCATTGGGCATTGGTCATTTGTTTCCAATTCAGATATTGATACTCTGAGGAATTTTAGAAGGAAGTAGATATTCATAGGCTGGACGGTGCAAGTTACGTTGCTTGATGGTGTCTTCTACCTGCTGAAGATTATTGTGGAATGCTTGTAACAATGGTTTTACTTTTTGGTCTGTAAAGTATCCTTGCTGATAATCGCCCAGCTTGTTATAGTACACAGACCCCAACAAGCTGAGTAGGTTGTATTGCCGTTGTGCTTGATCTAAGGGAGGGAGCAAATTAAGGTAGTCTTGCTCAGTAACTTCTCTTTTGAGAGTTGAGGCTGGTAAATAACCTGCCAATGGAATCGCTGCGGCGTAGCCCATAAAATCTTTTTGCGGAAAGTTAACCGCAGCGTGTTGAGCGCTAGCAGTGAAAATAATCAGCGTAGTGGCATCAATTAGATAATTGCAAGTTTTGATGCTCCCATCTTCGCCAAAATCGGGGATGCGACCACCATCGTAAGCTGAGATTTCGGCTGCCCACGCTTGCAGGGCTGTGTCTTTTTGAATGTCTTCATCCGTGGTGTAGTAAAGGTTTAGGTAGTCCCAAACCCATTGATGAATGGCATCCCAGACTAGTAGTGCATCATCCCGGTAAGGATAAATAGGCAATAGGTTAGGATCGTCTACACCGCGCTGTTGGAATTGCTTAGGTAAAATGGCGCTGTTAAAACCATAGCTTTGTAATCCTAGCACTGCTAAAACGCGAGAGTTGTCGATTGATGCTGAGAGTAATCTATCGACACCACCGCCTGGAGCTATGAGAATACGTTGGGCGGCATCGTTAATTGCTAAAGTGCTGTCAAAATGCGGGTGTAGTAGAATTCTTAAAGGATGGGTAAGTGGCAGTTGTCGAGCTGTGGCGATCGCAAAAACACCAATTAACAAGTGAGTTCTTGCTAAGTGAGTAACAGCTTCGTGGAAGTTGGCATCTGCTATTTGCACTACTGTTTTGGCAAAAAGCCAAGAGTATTTACCGGAGTTAGGGGTAACAATCGGATAATCTGGGCCTGGGGTTTGACCGCATTGAATGGCTATCGGACGCAATAGACGGGTGGGGTCTGAGCCTTTAGGTAAGGCAAACAGTGCTAAGGGAGCATAGAGATATTTTTGCTCGTCTGGGAATGTACCGTTGACCGCACCATCTAAAATTTTATAGTCAGCTAAGTAAAGTCTGCCTTCAAGTCCGGCTGCTGCTAATGAATCGTCAGTTCCCATTACTCCTTGGTAATGTTCATCTGTGACTGGGAAGCGATCGCCTGGAGTTGTTACTCGCTCGATCGTGACGGGATTGTAGCCAGCTACTCGCATGTAGGCAAATACTTCATCTGATTGGTAAGTTTTAGCGATCGCTGGTACACCAATCACTGGAAACAAATTTTCGTAGTCTTTAAGACTGCTTGCATGTCCTGTAGGCTGTCCTTCATATAGAAGGTTAATTATCCTATTTAGAGCATCTCTGAGGATTACAAGTCCGTTTTCTTTCAAAATAGAATAAAAAAGATCGTCGAGTTCTCTAAGATCCTTAGATATGCCATTGAGCAAAAACTGAGGGATAATTTGCAAGATTCTTACCAGAATGCTGATTCTGACTGGTACTGCTCCCTTGAGCAAGGCTTCTAAAATAAACCTTCCAACATCATCACGAATCGATTTAGAACCTTGATTGCCTCTGTTAACAACCAAGGTATTGATAAACACAACTCGTAACTGCTGGGCTAATAAAAAATACCAGTTAGTGGTGAACTCTTCGGCAATAGAAAGCCGATCTAGCATCGCAATAGGTGGTATATGGATGTAGTTATATTGATACTGTTGCCTAGCTATATCTAAAGTATGAGTACTTGATGAACTGATTGAATTATCTGGTGATGAAGCAGTCATTGACTCTACTCATGTTTAGTATGGGGAACTTTAATAGTTTAGGATAAACAGGTTTGAGTTAGCTAAACGTATTATCGCAATCAAGTTTAAAGTTACGATTTTTCTCCAGAAGTTTTCTGGATTTTATCAACTGTTGAACCATGCACCAAATTTAGAAATATTGCCATAAATATTTAGCAACACAAATAATATTAGCCAAGATTTAGAAACAATTCTCAAAAAAGACTTTCATACTAAGGTCTTGTGTTTGAGTTGACATTTGAACCACTGAAACAATATCAAGAATCTGATAGTCATATTCTTCCTCAGCTGCCGATGTCTCCAATGCTTCTTCTGCTTATAGAGCGATCGCATATTTTTCTATTACCTTCCTCTATCAAAAATCTCTCTCTACCTCACTACTTTTATCCTTCAACAGTTAGAAGCAGCGAATTTTGCTCCATGCAAAGCTATGAAGGCAAGTTTTCATACTGTGGCAAAAGGATAAATTTGTGGATATTAGCAGACGAAATTTACTGAAGGTAGTTTCTGCTTCTAGTTTAGGTGGAGCCGGGGTATTTGCTTTACAAGGTTTAACTAAACAGGTTTTAGCGCAAAATCAGTCTACCCCACTCCAGACTAAAAAAGGTGAAATGCTCTACAGGCAACTAGGACGCACCAAAGAACAAATATCTGTAATTGGTCTAGGTGGTCATCATATTGGTAGACCAAAAGACGAACAAGAGGGTATTGAGCTGATCCGTACTGCTCTCGATCGCGGAATTAATTTTATGGACAATAGCTGGGATTACCATAATGGAGGTAGCGAAATTCGCATGGGCAAAGCTCTGCAAAATGGTTATCGTCAAAAAGCTTTTCTGATGACTAAAATCGACGGTCGCACAAAGGCGGCTGCTGCTAAACAAATTGATGAATCTTTAAAACGTTTGCAAACAGACCACATTGATTTGTTGCAACATCATGAAGTCATTCGCATGGAAGACCCAGACCGGATTTTTGCCCCTGGTGGTGCAATGGAAGCAGTTGTGGAAGCACAAAAAGCTGGCAAGATTCGCTACATAGGCTTTACTGGACATAAAGACCCTTTAGTACACCTGAGAATGTTGGAAGTTGCCAATCAAAACAACTTCCGTTTTGATGCAGTGCAGATGCCGTTAAATGTTATGGATGCCCATTTCCGCAGTTTTGAGAGGCAAGTTTTACCCAGACTGGTTGAAGACGGAATTGCTGTACTGGGGATGAAATCAATGGGCGACCAAAACATTCTCAAAAGCAATGTGGTCAAACCTATTGAATGTCTGCATTACGCGATGAATCTGCCAACTTCAACGGTGATTACAGGCATTGAAAGTATGCCCATCTTAAACCAGGCTTTCGAGGCAGTACGTACTTTTACACCCATGAGCCAGGAACAAGTCAGAGCATTACTGAATCGGACTCGCCAAGCTGCTCTCAAAGGTCAGTATGAACTGTTTAAAACTACTAACCAATTTGATAGTACAGCCAAAAATCCTGAGTGGTTAGGATAAGTTTTAGCTAGGGCGTGTTTGAAAACTAAGGATAAAAGCGATTTGGGCAGTTCATCATAGCAAACCACCGTATATCCTGCTGTAGGCACAAAACTGGCAGAGCTGCTGCAAAATCCAGAACTGAGTACAGTTTTGCGTAAAAGCGTAGCGTTTTTAATGCAGAAGGATGCATTGGCATTGCAGGGGAATGCATTAACATTGTATCGGGATGCAATGGCATTGTATCGGGATGCATTGGCATTGTATCGGGATGCA
>NZ_CAXTTT010000106.1:0-26883 GCF_964247315.1 uncultured Nostoc sp.
CCCTAGCCCTCCCCTTGCTAAGGTTAAATTCGCATGATGGATGATACCATGCTAGAAAAAGCGGTGGAAGCCGTAATCTTTCTTCAAAAGAGGAGCTAAATTTCTTTGCTCTAACTTAGATCGATTGTCCAAGGTTTTTTAGATCAGGGAAAATCATAAAGAGAAATCCAAATGAACTACGACATCAAAGACAAAACCATTTTGGTTACGGGCGCAAATCGCGGCATCGGCAAGGCGATAGTTGAGTCGTTTATTGAACACGGAGCCACCAAAGTCTATGCGGCTGTTCGTAAGCTCAACAGTGTCTCCTCATTGGTTGAACAATACGGCGATCGGATAGTACCAATTCAGATTGATTTAAGCGATCCTCAATCTATTGTTGCTGCCGCTCAAACTGCCAAAGATGTGCAAATAGTTATCAATAATGCAGGAGTCTTTCAAGGTGGAACTCTCTTAGCTGAAGATGCGATCGCCGCTCTCGAATTTCAGATGAACATCAATGTATATGGATTGATCTACATGGCTCAGGCGTTTGCCCCGGTACTCAAAGCCAATGGAGGTGGCGTCTTTGCCCAAATCAATTCTGTTGCTTCGCTCAAGGGTTTCCGCGACTCTGCCACTTACTCTGCCTCAAAAGCTGCGGCCTATTCAATCACGCAGGTATTACGAGAACTATTGAGTGAGCAGGGCACGTTTGTGCTAAGTGTTCACCCTGGCCCGATTACCACGGATATGAGCGATGCGGCAGGACTGAGTGAGATTACACAGCCACCTGCACTTGTGGCAGACGGGATAATCAAAGCTCTCAAAGCTGGGGATTTTCACGTCTTTCCTGACTCGAGGGCTAAACAAATGGGGGATGCTTATAAAAGCTTTGCCCAAAATGTCGTTGAGGTGTCATCAAGTTAACTATATTGCAGGGTAATGCTCTAGACAAGGGTATCTGGGTATTAAATAGCAAGCCCAAACTCTTCTCGATTGATAAACAAGCCAATCACAGTATCAAGCATCAAATCCAGCTTGGAAAAACAGATTGTCTTGCAAGCCTTGCGCTTAATTCGTAGTTCTCAAATATGTCAAATGGGTTCTATATGCTTTTCTTCTACTTGTGACGCATAATTCTCCAGTTCCCCTTCTCCCATGTTGGGAGAAGGGGTTAGGGGATGAGGGCAACTCTATAACGCTTTTTCTTAACTAACCTTTTACCTTAAGTTGACACCAATGCACAGCTGTGGCCCCCTACTTAAAATCCAATTTCAATGGTCAAACTGCGAATCTTTCCTGTATCTCCCTCAGCTTTATCTGCAACTTCCAGAGTCCAAGTTCCTTGGGGACTTTTACCTTTAAAGGCAGCAAGTTTTAGAGTGTTTACCTCGTCATAAGTTGTTTTAATATTATCTGTAGCTCCGCCCTGGCGATCGTGCAGAACTATGGGAAGTATGCCTATTTGCACTGGGGGAAGAAGAGTAACGACAAGATCCCCAATATAAGTATGCTCAATATCTACATTAACTTTGATAGATTTTAGGAGAGTGGTATTAGCGATCGCCACCGACAATGTTGATGTTTGCAAGTCGTTTATTAGGATATCTTGCACTGCCTGGAAAATACTAACGGGCGATGTTTGAGCAGGCTTGGCCAATTCTACAGCTTTCAGAGCATTGATTCGACCGTAACCGTAAAAGGGGCTGCGACCATTGGCATCATATTTACCTCCATTTGAATCGATGCGATCGCAAGAGCGTTTTATAATGTCTCGCACTTCATCCCAACGCAGACTTGGGTTTCTGGCAAGAATCAAGGCGGCTACACCTGCTGCACCTGGACAGGAACTAGAAGTTCCGCCAAATTCGTTCGTATAGTTGCCTAAAGCCTCACCCAGATTTCGATTACCCGAATTATAACCAAGTACACCAGAGCGATCGGTTGTCCAAATTCCAGTAGTTTGAGAACTG
Organism: uncultured Nostoc sp.; assembly: GCF_964247315.1. Classification (GTDB taxonomy): domain Bacteria; phylum Cyanobacteriota; class Cyanobacteriia; order Cyanobacteriales; family Nostocaceae; genus Nostoc. Next base: position 1,956 of record NZ_CAXTTT010000106.1, read on the forward strand.
TCGCCATTGTTGCTGGGGAAGGCACACCATACCGCCTGACCAAAGTCACTGTAAGCGCTTCTCGTACCATAGTCGTTACAAGCTGCCACTGCAATTATCTTTTGGTAGCTGGCGTAGCCGTCGTTATCGACGCTTTCGTTACCATTGCCAGCTGCAAATAAAATTACACAACCCTTGCCGTTGCGTCCTTTATTGATTGCAAAATCTATAGCAAGTCGCGTGGAATCAGGCAAAGGTACTTTTTGCTTGTGTACGGGATCGTCTGGCTCAAACCAAGTACCGTCTGCTGGGCCCCAACTACAAGAAATAACATCAGCACCATTTTGAGCCGCCCAAATAAAAGCATCTGCTTCATCCTGCGACCCCAGCGCTGAAGCTAAACGAATCGGCATGAGTTTTGCCCCAGGTGCTACACCAGATGCCCCAAAGTTACCGTTTGCACAAGCTACTCCTGCACAGGATGTACCGTGGTTATTATCATTTCCTGGTCTGGGATTGTTCGTTTTACGTGTGACATCACGCGGAGCAACAATCTTGCCAGAGGAACGGAACTCTTCATGATCGAGATCCACACCGTCGTCGATAATTGCAATAATCATCCCTGTGCCATTGCTCAACTTCCAAGCGGCTTCAACGTTGGCATGGGCGTTAATTATTATACCGTTAATTGTTGTTTTCTTTAAGTGCCACTGCTGCGGGAAAACCTGACGTTGGCGTGACTCACGCGCTAATTCAGGATGGCACAGTTCAACTGATTCCTCATTTAGAAGTCTCTCGGCGATGTCAAAGACCGCTATACCAGTATTTGCAGGTGCACTGACAAAATAAGCATTTCGTGCGTATTCAAGTTGGCGTTTAATTGTTAAGTTGTAACGTCTTAAAACCTCTTGGCAGACCCTTGACTCTTCTTCGCTATCAAATTTAATAAAAAGGTTTTCAGTATAAACTACAGGTTGTTGGGATACTGGATCGATGAGGACACGTCCGGCAAATTGGACTTCAGACTCATTGTTGAGAATTTCACGGGCGCGATCGCGCAAAGCGACACCCTGATTCGGAACTTTTGCTTGCAAAATTTCTACACCCGCTTGCCGAAACCGTGTTGTTAACTCAAATTGATTGAGGATGCTACGAGCTATGGGTGATACAGGTGCGACTTCAAAGGATCTTGCACCAACAATAGTGTTACGGCTTTCGGTACGCACTACAACGTGTTCGTTACTGATAGCAAATTCATACTGTTGGCCGTTCTGTCCACCATAGCGAACCTGAACCATTGTTTAATCTCCTAAATATTTTGAAAATTGGAAATTGGGAATTGAGAAACCGTATTATGCCTTACTTTTAAAGCTTGCTACACCCATCGTAGGCTGACGTTTACTTTATGGATGCCTCTAATTTCATGTGTTATATGTGTACTATGATACAGAATTTAATCTATCTAAGTTCATACAAACCTTTGATTAGTCTTTCCAGAAAAGAGAAGATTCAAAATCAGGTTGTTTTAAGAATCTTCACTATCAGTAGGGGCGTATAACTATGAATCACAATGAAAAGAATGTATTTCATGCCCCTGAAAAACGCTATAACATCATTAGAACTTGAGAAAGATGTTTTATTTTCCGGTTGAGTATTTTCTACAGGTGTACTCTCTACCCCTGATTGGTGAAGTGAGATTTCAAAAAGACTACTTTTCTGAGTATCCTGAACAAATTCGCGTTGGTAGCGATGCCTATGATGGGCTACGCCTACGCACAACTGTATCCTACACTCGTAAACCTGGGTACTATGCAGTACATTACAATCAACCCAGCACTGTGGCAACAGGAGCAATTTTACGACTTAACGACGGTGCGATCGCAGTTTTTTCAGGCGAACCCAATCAATCAGAACGGGGTATATTGAGTCCAGTTTATACACTAGAATCCAATGGTTCTGTAGCAGTACCAACTGGACTGGTTTTTATCCGCTTTGCTGAAGGCGTTGATGTAGAGTCGCAGCACGAGGCAATTAATCGAGCGGGTTACAAAGTTGCACAAAGCCTTTCCTATGCGCCTCATACCGCTTGGTTACGCGCCCAATCAGGTAATATTGTTGATGCGATCGCTGGAATTTCTCGGTTAGAAGCGATCGCTAATGTTGAGAATGTCGAACCTCAAATGCTTATGGAAAGAGGTTTGAGATAAATTAAAAATTATGTATACATATTAGACATATTCTTACTTCTAAGTTGACGGTAATATAAATACCATACTTCCCTATTGCCTAAATCTTTTTTGATTTAATGACTAGATTTATCCATGACTAATTTGCAAAAGATTATTTGGAAGAATTACTAAAACCTTATGGAGAAGTGCAAGGTTCTAGCCATGTGGCGGGAGAAGTTCGAGAAATCGATGTCTTATTTTCTCCTTTAATAGAACAAAGCATGAATTTAGAAACAATAGGATTATTAGGAAGATTTGCCGCTACAGCAGCTATTTTTGAACCCTTCCGTAACGCTGCATCAAAAGAAGAAATTTGTGATTGTCTGTTAAAATTATTAGAAGTAAGGGGTGGATTACAACGTCAAGCAAATCGCAATAAAACTTCCATTCCAGAATTAGAACTTCCCAAATTATGGATACTTACCCCAACAGCATCTACAACGCTGCTGTCGGGATTCGGTGCTACTCAAAAGGTAGACTGGCTACCTGGAGTACATTTTATCGCAGAGTATTTGCGGACTGCGATCGTTGCAATTCACCAGTTACCGCGCATCCAAGAAACTCTATGGTTAAGAATTCTTGGTCGAGGAATAGTACAAAAACAAGCTATAGATGAATTAGAAGCCCTATCATCAAATCATCCATTTCGCAGAGCAACGCTAGAATTACTTTATAACTTGCGACAAAACTTGCAAGTTAATCAAAATTCAGAAGAAGACGATCGGGAGTTAATTATGCGATTAAAACCACTTTATCAACAAGACCGAGAGCAAGCTGTACAACAAGGCGAACAACGTTTAATTATACGTCAACTAAATCGCCGTTTTGGTGAGATTGATTCATCTACTATTGAGCAAGTTCAAGGATTATCCATTGAACAATTGGAGGCGTTAGGAGAAGCTTTATTAGACTTCTCAGCTATTCCTGATTTAGAAGCTTGGTTAAACCAACAAATTGAATAAGTCTAATCTGTAAATTAATTAAACAAATCTTATGTGAGACTCTACTTTAGCCATATAGAGGCAAGTCATGAATTGCCCCCACAATTTAAATGAGAATACTAACCAAAACTTTGAACAACGTACATATCATTTCCTGTATCGCCTAATAAAAGCAAGCTACTGTCATCACTTTCTAAATTTTGACTGCCAGCAATACCCTTTTGCAGAACTTTAATTATTCTTTGGGGAGTAAAAGATTCTAATTCCACAAATTTTCCAGATTCTAACCATGCTAATTCTTCAGCAGATAAATTTTGACGTATTTCTTCAGGTAATTGTTTAGCTGCTTGCGCCGACTCTGGAGAGGATTGAATGAACATTCCGCGCTTCGTAGAGATAATTTGACGTGGTGTTAATCCGATATCAATGATCGCAATCTCGCTATTGAGAAACCAATTAGCATTGGTTCTCAAATTATAAACTAGACTAATTCCTTGTGGATTGCAATCATGTATTGCATAGACTTTCAAATCGGGATTGCGGCGCAGCATTTGCATTGTGGTGTCAAAAATGCTTTGGGGATATTTAGTAATGCTGAGAATTGCACAGTTATTTTCAAAGTGAAAATTATTAGCAATTAAAAGTTGAGCAATACTAGCACTATCACAAACGACTAATCTATCAAAACTGTAAGCTGTTACATCAGGATTAACGGTTGCTGGTTTATTTTCCTGATTTGGAGAAGGAAGAATTTTGACAATTGAGCCGTTGATTTCCTGCCAACGGTTTAGCCAATCTTTAACCAGAGATTGTGAAATTAAAAATTCTTGTGCTAATAATTGAATTCGCTTTAGCTGTCGAGTTCCTAAATATATAGGTAGCATTCCTATAATAATAAAAATCACAAATAATATGAATGAATTTATGGAAATACTGAGTAAGATTCCGATAGAAATAATTATTCCTCCTATAATTTGTAAATTACTCGCATTCTGTTTGCGACTTACAAGATTGAGTTTAGCTGATTTACTACTTTCATGAAAAAAAATAATAAATGCTAGATTTACTATTAGCGGTATAAAAATAGTTAATGATGTAATCAAGTTAATAAATATAAAAGGAAATAGCCACTTGAATCGTGAAATTGACTTTGGGGTTTTTCTTAGACGATTATCTAGAAAATAAAGTAGTTGCTTGGATGTAAAAAATAAGGTGTTATTTGCAGAAATGTCAGCGATCGCCTTTGCAAAAAAAGGATCGGTAATTTGAACATTACTCATACTAGTCGGTTCAAAGGCAAAGAGATGATTGCATTTTAAACACCGACCTTGATTAGCTGTCCGGTCTTTGAGTTTATTATCAGCTCCGCAGTTAATACACTTCATAATGGTTATTTGATGTTAGTTATCTAACACCTGATTTGTTAATAAAACACTGTAATCTTCCCGCCGACGAATCAAGCGATGCGTGCCATTTTCTAGCAAGACTTCCGCAGCTTTGGGGCGATGTAAAAAGTGAGACGACATTGCATAACCATAAGCACCGACATCTAGAATGGCAATGATATCGCCAATTTCTAAAACTGGGAATTGGCAATTTTTCCCCAGATAATCTCGTGAATATGTTGTATTACCACAAATATCAGTTGTGAATGGCTTGTCTGCTTGCTTCCAAGTGATAATTTCTCGGTAGCCGCCATGTACTGAGGGTACTGAAAGATTCGCAACGGTGGTATCAACTCCAACAATCTGTTTTTCTCCTTGCCATTTCACCGAAACAACTTGAGCCATCAAAGTTGCACATCCAGCGATCGCACTTCGTCCCGGTTCAATCACCAAATCGATTTCCCGTCCTAAACGAGTAATTCTTTTAGTTAACTCAGCCCCAAATATTTCCCAGTCAAAGGCTGTTTTGTTGTGGTGATAAGGATAGCCAAAGCCACCACCAAAATCTAAATATTCCCAATCAGGTAACTTTTGTGCAATAGCGATTACTGTATTGATCGCTTGGGTAAAAGCGGCTGTGGCATTAGTTCCCGTTCCTCGATAGAAGTGTAAACCACTCAGCTTTAATCCCACCTCAGCAGTTAAAGCGATCGCATCACCAAATTCCTCTGGACGTACACCAATGCGGCTATCTCCAGTAATTTCTGGCAAATTGAGGCGTAAACCTAGCCGAATAGATTTTTCTTTGTGTTTGGGCAAAACTTCGCAGCATAATTGCAACTGAGCGAGGCTATCGAAATTGAGTGTTGTAACTCCCCAATTCAGGACTTGTAGCATCTCAGCGCAATTCAAATTACTGCCGCTATAAACAATTTCGCTAGGATCGAAACCAGCTTGCAATCCTAAATAAATATCTCCTGGCGTATTGGCGTGAAGTCCCCAGCCAAAGGAGCGAAAAATTTTTAACAGCGCAATGTTGCCATTGGTAACACTGGCAAAGCGAAATTGCGTGCGGGGATAACTGACTGCTTTGGTAATCCGCTCAATAGTTTCGCGCAAGCGATCGCCATTATAAACATAAAGCGGAGAACCGTAGTTATTCAGTAACTCCTGAGCAAGTTCTTTAGAGAATGGGAGATTAAAACGATTTTGAGTTAAATTATTTGATACCATTTACCAAAAATACTAATAAAGTAAACTACGAATTACGAATTACGAATTATTTTGTAATTTCTCCATAGCCAACGATGTAACCAAAAGGGATGATCCCAAGACTGTTTACTTATTTCTTCATTTAAAACGTGCGATCGCCAAAGTTGCCATATAATTAGTAACCAGAGTGTTTCACCAATTCGACGGCCTTGAATAGCTGCTCCCAGTTTGCCTTCAACGATTTGTGCGGCAATGTGAGGATAAAAGTGATTGTTGGCGCGAAGTATTTCTGGATTGAGCCAAATGCCTAGTTGATGCCAAAAATCATTTAAACACCAAGAAGTTAAAGGAACCCCCATACCACGTTTTTGTCGCCAGACAATTTCGGGTGGAAGCCAATTTTCTACAGCCCGTTTGAGGATATATTTTTCACAAGCACCCTGTAAGCAGAGTTCTCCAGAGAGGCGGAATGTCCACTCAGCTAGAGGTAAATCACAAAAAGGCGATCGCACCCACAACCCATGAGCAAACCCCAATGCAGTCGCACGGGGATGGATATTCTGCGCTCCTTTGAGCATCAAACTAGCACGGCGGAGGCGATGCAGCAAAGATGGACATTCATCTTGATTAAGAGCAGTTAACAACCAATCTTCAGGATGCAAATTTTGGATCTGTGCATAGACCTCTGGCTGATAAACTTGAGATTCGTATCCCCCAAGACGATGAAAGGTGCGAAGATATTGCTGGATAAAAGTTTCCTGTCCGGCGGGATTTTCTGCTTGATAAACACCTGCGGCAATTAAAGGTTTGTTCGTCCAACCAGCAAACAATTGATCTCCACCTTCACCATTAAAAATTACCTGAGTTTCCTGACTCGCCCTCTCAGATAGGAGATACAACGGCACACACACGCCATCTCCAAAGGGCAAATCCAATGCTTGCACAGTTGGAATCAAGGCATTCTCAATCGAACTTGAGGTTACTGCAACTTTGACAAGCGGAATTTTGAGAAACTGGGCGACTTGTTCAGAGTATGGATATTCTGGAATCCCTGCGTTACCAAAATCTAAAGTGTAGGCGCGGACTTTCACCCCTGCTTGTACCAGCAGCGCCGCCACCACTGAAGAATCGAGTCCACCAGAGAGAAATACCCCAACAGGCTCATCCTTTAAATCGGCAATCTGTCGCTCAATGGAGTCTTTCAGGAGAGTTTGCAATTCAGTAATTGCTGTAGCTTCATCTATTAACTGTTCTGGCGCTTCCCGCCACGAGTGGATTTTTTTAGATTCAGGTGTTTGCAGCTTACCTGATTGGCGATCGCTCTGCCAAACTAATTCAGTCCCCCCTGGAACTGCAAACACTCCATTAATAGGAGTTAAAGGTGTGGGAACGTAAGAAAAACAGCTATAACCATATAACCCAGGAATGCTAACTTCTGACTGTTGCAAAATCGGTAAAAGTAATTGCAGTTGGGATGCAAACCAGATTATTTGTCCTTGCACAGTCCAATATAAAGGCATCTTTCCGAAAGGTTCTCTTCCCAAAATTAGGCAATTGTTTTCCTGGATTACCCAAGCATCGGGTGAACTAAATAATCCTGATGCAAAGATGGCAGCAATTTGATTTTGTTGCAACAGAGAATTGCCATCAAGTCCTATGTAAACAACATTCCAGATGGGAAGAGAAGAATTTTCCTGTGCAGAAAACTTCAAAGCCTTTCCGCTTCCATCCACAACACTAGTTAACAGCGTTTCCAGATCCTGTTGAGCGCCGTAACCCCAATAGCCAAGAAAGTGATGTGGGATACCCATCTGGACTATTTAACTTCAAAGGTTGCATCGCTAATCTGCCGATTTTCCAGGAACATTTGCACTTTCCAATTACCGACAGTTGCAGTTGGGTTAATAGTGTAACGACACTGGGTATCCCAGACAGAGGTATTAATCTCGCGGGTTTGATAGTTGTTTTGCTTGACAATTTGACCGCTTGGGTCAATCCAATTACAGGAAAGAGCCAACTTTTTACCCAAAGGTGAATCCTTTAAGGTGACACGATACAACACTTGTGGATTGGTTTGGCGAGAAATTGTCTTTAAGTCGCCGCCATTATCTTGTGTCAAAGTGATGCGGTCTTGTTGAGCAGAAACACGATAAAGTGTAGAACTTTGCTGCTGCATGAAAAATATTGTAGATGCAATGACCACCACTATAACTGCCACCACTCCAGAAGTAATCCATCGATTCCGGCGTTGCTGTACCTCTAGTGCTTGGCGGCGATTTAATTGAATCAGCGCTTCATTTAGTAATTCTGGCGGTAAATTCAACTCCTGTAAAATTTCTCTAACCTGCTGTTGGTCTAGTTCCGCTTCCCGACGCAATTGCAGACTATCTACTTCTGTAACTATTTGTGATAATTGCTTTTTAGTCAGTCGCTGCGTCATAGCTTAACTCCTGTTAAAAAAACTTGATAGCGATCGCTAAATCTCACTTTTGTAGGTACATCATAAGCTACAAAATAAAGTTGTTGCTTTTCGGATTCTTTAAAAGATATTTTTGCAAACACAGACGCGATGAATCGCGTCTCTACTTCTCACTCTTGTACAGACGCGATTCATCGCGTCTCTCCCAACTCAGCACTGATTATGACTCAAGAACAACAAACGACAATTGCAAGTATCTATGAAGTCTGCATCAGCATTCCAGAGCCAATTTCTGCAATTCAGTATTGGGAGCAATTTGGCTATCGCATTGGTGAAGTGAGTGAATTAACCGCACATGTAGCCTATCAATTAATTATATGGGGTGAATTCGTCTTTACGCTCTATCTTTTGTCTTGACGGCGATTTATCGCGTCTTTGTAATGATTTATTGCATCTTTAGCGATCTAGAATTTTCATCAAAAAACCTTAACCGAAGCGTATTGGCTTTGCGTCTATGCAGTTTATTCTTTATATAATTTGGCACATCTTTATACAGAATTGGTATTACCTGTAACTAATAAAATTAACATAACATAACAGAATTGGTATTACCTGTAACTACTAGAATTAACATGACGAAAAAGACACTTCTTGCAAAAGCCGAAAAACCGCCCAAAAATTTATTTTTGGGCGGTTCAAGTCTTTTTGTAATAGATTTAATAAATTTCCAATACCTCCTGGTAATTAGTTTAAATTTCTTGATTTTTGCCAATAGACAATTGTTTTTTGCTATGTTTCAACTCTTTCCAAAGTGACTTAATTTGCTCATAAGCTTCTTCCTGAGACAATTTACCCCCTGTTTCTAGGGAAGTGATGTAACTAATTTTTTGAGAGAATTCTTGGAGGTTGGCATTAAACACCAGGTTCTCTGGCTGAAATTTACCATAATACCGGCTACGAGGGTAAAGAAAGCTGTTTTTGTCTTGCGAGTTAGATTGTGTCATAAGTTTTGTTTTGTAATTGTTTCTTAAATTTATAAACTAGAATTCCTCTGTTTGTGTACATACACAGGATAACATTCAAATTCCTGAAGAAAGAAGTTCATTTTTTAGTTCAATATTAGAATAAATCAGAAGGGCAGGTAATTAACTGTGGAAAATACTGAAATAATCGCGTCCTCTATCAAAAGGAGTCAGTCAAATGGCATCTTCTTTGCGGAAAACACCAAAATAAGTAAGTGAAATAGGATTATTGCTGATTAAAATCGACTAGCTCAAATGCGGCTAAAATAATATCATGTCCGCAGAATTAGTTATGATTACCATAGATTTTATTTAGGGTTGATAGCGAAGACTAAAGTAAAAACCATCATCCTGAGCGTTATTACCGCGATCGCTCAGATCGATAAATGGAAATCCATAATCTAGCCGCAAAAAGAGATGATCAATTCCCATTGCCTGATTCCATAATAATCCTAAGCCTGCGCCCACTAAAAAAGTTTGATTGGGTAGCGGATTGGGATTATCAGACTGATTCCAGACGGCTCCCATGTCTAGAAATGGCGCAAGTTGAATTGTCGATAATCCAGATTCATTACGCTGCACTGTAAACCGATCTTCGATCGCCACCCGAAATCCATTATCCCCAGAACGGATATTTTGGCGATATCCCCTTACAGATTGTCCACCGCCAATCACAAATTGTTGGGAAGGTAAAAGGCTATCTGGTGTAAGCTGCAAGTCTGCTTGGATGAGCAATAGATTATCGTTGCTTAGTTGCTGCACGCGCTGGACTTGACCTAGCCAACTGAAAAAGCGACCATCGGGTATGGGGTGATTGTTGATAGTTGCATCTAATATATCAACGCCAAAATTAAATTGCGATCGCAAAAACCAAGCTCCTTGAGGATCGCGCTTGAGATAATCTTGACCAAATTTAATTACACTGGTGCGGCTAACGCCATTGATATCAGGCCCAATGCCAAAGGGGGTTGCGAGGTTATCAAACAGGAAGGTTTGACCATCTTGATAGGTAAATCCTAAAGATAGGGCAAATTCTTCTCTGGGCGATCGCATCAATGGTTGACGATAATTGATTTCATAAAGATCCTGGTTTGCTTTAATATCAAAGGCATCAAAGGGTGGCTCAGTGATTTCGTTACGATTAAATGCTGCTCGAATCTGCACTTTGCCGTTCATGGCGTTGACGGGAACCTGGTAGCTAAAATCAAACACATCGGAACCACCAGAAAGCGTGTGGTAATAGGAGCCTGCTAACTCATCTCCCATACCGATTAAATTGCGATCGCGCAATTCAACACCCAATCTCTCTGCGCCAATACTAGGAGGCGAATAATTATCTACACCCAAGCTACCAGTTAAAGGGTTTGCCTCTTCAACTCTGACAACGAGAATACTTTGACCAACCTTACCCGTTGGACGCAAACGCGCTTCCACATTTGTAAATAGGGGGTCGAGTCGCAATAATTTCAGTTGTTCTTCAAGCTTACCAGTATTGAGAGGAATACCAGCACCTAGTTGAATGCGACTACGAATATAAGATTTTAATCGTCGCGTCCCTTCGATGTTAATCTCTGTCAAACGTCCTTCTAATACCCGAATTACCACAACACCATCTGCGGTACTAGATTGTTGAGTATCTGGAATCGCTCTGGAATTTATATAGCCTTTATTTAGGTAAAGCTGGGTAACAGCATCTGCGGCTTGTCTAATTTCTTCTAAAGTTAAGTCCCGTTCTTCAAACGGTTTCACTACTGGATTAAAGTCATTTTCATTAAAAACTGTGCTACCTACAACCTGGATTTTGCGAACCCGAATGCGTTGTGGTATCTCTGGTTGTGGGTTAGTTGCTGGAGTAGGTTCTGTTTCTTGTACTATTTGTAACTCTGACTGACTGTTATTTGGAACCGAGTCTGGTGTAAAAATATTGGCTGTAGCTCTAAGTCCATTTGCAGTTACTATCCAGACCGCAGGCAAAATTAGCAAGCCGCACCGAAAACTGAAACTGTGCTTACTGCATTTAGTAGTTACCAAATGCCAAGTGTCTAACTGATGAGATAAATAGACGCTTCTTTGCTGAGTCGTTGCTCTAAGCTGAACACCAGTTTCTGTTTCTTTTCTCATTTATCCTCAGTAGGGTGTCTTATCTAACGACTGGGCTGATTTTGATTTTTGACTATGCTATTGCTATATAAATATTTCAATATCATATTTTTGACATTCAGATTTCAGAAGATTTGTAACTAAAACTATAATTAACAGCGATTTTTTCTAAGTAATAGTCCTTAGCATTATATTGTGGTAAGAGGTAGAAAACTTGGGAATACTTCGATGTCACCACCGATCTCTATTGTCATCGTCAATTACAACCGGGCGTCTTACCTTGAAGAAGCGATCGCTAGCGTCTTAGCGCAGACATGGCAAGAGTTTGAGCTACTAATTTGGGATGATGGCTCTACAGATAGATCGGTGGCGATCGCAAACAACTATGCTCAACAAGATGGACGAGTGCGGGTAGTCCAAGCACACCATCAAGGAGTTGCTGCGGCTTGTAAAAGAGCGATCGCTCAAACTAGTGGCGCTTACATTGGTATTGTAGACAGTGATGATATCTTAGCCCCTACCGCCCTTGCCCAAACCGCTATAGTTCTTAACCGCCACCCAGAAACGGGATTTGTTTACACCAACTACTTAAATATTGATCGAGACAGCAAAGTGATTGGCTACGGTCATCGCTGTAACATTCCCTACTCTCAAGAACGTCTGTTAGTGGACTTCATGACTTTTCACTTCCGCCTCATGCGCCGTTCTGTTTACGACCGCGTGGGAGGTGTCAACGCGTCCTTTGCTGGTAGTGCTTATGATTACGACTTGTGTTTACGACTTTCAGAAGTAACTCAAGTGCGCCAAGTTCAACAGCCCCTCTACTTATATCGAAATCATTTCCAAAACATTTCTATTACTAGAAAAAAAGAACAAATACTCTGGTCGCAAAAGGCGATCGCTCAAGCACTTTGGCGACGCGGATTAGCAGACAAGTTACAAATCGATGTAGAATTGCCCACAGGTCGCTTCATATTACGGCGCAAAAAATCTTTATTGTCTAATATCGCCGCTTCAGTCTTAGTTATTGCCTCGCTGGTAAGTCCCAGATTAGCCCAAGCACAACAAATAGTTCCTGCTGCCGATGGTACAGGTACAATTGTGACTCCCAACGGCAATCGACTTGATATCAATGGCGGTACAACTTCTAAAGATGGTGCAAACCTCTTTCACAGCTTTCAACAATTTGGGATTTCACCAGAACAAATCGCTAACTTTCAAGCTAATCCGGCGTTGCAAAATATCCTTGGTCGAATTACAGGCGGGAATCCTTCCATCATCAATGGCTTAATTCAGGTGACAGGTGGCAATGCTAACCTTTTCTTGATGAATCCAGCCGGATTTATTTTTGGAGCCAACGCCAGCTTAAATGTCCCTGGTGCTTTCACAGTCACAACAGCTAACGGTATTGGCTTTGGCAGCAGTTGGTTTAACGCCATCGGTGTTAATGATTACACTGCTTTAGTTGGAAACCCCAACGGATTTGCCTTTAGTATGAACCAGCCGGGAGCGATCGCAAATGCTGGAAATTTGGTAGTAGGTAGTGGGCAAAATTTGAATTTATTAGGCGGTACTGTAATCAACACTGGGCAACTTTCGGCACCCGGAGGGCAGATTACCGTTACATCAGTACCAGGACAAAATTGGGTGCGTCTCAGTCAACCAGGAAATCTGCTAAGTCTAGAAATTCAGCCCCTCGCCTCTAGTAGCAACCAACCCAATAACTGGACAATTCCCATCGCCTCTTTACCGGAACTACTCACAGTTGGTAACACAGGGTTAACTGCCAATCCTGATGGAACTGTAAAATTGACAGGCTCTAATGTCACAATTCCCACAACACCAGGTACAACGATTGTTTCTGGGACAGTGAATGCAGCGAGTCAAACAGGCGGTACTGTAACTGCTTTGGGTAAAAAAGTCGCGGTGATTGATGCCAATATTAACGCCTCTGGAAACAATGGCGGCGGTACTGTGCTAATTGGTGGAGATTATCAAGGTAAGGGGACTTTACCCAATGCAGATCGGACTTATGTAGACTCAAAATCTGTCATTAATGCCGATAGCAATTTGAATGGAAACGGCGGACGGGTAATTGTTTGGGGTAACGACACAACCCAGTTTTTTGGTAACATTTCAGATCGTGGAGGAGCAAATTCTGGGAATGGTGGCTTTGTAGAAGTATCAGGCAAAAATTTCTTGATCTTTAAGGGTTTAGTAGATGCTTCAGCCCCCAATGGCTACTTTGGCACCTTATTACTAGACCCCAGCACATTGACCATTATCGACGCCCCAGCCGCGATCGCAGACAGTTTAGACAATTTTGATAATACAGCTAACAATGTAGCGTTTGACCTTCCAGATAGGGGGGCTAACACCGTTTCTTGGGGTGCGATCGCAGCTTCGGGATTCGGCGCAAATATCAACTTACAAGCCACAGGGAATATTACCATCAATAATATTACGGGAGTCACACCCGGAGTGACTACCCTTGGTGTTGCCACATTAAACTTAGGCAATGGCGGTAGCTTCAACCTGACCTCACAAACTGGTTCTGTAATCTTTGCTAATCCCAGCAACACAATCCAGACAAATGGACAAGCAATCAGCATTTCAGGAGCCAGCCTATTTTTGGGAAATTTAGATACAAGTAATACTACTGGCTATAGTGGTAATATCAATTTATCTGCGAACGGCAACATTACTGCAGGCGACATTATCGCCAGTGGACAGGGCTATGCTGGCGGTAATATTACAGTCCAAAGTACTGGTGGTGGAATTACTCTAAATAACCTCGACACTAGTCAAAATCAAGAATTTTCCTTTACTAATCCGGCTGGAACGGTGACTTTAAGTGCCGCAGGCAATATACTTACAGGTACGATTAATTCTTCTTCCAATGATGCTTTTATCTCTGGTTCGGGTGGCAATGTGGTTGCAACAACCACGGGTGGCAGTATCATAACAGGGGCAATTAACTCGTCTGTAGTCAAGGAAGGAGGTGGCAATTTTACTGGTACAGCTGGTACGGTCACTTTAACTGCCACAGATGATATCTCCGTTAATGGTGCGATTAATACCTCAGCGATCACCACCAACGTGGATGGTGATGCAAGTGCTACAGGTGGCAACGTTACTTTACAGACTACCAAAACTGCTGGCAGCAATATTCGTTTTACCACCATCAACACTCAGGCCATAGCAGCCGATTTCGGTGGTGATAACACTACTGTTCAAGGTGGCAATGTGCAAGTACTAACCAACGGACTCATTCAAGGAACAGGAACGGATGAAGCGATCGCAACTGGTGGATATGTTCCTGGTGAGATAGGTTTTATCGCTCAACCTCTTGCGGGAGGTACTGTCATAATTCAACACGATGGTGGCTCAAACAATGTGCCATTTACCGTAGGTGATGCAAGTGTGAATGGCACAGCAGGGTCAATTAATACAGGCGACAATTTAATCATCGCTTCAAATAGCTTTCCAGTCTTGCCTAATGGTGGAGATGCTAACGGCACTCCAACGGGTATCACCATTACTTCCGTCAACACCCCGCCGACATTAACAGCAAACTCATCGCTACCTGATACCCAGACAAATCAGCCAGTGACCTTGCCTTTCGGCAGTTTGGCTGCCGTAGTCACAGATGCTAATAATGACATTACCACTATCCGACTTGATGCAGTAAATGCGGGAAATCTGACTGTCAATGGCGCTCCCGTGATCCCTGGTGTAACTACCTTATCTAGTGGTGATACTTTGGTGTACACACCTCCGGCAGATACTAATGGGTCACTAAATGCCTTTGTAATTAGTGCAAATGACGGCGTTTCCTCTTCTGCACCTGTACAAGTAGGAATCAATGTCAGTCAGACTCCTACCCCAACTGTTACCCCAACTGTTACCCCAACTACTAGGCCGACTGTTATCCCGACTCCTCCCCCCTGCACATTCCAGTGCAACTCAGTACCACCTAACCCTAACCCTAACCCTAACCTCCTTAGCTTTAGACCTGATCTCCCTGTTCTTAATGCCGATCCTACTGCCGAAGGTGGTTTCACAAATGACATTGCCAACTATTTAGGCATCCCCACTCCTAAAATCAAAACATTGGATGATGCCAAACAGATTGCTGGCAATATTGAGAAAGCTACTGGCGTTAAACCTGCATTTATCTACACCAGTTTTGTCCCTGTGGAAATTCAACCACCGCCAAATTCAGGCGGAGCGAAATTTACTAAACAGTTGAATACCGAAGCAGAGCAAGTTAATGACCAACTAGAATTGGTGGTAGTAACCGCAAAGGGCGACCCCATCCGCAAGCGCATCCCAGAAGCGACCAGAGCTAAAGTTCTAAAAGTAGTTCAAGAATTTCGTGACCAAATCGTTAGTCCACAAAACCGTCGCCGCACTGGTTATTTGCATTCATCTCAACAACTTTATCGCTGGATTATTGCACCAGTGGAGGCAGATTTACAAGCGCAAGGGATTAGCAATCTAGTCTTTCTACAAGACGTCGGGTTACGTTCAACCCCAATGGCAGCACTTCACGACGGTAAGCAATTTCTGGTAGAAAAATACAGTATTGACTTGATGCCCAGTCTCAGCTTGACTAACACCGTGTATACAGACATTAGAAAATCTCAAATTTTAGCGCTGGGAGTTTCTCAAAGTACTCAGGGACAAGAACCTTTACCAGGAGTTCCCGTTGAATTATCAACACTAGTGTCCAAACTCTGGGGAGGCAAATTATTGTTAGACAAGCAAGCCACCTTAGATAATCTCAAAAGTGTTCGTCGCCAACAACCTTTTGGGATTATTCACATGGCAACCCATGCAGATTTTGTTACTGGCGTCTTGAGCAACTCCTATATTCAGCTGTGGGAGGACAAGTTACGCTTGAACCAGTTACGACAGTTAAAGTTGAATCAACCCCAAGTCGAGATGATGGTGCTGAGTGCTTGTAGAACAGCTTTAGGGGATGAAGAATCCGAACTGGGATTTGCGGGTTTAGCAGTGCTAGCAGGTGTGAAAACTAGTGTTGCTAGTCTTTGGTCGGTTAATGATGCTGGCACAGCAGCGTTGATGACAAAATTTTATGACAACTTAAAAACATCTCCAATTAAGGCAGAAGCTCTCAGACAGGCTCAGGTAGCTATGGTCAAAGGGCAAATTTATGTAAAGGATGGACAAGTGCAAGGTTTAGGAGTAGTTGGGAATTTGCCTTTACCTGCTGACAGTGCTGATGAATCACTTATGCATCCTTATTATTGGGCTGGATTTACAATGGTTGGCAATCCTTGGTAAAGGTAGAGAATAGGAGTCAGAGAGCTAGGGGGAGAAAAAGATTTTTATTGTTGCTATTAACCTAACGTGAGTTAAACGCAGAATTAATATTACCATTAATAACTTAAATCGAACGACATACTTGTAGCGGATACTACGGTTGAAAGATGTGCCTTCTTGCAGATGAACGCTACAATCTATCAGAAAATCAAAGAAATAGTTAAATCCAGAGTGGCTTCATGACAGCTAATTTAACACCTACAGCGACATTTGACTTTATTACCGTGCTATCCCAAGCTGCGGTTACGTATCGACAACCACAACGTATACGCCCTAGTGCTGAAATATTAGTAAAGGCGTTGCTACAAGCAGAAAAAACTGCCAAGCAGCAACGGTTGACTTATCCGTTTGAGTTCCTTCTCGGTAAATGGCAACTTTGCTTTGTCACTGGCACTAAGAAAAACAAAGGTAGCGGGGGAATTGTATTAGGCAACGGTTTCTATGTACCCAAGTTTATAGCAATCCATGTTTCCTTTAATGCCATTTTGGAACAGGATTCAGACAGAGGCGAAATTGCTAATCAGGTTGAGTTTAACCCAGTTTCACTGAAGCTCACGGGGCCAGTGCAATATTTCGGTAAGAAAAATTTATTAGCGTTTGACTTTAACCAGATGATTATCAGTTTGTTTGGTCGTGTTGTTTACAACAGAGCAATCCGTGCTGGTAAAGTTCAGACAGAAGATTTCTACAACCAACCTATAGCGAAACTACCTTTCTTTGGCTTCTTTTTAGTGACACAAGATTTCATTGCAGCTCGCGGTCGTGGGGGAGGATTGGCATTTTGGATTCGAGAAACTTAAAGACGCTTTCAGGAAATTAGGTAGTCTTGCTGGAGGCAAAAGGGAAGAGAATTTGACTTATTTGTTTGATTTGTAGCAAGTGGTGCAAGCTCCTTTACAAATCAAACAAATACTTCATATCATCTGCGCTTGATTATTTAGGGAGTGATAGAGTTCGCCTGATTTAGTCTTTTATCTTGCCTTATCAGAGAAGTATATGCTATTATCGATAATTGTGTGGTTAAGGACGTATAGCTCAGTTGGTTAGAGCGCTACGTTGACATCGTAGAGGTCACTGGTTCGAATCCAGTTACGTCCATTGTTGTACTGTATAGTGACTAATTATTTGTTGTGACTTTACCCATAACTTTGCCGCAACGGCAAGCTTATGCTTCCAATAAAGGGCGGCAAGGTTATGGTTCCAATGTTTCCAGGTGTAGAGAAAAAAGCCAACTTACTCTGCCCTTTTAAATTTAATAGCTTTACACTCCAATTTCACGTCGTGTTTCATTTAAAGCGGCACGAACCTGTTTGTAACGGAGATATCCAGGATGAGTCATTATTTCAGACACACGAGCTTCTGAGGGGTATTCTCCTTGATTATGCAACTTAAGTACAATCTGCTTAACTTCTCTACAAGACTGCTGTATATTTTCTGTGTGACATGCTTTACCATAACTACGGTATTTGGCAGAAATGGCACGGCATAAATCTGGAAAGTGGCTGAAAACTGTCCGTCTATTATATCCTAGACGTGTAGCTACTTCTTTCATTGTCAGTGGTGGCTGGTTGTCGCTTGCAAGGATTGCTAGCAAGGTATCTTGTATTTGATTAGCGTCGAAAAGTTTTGGAGATGCTCTTAGTGTGGGCGATCGCCGAATGGTTTTGTGTGAGATTTTCGTAAAAGATTTAGCAGCAAGTTGTTCTGGTTTTAGTAAATCTAGCAGAGATATTTCTAAGCGATAACAAATTTTGAGAAGTATATCAAGCACTGGTAAAGCTTTACCCGTCTGCCACATCCATAAAGTATTCTTCGGTATTCCCATCAAACGGGCAAACTCAGCTATATTGCCATTAGTCACTGCATTTATGACTAGACTCAAAGATTTGGCAATTTCTTCTTTTGCTGGTGGAGAGTTAAAAGATAGGGTGGAAGAAATTAATTCTCCAATAACCTCTACTATCCAAGTTTGCGAATGTAATTCTTCTTTAGATAAAGTTGAGCAATCCGTAAGTTCTGAGGAGGACTTGACAGGAAGATTCATACCTAGCCAACCACCACACTTGGAACAGTAACCAGGTCGCGATCGCCAACTTAGTAGTGGCAACTCTTGCTGACAGTGAGGACATTGCAAACATAGATATATTTTGTGTAAAGGACATACTTTTACTGAATTTATAGTCCAAAGTAACGGTTTATAAATTACTTGTTTAGCTAAACGCCATTCTTCGTAACATACAGTACACCAAGCGCTTTGGGTACGAAACAAATTGCGCGTGGGAATAATTTCAGACCAAAATAGCAGGGTCAGTAAGTGCAAATCTTCTATAAGCGTTAACTTCTGAAGTGCTTGTACTAAATCTATTACTATATTCCCTGTACCATTTATAGCTGTGGCACGGTCGAAAAGAGAACGTAAATCTCTACTAGTTCGAGATTTCAAAAATATTTGTTTTAGTAGTGGTGTGATTGTTCGTGAAATTAATACATCTGGAGGTATACAATGAGCTTCCGCTAATCTTTCTATATATCCTGTAAGACTTTCCACCATTGGTGTTCTAATGCCAACAGGCTGTAATTGATACAAACGACTGCGAGATGGAATGGAAACCTTTTTTAAATCCCAAGATTCGTATGTTTCTAATACACTAGCTAACATCTTGCTGCACTCCGATGGGATCTCTTTTAGCTTTGCGTTTGCCAACCTTTCCTGGCGGACGAGTAGTTTTTGGGGTTTCTTCGGGTAGCACAATTGGTTTTGCGCCAAGTCCTAATGCAGAGCGTAAGTTTTGTATATCTGTTTCCGTTTCAGATAATTGTCGTTCGCCCTCTTGAATTTCCTTGAACATTCTCTGACACTGAGCAACCGACCAAGCACGTTTTTGTAAGTCTTTGAGAGTGACTGTTGTTGCTTGTCGATCCAGAGCATCTTTAAGAGCGCGTGTTAGCCAATTTTTCAGTATGCCAACACATCCTAATGTACGTTCATAAAAATATTCCCAATGAGTAACTAAATCTGGATGCTCTGCAAGTGGCATCTGCTGTTGAAAAGTCAACAATACACTTTTAAAAGCCTGTACATCCTCTGGATTGTCAGCACAATAACGACGGAAATGAATATCGACACTACGACGTGAGAGTTGACCGCTCAAATTACGGAATGTCAGTAGTTCGTATGTTCCTAATAGACAGTGCAAAATGCCTGTCATATTTGCCACAGATTTGAGGCAGTCTAATTGATCTTGTAGCTTGTATCCGCTTGCCATCTTGCCAAAATGTTGTGCTTCATCTACAAAAAATACGTCTGGATGACGATGGATGAGGGCATTTTCTAAAGCTCTGCGTAGAGCAGGTGCAACTACTTTCGACTCAACATTAATTTTTCCAAAATTATCGCGAGAGATACCACGCACACCATAATCAAACTTGTGATCGATTAGCGGTTCTTCTAAAGCGATTAAGGCGCGTGTGTAGTAATCTTTCCAGTTAAAGTTTCTCGATTCTGGGGCTACAGCCTCAACTCCAACAACAGGAACGCAACCGCGATCGCTTTCCAGTTTAGGTAATGCTAACTCTGTTAATTTCTGCTCGACGCGGAGTCGCAAAGTTGTCTTACCGATACCGCTAGGGCCATAAACAAAGATAAATGATGCTCCTGCGGGTTCAGCAATTGTTCGCATGAGAATTTCGTAGACTTCTTTAAGTCGAGGATGCGCTACGGTGTAATTCTCAAAGTAGGCAAGCCTTTCTGGAGCAGGTAGTCTGAGGAGTTCAAGCGGAAATCCAGTAGATTTTGTCATAATTAAAACTCCTCGTAAACTACAAGTGTCTCTGGGACGAGCGCTTCATCTTCAGCTACTTGAGTATCAGTATTTTCAAAAGAAACTTGAATAACCTTTGGTTGTTCGTCGCGGCTTGTTGTAGCTTTTCCGCCCTCGATTACCCTAAAGACTTCCTTAACTTCTGCATCATAGGAACGCTGTTCTAATAGAGCTTCTTGAGCTTCTACCGATGCTAAAAATTCTGCTAAATTCTTAACCGAAACTTTAGATTGTTGTGTATGACTTGAGGAGCGTTTGCGTAATTCGATACTAGCTAACTTCAGTTCTTTTTCTGAGCGACCTTGGAGTTCTGCATAATATTGAGAGATACATTCTACCCACTGTCCTCGAACAAAGGCGTAAGCGATACCAATATTAAACGGGTCATATCTTATCTGCACAGAGGTATTTTCAATTTGGGGATCGCGGAAACTATTAGACCAGTAGTAGATTGAGTTAATTTTTGCGCCGCGTCCAACTTGAACTTTTGCTTTTCCTTCTGAGGTTGTAGGTAGGGTAAGAATCTGAAAGTTTTCATCGTAAGAAATCATGCGGTGAACCCGACTGCCACCAGTCGCCATACCCGCAGCAAACGCATCCCTCGGACTCTGGAAAAGTGCCGGATGTTCGTCTGTATCGTAAACTTCGTAAGCCCAAGTACAAAAATATTCATAAAGTAAACCAAGTGTCCATACAGCTTGATTTTTAGGGTTAACTGACTTGGTGACTTGGCGGACGTTACGAGTCATTTGTGTATTAGCAAGTAAGTTATGGACAAATTGAGTATTGGAAGTTCCAAATAGGCGTTCGCAAACCGAACCAAAACGAGCTTTGGCTGGGGGTCTTTGCTTTTTTGTACATTCAAAAGTAGCTAGTAGTGTTTCAAAATAAAGGCTGTGAAACTCTGCACCGTTATCTACCACTACAATTTGGGGAAGCCTACCGTGACGCTTGACACAAATTCTTAGCACCATTAAGCAAGAACGATATGAGGGTGAGTCAAAAGTTATGTAAACTGCCAGCAATCGCCGTGAGTAAGCATCTACGAGAAATGTTGCCCAAGGTCTGCCAAGATTGCGACCTGTACGAGAGCAAACTAGCTCTACATCTAACTGAGTATGATCTATATGTCCAATTTCAAAGGGGCGATCGCCGTGTCTTGGGGTAGTTGTAGTAAGCTCCCAATAGAACGATTCATGCTGGTAAGCAGCACGATGACCTTGGCGTTTTTTAGTCTGTTCGTAACCAGTACGGCGTTTTACTTCTTGAGTAAATGCTTTATAGCTCGGAGCAATTACACCAGATTTTTCGCAAGCTCGAACTAAAGCCCCGTGAACCTCCAACATTCTTTTTTGTTTAAGAGTTTCATAGTCTTCTAAAATAAACTTCTCCATAACTGCTAAGGTGTCTTCGGGCAGTTTGCGCTGACGATTACCTTTGACACTGCGATGGGACAAAAGCCCAATGTAGCCGTAACCGTATTTTTGAAGTGCAGTTAGATATTTAGCTTTCCAGTAACGAATGGTACGGGCTGGTATTGTTTCGTTTTCTGGGGGATGTCCATTTAAGTAAGGTTTGATAGTTTTGTAGCGTTCAAGGGCTTCTTCTTGGTCTTCAGGACTAGCTTGATAAAATCGCTGCCAAGATTCTGTGCTAATAGCTGTTTTTTCTGGTGTTTGGAGACTTGTAATTTTTCCTTGGCGAACCAGATTCTCAAATACAGCTTTTTTGAGTTCAATTAACTGATTATTTTCTGCACCAAGTATAATCTCTGTTTCGCCAACATGGATGATATTTAAACCTTTGCCGTCCCAACTAACAAGCGTTCCGGTAACAATATTGACTACAGGAGAGATAGCCGGAAGACTTACACTTGGTTGCTCAACCATTAATCTATAAGCACCAGCAGTTTGTTCATCGCGGAAGATTAGACATCTTTCTGGTTCAGCAAGTGGTGTAGCATTTAAATTAATATAGATTTGCTCTTGAGTAATTAAGGTGTAGATATCGTCAGATTTAGCTCCTGTTGACTGATTAAGTAATTCTGCTAAAGTTATTCCTGGTTGAGATGACACAATTGCAAGTAATGATTGAGCAATTGTTTCTTCCACTGCTAGGGATTCTGAGCGATAATAATCTTCTAAAAATTGCAGGTTACGTTGCAGAACCCAATTGATTTCGCCATCTGAACGAATGCGGTAATAAAGCCCAAACTGGTTAGCATAGTCTTCTCCTGGCGGGCAATGCCATTGATTATCTTCTTGAGAGTAAAAGTAACGATTGGGGTTTTTCTCTGCTAGTTTTTTCAAATCCTGCTCAGTTTTACACTCTTCCAAACCAGCCGAATTGGTTCAGATGACAAATAAATCTGGGGTGTGTAAAACGCCTAATTTACGTCCGTTACTTGCTTGATAGTCAAGTTTAATTTGCGGTGGTTGATCGTAGAATTCTAGAACATCTTCATCGTGTTCTAACTGATAGATAATTGGCAGTTCAACCCTATGAGACTCAAATTGAATCGTGACTCCCATCTTGCGGCTAGGGTAGCGTCCCGAAACATTTTTGCTACCGCCACCAACGCGACGGGATGGCTCAGATGAGCGAACTTTCTCAATAATTTTGTGCCCTGCCTCGGATATTTGAAGGCGAGCAACCCATTGTTCAAATTACTCTTTCATATAGTCCTTACTAAGCACTTTGCACTTGATTTTATGAATCTATCAAAATAAGACCATAAAGTTAGGAACTTGCTTGTCTGATGTTATAGTACTTAACTTTATAACACTTATAGTGTGCAAAAATCCACTGATAGTAGATGGATTTAACGGCGATACTAGTTCAGTATTGTTTTGTGACGCAGAAACACTACAGTATTGAGTACCGCTTTGGCAAAGCGATTAGGCGGCGAAGGCGAGAGCTAGATTTATCCCAAGAATAACTGGCTGAAAAGTCAGGACTTCATCGCAACTACATCTCAGGCATCGAAACCGGAGAGCGTAACCCTTCGTTAAAAAATATTGTTAAGTTAGCGGCAGCTTTGGAGATATCTGTCTCCGATTTCTTTATTAATTACGGTATTGAGGTTAAGAGTGAATCGAAAACTAATCCCTGAAATTCGGCTTTTAAAACTTAAGTACCAGCGTTTAGGTTAATCCAAGAGGGATGACTATTTATTCAGAACATTGGAACCTAAAACCTTTAGAAATCCCGCAACGGAGTCGGTTATTCTTTCTTGAACCTGTGGCGGTGGGAACTCCCTACACGGAAAGTCTTAGTAGCTATCTCCATCGTTTGGCGCAGGCGCATTGTTTAACCTCTCAAAAGCTCGTTATGGGAGAAATTGCGCCACTTATCCTCAAAGATAAGGATAAATCTGAGCTATTGGCAAAAAATCTGAGTCACCTATTGGGAAATAGGGATGCTAAACCGACTATCAACGGAATGCGAGAAATGACAGGAAAGTTAGTCACTGTCTTAGAAGAGTTAACAATGCGTCAGGATTTACGCTTTTTGACCCTTTTAAGCTGGAAAGGAATGATTTATGACAAGGGGTTATTTCGGAACTATCGCGCTTGGTGTCCTTGTTGTTGGGAAGAGTGGATGCAGGAGAACAAAACTATTTATGAACCATTATTATGGTCATTTATGGATGTAGAATTTTGTTTGATTCACAAACAGCGATTAATAGAAAAATGTCCTCATTGTGGTTCGCGTTTACCTGTGATGGCTAGGTTTTCACCTGCGGGATCTTGTTCTCGCTGTTACGGGTGGTTAGGACAGGAAATTAAAGGCGAAGAGAAAATAGAGAAATTTCAAGTTAATATTCAAGGAATTAGCGAATTAATTGCACTTACTCCCCTATTAGGATATAAACCCATCTCGATCGACTTAACCCGAAAATTACAATTAATTTTGTTAGTGTTTGAACAAGCAATTGGAAAAGATTTAAAGTTATTGGGAGATTTAGGTGGGATCATGGAATCATTGAGGATAGCCTCAACAAGAAATCAAAGTCAACCTTATCATTTGGTGAAATTGATTATTCCTGTGTGCGAGAAGGCGAAGATTAGTGTATCCCAATTGTTTGGGTCAGATTTTAAGGAATTGGGTAAGATATTGTTCGGGAATTTTAGTCTGGAATTAAAGTTGTAAATTTTCTGCTTTTAGCGGTAATAAAGCAATGGCACAAAGCTTAATGCTCACACAAGATGCTATCTCAGGACACAGATAACCTTTGCTAGTCAACTGATCAACTTGCGGCGTTCCGGTACAGCGACTTGTTAGATCATGTATCAATTTTGTTATTTAATATCTTCGTAAACTAAATAGTAATTAAAAATCGTTTTCAATTAGCCTGGTAGTGGAATAACACTTAAGGCTAGCTCAATTGATTTCAGCGCTGATTGAATATCTGCACTCAGTGCATCTGCCTCAACTTTAATTACAGACACACCCTTCCCAATTTCTGTCAA
>NZ_CAXTTT010000107.1:0-26477 GCF_964247315.1 uncultured Nostoc sp.
ATTTTACCAGTTTTAACCTCCGCTTTTTTCTGAGTTTGTGAGAAATTCGGGTTCAAAGCTCGCCTTCGCGCATCGCTATCAGCAAAGGGTACGGTAATAAAGTTGCGAAGAACGATCCACTTGCTCAACGTTGTGTTAGCGTCAATCGGTACGTGAACAATAAAGAGGATTATCTTAAAATTACCAATGGGACAATCAAATTCAAGCCGACTAATGTTGGGCATATAAAAAGAGAGTGTTACCTTCAGGGGACGCGAGCCTTGTTGGTTGAGAATTGTTTTCCAGAAGCCTCTAGTTTTGTGAGACTGGCTGGCCGAGACAGTAGCACTCGCACTCCACTTTTCCACACAGACATCGAATTCTTCAATTCTTGGTTGATCTGCGATGCCACTTCCAATGGAATTAAGATGAATAAAGGGGACATGAGAGATGTCGATCGCGTTTTCTAATACGCGAGTGTAGTGAGTGTTCCATTGCAATTCCCCGTAAACAGCTCGCCAACCAGGGGCATCAAATTCAGGAAGTGATGGAATTGAAGGACATTCTTTCTCAGGGATATCTCCCCAGAATAGCCAGACAAAGCCATATTTTTCTTTAACTGGATAGGTATTTAAGCGTGCTTTCTTAGGAATAGGTACACCAGGCTGATTGGCAGGAATCTCAATACAAGCACCATCTGCTTGATATTTCCAACCATGATAGGGACAGCAAATACAATCGTCCTCTACCCAGCCATTAGATAGGGATGCGCCGCGGTGAGGACACACATCAAACAGAGCGATCGCTTGTCCTTGAGAGTTGCGGTACAGAACAAATTGTTGGTTCAACATCTTTACAAGCTTGGGTTTGCTTGTAATAGCCGAGCTTTGTTCACAAGCATACCAAAAGTTTTTTAACATACTTTTCCTTCTACTTTTAAATCAATAAATGCAATCTCATGTAGAGAATTAAAAGCAGTTGATTTAGTGTTTTGGTAAAAGGCATTTTTGACTAAGCCCCTTTGGTGCGGGTATGGGGTGTTAGACGTAGGTATAGCGAACATCTTGCCCGACACCCTACCCCGTACACCCCTTTGATTAACTGGCTTTCTTCAACTCAGTCAAAAACGCCTTAATTATTATGTAAAAAGTAGATTTTCAGGGGCTTAAACAAAAACAAAGCCACTGTTAAAATCTGAAATCGTAACTCCTTGAACAACTGCAATCAGGTCGTTGTCAAAAGATATTGCTGTTCCTGGTGGGAGATCAACAGGGGAGGCACCCAAGGTAAGAAGAGGAGTCTGAAACTCAGTTAGGCTAACCTTACTTGATAGTGTTAGTTCTATGAGATCCTGGTTGATATTAAAGTCAGTGATGAGTGCAAAGTCAGTATTTCTACCACCACGATAAAAAATTTCAGTTCCTGCCCCTAAAACAAAGGTATCGCTGCCTGCACCACCAGTTAAGGTATCAAGTTCGCCACTACCAAAGCCAAATCCTGGGGCATACGGTTCAACACCAATCAAGCGATCGCTTCCATTATCACCTGATAACGAATCGTTGCCAGCTCCACCAATTAATAAATCTGTATCATCTCCACCACTGAGAGTGTCATCTCCGATGCCAGTCCCACCAAAAAGTGTATCCTTGCCAGTGTCGCCTTCGACAACATCATCCCCAAGATCGCCGTTGAGTGAGTCGTTATCGCTGCCACCAGAGATGTCATCATTCCCAGAACCCCCAAAAACGCGATCGTTCCCGGCATCACTATAAATTAAGTCTGCGCCATCCCCACCATTGATGTTGTCAGCTCCAGCATTACCATTAATAAAGTCATTCCCAGCGTCACCAAAGATTCGATCTCCTCCATTACCGCCGATAATGCGATCATTGTCGTCACCCCCGTTGATTACGTCAACGCCATCACCGCCGTTAATAATGTCATTCCCAGCATCACCAAACACTTGGTCGTCGCCGCTGCCAGCCTCAATATTGTCGCTCCCATATCCAGCAATAATCAGGTCAGATCCATTGTCACCAAAGATTTGGTCGTCGCCAGATAAACCTACGATAATATCGTTACCAGCCAAGCCAAAAATTTGATCGTTCCCAGACGTGCCTCCAAGAAAATCGTCTTCAGGTGTACCAACAATTCTACCCGATTCAGGACGCGGCCCGATCTCTAGAATAGCAGTCTCCAATTGTCGAACTGTCTGACTTGAAATGCTGTCAGATGTAACCAGATTGTCTCGCACATCTGTCAGTAAAGTGGCAGAGATGTCTTTTGTCACAAAATTAGCATTTAAAGCCGATACTACATCTTTTTTAACTGGTATTGAGGGTAGAGCCATATATTTTTTCCTTTTAACTCAAAGAAATGATGTGAAAGACTAATGGTAGATATAGATAATTTAGGAGGTGCCCAATACTAACTTTCAAAACTGAATATACGAGCATCAGGTTATCTAGATTGTTGAAAATAGAGTCAATAAACTAAGCCATAAGCTGACTTTGTTGTAGTAAAACCATTTATCTCAGTGTTGTTATTAATAAGACTGAGCTGATGACACGATGCGAATATTAATCAAAACAGATGATATTTGGTTGCGTCGTCTTCCTTGGCAGCTATGGAATTTCTTTGAAGACTACTCAAAAGCAGAAGTTGCCTTAAGCGGACTAGAGTATGAATATCTGCCAAAAACAAAAACACTCATCGCTAAATCTCAGGTAAAAATTCTCGCTATTTTGGGTAACAGCCAGGGAATTTTTATTGATAAAGATAGAGAGCTACTAGAGAAATTACCAAATGCAGAAATAACTTTTCTCGTAGAGCCACAACGCAATCAGATTAACAACCGACTTTGGGAACAAGACTGGGACATTTTATTTTTTGCAGGTCATAGTTTTAGTCAACAAGATGGGAAGAGTGGTAAAATTTATATTAATGAAACTGATTGTTTAACAATTGATGAGCTAAAGTATGCCTTGAAGAAAGCCGTAAGTAGAGGATTGCAATTAGCTATTTTCAATTCTTGTGATGGCTTAGGATTAGCCCATCAATTAGAAGA
Source organism: uncultured Nostoc sp. (assembly GCF_964247315.1). Taxonomy (GTDB): domain Bacteria; phylum Cyanobacteriota; class Cyanobacteriia; order Cyanobacteriales; family Nostocaceae; genus Nostoc. The sequence goes on from NZ_CAXTTT010000107.1 coordinate 3,047, forward strand.
TTTGCATATCCCCCAAATTATTGTGATGCGCGAACCAGTGCATGACTTGGTAGCGCAGGAATTTTTAAAGAATTTTTTGGACAAATTTGCCAGTGGTGAGTCTCTACACTTAGCAGTACGAGAATCAAGAGAAAAATTACATGGTATTGCAGATAGATATCCCTGTGCAATGTGGTTACCTGTAGTCTGCCAAAATCCAGCAGCAGTACCGCCAACTTGGAAAGACTTTTTCAAAAAACCAGAAACCTTAAATAATAAACCCCAACGAAATAACTACATAACCCAATTTCAGTCTCGATGGTTTAAAGTTCAAAAAATGCTTTTGTCAAGTTTAATAATCACGATTTTAGTAATAGGATTGAGAACATTTGGCTTATTGGAGTTATCAGAACTAAAAGCTTTTGACCAGCTAATGGGGATGCGGCCAGAGGAAAAATCAGATTCGCGTTTCTTGATAGTTACTGTTGATGAAGCCGATATTCAGTATCAAAATGGAATGAAAATGAACATGCGATGGTCTCTATCAGATCAAGCGTTAGCTCAACTGTTGAAAAAACTGGATCGGTTTCAACCAAGAACTATTGGTTTAGATATTTACCGCGATTTCCCTGTAGAGCCAGACTTTGCAGATTTAGGGACTCGTCTCAAACAAGATAACCGCCTTTTTGCTGTATGTAAAGTTCCTGCACCTCTTGATGGTGCCCCAGAAGCCACTCCTCCACCTCCTGAAGTCCCAGAAGAACGTTTAAGTTTTAGCGATTTTGTCGCAGATAATCATGAAATTGCCCGCCGTCAGCTTTTGCACTTGACTCCTCCTGTAACATCTCCCTGTGGTGCAAAATATTCTTTCAGCCTCCAAATCGCACTTAACTACTTAGAGGGAAAAGGTATCAAAGCAGATATTACCCCAAAGGGGCAGTTACAAATCGGGAATGTCTTGTTTAAGCAATTAAAAACTTACACTAGTGGCTACCAAGGAGTGGATGCAAAAGGCTACCAACTATTGCTCAATTATCGCTCTCTCCCGTCTTTACAAAATATTGCTCAACAAGTGTCTCTCAAAGATGTCCTGAACGAGCGGATAAACCCTCAATTACAGGAGTTCTTGAAGGATCGTATTGTTCTGATTGGTGTTACTGCTCCCAGCACTACTGATTATTGGAAAACTCCTTACAGTGCTAAAGCACCACTCAATCAAAAGCAGATACCGGGTGTGTTTGTACAAGCACACGCCATCAGTCAAATTATCAGTGCTGTTCTAGATCGTAGACCTCTACTTTGGTGGTGGCCAAGGTCGGTGGAAGCACTCTGGATATGGGGATGGTCACTAATAGGAGGAACTCTGGCATTGCGGATTCGGCAGCCACTGTACTTGGGAGTAGCTGGAGCTACAGCGCTATTGTCATTATATGTAATTTGCTTAGATATTTTTATACAAGCAGGGTGGGTGCCACTTGTTCCTGCGGCTTTAGCGCTAGTGGCTACCCAAATAGTAATTGTGTATGGGATAGAACAGCATTTTGATTTTCAACTTAGCAAAAGAAATCTGGATTACGAATTATGAACGGCAAAAAATTATTACTTTTCCAAAGGCTAAAACTTGCTTATATTGTCTCCTTAGTACTTCTTAGCTTTCCAACTTATTCTCCAACGGTATGGGCGCAGCTTACTGATTCAGCTAACAAGCCTTTTTTTGATACACCCATTAGCTCTACGCGACCTAACTTTCCAGATAACGGTATACCTACTGGTCGCCGCAAAGGAGGGACAAGCAGAGATGCTTGTTCTGTCCTCAGTATGCCTGTCACTGCTATAGTACCTGGTGAAGAAACTTTTAGTTCAGTCCAAAAAGGAACGTTACTCCAAACCCAAACTATCTCCTCAAAATCTTTCCTAGCATTAACAGTTAGTGAATATCCAACCTTTTGGTTTTACATTCCCAATCTGCCCCCAAATTTACACTCTGCTGAATTTGTGTTGCTCAATGAAATAGAAGATGATATTTACCGTATTCGGCTAACCCTACCTGAAAAGCCTGGATTTATCAGCATTAGCCTTCCGCAACAACAAAAATTTTCTTTAGATGTAAATAAAAATTATCACTGGTATTTGAAAGTTTATTGTAGTGACTTACGAAAAACATCTGGGTACTTTTATATTGATGGTTTAGTGCAACGGGTCGCGTTGACTCATGAACTTGAGAGCCAGTTAAAAGCAGTAAAATCAAGAGAATATATAGCTTATATTGCTAATAATATTTGGTACGATGCCATAACAAATTTAGCTAGCCTTCGGAGTACCAATTTACAAAATGATATCCTACAAAAGGATTGGGCTAACTTATTAAAATCTGTGGGCTTGCAAGACATTGCCGAAGAACCCATTGTTCATTACTATAAAGCTGAAGAGTGATTGTAATAATTCAGTAGATTTAGATGAAAATCTCCCCGATCGCATGAAAGCAATTTGGTGGCTTATAACCAATTACCCACTAACACATAAGGTGCCCAGAAATAGGGACGTTTTTCATTATTGAGAACAGCTATTTGAGCGTGCTGGACTGCTTGGGCTTTAGTTACCCCAGTTTTTAGCTCTCGGTAGAAATAACTCATGAATTTGCTGCTAAACTCATCGTCTACTGACCATAAGGTTGCCAGAATACTGCGTGCCCCTGCCCGTACCGCCACCCCTGCTAATCCTAAAGCCGCTCGTTTATCTCCGGTTGCTGTTTGACAAGCGCTGAGGACGAGTAATTCAATGGCATTAGACTGACTAGAGCCGCTTTGCCGAAATAAATTAACAAAATCTTTGACCTTCAGCAATCGATCCCAAGCCAGAATAAAAGTTTCTTCAGGGTTGGAACTAAACTTACCGTGGGTCGCTAGGTGTACAACAGAAAAAGGAACCTTTTTTATTTGATTTTGAAGGTTAGTTTCGGTAAATGTTTGATTAAAAAGTTGTTTAGTTTTAGACACCTGTGATTGAATAACTTTCAATTCAAGTGCTACATTTTTGAGAGGGGGAAACTCTATATCTCCTATTTGGCGTTTCTCGCTGACTCCGCCAGTTAAGACGTTTAACTGTACCTGTTGGAAAGGTTTCGGATCGGTCAGTTGCAGACCAGGAGTGAGAGCGATCGCATATTTCTCTACCAGATATTTCTGCTGTTTCTTGTCGTAGAGAACTGCCATCGGAATATTCCGTAAAGAGCCATCTAGTACAAATACTAAGGTTTTTATGCCACTTTTGACTAACCCTGCTTCGGCTGGTCGGATCAACCAGTCATATAACTGTTGGGACTGCTTTTTCACTTGAGAAGTTCGGGTGATATCCCGCAGATATTCTCCCAAGTCTGCTATAGCGGTTCTCGCTTGGGTGCAGTACACAGTTTTGACCTCTCTCCTAAAAGGAGAGAGGCTTTGAATCTTACTCCCCAACGTTAGAAGGAAAGGGCCTGTTCTTGTTAGGTCTGTATTCCATGCAATTGGGAATCGCTATATTGTGTTTTCAACTGTATTTTGGTCTATGACTGTCGTATAGTGGCGGAGTTCTTTTCGATCGGGCAACTTAATAATAATTTCTAATCGCCCAGCCAAAATAATTGCATAGATAGTTGCTGCTGATTTATCCTGGTCAACCAATCGATCTATCTCTACCTTGGGATCCAAGCAGGCTGATCCAAAAAAATTGTCTAGTTCTGCCAACTGTAGAGACTCGATTGTTTTACGGGCTTGCTTGAGGTTTTCTTGAGTAAATTGTTGGTTGCCAGTTTGTTGCAAGCTCAACTCGATAAACTCGCGATAGACGGGTTCTACACTTTCCTTGAAAGAAAACTGCACGTCTGGATGCATAGCAACCAAATCGCTACTCAAAGACTTAAGAATGTTTACAGCTTGGCTGTAATTAGCGATCGCTTTTGTAATATTTCCCTGAGCTTTGTAAAGTCTTCCTAACTGCCATTGCCAACGATAGGCAATATCTGATGCCTCAATAGTTTCGGCTAGATTTAGGGCTTGTTGGGTGAGGTCTTGAGCCTCGCTGTATTGCTGGGTTTGCTCATACAGTCCACCCAGATATCCTAAAGCATAAGCTAAAGCACGAGTATCTTTTATATTTCTAGCTTGTTGAACAGCAGTGGCTAACAATTGACCTATTTGTGTCTGCGAAGGAGCGTTGAAGGTGTCGGACTGTCTTAGCCGCATTAAATTTTGAGCAAAATTAATTTGAGCATAAATTGCTGCTCGACTCGCTGGTAGGTTAATAATTTCAGGCTGAATTTGAGTCCACAATACTTGAGCATCTGACCACGATTTAGTTTCTACCAATAAGTCCAGCTGATTGAGTTGTGCTTGAATTCCAGTTATTAATGAGGTGGATGCAGCTTGTGCCTGTTGATAAAACTTCAATGCACTTGCAAAGTCCTGCTGAGCTTGGGCTGTTGTGCCTAAACTCACCCATGATGCAGCAATTTCCTGGGGAGATTTTAGCTTTTGAGCGAGGGTTAAACTCTCTTGCAGGATACGGCGGGATTTGTCCAAATCACCAACCACTCGCAAAGCATTGCCAAGGCTACGCACAGCCGTGGCTTTGAGTAGAGAATCTGGTTGATTTTCGAGAGTTTTTTCAAGTTCAGTTAGTGTTTCGTTGGCTCTATGGTAAAAACCTAAGTGTTGCAACGCTTGAGCTTGGTTAATCAGGGTACCAATAACTCCAGTATTATTACCTGCTTGTTTATAAGTGGCACTAGCTTGCTCCCAAGTAGTCAGTGCTTGGTCTGTTTGCCCTAGTGCTAATTGCAGATTTCCTTGAGTGTTTAAGGCTTGTGCGAGAATGAGTTTGGATTCTTTGGTTTGCAGTTGGTTATTTTGAAGGATTTCTAAGCTCTGTGCGATCGCTACACTAGCTTGTTGCCATTGTCCAAGTTGTTGGTAAGCCAACGACATCAAGCTCAGCACTTCGGCTTCGTTAGGCTTATCCCCAAGAGATTGATAAACTTGGGCTGTTTGTTGCCAAACCTTAGCTGCATCAGCAAACTTTTCTTGTTGATATAAGCTTTTACCTTGTTGCGCTAGTTGTGAAGGGTTTGGCAGACTTTGCACAATGGGAGCGTTTTCTGGAAGTTTTGCAAAAACTGGAGTTTGCATAGTCCCGATTACCAACAAGTTGAAAAATTGTCCCCATAAAATTAACAGCAAACTTGCTCCCAGGTATGAGGTTTTCAAAAACCAACGAATACTACGAAAAAAACTGCGATGTTTTCTAAGTATATAAATATGAAAGCAACGTTTACGAGGTTTACGGGACATGACACTTGGCTAATATCAAGGCTGGGCTATGGGGTGTAGTAGTTAATGTAGAAGCTGTTAGGACTACCTCACCCTTATCATTAGTTACCCATCCAGTAGCTTCCACAATTTGAGTAGGTAGACTAACTTTTAGCGGATTTGGAGAAGGGATAGTACTAGGGCGGTTATCTTCACCTGAAATAGGCGTATCTAAATCTATCCAAACTGCATCAGTGTTCAGGGGAGCGTTGGGGTTGGGTGGCAAACCACCTCGTCCAATGACTACAAACTTGCTTTGAGCATAATTGGGACTGTTGCAGGCTTGAGCGATTTGGGGAGCTGGTGATATTGTTGGTAAATTTATTAAACCACTGTTGAGGTCGATATCAGGTGTGTTGATTTCCACAGTTCCATTAAGCTCAGGGTTTCCGCCAGAAGCAGTGATGTCACTCAAATCTGTCCTATCTTGCCGGGATTGAATACCATAGATGCCGGAAGCACCTATGTCAACTCTTCCACCTTTTCCTTGAGATGCATCAGCAGTGATATCACTATTCTCTCTTGGTACAGCTACAATCAAGCCCGTCTGTGCATTAATTGTGATGTTACCGCCGTTTCCAGCTCCCCCTTTGATGCCCGCGTTGGTAGAAATTTCGCTGTTGCGACGCAGTAACAATAAGTTTTGCAAGTTCAACTTTATATTGCCACCATCACCAGAGTTAGCTTGACCAATGAGCTTGCCGTAGTTATCCAAGTTGATAGAACGAGCGGTTATTTCCAAATCACCTGCTTGTTTTTTGCCTAGACTGCTCACAGTTATGTCAGCGCCATTTAAGACCTTTAATTCTTCAGCCTTAACTATGATGCTTCCCCCCTTTCCAGTAGACTCTCTAGAAGTGGAAGCTGAAATTCTTGCTCCATCCTGAACAATCAGCTGCCCAGTTTTAATCGTCAATTCTCCGGCATTTCCAATGCCTTCTGTTACAGTAAACAAGCCACTAGGATTATTACCTTGTGGTGATGAGGTTCCAATGAGTTTGATAGAGTCTGTTGCGGTTACGGATAACTTTCCTCCATCTCCTTGACTAAAAGTGGAAGCTGAAACCTGCGCCCCATCCTGAACAATCAACTGCCCAGTTTCAATCTTCAATTCTCCTGCATTTCCAGATCCTTGTGTATCACTTACCAGACGGCTTCCTTCCAGAAGTTTTACTGACTCCGATGCGTTCACCACTAATGTTGCTCCCAATTTTGAGCCTAGCGTATTAACCGTAATTTTTGAATTATCGGCGAGTGTAACGCGTTTGCCTTGTATTTGGATAGCACCACCGCCTTTACCAGTAACAGTTACTCCAGTTTTCTTGGTAAGAGATACATTTGCTCGCGCTACATTATCAGGAAAAATTAAGTGGAAATTGTTGTTATCAATGTTCAATCGTACCGTTCCTGTTCCTGCTAATCCTCCTAATTCGATTCGACCATTTTGAGCTTGCAGTACCGCTCCTTCTAAATTCACATCGCCTCCCAGTAGTACTAAACTCCGACTCTCAGGAACAGATAGTGGAATAATTGGCGTTTTATTAACTTGAATCGAGCTAATAGGGTCAGATGCAATTTGATTAAATAGAAATGCGGAAGGATTCACACTAAGCAAGGGGTTAAGCGGATTGACGGGTGAAGTCATGGAGAATTCTCCACCACCTGAAAACTGGATCGCACTGGCTGTTGTTCCGATAAATGAACCGCCAAGATTTAATCTGGCATTTTTTCCAAATATGATGCCCTTGGGATTTATTAAAAAGAGATTAGCTTGAGCTTTAAGTGTTCCCTGGATATCGGAAGGGTTTGCTCCTGTAACTCGCACCAAAATATTGCTGATGCTAGGGGCGCTCAGAAAATCTACTGTCTCTGGACTTTTAACACTAAAGTTGCTGAAACTATGGAAGAGATTTGTATCCCCAACGGCTGTACCTCCTGTAATTTGGTAAATTCCGCCGTTGATTGGCTCCACTTCAGTTCCCAAAGAGGGATCGGCAGTGACCTGAGCGTATGTGCGATCGCCTCTTTCTATGCCAATCGTACCTACTAAAATCACCAAGCCCGATAACCCTAAATGGTAATTGCAACTCAAGCAACTTCTTAAACTCACTAAACTTGTCTCCTAACCCTGAAAAGTTTCTTGATTGGAAGATAGAACACGACTTTAGTAATAGTTGTGCGAACTTTTTCCCTACCTCAGTGTTTGTAAGAAACTTTGCTAGCGAGGTTAGGTTTTGAATTACTAACTCTGTCAAAGAAGCACTACAGTAACTTGACTCCAGTTCAGACCTGGGCCTAACCAAGCTATTGGCGACTGGTTGAAAGATAAATAACCAGTGCTTGTGTCATATGACAAAAAATCGGAATCATTAGCAGTTCCGTAAGCTGAGATGTAGTAGTTTTCTATATTGTAATTTTTGCCAATACTAGGGGTAAGTTTTAAATCTTGGCTGGCTTTACTGGATAGAGCAGGAGCAGGGGTAAGTTTTAAATCTTGGCTGGCTTTACTGGATAAAGCAGGAGCAGGGGTAAGTTTTAAATCTTGGCTGGCTTTGCTGGATAGAGCAGGAGCAGGGGTAAGTTTTAAATAATTGCTGGATACAGCACGAGCAGCTGATTTCAATTCAGAGGCAGTTATGTTAGAGATAGATATCATAGCAGAATTTGAGGTATGCTCAAGGGTAGTAATTTGAAGAACATCCTCGCTAACCGTGAAGTCTGTAATTGTATCAGTACCTCCACCTGAGTAATTCAGGACAAAGGTATCTCCACTACTACTACCAGTAAGAGTGTCATTACCACGTTCTCCCACTAAATAGTCTTCACCCGAACCGCCTATTAGAATATCGTTGCCAGAGGTGCCGATAACTTCCACGTTCTTTATTCCTTGATAAATTGAGTGATTTCACTATTTATCTTGATTAGCATCTAAGGTAAGCTAAATTCAGTTTAAGGTATAAAATAAGGCACTCTTCTGACTACAAATTTCTTAACCTTAACCTCTAGCATTAACAATGCTAGCATCAAGTTACCTGAAGTATACCACATCTCTCAAACTCAGTAGACCGAAAACTTTTGCGTTAGCGTTCGCGGAGCGTCTCCGGCTTTGCTCCTGAGTTCTGACTTCTTCAGCTATTGGATTTCTAACACTAATTGCATTAATGAATCGAATGCAAGGTGTTATTCCAGATACTATAAAAAAATCTGAATATTTCTTATTTTCCTCTGCCTAGTAGTCTGCCAAGGCAACTTTGCTGGGTAGCCCCTGTTTTTGATAAGCTACTGAAAAATCAGGTAGTAGCATGGTAAAAAAGTACATTGTAGACTTAAATGAAGATGAAATTTCTCATCTGCAAACGCTAATTAAAAAAGGTAAACAAGGCAAGAACCATCACCCGTGCAAACATTCTTCTGATGACTTCTGAGGGAGAAACAGATCAAGCGATGCCTAAAAATTTGGCAATAAGCAAGCGTTAATGACATTATCTTTGAGGTTATTGAGAATATACTTGGCTTATTGACATGATGCGGCCGCCCTGTTCCTGGAACTGTTGCGGGTAAATTTTATGCAAATACTCGTGCAAATGTATCATGTGACGGAATGCCATTTGGTAGTTCTAAAAATGTTTTTAACCACTCATACTTCGCACAGCCATACATCTCTATTGCCACCCAACTATCCGCCCCACATATTACTGCACACACGGCAATGCTGATAATGTCAATTAACTTGTGACGCTTAGTGCGATCTATGCGTGCATCTTCCATCTGTGCAAAGTGGTCAGCAATCGTGATTTTCGGCTTGAGTTTCACGCTTGTGTACATGATATAAGGGGGAAAAGTTTTTAATCCCTTGCCCTTTCTCCAGCCTCACAAGCGCATTCTTGGGTTGCCAGATCGCTAAATGCGGGGTTTGAGACTAACTGCCTAACCAAATGCTTTAGCGTCCTTTCGATCAAAGATTTCCACAGAATCGCCACGTCGAACCATGCGTTTTCCCCGATGGGGAAAATCTGCAAATTCCACATCCAGATTTTCTCCCCTTAAGTAAACTAAGTTTTCGTCTCCTGTATTCCTGAGATGGTGGGCTACTGAAGGAGTTGGGAATGCCATAAAGTCTCTGGGAAAACCTCAAATTCTTCTCCGTCGATTTTTGCGATCGCTTGTCCCGATAAAATATAAATCCATTCTTCCTCACAATGGTGGGAATGGTAAACAAAAGATTCTTTCCCCGTAGTAACAAAAGCGTCCGAGGAAAGCGAGCGCATTCCCAATGGATGTTAAGAAACATTTCTGTTTCTGCTTGGGTGCAGTTTTGGTCTAGCCAGTAGTACCAATTTTTTAATTGACTATGTTGAATTAAAATTTTGATGCCGATATTTTAATTCAACTTTTGAGCCGCGTTGCAATTAGGCAGCGATCGCTCATGAACAGCTTCTATCACTCTCCAGAAGGGTAATCTCTAGAAACTTCAATAAGTGGATAGAGTTTGTCAAAGCCAGTTACCAACTAAAACATAAGGTGCCCAGTAACCAGGACGACTGTAATTGGGATAATCTTTTAACAACTTGACTTGGGCACGACGCAAGGCTTCAGCCTTTGTCACCTCATTTTTAACTAACTCACGATAAAATTCACCAATTAAGATCGCAGTAGATTTATCACTGATATACCATAGTGAAGCCAAGGTACTACGGGCGCCAGCTTTCACAGATGCTCCTGCTAGCCCTAGCGTGGCGCGATTGTCACCAGTAGCAGTTTGGCAAGCACTTAACACTAGCATTTCCAAAGCTTCTGAGCGACTTTGATCCCGACGGCGCAGCAGGCTATCAAATTGCGTGACGTTGATCGGCCCATCATCTGCAAGTATAAAAGTATTCTCAACACTGGAGCTAAATTGACCGTGGGTTGCCAGATGTAACACATTAAATGGTACAGTATTTACCTTATTCTCTAGGTTTTTGCTATTGAAGTCTCGATCTAATAACTGGGTGGTAGAAGCGATCGCTTGGGAAATAGAGTCAAATTCTGATTTAATTTCTGGTAGCGGTGGAAATTGCTGTTGAAAGCCTTGTGGTGGTTGCACTAACCCGGCAGCTAGTACATTGAATTTTGTTTGTGTCAAGGGTTTGAATGCGAGTAACTGAAGTCCTAAGCTGAGTGCTACAGCGTATTTTTCTACTAGATATTGCTGACCGTCATACAATATAGCCATTGGCACATTTCGCAATATTCCATCCAGTACAAATACAAGGGTTTTGACTCCACTATCTTTTAAATCTGACTCAATTTCTTTGATTAACCACCCATAGACTTCCTGTGATAGCGCCTGCACTTCCTCAGTCCGATCTGGTTCTAATAGATACTCTCTAAGTTGTTTTATAGTACCTTCTACCTCATTCTGTGACTTTTTTATTGTATAATTACGCAGTGGTTGTTTAGGAATTTTGACAATTACTTGGAGCTGATCGGGCAGAATAATTGGATAAACGATCGCGGCTGTAGGATTATCTTTATCTACTATTGTGTCAAGCAAAACAGTTTTGGCATTAATGCAAGCTTCCCTGAAAAAGTCATCTAATTCCGCTAGTTGCAGTGCTTCAATCCTCTGTCTAGCTTTGTCTAGGATTGGTTCGCTCGGATGAGTTTGCTGAAACTGCAACAATAATTCTACGGACTCTCGATATACCGGTTCTACACTTTCTTTAAAGGAAAACTGGACATCTCGATTCACAACTACTAAGTCACTACGGAGAGTCTGCAACTCAGCGATCGCAGTATCATAGGTGGCAATAGCGCCCTCAATCTTTTCCTGCTGTTTTAACAAGCGTCCTAACTGCCAATGCCAACGATAAGCGATATCTGGGGCATTGATTGTTTGGGCTATGTTTAGTGCCTGTTGGGTGAGGTTCTGGGCAATTGACCATTGTTTAGTTTGTTCGTATACACTGCCCAGAGTGCCAATGGCAAAGCTTTCGGCTCGTTTATCTGCCAAATCTTCAGCTTGTTGCATGGCTCTTGCGCAGATTTGAGCGATCGCTTGGGGTGTAGTCCCAAATTTCATCAAGCTTTGAGCTAGATTAATCTGCGCATAAATAGTTGTCACAGAAGCAGGTAGTTGTGCCAGTTGAGTTTGGATTTGCAGCAATAGTGTCTGCACGGCGGCTGTTTGTCTTGTGTTGACTAGTAAGTTCAACTGATTAACTTGAGCCTGAACTTTGCTAATCGGGTTAGGAGCGATCGCAGCAGCTTGCTGATAAAACTGTATTGCACCCTTAAAATCTTGCTGTACTTGTGCCGTGTTGCCTAAACTGAATAAAGCCGCGCTCACATCCTGGGGAGAATCCAATTCTTGGGCAATTGACAAACTTTGCTGTAATACCTGACGGGATTGATTCAAATCTCCTGCTAATTGCAGAGCGTTCCCAAAAGACCGTAATTCTACTGCTTTACTGACTGAATTAGGTTTTGATTGTAACTCAGGCTGCAATTGAGTCAAGATTGTCAAACCCCGACGGTAAAATCCCAAAACTTGCCATGCTTGTGCTTGATTGATGCGATCGCGGGTAATGCCATTGCGATCGCCTAATTGCTTATAGCTGGCTTCCGCACGTTGCCAGGTATTAAGTGCCTGTTCAGCTTGTCCCAAGTCTAGCTGAATACTACCTTGAATATCCAGGATTGGAGCCAAAACCTGAAGATTTTCGGCAGGAGAGGATTTTTCGACCAACTTCAAGCTATCTGTAATTGCCTGTTGCGCTTGTGTCAAATTACCCAGTTTTTGATATGCCAACGCCAAATTACTTAATGCCACAGCTTGCCGCAATTCATTGCCTTGGCTGCCATAACTTTTAACTGCTTGTTGCAAAACTTTAACCGCTTCTGCAAACTGTCCTGCCTCATATAGCACTTTCCCCTGTTGCAACAAGTCTTGTGTTTGCGCAGTCGGATTTTGGATTGACACTCCAAGAGAAGCGATATGTTGTGTTTTTATAGTTGCAGCAACCGGAAAAGCAATAACGCACAAAAAAGCTGTCACCAGAACCAAGAGAATGAAAACAGGTAACTCATAGGTTTTAAAAAGACGAATCAACCATCTGTTAGATCCGTTACATATTCGTTGCCACTGATTGTTTTTACAACTCTTGGGTTTCACGGGAATTCCTCCCCAGACTCTTGGGGTAACGAATTATTGATTACAGGAAATGGCAGACGGAATAGAAGAACTTTGCCCAGATTGAGCCACAAGCATAATATCACCGTTACCATCAACAATCCATCCTTGAGCCTCCACAATCCGATCGCTAGATTTGGTCATAGATGCAGTAGATGATTTATCCGTGATGGCTGTTGCTTGTGCGGGCAAATCTACCCAACCAGTAATCACTGCTCGTCCCTGCAACGGTTCATTAGGACTTTGGGGTAATCCACCGCGTCCAATAGCGATAAAGCGACTGGCATTTTGTCCTCTTCTGGGAGTGCAACCTTGGGCAATTTGTTGGGATGCATCCACGAGGTTGGAGGGTAGTTGAGTTAAGCCGCGACTGGGGTCAGTATCTGGACTGTTGATAGTTACTTCCCCACTCACTCCCAATTGGGAGCTCGCTGTAATGTCACTATTTTCGGTTAGGCTTTTTTGCGGGAGAATACCGAAAATACCGTTTGTTGTAATGTCAACTTTACCACCAATCCCTGTAAAGGCGTTAGCGCTGATATCGCTATTTTCTTTGGGAACGGCAACAATGAAAGGGCTATTAATAGTGATGTTCCCGCCATCGCCACCGAATTTACTACTGCCGGCAGTGGTAGAAATTTGACTATGATTGCGTAGTAATAACAAGTCTTGCAACTTCAGGGTAATATTACCACCATTCCCCGATCTGGTTATGGCAGCGATCGCTCCTTGATTATCCAGGCTCAGAGAACGAGCTTGGATGTCAAGGTTGCCTGCCGTCCCTGCACCTGTACTACTGACAGTGACTTCACCTCTATCCCGGACACTCATCTGCTCAGTTTCAACCTTTAAACTTCCCCCATTACCAGTACCTTCTGGCGTAACCGCAGCGCTGATTTGGCTGTTAAAGTTACCATTTGGTGATTTGCCAACGACTTCCACAGATTTCGACGCATGAATTCGTAATCTACCTGCATTGCCCTCGCCAGCAGTTCCAACCGATACTATTGCACCACCTCTTACACTCAAGCGATCAGTTTCAATTGTTAAATCGCCACCGTTGCCTCTGGGTGGAATAACTGTTTCGTCTGCGTCTAGTTCAATACCTGCATTGATCCCTGTAGCAAAGAGGTTATCAACAGGTGTATCAAATACCTCTATTTCAGAAGCACGAATTGTGAGATTACCAGCGTCGCCTTGACCAAAAGTAGCGACTTGCACTTTGCCTCCATGACTGACACTCAAGCGTTTTGTCTCAATGGTCAAGTTGCCACCACGACCCTCACCTTGAGTGTTTACTTGAGCAAATAAGCCAGCAGGATTTTCAATATTAGATGTAAACAATTTGATTTTTCCACTGATTTCCACTGAGTCGGCAGCATGAATAGTCAAATTTCCTGCAAACCCTTTACGATAAACACTGCTTCCCACTTGACTATCAATGATATTCATAGTGACAGTTTCAATGTTTATATTGCCAGCATTCCCTTGTCCAAAAGTACTGGCAGATAGTTGTCCATCTCGGACAATCAATTGATTAGTATTAATTGCCAAATCTCCTGCTGTTCCTGTACTTGATGTTTGAGTCAACAAGCTGCTGGGAAAGGGAAATAAACTATTACTATTAGTAGCAGGCCCTATCAGTTTAACTGATTGAGAGGCATTTACTGTCAAACTTCCTCCAGCCCCACTACCGTTAGTTCGAGCTGAAATCGCTGCTCCATCTTGGATTAACAACTGATTGGTATTAATCGTAATCTTTCCTGCCGACCCTGTGCCATAGGCGTTAGAACTTATTTTGCTAGGATACCATCTATTAGGAAACTGTGGAAGAATAGCAGTACCGACTAGCTGCACTGATTCGGCATTTACTGTTATACTCCCTCCAACCCCTTTATCTTCGTTATCAGTTATGATTCCGGCTCCATTTTGGATGAGTAACTGTTTAGTGTTAATCGTGATATCTCCGGCGTCTCCGACTCCATTAGATGCAGCAAATATACCAGTGTAGCCTAAATTGGGATTATCTGGAATGCCGATTATTTGCACTGATTCTGGGGCATTCACGGTCAAATTCCCTGCCACACCTTCACCGGAAGTAGAAACTGAGACTTGCCCTCCATCTTCGACGAGCAACCTAGATGTATTAATTGTTAGCTTTCCTCCTTCTCCTGTAGCGCCAGGACTACTTTGAGTAAACAAGTCGCTGCCAAACTGACCACTAACTGTTAGACCTGCCACTTGTACAGATTCTGAGGCATTTACTGTTAAATCTCCCGCCGCTCCTGCATTGTATGTACCAGATGAAATCTTTCCTCCTGCTAAGATTTGTAACTGCCTGGTGTTAATTGTCAGGTTTCCTGCGTCTCCTGTCCCAAAAGTTTCAGCAAATAAACCACTACGAATTCCAGTAGGTGATTCTCCAACGACTTGCACTGATTCGGAAGCATTTACATTCAATCCTTTTCCAGGTAATGCTCCTAAAGTGCTGGCTTCAATCTTGGAACCTCCATTGACTGTAATTCCTTTACCCCACACCTGAATAGCGCCGCCACCTTCGCCACTGGTACTAACCAAGGCTTGATTACTGAGTGAGATATCTGCTTTAGCTACACCATCAGGAACAATCAAACTCAAATTATTACCATCCACATTCAGTCCGACTGTCCCCTCACCTGCAATTCCTGCCAATTCCACTCGTCCACCAAAAGCATTTAATCCTCCCCCATTCATAGTCACATTACCACCTACTAGCAGTAAGCTCTTACCATCTGGTACTCGTAAACCTAATGCGTCTAAGCCTGCTGGATCTGTTCGGGCAGGTGCAACTGAGTTATTTTGAATCGCTGCGTTTTGATTAATCTGATTAAACAGTAATGCTGAAGGGCTAATAGTCAACAACAGTGAAGGGATATTTTGATCAGTAGCACTAAAAAATCCGATATTTCCAAATTGCAGTGCATTCGCTGTACTTGCTACAAAAGAACCACCAATATTTAATTGAGCATTTGCACCAAATACAATTCCATTAGGATTAATTAGAAATAGATTGGCATTGCCGTTAACGCGAATTAATCCATCAATTTTAGAAACTAATCCACCCGTTACCCGGCTAATTATGTTTTGAATGTTTGTAGCATTATTGAAGGAAGCTGTGAAATCAGTAGGGACAGAAAACTCCTTAAAGCTGTGGAACAAGTTGCTTCCGGCTTGTGTTCCTCCAGTGATATTAAGGGTGTTATTATTCTGTGTAACGTTAGAGTTAGTTGGTAAACTGCCATCTGAGCTAATTTGAGCGATCGCACAATTTCCAGACAAAGCGCTGACACTCATTGCAATACCTAGCACTGCATACCAATGAGCAAAATCCCAATTACCAGACATTGCAAGTCTCCACAAGTATTATCAGTACCAAAGTGTAGTTAAACACATAGAACCCATTTGACATCTAAGAAGAGGATGCAAGTCTTTTAACCATCAGCCGAATAAAACAAAGATTAACCGATGATTGTTGCATTAGCTAAAGTTCTCTCAAAGTTCTTGACGAGAATTTTGCATCTCTCCATCCAAGAATTTGACCGCTCAATGAGCCACCTCGCTGCAACCGGAACAAACCCAGATTTCCTTTGCGCTTTCTTTTGTTGTTTTGATGGTTTGGCCGAAAGTTCAAACCTGATTTTCCTCATGATCTATTGTGCGCCGGAAATTTTAGTTCGACGGTCAATCTGTACTCAGCTCTTCGACTGTTGACTGTATTTGTGGTGATTTAAAACTTAAAATTAGGCAAGATATACCAAAATAAAAAGTTAAAAATCACTAATCAACCTCGCCTTACGGAGAAAGAATTGCAGCACAGTTTCTTCACGGGAAATAATATCAACCCTACCGTCCATGCCCAATTGAATATGACACTGGTTTTTCCCTTTACCTAAAACCAGAGTTTCCGGTTCAATAGTCACTTCATAAAAACCACCAGTCGCAGTAGCTTTTGGGCTAGTAGTGCCATTCATCGATGTATTTGTGCCATTCTTTTGAGGAGCGATCGCATCTGGAGAAATTGTCTGCACTTGACCATTCAGAGTACCATAATCTGGGTAAGAACAAGCGCTGACCCGCATTTGGACTTTTTGACCAATTTTTAACTTACTTTGCTCATCAGATGCCACCGCAGCCTTCAAAACTTGAGGTGCATCAGTGGGGACAATTTGCAATACTTCCTCGCCAGCACGTACAGTTTGACCTGGGTTTCGCAGATTGAGTTGGGAAATGATACCATCGGCGGTAGCTGCGATCGCAGTTTGAGCTAAATCTATTTTGGCTTGTTTGAGTTCGGTGGTATCATGCTCTAACTGCTTTTCAATTTCAATCCGTTGGTTAACTAATGCTTGGCGTTCCTTTTCTATTGTTGCTTTGTTGCTTTCCCCTCCGGCTTTTTCTTGAGCGATTCGCTCAGTAGCAACAGTTACTTGTGTATTACTTGGATTTACGGCAACTTGAGCGCGTTGTTTTCTGGCAATGGCAGCAGATACTGCTTGTTGTAACCGTTCAATTGTCTGTTTTTGCGCCTCCACTGCTGCTGCTTGCGCTTTTACCGCTTGCTCTTGTTGTTTGGCAGCTAATTGTGCTTCTTCAAATTGATCCTGGGATAGCGCCCCTTGGTTGGCTACACTCTCATATCGCTTCTGTTTTGACTGGGCTACACCCAAAGCAGCTTCAGTAGCATGGAGATTTGCTTGTGTTGTTTTTAACTGTGCTTCCCCAGCCAGCAATTCTTTCTCGGCTATTTTGACGTTGGCATCAGCTTCTTGAAGTTCGGAAACAGTGGTAAGATTTTTATCTTGATATTCCCGACGGCGGCCGCTCAATTCGGCTTGGGCGCCAGTAATAATCCGGTTGATGCGGTCAGTTTCAGCTCGAATCTGGCTATTAAGGGAACTAATCTGGGCATTGATTTGCACTAGTTGTAACTTAGATTGTTGAATACTAGTTTGCAATTGGCTCTTTTTGGTTTGCAGACGGGAGTCATCGATAGTTGCGATCGCATCTCCTTTTTTGATAAGTTGATTTTCTTTGACATAAATGTGCATCACCTGACCTTCAGTCGCCGCTTGCACAATTCGCAATTCACCTGCCGGACGCACAACCGCCTGTGCTTGGACTGTAACCTTATACTTACTAATAGCAGCAAGTGGCACAGCTAATCCGAGAACGCAGAGAATAAACATTCCGCCCCATGTTGTCCAACGAGTAATTGGTGGGAGAAATTCGTTTGTTTGAATTGGGGGGAGAAAATTTGTGTTGCTAACCATGATGTCATACCAATTACGAATTATCTTAATTAATGGTGGCAGTCTTACCATTATGATGAGCCGGGGAAGATATTAGCGCCAACCCATTATGAGGGGAGAAAATATCATCTAAGAAATCTAAATGTTCGCCAGGTAAAGAGCGCAATTCTTCTGGTGTACCTTGAATTTTTAAGCGTCCTTGTTCTAAAAAAACAACTAAATCTGCCCTCTGTATCACCTTGGGACGGTGACTAATTAAAATAGTCGTTTGATTGTGACGATAGGATAAAAGTCTATCTAGTACTTGTCTTTCGCTTACTGGGTCGAGTGCCCCCGTAGATTCATCTAAAATTAAAATTGGTGGCTGAGTAACTATGGCTCTGGCTATGGCTAATCTTTGGCGTTGTCCACCGGAAAGATTTGCCCCAAACTCTCCTAAAACAGTTTGATATTTATCAGGTAGTTTGCTAATAAATTCATCTGCACCTGCAATTTGACAAGCTCTGACAATTTCTTCAAAACTAAGATGGGGATAGCTAAACTGAAAGTTATCAATAATCGAACGACTCCAAAAGTGGGGTTCTTGAGGAACTAATACCACTTGTTGACGGAGACATTCTAAGGATAGGTCTTGCTGATTATAAAAACCATAACGAATATTGCCAGACTCGACTTTATATAAGCCAGTCAGCAATTTTGCCAGGGTACTTTTACCACAGCCAGATTTGCCAATTAAAGCAATGACTTTACCGCCAGGAATAGTTAAGGAAAAATCTTGTAGGAGGTCAACTCTACCTGCGTGATGAAAGTTAAGTTCAGTGCAAGTAATATCTGCATGACCAGGAATTTGTGCCCAAGGCTTTTTAAAATCATTTTTGGATTCTGGAGTAGCGTCAATCACTTCTGTCATGCGTTGAAGGACTATCTGGGCTGTGATAAACTCATCTATTAAGCCGATGGCAGCACCTAAGAAGCCAAGAAAGTTGCCACTCATGCCGTTATATGCCATTAATTGACCGATTGTTAAGGTGTGATTAATGACTAAATAGCTACCCATCCAAAGGATGCCAATACTAATGAAGGTGGAAAGAATGCCAGTAACCGTACTGCTATACAGTCCCAATTTCATCATACTCCAGCCCAAGTTGGCAAGGCGACCATAATTCCCTTGATATTCTGACCAAGCTTGGGGAGTGGCTTGGGTAGTTTTTAATACTTGGATGCCGCGAAATGTTTCTACCAAAAAGCCTTGGTTTTCTGTACCTGAAACAATTAAATTTCGGGTTTTCTGACGCATCGCGGGTAAGAAAAGCAGGTTAACACCCGTGACAACCATAAATGCAACTATGGAAGCTAGAGTTAGTTCCCAACTGTAAAAGAGCATCAAACCCAAGGAAATTACCGCAATAAAGAATTGACTGGGTAATCCCAGGACAATTTGGGAAACTAAGTTATTGATGGCTTTGACATCGGCAATGCGGCTGACAACTTCCCCACTGCGTCGTCCTTCAAAGTAGGAAAGGGGTAAATGTAAGAGTTTGCGTCCGTATTCTAGAATTAATCCTAATTGCAATCTTTGACCAAAGTGACCGATGAGGTGAGATTGGACTAAACTAATGGCGCTTCTAATTAAGTTCATGGCGATAACGCCAATGGCAACGGTGGTTAGTAATTGGGTATCACCTCGTACTAAGACATCATCGGTGAGGAGTTGCATCATGAAGGGAGATGCCAAAGAAAGCAGTCCAATGGCGATGTTAATAGCGATCGCTTGGGCGAGAATAGAACGATAGGGCCAAACCCGTTGCAGATATCTTCCCAGACCACCGATTTTATCTGATTCTTGTTGATAAAAACGACTGTCGTCTGGAGTCAGCAGTAACATGACGCCATTACCCCAACCCGCCATTAACTCTTGACGAGTAAGATGACGAATACCAACACCAGGGTCGGCGATGACGTATTTTTTGGCTTTTTGTCCGTATAATACTACCCAGTGGTAGCCTTTCCAGTGGATAACGGCTGGTAAGGGAGCTTGATCTAATTGGTCGATTAGTTGGGGACTGGCTTTAACTTGGCGGGCGTTGAATCCTAGTACTTCTGCACCCCGCTTCAATCCCAGCAAGGATGTTCCCCTAGAACCAGTACCTACGGCTTCTCGGACGCGGTTGAGGGTAAATGTGCGTCCGTAGTGTTTGGCAATGGTTGCAATACTTGCAGCACCGCAGTCTTCTTCACTGTGTTGGAGGACTATTTGGTATTTCATCTTCTGGTGTGATGATTGGCGATAAAATACAATCGAGTCTTGTGACCCGATTGTATTTAGTGTTTAGTTTTTTCATTCAGACCTTTGACTGCTTGGGGTATAGTCAAAAGTAGTTGGTAAGAGCGATCGCTTGGCAGTCCCTCAAGACGCACCGATCGCGATCGCTCAAAGATATCCACCCCACTCTTTACTATTAGGTCTAACTGAGTAGGGACTCTTTAGGATGTCAGACAACCAGTTCAGTTAGACTTCGTAAAATTCATATCTCCTTCCTGGTGCTAGATCCTGAGTCCTATTTTGTACCCCTGGCGCCAGTAGATCGAGATCCCAACTTGCTGTAGCAATTGCATTTAGACCTAGAAAATTTGAAACTTGCCCTGGGGCAATGGAAAGATTACTGCCAGCGTTAGGAGCATCATAGGCTAGGTCATAGAACAAATTGTACTTAGTGCTATTTGTTATTTGAAGAACTGTCGGGTTGGCTGTCAGGGCCGCAACCGTAGCGAAACCTTTTTGGGGAGGTATGCCGGCCTTAGCTGGACCGGCATCTCTAATTAAAACTGTAAACTCTCCTCCCTCAATCATTGCTCCTTGTTCGGGAGTTAATTCGGTGAACAGTTGTTCTTGACTAACAACAGAAGAGTTAGAACTAGAAGTGATGCTGTCGATATTTAACATGGTTTTTCTCCTTGTTTAATTAGGTTATGCAAAGAGAATTAGGTAAGTTTTAACACGTTGCATATTTGCAGGATGATTTTGCTAGTTTTGTGGGATGGGCATCTTGCCCGTCCCTTGTATTTCGGGCGGGCGAGACGCCCACCCTACAAGAATCATCCTTTGATTCAGCAACGCCCTTTTTTGTAGTACTTACTAAATGAACTTCTCTGCATATCACTCTTTACGACAACTTTTAGTTTTTATGCACTGAGAATAGAAACTTTTTTGAAAAATCTGTAAAATCCTTACCCAGTAAGGAATTAGCTTTTGTCCCTATGGCTGTATAATTGAAATCAGCTATGGTTCAAACAGCGGCAAGTATTCCATACAACCCCGACAGGCCATTGTTGAAATCTTTTCTACCTTTGTGCAATTTGATGTAGACCAATTTAGTGGTTGGGCAACAGATGCCAAACTGCGACGCAGTATGAAAGTTTGCCTGGAGTCGTCAACTGAGAAATCAGATACCTTTTGGGCACTTTACTGGTATAGAGTTTGGCAGACTGAATCTAGTGCTGTGGCACAGGCACATATTTCTGCTTATTTACAAGAGGTGTGCTATTGGACTGCCAGAAAAATCACCCTCAACTTTCCCACGCAGTCGTCTGTAGCAGATTGTTTTCAGATGGCGATCGCTCACATTAACAAAATACTCAAAACTTTTAATCCCCAATACAGTTGGCATTTAAAAGCCTACGCACAATTAGCTTTTGAATCGATTATCAAGGATGTACTGCGCTTACGTCGGGAAGCAGACAGTTAACATCGGCAATGCGGCTGACAACTTCCCCACTGCGTCGTCCTTCAAAGTAGGAAAGGGGTAAATGTAAGAGTTTGCGTCCGTATTCTAGAATTAATCCTAATTGCAATCTTTGACCAAAGTGACCGATGAGGTGAGATTGGACTAAACTAATGGCGCTTCTAATTAAGTTCATGGCGATAACGCCAATGGCAACGGTGGTTAGTAATTGGGTATCACCTCGTACTAAGACATCATCGGTGAGGAGTTGCATCATGAAGGGAGATGCCAAAGAAAGCAGTCCAATGGCGATGTTAATAGCGATCGCTTGGGCGAGAATAGAACGATAGGGCCAAACCCGTTGCAGATATCTTCCCAGACCACCGATTTTATCTGATTCTTGTTGATAAAAACGACTGTCGTCTGGAGTCAGCAGTAACATGACGCCATTACCCCAACCCGCCATTAACTCTTGACGAGTAAGATGACGAATACCAACACCAGGGTCGGCGATGACGTATTTTTTGGCTTTTTGTCCGTATAATACTACCCAGTGGTAGCCTTTCCAGTGGATAACGGCTGGTAAGGGAGCTTGATCTAATTGGTCGATTAGTTGGGGACTGGCTTTAACTTGGCGGGCGTTGAATCCTAGTACTTCTGCACCCCGCTTCAATCCCAGCAAGGATGTTCCCCTAGAACCAGTACCTACGGCTTCTCGGACGCGGTTGAGGGTAAATGTGCGTCCGTAGTGTTTGGCAATGGTTGCAATACTTGCAGCACCGCAGTCTTCTTCACTGTGTTGGAGGACTATTTGGTATTTCATCTTCTGGTGTGATGATTGGCGATAAAATACAATCGAGTCTTGTGACCCGATTGTATTTAGTGTTTAGTTTTTTCATTCAGACCTTTGACTGCTTGGGGTATAGTCAAAAGTAGTTGGTAAGAGCGATCGCTTGGCAGTCCCTCAAGACGCACCGATCGCGATCGCTCAAAGATATCCACCCCACTCTTTACTATTAGGTCTAACTGAGTAGGGACTCTTTAGGATGTCAGACAACCAGTTCAGTTAGACTTCGTAAAATTCATATCTCCTTCCTGGTGCTAGATCCTGAGTCCTATTTTGTACCCCTGGCGCCAGTAGATCGAGATCCCAACTTGCTGTAGCAATTGCATTTAGACCTAGAAAATTTGAAACTTGCCCTGGGGCAATGGAAAGATTACTGCCAGCGTTAGGAGCATCATAGGCTAGGTCATAGAACAAATTGTACTTAGTGCTATTTGTTATTTGAAGAACTGTCGGGTTGGCTGTCAGGGCCGCAACCGTAGCGAAACCTTTTTGGGGAGGTATGCCGGCCTTAGCTGGACCGGCATCTCTAATTAAAACTGTAAACTCTCCTCCCTCAATCATTGCTCCTTGTTCGGGAGTTAATTCGGTGAACAGTTGTTCTTGACTAACAACAGAAGAGTTAGAACTAGAAGTGATGCTGTCGATATTTAACATGGTTTTTCTCCTTGTTTAATTAGGTTATGCAAAGAGAATTAGGTAAGTTTTAACACGTTGCATATTTGCAGGATGATTTTGCTAGTTTTGTGGGATGGGCATCTTGCCCGTCCCTTGTATTTCGGGCGGGCGAGACGCCCACCCTACAAGAATCATCCTTTGATTCAGCAACGCCCTTTTTTGTAGTACTTACTAAATGAACTTCTCTGCATATCACTCTTTACGACAACTTTTAGTTTTTATGCACTGAGAATAGAAACTTTTTTGAAAAATCTGTAAAATCCTTACCCAGTAAGGAATTAGCTTTTGTCCCTATGGCTGTATAATTGAAATCAGCTATGGTTCAAACAGCGGCAAGTATTCCATACAACCCCGACAGGCCATTGTTGAAATCTTTTCTACCTTTGTGCAATTTGATGTAG